>NZ_JADOUV010000004.1:0-291372 GCF_015751715.1 Arthrobacter sp. CAN_A6
ACAAGGACGAGCACGACAAGGATTACGGCAAGGACAAGGACGACAAGGACGACAAGGACGAGCACGACAAGGATTACGGCAAGGACAAGGACGACAAGGACGACAAGGACGAGCACGACAAGGATTACGGCAAGGACAAGGACGACGACGGCCATTGCAAGGACGACGAGGACGATAAGGGCCACGGCGGGGGCTATGGCAAGGACGAGGACGATAAGGGCCACGGCCACGACCACGGCAAGGATTACGGCAAGGACGACAAGGACGAGGACAAGGATTACGGCAAGGACGAGCACGGCCACGGACACGACAAGGATTACGGCAAGGACGAGGACGAGAAGGACGAGCACGACAAGGATTACGGCAAGGATAAGGACGACAAGGACGACAAGGACGAGCACGACAAGGATTACGGCAAGGACAAGGACGACAAGGACGACAAGGACGAGCACGACAAGGATTACGGCAAGGACAAGGACGACAAGGACGAGCACGACAAGGATTACGGCAAGGACAAGGACGACAAGGATTACGGCAAGGATGACGATGACGAGGACTACGGCCACGGCCATGACCACGGCTCTGACGACCATGGCCACGCCGTGCAGCAGATCATGCACGTCGTCAACAACTACTCCTACACGGTCACGGTGGACGACCGCGATACCAGTGTTGACCAGTCGGTGAACCAGAACATCTGGGCTGAAGGCGACGTAACGCAGATGTTCGACAACGACGCATACATCGCCTCCGGTGACGAGGCAGTCGTCGTGAACTCCAGCACCTCCGGAGACACCACCCTGGACAATTCCGAAGACAACTCCGTGGACAACTCGGAAGACAACTCCACCACGATCACCGCTGAGGGCTCCGCAACCGTGGCGGTCGGAAACACGACCGTCGTGGATTCGTTCAACGACAACTCCGACAACTCTGATCACTCGGTCGAGGATTCGTACAACGACAACTCGGACAACTCCATCGAAGCCGATGTCGACATCGAGGATTCGTTCAACGACAACTCGGACAACTCGGACAATTCCGATAACTCCGATCACTCCATCGATGCCGATGTGGACATCACGGATTCGTTCAACGACAACTCGACCACCACCGACAACTCGATCGACGCCGAGGTGGAGATCGAGGACTCCTTCAACACCGACAACTCGATCGATGCCGAGGTGGAGATCGAGGACTCCTTCAACACCGACAACTCGGACAACTCGGTCAACACCGAAGTCGAACTGAATGACTCGCTCAACGACAACTCGGTCGACAACTCGATCGATGCCGATGGATCCTTCAACACGGACCAGTCGGTCGAGGTCGAGGATTCGTTCAACGACAATTCGGAGACCACGAAGGTGGAGGATTCCTTCAACGACAACTCGACCAACACCGAGGTCGACGTCAAGGTCGAGGACTCCTTCAACGACAACTCGGAGACGACGGAGGTCAAGGTGGAGGACTCCTTCAACGAGGAGACCACGGAAATCGATGTCGAGCTGGAGGACTCCTTCAACGACAACTCGATCGATGATTCCACCATCATCAAGGACAACGAGGTTGAACTCGAAGCAGTCGTCCTGGTCGATGAGGTCGCACTGTAGAAGGTACGCCGCACCGTAGTAGACAAGCAGCAAGCCCGGTCTCACGGAACCGGCCCAACGGGATGCACGACATCCCGTTGGGCCGGTTTTCGGGGTCTGGCCATAATCGTCCTGCACAAAGGAGTGTCACTGTGGTTGAGCTGGTCAAGCTGGTGGAGAGCGGCATCGAGTTGGTGAGCGCAGGGGAGCGCCCGGACCTGCGGCAACGCCTTGAGCAGACACAACGCCGATTGGCTGACCCGGATGTTCGGGTCATCGTGGTGGGGGAGTTCAAACAGGGTAAGAGCCAGCTCATCAACGCCCTCGTCAATGCACCGGTTTGTCCCGTCGATGACGACATCGCCACCTCGGTTCCTACCGTGGTCCGCTACGGCACTCCGGCCACAGCGGTGGTCATAGCGCCGAGCGAGAGCACTGAGCAGAGCGACGGTGAGCCGGCAATGGAGAGACGCCCGGTGTCCCTCGACGCCATCGCGGACTTCGTCTCGGAGCGGGGCAACCCCGCCAACAAGCAGCGGCTTGCTGCCGCGGAGGTCTGCCTGCCCCGCAAGATCCTCGCGAACGGGCTTTCCCTGATCGATTCTCCGGGCGTGGGTGGTTTGGACTCCGCGCACTCACTCGCCACCCTGACTGCCCTGCCCACCGCGGACGCCATGATCCTGGTGTCCGATGCATCCCAGGAATACACAGAGCCCGAACTCCGCTTCCTGCGCCAGGCCATGCGGATCGTGCCGAACGTCGGCTGTGTCCTGTCAAAGACCGATTTCTATCCCCAGTGGCGCCGGGTGGCCGAACTGGACCGCGCACACCTGGCGCGTCTGGGCCCGGAGTATTCGGAGGTGCCGCTCATGCCGGTGTCCTCGGACCTCAGGCTGCACGCCGCGCGCCTCAATGATGCCGAGCTCAACGAGGAATCCGGATTCCCGGCTTTGGTCAGCTACCTGCGGAAGGAGATCGTCGGGAAGGCGGAGCGGCTCCAGCGGCGCTCGGTGGCCCAGGATCTGCTTTCCACTGCCGAACACCTCCGGCTCTCGCTTCAGGCGGAGCTCAATGCCCTCGAGAATCCGGAGGGCGTTCCGCTCATGCTTGCAGAGTTGGAGGAGTCGAAGGCAAAGGCAGACCGCCAGCGTAAACGGTCAGCGCGCTGGCAGACGACCCTGAACGACGGCGTGACCGACCTCATCGCCGATATGGAACACGATCTTCGTGACCGTCTGCGCAAGATCCAGCGGGAGGCCGAAACAGCGATCGACGCGGGGGATCCAGGACCGTCGTGGGACCAGTTCGCCGACTGGCTTGAACAGCGCATCGCCTCAGCGGTATCGGATACCTTCGTCTGGACCAACGAGCGGGCACAGTGGCTCGCGCAGCAGGTGGCAGAGCTGTTCGCACAGGATGAGGTGGCCCTGCCACTCCTGCAGGTTTCCAGCACCGAGCACGTTCTGGACCCCGTGGAAGAGGTGCCGACGCTCGACCCGGGGGTTCTCGGCGCCGGACAGAAAGTCCTGATCGGCATGAGGGGCTCGTATGGCGGCGTGCTGATGTTCGGCCTCCTCACCGGAATCGTCGGCATGGCCCTCATCAACCCGATATCGGTGGGTGCCGGGCTCCTCCTTGGGCGTAAGGCGTACACGGAGGACAAGGAAGCCCGATTGAAGCGCCGCCAGGGCGAGGCCAAGGCGCTTGTCCGCCGCCAGATCGACGACGTCGTCTTCCAGGTCGGCAAGCAACTCAAGGACCGCCTCCGGCTGGTCCAGCGTTCAACGCGTGACCACTTCACGGACCTTGCCGAGGAGCACCACCGGTCGCTGGCGGACTCGGTTTCAGCAGCCCAGCGGACTGCCTCGACGCTGACCCAGGAGACCGGTCAGCGCGTTCGTACCCTCAAGGTCGAACTTGGCCGGGTTGAAGCCCTGCGACGCCAGGCGCGGGCGCTTGAGCCGCAGTTGGCCGTCGCGGCGGCGACATGAACGGCACCGGCGCGGCCGTCGTCGGGCTTGTCTCCGCGGCGATCGACGTCTACGGCGATGACCCGCAGCTGCGGGACGAGCTCGAAGGCTACGCCCGGCGGCTCGACGAACCACTGCGCGTCGCAGTCGCGGGCATGGTGAAGGCAGGGAAGTCCACGCTGCTCAACGCCATCATCGGGGAAGAGGTAGCTCCCACCGATACCGGTGAATGCACACGTGTCGTCACGTGGTACCGCTACGCGGATACCCCCCGCATCACGCTCTATCCCTTCGACGGAAAACCGCGGGCGCTTGCCGTGCGGCGCGTCCAGGGCCGGCTCCAGTTCGAACTCGGACAGACCCGCGCGGCGGACATCGAACGACTCGTGGTCGACTGGCCGGCTGAAAGCCTCCGCCACCTCACCCTGATCGACACCCCCGGGATCGCATCCCTGTCGTCCGACGTCTCGGCACGGACCACTGACTTCCTGACGCCCGAGGACACGCCGTCCGAGGCGGACGCCGTCATCTACCTCATGCGCCACCTGCATGCCTCGGATCTCAAGTTCCTCGAGGCTTTCCGTGATACCAGTGCCGGCCGTTCGGGGACGGTCAACGCATTGGCCGTCCTGTCGCGGGCCGACGAGGTCGGAGCCGGCCGCATCGACTCACTGTTGTCGGCAGGGAAGATCACCGAGCGCTACCGTAACGACCCTGCACTGCGCGCGCTTGCGCTCGGGGTCGTTCCCATAGCCGGCCTGCTCGCACAAAGCGCCCGTACGTTGCGCCAGAGTGAATTCAACGCCCTCCTCAAACTCGCCCGGCTCGAGAAAGCGGAGCGTGAACGCATGCTCATCTCGGCGGACCGCTTCTGCCGTTCGAATCCGGGCCTGGACATCAGCGCCGAGGAGCGCGCATCGCTGCTCGATCGGTATGGCCTTTTCGGCATTCGGCTGGCCTCGGTCCTGCTGCGGAATGACATCACCGAGCCGACGGCACTGGCGCGCGAACTGGCGAAACGCAGCGGGCTCAACGATCTGCTGTTGCTTGTCACACGGCAGTTCGAAGCCCGTGCCGCCCAGCTCCGGGCACGCACTGCACTCAGTGCAGTGCAGACGATATTGAAGGAGCATCCCCGGGAGGAAGCAGCACATCTGGCCGCGATGGTGGAGCGCATCCAGTCAGGAGCCCATGAGTTCGCTGAGCTGCGCCTGCTGGCCAGGCTGCGGGGCAAGGAGGTGCCCCTCGCCCCGCAGCAGGCGGCCGACGCCGAGCGGCTCATCGGCGGTTCCGGGATCGCCGCTGCTGCCCGCCTGGGGCTCGCCGACACCGCAACGCCACAGGAGCTTCGTTCACAGGCGCTGGGGAGCCTGCACCGGTGGCGCCTGGTGTCCGAGAACCCCATGACGGACCGCACGGCACTTGAGGCCTGCCAGGTGGTGGTGCGCAGCTGTGAGGCGCTACTCGCGGAGCAGCACCAGCAGCAGCGGAACTCAGGCGGGCCGGCGCTGGCTGGTCAGCCGGCCGGACCGGAACCACCGGGTGGCTCCGGGGAGCAGGCAGGCGACAAGCGCCGCGCAGGCTAGCACTGCCGAGGCGATCGCGAGGAGGGGGACCGGCTGAAAACCCGTGCCGGATCCCGCGAGGAAGGCGGTCGCCAGGAGCGCGGCACCGATCTGAAGCACGAGCGCGCCGAGCAAGGCCCAGCGCGCCCAGCCGCCGCCCCTCAGCAGCGGCCGCACGAGGATCATTTCGACGAGAATGACGAAGAGGAGCGCACCGAGTGTTCCCCAGAACGCCAGGCCGATGACAATGTCGATCTCGTCGGGCTCCAGTCCGGTGCCGAGGCCGCCTGCAGTCTCCCTCAGGAAGTCCAGGTGGGTCGTGCGGTCCAGGAAGGCGACGACCAGTGCAAGAGCGCCGACGAGGAAGCTCGCCGTCCAGAGCCTGCCCGAAACCCGCACCTCGGTGTTCGGTTCGCGGGGAGCCAGTGCCGGGGGAGGTTTGGGATCGGACATCTCGGGGCGTGGTGGGCGCATGGTCGTAATGTAGCCCCATGAGGCCGATCCATCAATTGCCCGGCACCCGTTCCGACCCCATGGTCGTGGGCGGCCACGCCCGGGGGCTTCCGGCTCGCGGGCTCCGGATGCCGGCCGCTTTCCTCGCAGCCGGCGCCGTGCTGGTTTCGTGTTCCCCGGGTGGGTCCGGACCGTCGGAGACGCAGCTCCCGAGCGGATCCCCTGCCGGTCGGCCACCTGAGGCCGTCCTGCTGTCGGGGGATTCCATCACGGAGGGCTGGCATGCCACCACCGAGGAGTTGAGCTTCCGGGGACTCGTGGAGGAGTGGCTGACCGAGGGTGGAACCGGATCCGTCACCGGGACCTTTCATGCGGGCTTCACGGTGCAGGAGGTGGCCGACGGGTTCGAGGTTCCGCGCGGCGTGGACCTCGCCGTAGTGGAGCTGGGAACCAACGACATCGGGCGGAACAACCCCGTCGGGAACTTCGGCATCCAGTACGCGACGTATCTGGATGACCTCGAAGAAGCTTCTCCCGGCGTACAGCTCGTGTGCCTCGGAGTCTGGTATCCGGCGTCGGACCAAACTACCGGGTTCGACGACGCCATCGAGCGCGAGTGCACCAGCCGCGGTGGCGTGTTTCAACCGCTGTCGGGCCTTTTCGGGGAAACCGGCCTACGCGGTCCGGAGGGAAACCCGACCTGGCTGGGGATCTCGGACGCCTTCCACCCGAACGACGCCGGTCACGAACGGATTGCGGAGCTCGTGAAGGAGCGCATATCAGCGCTGGAAAGTGCGTCCTAGGGCAGCCCGTCGTCCCGGCTCGCGGTCGGGCGCCGGGACGTGGCAAACTAGATAACCGTGCGCAGGTGCCCCGCCGTCCCGGCAGGGCACGGCGCGGTCCGCCCTGGTGTAATGGCAGCACCCCAGCCTTTGGAGCTGTGGAGTATAGGTTCGAATCCTATGGGCGGAACGGCCGAATGTGCCGCGTAGAATTGCGCCGGGTCCGTCCGGCCGATCAGAACCAGGTAGGAGCGCTTCTTCGTGAGCCCCCAGAACGCAGACACTGCCAAGCCGTCCCTTCCGGGCTTCTCCCCTCCGGCCGCAGTGATCGTTCTCGCTGCCGGTGCCGGCACCCGGATGAAGTCGCGTATCCCCAAGATCCTGCACCAGCTCGGCGGCCTTTCGATGGTGGGCCATGCACTCGAGGCTGCGCGCGGGCTCGAACCGGAGGCGCTCGCCGTCGTCGTCCGGCATGAGCGTGACCGCGTGGCCCGGCACATCGCCGAGCTCGACGACGGGGTTCACCTGATCGACCAGGATGACGTCCCGGGCACCGGCCGCGCCGTGCAGGTCGCACTTTACGCGCTGGACGTGGACGCCGGCCGGCCCCTCAGCGGCACCGTTGTGGTGACCTACGGCGATGTGCCGCTGCTCACCTCCGAAACGCTGGTGGCACTGGTGAAGGCACATAACGACGGCGGAAACGCCGTCACGGTCCTGACCGCAGTCCTTGATGACGCAACCGGTTACGGCCGTATCGAGCGTGCTGCCGACGGCACCGTCACGGCGATCGTGGAGCACAAGGACGCTACGGCAGCGCAGTTGGACATCCGTGAAGTGAATTCCGGCATCTATGCCTTCGACGCCGGAATCCTGCGCAGTTCACTGCTACAGGTGGACGCTGACAACTCGCAGGGCGAGATGTATCTGACGGATGTGCTCGGCATTGCCCGGGCCGGCGGCGGGCGCGTGGCTGCGATCGTGGCCACCGACCGCTGGCAGGTGGAAGGCGCGAATGACCGGGTCCAGCTGGCACATCTCGGCGCGGAATTGAACCGCCGCGTCCTTGAGCGGTGGATGCGTGCGGGTGTCAGCATCGTGGACCCGGCGACCACCTGGATCGACGCGACGGTGCTGCTGGCGGAGGACGTGACCATCCTGCCCGGCACCCAGTTGCACGGAACCACGAAGGTGGCGCGCGACGCCGTCGTCGGACCTGACACCACACTCACCGACGTGCAGGTGGGGGAGGGCGCCTCGGTGATCCGCACGCACGGCACAGGCGCCCGCATCGGCGCCGGTGCCTCGGTGGGGCCCTTCACCTACCTCCGCCCCGGCACGGTCCTTGGCGAGGACGGGAAGATCGGGGCTTTCTACGAGACCAAGAACGTGACGGTGGGCCGCGGCTCCAAGCTGTCCCACCTCGGCTACGCCGGCGATGCCGAGATCGGCGAGTACACGAACATCGGCTGCGGCAATATCACAGCCAACTACGACGGCGTCAGCAAACACCGCACGGTGATCGGCTCCCATGTCCGCACCAGCTCCAACACCGTTTTCGTTGCACCGGTGACCGTCGGGAACGGCGCGTACACCGGAGCCGGGGCAGTGATCCGCAAGGACGTACCGCCGGGAGCGCTCGCCGTGAGCTTCGCGCCGCAGCAGACCACCGAGGGCTGGGTGTCCGAAAAACGCCCAGGAACAGCCGCTGCGGAGGCCGCGGAAGCGTCCCGTCCCCTGGCTTCCACCGACACCCCCAGCACCCCCATAGAAGAAGGCGGTCACGCATGAGCGAGATTACGGCACGCGGCGAGAAGAAACTGGTGCTCGCCTCAGGGCGCGCACATCCCGAACTGGCCGAGGAGATCGCGTCCTGGCTCGGGACCGAGCTGCTGCCGGTTTCTGCCTATGATTTCGCGAACGGCGAGATCTACGTACGCTCGGGCGAAAGCGTCCGCGGTACCGACGTGTTCGTCATCCAGGCGCACCCTGCACCGCTGAACAATTGGCTCATGGAACAACTGATCATGATCGATTCACTCAAGCGGGCTTCGGCCAAGCGCATCACGGTCGTCTCGCCGTTCTACCCCTACGCCCGGCAGGACAAGAAGGGCCGTGGCCGCGAACCCATTTCGGCGCGGCTCATCGCCGACCTGTACAAGACGGCGGGCGCCAACCGGCTCATGTCCGTGGACCTGCACACCTCGCAGATCCAGGGTTTTTTCGATGGGCCGGTGGACCATCTCATGGCCATCCCCCTGCTCGCCGACTACATTCGGTCACGAGTCGACGCCGACAACGTCACTGTCGTTTCGCCCGACACCGGACGGGTCCGCGTAGCGGAGCAGTGGGCGGAACGCCTCGGGGGAGCGCCGCTGGCCTTCGTCCACAAGAGCAGGGACCTGACCGTACCGAACCAGGCGGTTTCCAAGCAGGTGGTGGGTCAGGTGAAGGGTCGAACGTGCGTCCTCATCGACGACATGATCGACACCGGTGGAACCATCTCGGGAGCCGTGCAGGTTCTCAAGAATGCAGGCGCAAAGGACGTCATCATCGCCGCAACGCATGCAGTCTTCTCCGATCCCGCGGCACGCCGTCTCGCTGAATCCGGAGCCCGTGAAGTGGTGGTCACCAATACCCTGCCCATTCCCTCCGAGAAGAGATTCCCACAGCTCACAGTGCTCTCCATCGCGCCGCTGATCGCACGGGCTATCCGCGAAGTGTTCGACGACGGCTCGGTGACAAGCCTGTTCGACGGAAACGCGTAGGCCTCTTGCCACTCGGTCATCGCCAGGCACGTGATCCGGCCTTCGGATAGGTAGTACCGGGTGGACGTGGCGCGGGTGGGCGAGTAGAAAGCGGGAACCGATTGTCGAGGCCATTCTCGCGAGTAAGTGGGAAACCGAGTAAGTATCCGGATTCTTCCCGCATGCACCACTCGTGAAATCACAGGTTCCTCTTCCTAGGCTGGGAAAAGCATTTCCACAGACTGGGGAAGGGGAAGCCGTCTCATGGGATCTCATCGATTCTTGTTCTCGCGCATCGGATCTCAGGGAACACTGCCGGGAAACCCGGCATGAATGCCACTCCGCAGTCCTTCATCGGACGTTCGCGGACGCTCGATGAGTTGGGTGCGCTACTCACGGGCGGCCCTGCTGCAGGCGCAGTCCTGGTCGGGCCGGCAGGTGTCGGCAAGACAGCACTGCTCCAACGGGCACTTCAGCTCGCTGCCCCCACCAGTCATGTCGTGCGCGTTCGGGGTTCGGAGCAATCCGCGCTCTCGTCGTACCGGGCTATCGACTTCCTTCTGTCGAATCTGGAGCCGGATCACCTGGGGCACCCAGTCATGGTTCTTCAGGGCCTCAGGGCACTGTTCGATGCCCAGGCAGAAGGCCGGCCCGTAGTGGTCTCGGTGGACAATGCCGAGCACCTGGACGCCGCTTCGTCCATGATCCTCAGCCAGCTGGTGCTCGGCGGAACCGTGCAGGTGATCCTGGCGACGCGCGACTTCTCAAGGGTGGACCCCGCTTTCCTGGCGTTGTGGAGTGAAGGCTCGCTGCATCGGTTCGACCTCGAAGAATTCACCTTCGAGGAAGTAGCGCTCTTCGCCGAAGCCGAGCTCGGGTCGCCTATCTCAGGCGAGGCCGTTCGTGTGGCACGGCAGCGAAGTGCCGGTAACCCCAGGTTCCTCAGGGGAGCCCTCCGCGAACTCCGGTCGCAGGGACAACTCGTGCTGAGCGGGGGTTCCTGGGCAGTGGTCCCCGGGCGGCTCAGCGTCTGCAGTGAGGCGTCAGTGGGTGCGGCAGATCTCCTCAAGGACTGCACACCGACGCAACGCTCCCTCATGGACCTCATTGCCCTGGCCGGGCGCCTCCCGTTGACGAGGCTTCTGGCTGACGGTCACGGTACGGCGATCGATGGGCTCCAGGCGTTGGGGCTCATCCAGGTGGACCACTGCACTCCGGTGCTCGTGCGCTGCGCAACGCCCTTCCTTTCGGATGCCCTCGCGGCGCCCATCCAGCACGGAAAGGCACTTGTCCTCTACAACCAGTTGGTCGGTGGTGCTGACGGTCAGGAGATACTGGGCCTCGACGTCGAAGCGCATGTCGCGTGGCGTCGGAGATGTGCGCTACCCGTGGATCCGGACACCGCGGTCCTGGCGGCCCGGAGCGCAAACCACCGCGGGCGGTACGCCGAGGCCCTCGACCTCAGTACCCTGCATCCCGACGGCGGCCCGCGCGGTGCCGGTGCGGTCGAAATGCTGCGAGCGCTCATCGGCCTCGGGGATTATGAGGGGGCCCAAGCGGCACTGTCCCAGTTTTCGCCCGGCAATGGTAACCCTGACCTCGAGAGCCGTATCCGGCAACAGATAGCCAGGGCGGACATCCTTCGGCATCTGGGAGAGGCTGGCGCGGAACGGCCGCTTGATGAGGCGGAGGAAATCCTCAAGGCGGAGGAAAGCCTCCTCGACGAACAGGGACGGGCGCACCTTTGGGACGAACTGCTGCTGTCCCGCGCCGAACTCAATTCGCACCTGGGCCGTTTCCGGGAGAATGAGGCCCTCCTGCAGCGCATGTGGGTGGAAACCAGTCCTCGCGTTTCGAATATGCTGATCCGTCTCCAGACTCTGCTGTGCGAGGCATGGATCCTGACGAACAAGCAGCTGGAGGCGTTGGAACTCGCAGACGCGGTGGCGGTCGCCCTGTCGGATGATTCACTGAGCTGGTATACGAAAGAACTCGCCTGGGCCCAGGTCCAGGATGCCCACCGCATGGTCGGTGACCGGTCATCCACCGTCCAGGTGCTCAATCAGGCGGCCCTCGAAGTTCCCGGAATCGACATGTCGGGCCAGTCGTGCGGAGTCATGGCGCGGGGGCTTGCCCTGGTGTCGGTCGGACGGCCGGAAGCGGCGTTGTCGTCTCTGATCCCGGTATTCAACCAGCTTCAGATTCGGGATCCGCAGGGTCTTCTTCCAGCTGCAGCCGCGGGCATCGCCTACTGCTACGCGATTGAAGGCGACATCAAGCAGGCCATCCATTACCTCCCGTTCAGTGAGGCCTCATCCAGCAGCCCGTGGAAAATCCAACGGACCGCCCGCTACTTCCAGATCCTGGCATCCGCCCATATGGAATCGAAGGCAGCTGCGGCGAGAGATCTCCATAGCCTTGCTCGGAACGATGCCAACCGTGGAACCAAGGCTTTTCAGCTTTTCGCACTCTGCAGTGCCGTCCGGCTGGGTGATCGCAGTGCCATCGAACCCCTTGCCTCGACGTCGGCTGGTGCCCAGGGAGCGTACGCGCGCCTATGTGAAACCTACGCCAAGGGGCTCGGCAACAGCGATAGTGAACTGCTGGTACAGGCCATGGAAATGGCGGCGGGCATGGGGGACCACAAGTTCGCCCGGGAGGCCGCCCAGACAGCCGTGCAGTTCGCCCAGAATTCCTCGGACAAGCGTGCGATACGCAATATCCAGCAGCGCGTACGCTTCGTGGTTCCTGATGTCGATGCCTTGAACACCACTGGGCAGAAACTGGAGGGCCTGACCAAAAGAGAAAGGGAAGTGGCGTTCGCCGCGGCGGCAGGTGCGTCGAACCGGGACATTGCCCAGCAGATGTGCGTCTCGGTGAGGACTGTCGAGGGCCACCTCTATCAGCTCTACTCAAAACTGAGTGTGAGTTCGCGCGCTGAGCTTGCCGAGCTTTTCCCGGGCACCAGCACACAGTAATGGCAAGCGCACCTCGGGAGCCTGTGCCTGTGGGACGGAACGACCTCGTCGATGAGTTGCTGGGCAGTGTGAAGGAGCGGACGTCCAGCGGAGCCATCGTCTACGGATCCATCGGAATGGGTAAGAGCGCGCTGGCGCGCCATCTGACAGGAACCGTGCAGGATTTTGCAGTACCTTTCCTGCTGCACGCGGGAGCGGGTATGGCCAATGTTCCCTATGGTGCCCTGACGCCTTGGCTGACTGCGGCGTCCGCGGCGGACATGGAAAGTTCCGTTTCAGTGCTCCGCGCGCTCGTTCTGTACTTCCGCACGCGTTCCGCCGGCAGGCCGGTGGTCATCATCGTCGACGACGCCCACGCCCTCGATCCGGACAGCAGCCATCTTCTGGCACAACTCGTCACTGCTGGAACCGTCAAACTCCTGGCGTTCGCGAGGAAGGTTCCTGGCCGTTCCGAGGAGCTTTCCTCACTCAGCGAGGACGGGCTCCTCTCCCGGTTCGAGCTGCAGAGCCTTCTCTTCGAGGACGTGCGGAAAGTGTGCGAGATCGGGTTGGGAGGAAGGATCTCCCAGGGAGCCTGCGCCTATTTCATGGGAGAATCCGAGGGGAATCCGCTGTTCCTCCGCTCGCTACTCGAACATGCCGTTCGAACCGAGGCCCTGGCACTCAGCGACGGGACGTGGGTCCTCATTGCCAAACCTGACGGCCTTGATCCGGGTCTGTCCGACCTGGTCGCGAGCGTGGTGCGTCAGCTCCCGGATGCACAGAGCGACATGCTGGGAGCGGTAGCCCTTGCCGGGAAGCTTCCCATTACGGATCTTTCCGCACTGGGTGGGGACGACGACGTTCGGGCGCTACTCGCGGCAGGGCTTCTCCTGCCGCTTCCCGCCGAGAATTCACTTGTTGCCTGTCATCCGCCCCTTTACGGTCGGATCGTTCGGACGCTCGTTCCAGCCGCGCGGAGCGCCTCCCTGAGGGAGCGCGTCACTCATGTGGGCCGAGGGCTCCCGCCTTTCGGCAAGGGCCGGATCCGGCACCTTCACTGGGCGCTCGACTGCGGCGTGACGGTCGATGATCCAATTCTTCTCGACGCCGCGCATGTGGCAACGAGCCGTTCCGACCCCGAGTCCGGCATGCGTTTCGCCGGCGCTGTCCAGGGAGGCGGGAGTATGCCGGCGGCTGCGGTCGAAATGGCCAGGGCGCAGTTTCTCCTCGGTCAACCGGTTCTGATGGAAGCCTCCGTCTTCTCACTCATGGAGACGGCGAAGGACCCGGAAACGCTGTCCGCAGCCGCGGTTCTCGCAGCGCGGGTGGCCTTCGCGGTGCATGGAACGGCAGAGGACGTACAGGCGGCTGTGCGCCGCTTGAACCAACTGCTCACGACGAGGTTCGATGATCCAGCGGACGCGATGGAATCCGTGGAATATGCGCGGTCCGAAGCGCAACTCCTGGGCTCCTTCGCCCTGAATCTCGAGGGACGGTACGTCGAGGCAGAAGAGATGCTGCGGCGGCTTCTTGAATCCGCCACCCCCGATGCGAAGCTCACGGTGCTGGCCTGCGCATTTCTCGGTGAAGCTCTCGGTGCGACCGGCCGCGGGACAGAGGGACGGAAATTGACAGCCCGCGCGCTCGGGATGATCGGGAGGGCACCGCACGCACTGGCCGAATTCCAGAGCCTCACACTCACTCGCCACCTCAGTCTGCTGATCCATACCGGCGAATTCGCCGAGGCGGAAGCCGTCTTGCGGGGGCATCAGGATGATGAAGGCGACAGCCTCTTCTATTCAGCAGGGACGCTCTCGGCATTCGAGGCGATCCTCGAGGTCCGGAGAGGCCGATTTCATGGCGCGTCCCCGCTGTTGTCAACAGCCATCGCCACCCTGCGGTTGTCGGACCGGGACGTGGTTCTCCCCTATGTTCTCGCGGTTGCGTCCTGGGCTGCCGCAGCAGTGGGTCAGGAGGCACGGTCCCGGAGCCTTGCGGAGGAGTTCGCTGGTCTCTCCCACACCGGTGCGCTGGCGTTCTCTCTCATCGGTAAGGCACATGTTGCCGCTGCCCTCGTGCTGCTTGAACCGACTGTCGAACATCTTGCCCACCTGGCCGACCTCGCCGGCTCCGCCCGAGAAAGAGGCATGTGGGCTTGCGAGAAGGACATCCTCGAGATGTCACTCCTCTGCGGTGACGAACGCCGTGTCGAGCGCCTCGCGCAGCTCACCTCCTCATTCGAGGGCATCGAGGCAAGGATCCTTTCCGAGTATGCGCAGGCGGTCCTGACCAAGAATCCGGCCAGGATGGAGCATGCGGGGGATCTCGCCGAAAACAGCCAGAAGCAGTCACTCTCCGTGGATGCCGCAGCCCGGGCGCTTCGTCTCTATGCAGCAAGTGGTGACCATTCAGCTCAGCGCGGAGTACTGAGAGCGCTCCGCCGTCGCACAGGACTGATGGAGCGGGCCAACGGACTCATCGGGGGGAGTGCTGACCAGGTCCGTGACCTCACGGCACGCGAACGGGAAATTGCGTTGCTTGCGGTCAACGGCGAGTCGAACCGTGCGATCGCTGATCGGCTGACCGTCTCGGCAAGGACGGTGGAAGGTCACCTGTACCGCATCTACAGCAAGCTCGGAATCAGCCGGCGGGAAGAGCTGGCGACCGTCTTCGAAGCCCCTTCCGGCACCCGCTCGAACTCGCAGTAGGCGGATATCCGGCATCCCGCCGCTGATCGGGTAGGAGCGGTCGCGGAGGCACGTAATCAGAACTGCAATGATTAGGTAGTTGGTGCGTCAACTCAGGTTCCTCCTACTCGTGAGAGTTGAAGACTGCTCGATTATCGTTGGACATGCTGGGCCGGTCCGAGGGATCTGGTCCAGCTACCGGTATGACGTGCTCCGATTAATGAAGAGCCCGTAGTGCCAGCCCCACGCGGGCCCCTAAGTCGGGGTCGGCGGCGTAGAAGTCTTCCTGAGACCAAGGCTTCATCCCCAGCCGCCGCCGACCCCTCTTCCCGATCCTCCGGTACCCCACCTTGGCGGCCGCCCGGTGCTGGTCCAGCCCGGTTCCGGGCAAGTTCCCCTTCCAGCGCTGAGTCGACGCCGGGGTAATCAGTAGGACGCCTCCGGCGACGAATCGGCGGCTTCTTTCGTGCAGGAGTCGGCGGCAGCCCGGTAAGCGTCGGGGTGCCGTGCGTCGCCCGCTCCCGGCTGCCCAGGCGTGCTCCTTGGGCGGAGCGCAACGCGAGAAGCACGCCTCCTGGGCGGCCGGCTATGGACGGGTGGGCTACCGGTTGAGCAGGAGTTGACGGATACGCCGCACTGCGATGGGTCCGGTGGGGTCTTTGTCCAGCCGGTCCACAGCCAGGCCGAGCTTGTACGCCGCGGCAGTAGCACCCGAGTTCCTGGGCGGTGTGCGAACTGAACCGGGATTCCTCAGCGCGGCTTCGGTCCTCTCGATGAAGGTTTCGAAGTCCTCCGCCAGGATGGCGTTGCCGTGGGCTGCCATGGTGCGCGAGAAAGCCACCTGATGTCCGTCAACCACTTCGTTGAGCTCAGGCAGGCGCGGGACGGCTATCGGCAGGTGCCCCACCTCGCGGGCGTCAAGAATAGAGCCCGGACCGCCCTGAACGATCACCACCGTGGCCTGCGCGTAGAGGTCCAGTAGCTCCCTCCGCGGCATACGGGTTATGCCACGGGCATGATCAGGCGGGCGGCTGGCTCCATGCTGCACGACGCAGGCAGGTTTTTCATCCTGGGAAGCGAGCCACTCGTCGACCCACCCCACCAGGCGGTCGAACTTGTGATGGTCAGTGCCCAAGGACACAACTACCTGGGGAGACTGGTTACACGCGCTCACAGCACAGGGCCGATGTTGATGGCATCCGGGTAGAAGCGAAGCTGCTCTTCCCATTGGACACAGAATATCTCGGACATCGGGTAACAGAGCCGGCCGCTCAGCGTGGGCATGGTGATGCGGTCGAAGCACTCGATATACACGGTGTGGATCTTGAGCAGTCGCGCCATGAGGAAGAAGGGAACGCTCACCCCGGCCCCGATGGACACCACGACATCAGGCCTGTCCCGACGCAGGGTCGGCCATGCGAGGGCAAGATTCCTGATCGCGTTCGGGACATTCCGGGTGGTCGGGTAGAAGCACCAGGTGACGTCCTCTTCCGAGAGGGCCGACTCCACCTCTGGCCGCCGAAAAGTGACCCAGGACCTTGCGTGATGGCGCCACCAGGATTCCAGTGGAAGTAGTTGCGCGAGATGCCCGCCGGCCGACGTCACAAACATGATTTTCATTCAGGTGCCTTCTATCCCCAGATTTTCGAGCCGTCCCCTGAGCGTAGGTCCGAGGGTTGGCGCCGGCACGAGTATGGACTGCGGGAACAGGCCGCCTCGGCAATCACATGTACTCGCCTGGCTGTTGTGCACGAGCCCTCCCGCCGGCACCCGCAGGCGGACTGTCCGCCGGGGATCGACCGGTACTGGGTTATACGGCCGGGAGGTACTTGAATCGGTCGATCTTCTTGACACGGCGGGCTGTATCGGATAGATCGGGACCTGAGGCAGCCGATTGAGCCACCATGCACTAGATTCTGATACACAGGTTCAGTCGTCGGTTTTCATAGACGGTATTGAGGAAGCGCTCTAGACTAAGACGATCATCCTGAGATAGTCGTCCGCTCCTTGGGAGGAAAGCGAAAATGGTCTCTTTATTTATCGGCAGTTTTTTCTGCGTCTTTTTTCGAATGGCTGATTCGAGGTGACCATTCCTGCGCCAAGGGGGAAAGTAGTTGGGCGCGAGGATCTGGTGAGCAAGACCGCTGCGCAGTTGCTGCCCAGTTGCGGAGGGGCGATCCTGACCGGCGAATCCGGGATCGGTAAGACAACAATTGCCAAGCTTGCTCTCGAGAAAGTATCCGGCAAGTTCCATGTCGAATATATCCGTGGAACTGCCGGCTCCGCCAAGAGGCCATACGGTGCTTTGGAGTTTTTGCTGAATGGTCTGGATGAGGATACTCTCCGCCATCCTGCCCTTTTGCTCGAAGGGCTCGCCCAGGTCCTTCTGGACAAGGCGAGCGGACGCCGAATCCTCATATCGGTCGAGAATGCGGACTGGATCGATCCGCTCGCCGCGTTCACACTCGCCCAACTTGTGCGTGCGAGGCTGGTCACGCTGCTGATAACCTGCCGCGAAGTGGACGCGGGCGGTGGTGAATTCGCCAAGCTTTGCCTCGAGAATCATCTTCGGCGCATTGAGATCGAACCACTCGATTTTCGCAGCAGCGCAGATCTCATCGAGCAGGTCGCGGGCGGGGGAGTATCTTCCCTTGCCATCCAGAGTCTCTGGTCCACGGCCAGGGGAGTACCGATGCATCTTCACATTCTCACGAAGGAGCAACTTCGAGAGGGCTCCTTGCGACTGCACAATGGTGTGTGGGTGCTCGCCAAGCCATTGGTGCTTTCAGGAGAGGTCGCATCAGGGGCCCTTGCCAAACTGGACGCCTTCCCGGACCAGGAGCGATTCGTCGTCGAAATCCTTGCTCTCGCCGGCGAGCTGCCCCTGCGCGTTCTGGAAGGGCTGGTGGACCCTTCCGTCGTCGACAGGCTCGAGGAGCAACTGGTCCTCGAAACGAAGCTGATTCGATCACCCGTAGTGCAGCTCAAGGACCGGTTGTTCGCTGATGCCATCCAGGCCAATCTTCCGCCGGGGCGCTGCCGGAGCTTGTGGGAGGACATGATGCCGGCGGTGCGCCCGTCGGATATGACGAAGCTGAGCCTCCCGCACTATGTGTTGTGGGGACTGGACAGCGGCGCCAGGCCGGACGAAGAACTGCTGCTTGCAGCAGCGTCGACGGCGAACGAGCTACGCGATCCGGCGGCGGCACTTCGGATCGTGCAGGTCATCGAAAACCGCAGGTGCAATCCCAGGGCTGTGGTGGAGGAGGCCAGGGCACTCGCCGCGCTTGGCCGCTGGGACGAAGCCGACTCGACGCTGGCCGGAATGGAGCCGCTCGCTGAAGCCGAGGCGCCTGAGGTGGTGGCTGCGGTGATGATCGAGAACCTGCGGGTATCCCGGTCGGTTTCGCGGGCCTCGGTCGGTCTGGACGAATCCCTTCGGTCCGCTATCAATGCGGCACTGCACCAGCTTCCAAAGGCCGATCAGGCATCGCTTGCGAACCATTTGGTGCTCGCCGAAGCAGAACAGTTCTGTTTCGAGGGCAGATACAGCGAAATCCCCGAAACCGTCCTCGGGATGTACGGGAATCATGACCTGCCCTTCAGCCAGCGGGTGAGGGCCGGCGGCATGACCGCTGAGGCCTTCGCCATGACGGGCAGGCAGCATGAGAGCGTGGAACTCGCCCGAAGCGTCCTCGATGAGCTCTGGCAGGACGACCTTCCGGGAAGCGTCCGCGGTGAGGTGCACTTTCAGGTTTTCACCTCACTGATGGTGTCCGGCATGTTCGCCGAATGTCTGGACATGCTGGAGCGGGGTTCGGAGTTGAAAGCTGCGAGGCTTGGTGAACTGGTTGGCGGCGAGCTCGCACGGGGTTTGGTTCATGCCTACAGCGGTCGGCCCGACCTCGCGCTCCAGTCGCTCCTTCCTGCACTCAGCCAACTGCAGGTGCAGCGACCCAGCGCCCTGCTGCAGTTGGCCCATGCGGCCACTGCCTATGTTCTGAGCCTTCAACAGAAGGTAGTTCAGGCGCAGGAGCACGCCGCACTTGCACGTGCGTCTGGTTCCCGGGGCTCGTGGATTGTTGGACGGGCAACCTCCTACTTTCTTCTTCTCAGTGGGACGAACCATTCGAAGGAAGCGGCGGCGGCAGAGCTTCTCCGGCATGCGGAAGAGGAATTCCTGCTGGGCAACAGCGGCCACGGCCTTTCCTTTCTATCAGCCGCTGTCCGATTATCGGGGGGAGAATCCGGTGCGCGGCTTGCGGAGGCAGCGCAGAAGACGGACGGCCTGCTGGGTGAGATGTCGGAGTACCTGGGCAACGGGCTGTTTCTCGATGATGCTCAATTGCTTCTGAAAGCAGCGAGATTCGCCAGGGATGCAGGGAATACGCTTCTCTACTTCGAAAGTGCCACCGCTGCTCATGCTGCGGCAGTTCGATCCGGGAACAAATCCGACATCAAAGTGGCGCGGACACTCGAGAACGCCAGCTACCGGCAATTGCATTATTCCAACAGTCCGGACAGGGTACTTGCCCTCCTCACCCCGTTCGAGTTGGAGCTTGCGCGCCGCGCCGCTGAAGGCACGACGAGCGCAGAACTCGGAAGGGAGCTCAACCTATCAACCCGTACCGTCGACTGGCACCTTGGAAGGCTGTTCGACAAGCTTCATATCTCCGGGCGGGTCGAGCTTTCCGAAATCGTGGGCTAGCCGTTGAGCGAGCGCGCGCTCCAGAGCTCAGGATCCCATCGCCTCATCGGGCGGAGCAGTGATCTGGCCGCGGTGCTGGATGGCATCCGGGATTACCGGGGAGTTCTGGTGGAAGGTGAATCCGGGTCGGGCAAGAGCGCATTGGCGAACGCGGTCGTCCGGGAAATCGCCCGGAACCAGGAGGTCTTCTACATCACCGCCAGCGCCGCTGTGTCGACCGTGCCGTATGGTGCCCTGGCTCCATTGCTCACACAACTCTCAGCCGGCGAGTCCACTTCACCGCTCGCCGTGATGCGTACCGTCCTCGCCAGGCTGCAAAGCCCGGAGCAAGGCACCGAGCCACCCGGACGGGCTCCGGTAGAGCCGGCCCTGATGGTCCTCGACGACGCGCACGAGTTGGACGACTCGACTGCGGAGTTGGTCGTCCAGTTGGTTTCGTCGATGCAGGTCAAGGTATTGGTGCTTGCCAGGCCCGGGCGGAACAGTGTCTCCGCCATGTTGGCGGCGGCGCTCGATGGTCTTCTGATACGCCACTCGTTACTCCCCCTGACCCAGGAGCAGGTCCACGAGCTGTGTGAGGAGGTACTCGGCGGAAGGTTGTCGGCCGTTTCCTCCTCGCTCATCGCCAGCGTCACCGGGGGAAACCCGCTGCTTGTCCGAGCCCTCATCTCCGGGCCCACACTCCAGGCGCATTTCACCTCCAGTGAGGGTGTGTGGATTCTTAAAAGCCAGTTCAGTTCGAATACGAAACTGGAGGAGCTTCTCAGGCGCCACCTTTCAGGCTTATCCGCGGGTGAGCGCGAGACGATGGAGATCATTGCGTTTGCGGAGCCGATCGCACTGGCGCACCTGTTCAAGGTAGGCCACCATGCCGACGTAGATGTGCTTGCTGAGGCCCGCCTCATCGACATCTCGAAAGCTCCCGGCCGGCTGGTTCGTCCTCGCTACCGACTGTACGGGGAGGTCCTGCGGCACATGGTTCCGGCGGGGCGAAGCCTCAGGCTGCGACGTCGGCTCGCTGAGATGCCACCGGATGAGCCGCTCACCGTTGAAGCGCAGTTGCGGTACCTTCTGTGGTCGCTTGACTGTGGAGAAGCAATCGACCAGGAGCGGTTGCTCTGGGGCGCGGTAGTGGCGAACAACCTTACGCAGGCATCATCGGCGCTGAGATTAGCGGGGGAGATCATCTCGCCCGAGTTGCTGGCCGCCGGGCGGGGCCAGCTGGCACGCGCCTACGCCCGGCTCGGGGAGTACAAGCGCGCCTGCAGTATTCTCGGTGATCTTGCAGACAGTGCCGCCGACTTCCCGACCATCAAGCTCTGTGCGTTCCTCAGCTCGCAACTCGAGCATCGCTCGCACCAAACCTCTGACGGAACCGCAACCCGTCCCGGTATCTGGCTGGCGAAACTCGATACCCTCGCAAAGTCCGGCACTGCAGCAGACGGATCCGCAAGCGGAACCGCCGCAATCGAGCTTTACCGTGAACTGCTGACGATTCAGCGCGACCTTCGATCGACGACACAACGGGGGGTCGCTGAACGGCTTTCCGAAATCCTCAGAATCGCCGAAGTGGCGCTCGACGAGGACGCGATACTGCTGGCCCTGACACTCCTGGGCGAGGCTCTGGCATCCACTGGCAGGCCGGAGACAGCGGTGGAGTTCACCACCAGGGCGGTGCGGAGACTCGAGAAGGTGGACAACCACCACCCTTTGTCCTACGAGCACGTACTGGTCCGGCATCTATACTTCCTCATCCGCGCAGGGCATCAACATGAGGCGGAGGAGGAGCTGGCGTCCTACCGTCGTAAGCTCATGGGGGGCCTGCCCGACGTCGCCGGTGCGCACGATGTGTCGCTGGCCGTCCTTTATCTGGCCAAGGCCCAGAATGCCAATGCGCTCGACGTCCTCGTTTGTGCAATCGAGGAGCTGAAGGTTTTCGACCTCCTGTCCCTGCGCCCTTTCGCACTGGCACTAGGCGCTTTCATCGCAGCCGAGGCGGGTGATGCCGCGCTCGCCGGAACTTTCGTCAGCGAATACAAAAGCCTGGTGCACACCGGTGTCCCGGCGTTCGGACTGATCAGCAGGGGTTATGTCGCCGGAGCACAGGTTGTGCTCACCCAGGATGGGGAGGCAACCGCGCAGTTACAGGCGCTGAAGCAGGAAGCCAAAGCCAAAGGATGGCGGGCCTCCGAACTGGAAGTCACGCTCCTGACTACTCGGCTGGGTATCGCGGAGTCGATTCCCGAGCTACGGTCGCTCGCCGAGGCAACCGAAGGGGCTGAGGCAGCTGCGCTGTTGTCCTTCGCCGATGCAGCGCTGAACCGGACCCCGGAAGGACTCATCCAGGTTGCGGAGCAGGCGACAACCGGCGGATTCGAGGAAATTGGAATCCTTGCCCTGCGGGAGGGGTTGCGCCTCGCCAAGAGCCAGGGGAACCGCCCGGCACAGGCGAGCATTTCCCGTTCGTTGGCGCGATGGAATGAAACCGTTGCAGTTGCACAACCGTCAGCCGGCGTATCGAAACTCACCAGGCGCGAACGGGATATTGCCAGGTTGGTCATCGACGGCAAGAAGAATGCGGAGATAGCCGATCTCCTCACCCTGTCGGTGCGTACCGTCGAAGGGCACGTGTACAGGATCTTCGAGAAACTCGCCATCAATCGGCGCGAGGATCTGACCCAGGAATACCTATAGCAGGGTAGTTCTACTTGCGAGCCGGTCAACCGGTACCTCCATCGAAAGAGTGAGTAGGCGCTCTCGGCCGACCCAGCAGGTCCTTCGAGTACGGAGCGCAGATACTGCTTTTTATCAGCGAATTCTGATTCCTCTCCGCGTAGCTCCGGATTCGAGTCGAGTACCTCCTACGCGTGTGCACCGGGCCTGCTTTTTCTACTGTTAGCAGATCGATTGGTACGGCTGGGTGAACGAATAGATCGAGTGGTCTCAAGCAAAAAATAAACGGGTGAAGTTCCGGCGACGATTAGCGTCGCTGCAATGACCTCACCTGAGCCACATCTCTTTCGCCCTCGACTGAAAAGAAGGCAAACTGTGGCTCCGCTTCTCCTCATCTCAGCCTGTGGCCTGGCCCGGGAAATCATCGCAATTATGCGTGAAACCAATTACCCGAATGAAGTGATCGGGATTCTCGACGACAACCCCGATTTCCAGGGCCGCGAATTGGACGGCGTACCCGTCGTCGGGAAGCTCGAGGCCGCCTCCCGTTACCCCAAGGCGAAGTTCCTTGTCTGCACAGGGGGGAGCGCTGGCCGCGAGAACGCTGTTCGGCGCCTGACCCGGGCAGGGATCACCGGCGACAGATATGTCAGTTTCATCGATCCGAGTGTCACTGTTCCTGCCGGATCCCACATCGGTGACGGAAGCATCGTCCTTGCCAATGTGGTGATGACGACTGCGGTTACGGTCGGCGATCACGCCGTGGTGATGCCCCGTGTGGCGCTGGCATATGACAACGTGATCGGTGATTTCGCTATCCTGGCGGCCGGAGCGGCACTCGGCGGGCAGGTGACAGTGGGCTCCGGGGCATATCTGGGAATGAATTCGAGTATCCGTCGGGGAGTTTCGGTCGGGTCCCGTTCAAGTATCGGGTTGGGAGCTGCGGTACTGGAAGACGTCCCAGCAGGTGAGAAGTGGGGCGGCGTGCCGGCCGCCCCGCTGTCCGTTCGCCCCGTCCGGACGGCGGCGGGGGACTCGAGCCCTGGACACACGGCCAGCGCGCGCACCCCAAGATCGGCATTCGAACGGTTGACGTTGTCCGCCAGCCTCCTGGCTCTGCAGTGAAGACCTACCTCTGGGAGGCGGGGAGCCAGCGCCCGCCCCTCCTGCGTTCGGATACGTCGACGTGTTCCGGGGAACCAGCTGGTCAATGCATCAACCAACAAATACTCTCGGGTGTTTTCCGCACGGATAGCTCGTGTGCGGAGAATGCACCGTTCCTTCGGCCCGTAGGACGCTTTTCCACCGGGGGGGCCAGGGAATTCGGCTTTCCAGTGGTCGATTCTTCTCCACCCGTGATTCACCCGCACATGCCGCGGAAACAATGCTGGAAAGCCATTGCGCAGAGTTGCGGCAGAAGCCGCGGGACGCGGCTGCCGGCGTGGGAAAAGATGCCGGCCGAAGGACCGAATGGAAGGGGACCCGGGCGATGTACTCGATAGGACAACCCGTCCAGCTGAAAGGTTTTCGCCGGTTACTCAATTCGGTGGGTGCCCGTCCAACGGTCGAGCAACGGCGCTACCGGACGAGTTTCGCGCCGACCGTCCGACCAGCGTCGACCACCAGTCCGGCGTCGGATGCCGCTCAGGTCATCACTGCAGCGCCTGGTGCAGGCTCTGCAGTGGAATGGGCGCACGGCTACAGGGTGAAGCTGAGGCTGACCGACACGATCGTCGTGGTCGGCACGGTGGGCATCACCTCCGCCCTGGTCTCCACTGCCATCCAGCTGCCGACGGGCAGGCTAGGGCTGGTCAGTGCGGGAATTGCGGCAGTATGGCTGCTCGCCCTCTGCCTCGGAAAAACGAGGGACCCACGTCTGATGGGTGTGGGTGCCGGCGAGTACAAAAAGGTGGTCAACGCCAGTGCCGGCGCCTTCGGATGGCTCGCGGTGATATTCCTCATCAACCAGGCACAGGGTTTTGCCGTGCTGTTCCTGCTGACCATGCCTGCCGGAACGGTCGCCTTGCTCTCCGGACGATGGGCCTGGAGGTTCTGGTTGACACGTCAGCGGGAACAGGGTCACTACCTCTCAAGAGTGCTCGTCATCGGGCGGTATGAGGACGTCGACTACGTTGTCGACCAGATCGAGAAGAAATCAGGGGCGGTATACGAGGTTGTCGGGGCGGCCCTTGAAGATCCGGAAGTCGCGATCGACCAGTCGATCGGCCGCAGCAGGATTCCCCTTGTCTCCAGCCTCGATGACGTGCCTGAGGCAGTGAAGAATTACGGTGCGGATGCCGTGGTCGTCGCGGGCCAGCTGTCCAGGGGAAGCCAGTACTTGCGGGAACTGGGGTGGCAATTGGAGGAGAGTTCCGTCGAACTGGTCGTCGCACTGGCCCTCACCAACGTTGCCGGTCCCCGTGTCCAGATGCGCCCCGTCGAAGGGCTTCCGCTGATGCATGTCGATCTGCCGCAGTTCGAGGGCTACCGCCATGTACTGAAGCGCGTCGTCGATATCGCTGTCTCCGGCTGCGCGCTGCTGGTCCTGCTCCCGGTCTTCGCTGTCCTCGCTGCAGTCATCCGGCGGGACTCCCCGGGGCCCGCTTTCTTCTGTCAGGAGCGCATCTGCCGGGACGGCCGGACGTTCCGGATGTTCAAACTGCGCTCCATGGTGGAAACCGCAGAGGAAGAGCTGGAGCAACTGCTGACGCTGAATGAGGGCAGCGGCCCGCTGTTCAAAATGCACAACGACCCAAGGATCACCAACGCCGGGGTGTGGCTCCGCAGATACTCCCTTGACGAGTTGCCGCAGTTCATCAATGTCTTCAAGGGGCAGATGTCCCTCGTCGGTCCGCGGCCCCCACTTCCCTCCGAGGTAGCGGGATACGAAGGTGCCACGCGCCGCCGGCTCTACATCAAGCCGGGTCTCACAGGGCTCTGGCAGATCAACGGACGCTCGAACCTCACGTGGGAGGAGAGTGTCCGCCTCGACCTCTACTACGTCGAGAACTGGTCGCTGACCGGCGACGTCATGATCATGTGGCGCACCCTCAAGGTGATGGTGAGACCCTCCGGTGCCTACTGAATCGGGCAGTCACACCGAAAACGTTCGAGCCTTGCCGATCAATTCGAACCTGGAGGATCAGATGAAAATAGGCCAGCAGCGGCTCGGGGATTTCACCGACGACTTGACGGTCGCCGTCCGCACCGCGTCCGAAGCCGGGCGGATGCTGTTGAAGCTCCAATCCCTGTGGCTGAGCCGCGGGCTGCCGGCTGACGTCGTCAAGCAGGAAGGAGACGGGCAGTCCCAGGACCTTATCTCCAGGACCCTCAGCCAGCGCAGGCCCCTGGACTGCGTGCTGTCCGAGGAGGCAACGGACAGCACCGCGCGGCTAGGCGCCGACAGGGTCTGGATTGTCGACCCCCTCGACGGGACCCGGGAATTCTCGGAAGGGCGCACCGATTGGGCAGTCCATGTTGCTTTATGGGAGAGGTCGGAGCTCGTTGCTGCGGCAGTTGCCCTGCCGGGGCTCGGAATGGTTCTCCACAGCGGAGAGGATCCGACGATCCGGACCGGCCCCATCCGGACCATCCGGATTGCTGTCTCGCGGAGCAGGGCGCCTCACCTCGTGACGGAGGTGGCCGAGCACCTGCAGGCAGACCTGCGGCCCATGGGCTCCGCTGGTTACAAGGTAGCGGCAGTGATCAGGGGTGAAGCCGACGCATATATCCACGCCGGAGGCCAGTACGAGTGGGACTCCGCCGCACCGGTCGCCGTCGCGCTCAGCCGGGGCCTGCATGCCAGCCGGATTGACGGCTCCGAGCTGGTGTACAACCAGAAAGACCCGTATCTGCCGGACCTGCTGGTCTGCCGACCAGAACTGGCGGAACAACTACTTACCACCATCGATACCGTGCAGCAGGGAAGGATGTGTCACCAATGAGCCAGAGCAATGGGGGACCGCACTACAACCTCAGTCAGACGAAAATTCTCGAATCCGAGGCGATTTACGTCATCCGAGAGGTCGTTGCCGAGCTGGAACACCCCGCACTGATGTTTTCCGGGGGCAAGGACTCCATCGTCATGCTCCACCTGGCGGTGAAGGCTTTCGCGCCCGCACCGGTTCCCTTTCCCGTGGTTCACATCGACACCGGTCATAACTTCGACGAGGTTCTCGCCTTCCGCGACGTGACCGTGCGGCAGCTCGGCGTGAACCTTGTCGTCGGGTCGGTCCAGGATGCAATCAACCGAGGGACGGTGCAGGAGGAGCCGAACGGATCCCGCAACAGGATCCAGACCCCGGTTCTGTTGGAGACTGCGGAGAAGTACGGATTCAACGCCCTGATGGGCGGTGCCCGCCGGGACGAGGAGAAGGCCCGCGCAAAAGAGCGGGTGTTCTCCTTCCGGGACGAGTTCGGACAGTGGGACCCGAAGAACCAGCGCCCCGAGTTGTGGGGCCTCTACAACACGAAGGTCCACCTGGGGGAAAGTATCCGGGTGTTCCCGATCTCCAACTGGACCGAACTCGACATCTGGAGCTATATCGCCAACGAGGGTATCGAGGTGCCGTCGATCTATTATGCCCACGAGCGTGAGGTCTTCGAGCGGAACGGAATGGTCTTCGGTGTGCACCGTTTCTGCCAGCCCCGCGCCGACGAGCCCACTTCGATCGAAACCGTGCGTTACCGGACGGTGGGAGACGCGAGCCTCACAGCAGCAGTCCGATCCACCGCAGCGACCGCGGAGGACATCATTGCCGAAGTCGGGGCAACCCGCATCACGGAGCGCGGCGCCACAAGGGGCGACGACCAGGTCAGCGAAGCAGCCATGGAAGACCGCAAGAAGGAAGGATACTTTTAATGGATCTCTTACGTTTCGCCACAGCGGGGTCGGTCGACGACGGCAAAAGCACCCTGATCGGTCGTCTCCTCTACGATTCCAAGTCGATATTCTCGGATCAGCTCGAAGCGATCGAGCGCACCAGCAGGGAGCGCGGTGACGAATACACCGACCTGGCTCTCCTGACGGACGGGTTGCGGGCGGAGCGGGAACAGGGCATCACGATCGATGTCGCGTACCGGTATTTCGCCACTCCGAAGCGCAAATTCATCATCGCGGATACGCCCGGGCACATCCAGTACACGCGGAACATGGTGACCGGTGCGTCAACCGCTGACGTGGCAATCGTCCTGGTTGACGCACGCAAGGGACTTGTCGAGCAGAGTAGGCGCCACGCATTCCTGGTGTCGCTCCTACAGGTTCCCCACTTGGTCCTCGCCGTCAACAAAATGGATCTGGTCGACTGGTCCCAGGAGATCTATGAGGAGATCAGGACCGAATTCGTGGAATTCGCGGCCAAGCTCGACATCGCCGACCTCACCATCATTCCTGTGTCGGCGCTGAATGGGGACAATGTCGTTACGAGGTCCGAGAACATGCCCTGGTACGAGGGCCCGTCCCTGATGCACCACCTCGAGAACGTGCACATCGCAAGCGACCGAAACCTGGTGGACGTGCGATTCCCCGTTCAATACGTCATTCGTCCCCATCAGAACCAGCACCATGACTACCGGGGCTACGCCGGCCAGGTGGCCGGGGGAGTGATGCGCCCGGGCGACGACGTCGTCGTGCTTCCCAGCGGGCTGCCGTCCAGGATCCTCTCCATAGACACAGCGGACGGGCCAGTGGACGAAGCGTTCGCGCCGATGTCCGTGACAATCCGACTGGAGGACGAGCTCGATGTGTCGAGGGGCGACATGATCTGTCGTCCCCATAACCAGCCGGCCACCTCACAGGACATCGACGCGATGATCTGCTGGATGAGCGAAAAGCCCCTCGCCGCCGGCCAGAAACTGGCCATCAAACACACGACCCGGAACGCGAAGGCGCTGGTGAAGGAGTTGCAGTACGAGCTCAACATCAACAGCCTTCACAGGAACTCCGAGGCATCGAGTCTCAAGCTCAATGAGATCGGGCGGGTGAGGCTCCGAACCACATCTCCGCTCCTCGTCGACGAATACCGCCGTAACCGACAGACCGGCGGGTTCATTCTCATCGACGAACGGACCAACAGTACCGTTGGTGCGGGCATGATCGTCGGAGCGGATTAGCACGCCGCCGGCGAACCGCCGGCGCATCACACCTGCTGCTCGGGAATCCTCCCGAGCAGCAGGTCGAGAACCTGCTCGACGCCTTCCTCGATTCCGGTATCGGCCGTGTCGATAGTGCAGTCGGCATCCAACGGGATCTCATAGGGCGAATCAATACCGGTGAAATCAGGAATAAGGCCGGCGCGGGCTTTTGCATACAGCCCTTTCCGGTCCCGTGATTCACAAACGCCCAATGGGGTGGAAACATGCACCAGAGTGAATCCCCCGACCCTTGTCGCCATTTCGCGGACCTGCTGCCGCGTTTCCTCGAAAGGGGCAATCGGGGCACACACAGCAATTCCCCCTGTCTTTGATATCAGCGCGGCTATCCAACCGATCCGACGCACATTCATTTCGCGGTCGGCACGCGAGAAGCCCAACCCCGCGGAGATCATCTGACGTACCGCATCGCCGTCGAGCAGCGTGGTTTCGCGCTCATCGAGCATCCGGAGGCGTTGGACGAGTTCGCGTGCGATGGTCGACTTCCCCGATCCGGACAACCCGGTGAAGAACACGACACGTCCCGCTCCTGGCCGGGGCGCACCTGGCGCGTCGCCCAGTCGACCGGCGGAATCTGCACCGAAATCGAGAATGGTCTCGGACCCCAACCTTCGCAGGACGTGCGCGCGCAGCACCGCCGCAGCATTTGCTGTGCCGTCATCAGGCGGAGCGAGCACGAGGACGCGGACGGATGCACCTTTCACTCGCGCAGCGCAGCGCTCCAGGCTGCCCAGCAGGTCCCGGAAGGATGCCGTTTCCGTCTCCGCTCCCGTTACTGCAGCAAGGAGGACAAGCCCGGCGGCCGCAGTTGACGCAGCAGTGACGGCCTCCGCGATGTCCTCCGGCCGGGGGAGCGCATCGAACACGGCAACGACTGTGCTGGTCCCACCCGTCGGTAGGCCCAGACCCGTACGAAGGGCAAATGCCGATGTCAGGCGCAGGTGCCGGGCGGGCGGGTGCTCGGCGGGCTGCATGGCCGTCAGCGAGCCCGCCACCCAGCGTCGTGCGCCGATAGCGGGCCCCAGGTCATCGAGCGCCAGGGCTGCCAGGGGTGTCCCGTCGGAATCGGCGAGGAGGAGCGAGCCCTGATGCGCTGCACGGTCCGCTATACCCTCGGGTACCGAGAGGGAGAACGCGTGGGGCCAGCCCGCTGGTGGCGTCCCGGGAAGGCAGTAGCCGGTGGCCGGTGCATAGAGGCCGCCCAGAAGAAGCTCGAGTTCGTCAAGAGCTCGCGGTGCCAGCTGGAATACCGGAGTATGCAGTGAATCCTGCCAGGTACTCACCTCAGCGGTTTCCGTGCAAGTCGGGGGTGGCACCGGCATCAACGGCGGCCAGCGCGCGCTCCTGCTCCGCGACGCGTTGTTTCTTCTCCGTCCATACCAGGGCAGCAAAGCCGTGACGGCGCCGGATATACATCCACAGCACCGGGGCGGTGAAGAGGGCTGAGGCAAGGACGACGCCGGTCGTCAGGTTGTCAGCGCCCAGCATCTTGAGGGCGGAGGCAAGCAGGACGAACGCGAGCGCACGCCTGACGAAGCCGCCGCTCAGCCGTGAGGACATCTGTGCCCCGAGGTAGACACCAGGGATGCTACCCACGATCAGTGGCAGGGTGATCCCGAGGTCCAGGGATCCGAAAAGCATGTGGCCTATTGCCGCGGCGACGACAAGCGGCACTGCCTGGACGAGGTCGGTGCCCACAAGCTGGCTCGCTTTCAGGCCCGGGTAGATCATCATGAGACCGATGATGATGATGGAGCCGGAACCAACGGAGGTGATTCCCACGATCAGGCCTCCTACAATGCCGAGGAGGAGGGTCGGAAGAATTCTCGTCGTGACGGCGGGGCGGTCCTGGGGCAGTTTTGCTCCTGCACCGCTGCGCGTCCGCGCCCGTTCCACGAGCCGCACGTAAGCCCTGGCCACGAGGAGGACCGCTGTGATCATCAGCGCGACACCCAGCGCGAATTTGATCGTCGACTGCACGTTTGCATCATCACCCAGGCTCTTGAGGATTAAAACTCCGCAGAAGGCAGACGGTACTGAGCCGATTGCAAGCCACTTGACGAGGTGCAGGTTGACCGTCCGGCGTTTCAGGTGGACGGCGGATCCAACCGGTTTCATCACAGCGCTCGCCACAAGGTCGCTCGATACGGCAGTGAGCGGCGGGACATTGAAGAACAACACCAGAATGGGGGTCATGAGCGCCCCTCCGCCCATGCCGGTAAGGCCGACTACAATTCCCACTCCGAATGCCGCTACCGCCATTGTCCAGTCCATAAGGGCAGATTATTCCATAGCAATCCCCAATTGGACAGGATCGGGAATCGAATTATGCTCGGCCCCGGTCGGCATTGAGAAACTTCCCGAACGGCTTCAGCTCATTTCGATTTTTCCGGCTGCTAGTTTCCTGATTGTCGGACCCGCAATTGAATCGATGGCATTGAGGTCGGATGCCGAAATTCGGGTTCGCCACCCTTTCGCGACTTCAGCCGGTTGCCGGTCGAAATCGTGGAGGTCGGTCCGTGCCGGCCGTTCTTCGATCGGGGTCATTGCAGTTTCTGTTTCCGGGACCCGCCGTGTCCGTTTCAGGCCGCACATACCGGCAAGCTTCTGAAGGGCCTGGGGACCGCCGACACTGAGCTCCTCATGGGACACGATCAAGGCACCGGGATGGTCCGCCAGGTCGGCGAGTGCCCGTTCGTAGAGGAACGACCAGAAAACGGCCATTGCCTCGGCGCCGCCCGGGTCAACCGGCGGCGGGCGGAGCGAGGGTGAAATGTTCCTCACCTCTGCGAGGTCGGGGGTCCAGCCCATCCGCCTGTAACTCGTCAGGACGGCTCCCGGATGCCGATAGATGAGGACCGGAAGGGCGCCGGTTGTCGCAATGATCGCCGGGATCGAGAGCATGGCGAAGGGATCCTTCATGATCATCCTGGTCCAGGGCAAGGGAGCAGCCCACTGCCGATGACCGTACCTGCTGTACACGAACAGGTTTCGCCCCTGGTAAGCGGAGCGAAGCAGCCTTTCCTGACGCGGACTGGGACTGTGCAGCGCGGTCCATCCCGTCAGGGTGCCTCCCAGACCATACTGCGAACCCCTCGGGTTCATGGGTTCACGTCCAGCGAGGGCAGTGCCGCCCGAGCGCGCGAGCTCCCGCGCGAGCCAGGTCGTTCCCGACCGGGGCGCGCCGGTGACGAGGATGGCGGGCCGGAAGGCATTCTGGTAGTTCGGCACGGCCTGTGGCCTTTCATTCGGGAGCCCCTGAGACGGGAGGCGCAATCAGGCTGATCGTATGTCGGGACCGGTCGGTGTGCAACGGTTCCCCATGGCCCGGACCGCGATGAGGTGTTGATCCGTGTCCCTTCGCCTGTTGATGTGGTTGGAATGGGTAGCATCGACCCTGTTGGCAGTTTTTGAGGACATCGAGGGGGACCTGTGGACGGCATCGACTTCAAGGCAATCGGGAGGCGCGCCGCCCGGAAGATGTTGACCCGAGTCGGGCAACTAGGCGCCGGTGGACGGATGAGGCCGGGCTTCCTGATCGCCGGGGCGCAACGCTGTGGAACGACCAGTCTCTTCCGCATGCTCGCCGAACACCCCGATGTCCGTCCACCTGCGATCACCAAGGGGGTTCACTACTTCGACACGGCGGACAAATTCCGGCGGGGTCCGGACTTCTACGCGGCCCATTTCCCGCGGAACGAACCCGACCGGGGCCGGAGGATCCTCACCGGTGAGGCAAGTCCCTACTATCTGTTCCACCCCCTTGCTGCTTCGCGGATCGCCGCCGAACTCCCTGACGCCAAGGTCGTCGTCCTCCTGAGGGATCCTGTGGAGCGGGCCTACTCTGCCTTCAAACAGGAGTCCGGGCGGGGGTTCGAGACTCTCTCCTTCGAAGCCGCGCTGGAAGCTGAAGCCGGGCGGCTGGCCGGTGAGCAGGAGCGCATCGTTAATGACCCGCTGTACCAGTCCTTCGCTCACCAGCACCATGCCTATGTCGCCCGGGGGCAGTACGCCGGCCAATTGGAGAGGATGTACGCCGCGATGGGCAGGGACCGGGTATTGGTCCTCGATGCTGACAGGTTCCTTGCCCCGGAGCTGCCCCAGTGGGACGAGCTCACGGACTTCCTCGGGCTGTCCAGCTGGAGGCCGGCTGCGCAGATCCGCGTGAACTCGAGGCCGGGGAATCCGATGCCCGAGGCTGTCCGCAGTCTCCTTGGCGGGCAGTTCGGGGAATCCGACGCCCGGCTGCCTCAGCTCGTCGGATTCACGCCGTCATGGATTGGCTGAAACGCCTACCATTTCCACTCCCAGCCGTACGAACCTTCCGCTCCACCGACGGCGAAGCTTGCCTCGCCGGATCCTTGCGGCACGTCGAGAATCACGAGTCCGTCAACTGAGTCGCCGGGTTCGATCGGACTGGGCAGAAGCTCCGTAGCCGCCACACAACCGGCAGAGTTGCCCACCGGATCCGCTACCGGCGTGCCACTGCCGTCCCACGCCTTGAAATCCCGAGCCGTCATGGCGAAGTAGGGTTGCCCGGACTCGGTCAGTTCGGAGGTGGCCGAGACGCTGAACCGTATTGCGACGAACTGGCCGTTGACGCTGGTACGAGGGACATCACACTCGAATGCTGTCTGGATCTGCTCGGCTTCGAAGTCAGCGAACTCACCGCCGTCGTCAGCGGCGAAGACACTCGCCTCACCGACGACGGCGGGGATGTTTCCCCTGTCATTGAGGGTCAGGGATTCCAGCGGATCCGCAGTGGCCTGTGACGTCGGGTCCACGCTTGGAGATTCGGTCGAGGTCGGACTCCCGGCCTCCGGACCTGGTTCGGTCGGATCCGACGCTCCCGGATCTGCTGCGGCTTCGGACGGTGCAACCGCTTCGGACGGTGCAACCGCCTCGGACGGTGCAACCGCCTCCGGCGTTGCCGATGCAGGGGCCGCGGGTTCGCTGGCGGCCACCGAGGTTCCATTGCCTGCCTCGCCTTCCGTTTGATCGGGCTGGGGCACGCAGGCGGTGAGAACGGCGGCGAAAGCTAGGATGCACATAAGGGGCACGCGTCGGGTCATGGCCGGTCTTTCAGGTATGGACACTCCAGGGCCAGTCCCCTGAGTGGATTGACACATCGTAGCCGAGCCGATTGCCGTGAGATAGACCGTCTCACGCCCCGCCGTCAGCGGTCGAGGTAGTAGGCCCTGGGTGCCGTCAGTTCGTCGATCTGCACGAAGTCCCTGAACGCTTCGAGCGTGCCCGGCGCTGAATCTATTCGCGTCTTTCCGACGAACCTCGGCGACCCGTCAGCAGCGATTCCCGAGGAGTTCCAGTAGACGAGTGCCTTGATCTTGGGGTGGTTCTTCAGCTGCTCTTCGGCCGTCCGGAAGAAATCCGTTTTATGGTTCGGGTACTCCGGCTTCTCATCGACGCCCCATTCGGCGAACATCTGTGGCTTGTTTGGATGGTTCTCCGCTGCCCAGTTGTAGAAGCCGGGCCACGCGCCACCCGTCGTCCTGTTGGCGAGCCCGTCGAAGTCGGTGAGCCATACGGGGGGAGCGCCGAAGGCGTACGGATCCTGTGCGATCCAGTCCACGACGTCGTCACCGGGGTAGAGATCCTCGAACCAGGACGTTTCCCCCCATTTCTGGATGCCGATGTAATTCATCACCACCACGGCGTTCCCCACGCCGTTGCTGCGCAGGACCTGCACTGTGTGCCGGGCGAATTCCCGGTAGTCGTCCGCGGTCTGGCCGGAGCCGGGCTGCGGGTTGACCTCGTCTTCCATCTCGGCATTGAGGGACAGGAAGAACGGTTCGTCGGCCGTTGTCTTCATATGTTCCGCGAGGTCGATGAGGTAGTCATCCGCCGCCCCATCCGCCACCTGGCGCCACGTCAGGCCGGTAGGTTTCCAGTTGTAGAAGAGGATCCGGTTCTTCCCTGGTTCGTCCTGGCGGTTGAGCTCGACCGCGTTCGGAAACATCGCGCTCTGCCCACGCTTGTAATAATGCGCGATGTCCATGGTTCTGCCGGCCTGTGCTTCGAAGTTCCCCAGCGCGGCGTCCCAGCTCTCGCCGGCGAGGGGATTTGCCGAGGCGCCGAACCAAGCCCCGCAGGAGGGCACGAGGATCACTGACACCTCGCACGTGCCGGAGGGGGAAGTCGGAGAAGGGGCCGGTGATGCGGGCGGTGTCGAGACGGGCGGTGTCGAGACGGGAGGTGCGCCACTCCCGCCCAGCGGAGCAAGTTCGGGCCCACTCGTGGCTGAATTCTCCCTCGACGCGATTCGGCTGATCCCTTCGTCGTCCCGTGAGAGGGCGAGCGAGATCGTCCCGTTCTCGGAACGAACGCCGGACAGCGGAATGGTGATGGTCTGTTTTCCTTCCACCACGGCAGCAGTGCCGACGATCCTTCCCGCGGCCGGGGCGTTGCCGGCGGTGATATCCGTCTCCGACCACTCCGGGCCGACCGAGCGCACACTGATCTCACCGCTGGTGCCACCGGTGAACGTGAGCGTCAGCCCTAACGCTGTACTGGCACTGCCGGGCCGCGAATCAGCGAAGGTCAGGTACCCGGTCTTCTCGTCCTTTCCGTCCCTGCCCACAGCGATTTTGGGGGACGTTCCCCTGTTGGCCTCGGGAAGGCTCGACACTGTGTATGAATCAGCAACATTCGTCAGGGACGGTCCTGCCTGTGCGGCTGGCACCGTGGTCAACGCGGCGACCACGGCCACTGCGCCGGCTGCAGCCATGCAAACGTCAGCGCCTCGGCGCCGCGGCTGCCGACTTCTGGTCGATAGGTGCAGTGCAGGCATTGAGGAGGCTCCGTTTCGGCTGCCAACTTGTCACCCCGCAGGCAAGTCGAATTGGCGTTGTGGATGAGACCTGTTGTCAGACTGTAATCGACGGGTTGCGGTCCTGCAATGAAGGGCAGGAGAGCCGTTCCCGTTACCGGGTGGCGGCGCCGGAGCCGGAAGGCAGGATATGTCGACGACACAGCCAGGCGACCGTGCCATAGACAAGAACGGCTCCTAGCAGGACAACAAGCTCGATGACGGCTTGAGCGCCGAAGTTGTGGGCGATGAACGGTGCCACCCCGAAGAGCAGGACCACAAGCCCGGCCAGGAGGGACGAGGGCAGCGTCATGGACGTGATTCCGAGGGACCCGCGGACCTGACAGTAGGCGAGGATATTCCTGGTGACGATGGCACACGCCCAGGCAACCGCTGCGCCCGTGAAGCCGAGGGCTGGAATCAGCAAAAGGCACAGAGCGACGTCGATGACGAGGGCGGCAGTGGTGTTGATAAGGGAAAGGCTGCTGCGGCCGGCCATGAGCAGCAGGACGTCGAGCGGCCCGATTGCTGTAGCGAAAAGCATCGCTGCGGCGAGTATGCGTAGGCTCGTCGCCCCGTCCTCGTAGCCGGCGCCGAACACCAGTTCGAGCAGGACTTCGGCATAGACGAGTATCAGCAGGTAGATGGGCCACGCCAGCAAAATTATCCAGAGTGTCAGCCTCCGGGTCACCATACCGGCATCCGCCCGCTTGCCTTTGGCGAGAAGACGCGCGAGCTGGGGTTCGCTCACCTGCTGGAGGGCACTTGATGCAAGCTGGCCCAGAACCAGGAAACGGGTCACCGCGGTATAGACGGCGCCCGCGGCGGGGCCGGCGAGGATGGTCACGATAGCGATGTCGGCCCGCTGGATCATGACCTGGGCGAGCCGCGAAAATCCGCGCGGAACGGTGAAGCGCCAGAATTCGGCGGTCATCGTTCTGCGCTCCGCTGCCTTCGTCCCGGAAGTGGTGCTGAGGATGCCGGGGTTGGCACGCAGGATGCGCCCCAGTGCGATGACGGCTGCTCCGAGACCCACGGCATAGGGAGCAACCCATGCCGCGGCGAGGAAACCCGGCGCCAGGCCGGCCGCGCCGACTGCCAGGATGCACCCCAGCTGCAGGATGGGCCGGAGGATCCGCTCAAGAAGGATGGTGGGAAGCATCCGGGCCGTTCCCCGGGTGATCGCGAGAACCAGTTCGTACGCCGCGGCAACCGGCAGCGCGCAGGCGAAGACAACAATCATGGACCGGGTGGACGCTGCGGATTCCTCGCCGAGGAGTGTTGCCAGCGGATGCGAAACCAGAACACCGAGGGCAGCGACGACAGAACCCGCAGCGGCGGCGGTCCCGAAGCCGATGACTACGAGGTGGCGGTTCTTCGCCGCATCCCCCCGGGCAGTGTTCCACGCGATGAACCGCACGAGCCCCTGATCGACTCCCAGCTGCGCCAGCGCCAGGCTGATAAGGAATATCGACGAGACAGCGAACAGGGCACCGGCGGTTCCTGGATCCCAGCTCCGGGTCACCACGACGATGAGGAGGAAATTCACCGCGGCCGACAGTGCGGCACCCGCAAGGTTCGCGCTTCCGGCTTTCGCGATGCGCCGTATTGCCCGTCCGCCGTCGCCGTGGTGCTTCCCCGCCGGGCCGGGAAGCGACGACCTTCCGCCCCTTATCGCTGCATCAGTGTCTGGAGGGGATTCAGCCATCGGCGCTCACGCGCGCGACGAATCGGCCAGGCGGGTGTCGTCGACCGGATCGGCCCGGCGGGCCGCGCGGACATCTCCGCGGGTGGCGGTGAATACTGGCGCACCATCCGACCACGCCGGGCTGCTACCCGTTTGGGAGCGCTGCGGGCGGCGCAGGAGGACCGCTCCGGCCAACGTCGCGTGTTCCTGATCGAGGAGGGCCAGGGCCGAGGCGACGATCGTCGATTCGGTGGTGTTCTCTGGGATGACGAGAAGCACTTCACTACTCAGCCTGGCCAGCGCCGCCCCGCCTGCACTGTGCACGTCCGGCCCGGCAACCAGGACCAGCCTGCCCCCCGCTGCAAGCTGTTCCAGGAGGCTCGCGAATGCAGGGGTCTGGGCGAGCGCTGGAAAGCGGGTTGGGCTGGTGCCCAACCCGAGAACGGACAAATGATCCGTGACCGGTCGAAGGAGCTGCCCGGCAGCGGGGAGGGGATGGTCCCCGCGCAGGATGTCGGTGAGGCCGGCAGGTGTCTTTCCTGCCGCGCCGGATGCGTGTTCGGCAGCTATGACGAGAACCGCCGGCATGCCCGCTTCCTCGACCGCCTCGGCCAGCCCGGCCGCAACCTGCCAGGTCGCGGTGCGGGGGGAAACGCCGCCGACCAGCACCACGCCCCCGGGCTGGGTGAGCGAGCGCTGCAGCATGTTCTTCAGCCGGCGGTAATCCTCCCGCGCGGGGTCTTCCGCCATCGGGTGCCACGAAGGGACGCTGCCGAGCGCTGGATGTGCGCCTGCGGCTGCGACATCGGCCGTGTCCCTGATCCGTGCGTCCAGGTGCTCCCGCGTAAGGGCGAGGATCAGTCCGAGGATCAGGAACAGCCCCAGAATCGCCGGTACGACGACAACAGGGCTGACGCCGTTCTGCTCAGTGGGAAATCCTGCCGGGCTGATGATGTCGCCGGGCAGGTTCGAGGTTGCATCGGCGCCGGCCTGGTCCAGTTTCACCTGGGCGAGCTGGTTCGCGTACAGTGCCACGCGCTGTTCGAGGTCCAGCACTTCGGTCGTGGCATCCGGGTTGTCCCGGATAACGGCGAGCCGGGTGTAGGCCTGCTCGATCAGCGTGGTGATCGATTCCTGCTGCTGGCTCCGGAGATCGGTCTGCGCTTCGGTGACCCGGGTGGCCCGGTCGCCGCGGTACTGGAGGTAGGCTTCGGCCAGGTCCTGCGATCCCGCCTGTGCGAGTTCGGGTGTCGGTGCCGTGTAGGTGATGTGGACAACCTGCGAGTTGGAGGGAACCTGGGTGACGATCCCGTTCCTCATGTCCTCACCCTGGGTCCGGTCCTCCGCAGCGGCGAGACCCTGCGCAATATCGATCACTGCCCCTGTGTAGACGAGGCCTGCCTCGGTGGTGAGCGCTGCGAGCTGCTCGGGCCGCGAGGAAGGGGTGGCGGGCGAGTAGGGATTTCCCGCGAGCGGCTCGAGGAAAACGATGCTTGTCGAGGAGTAGGTATCTTCCCTCAGGGCCGTATAAGTGCCGGCGGCCAGCGCTCCGAGAAGAAGTGCGGCGACGAGTATTCGCCAGCGGCGGGTGATCGACCGGGTGAGGAACGCGGACCGGGCACTCGGATCACTCCACATAACACTCCCCCAACAGTGCAGCCCCCAGGCCGCGACATGGCTTCCGTCCGCTCATTCTGGCACAGCGATCGCCTGGTGGATACCAAGCCGGGCCCCGATGACGATGCACCAGGTGCGCCCCCGACCGTCCATCTGGTTGCACCGCCGCATGGACGCCGATCTATTGACAGGGGTGGCACACTCGGAAGGTACATCCACGGCGAGCTGCAGACGGCGCTCAGGGCCATTTACGGTTGGAAGGGGACTCGACGGTGGAACGTGCTGCCAGCGAGACAGATCCGCAGAGCCTTGAATCAAGGCCCCTGGTCCTCATGCTCGGAGGGTTCGGACGAAGCGGGTCGACGCTGCTTGAACGATGCCTTGCAGAGTGTCCTGACGTGACCGGACTCGGCGAAGTGCTTCACCTCTGGGAGCGCGGCCTGCGGGATGATGAGCGGTGCGGCTGTTCCGAGAAGTTCTCCCGTTGTGATTTCTGGTGCGGAATCGGTACTGCCGCTTTCGGGCAGTGGGAAGCTGTGGATGCCGCTGCGGCGATTGCCGAGCGAAGGGCCGTCGTGAGGAACAGGTATCTTCCGCAGCTCATCACAGGTTTCTCCAGCGGTTCCTACAGGCAGCAGCAGCGCCGGTTCCTGGCCCGCCTCGACGCCCTCTACGCAGCAGTACAGGGAACCACCGGGGCGAGCCTCATCGTCGATTCCAGTAAACATCCGGCGTACGCATACCTGCTGCGGAAAGCTGCGATCGACCTGAAGTGCGTACTGGTGGTTCGCGACCCGAGGGGAGTGGCTTACTCGTGGTCGAAAGTGGTGCACCGTCCGGAAGCCGGGAACGCTGAGTTCATGCCCCGCTACTCGACGGTGGCCTCCGTGCTGCGGTGGGGCGCGTACGGGATCCTGTTCCACGGACTGACCCTGTTGGGGGTGCCCGTTAAAACCGTCCACTATGAGGACTTCATGGCGGATCCGGTGGGGGTCGTCCGGGACATCCTCGAGTTCGCCGGACTGTCCCCGGGCGAAGAGGCCACAGCACACCTCTCGGCGGCCGACGTCACGCTGTCTGCCCACCACACGGTTGCCGGCAATCCGATGCGTTTCCGCACCGGAACGCTGACGGTGCGCAGGGATACGGAATGGAAGCAGAAAATGCCGGCGGGGCAGCGGGCCGTCGCTTCGGTGTTGAGTGCGCCCCTCCGGCTCGCCTACGGGATGCGCCGCCGCTCTTCAGATGCCGCGCCCGCGCGCGTTTAGGGCGTCGACGATGACAGCCGGCTTGACGACCCCGAGCGCCACGGCGATCGCCAGGTAGGCGCGAGGCTCCATGAGGGAATGCCGAAGCGAAGCCCGCGCGACCCGGACGGCTTCAGCCGGCTGGCCGCCGAGCGCGGCAAGCGCGAACGCTCGCTGCCCCTGCATCCAGGCCCGCCCGCGCCGGTCCGCGAGCAACACCGGATGCTTCCTCATCAGGTAGTCCAGACCCTCTGCCATCGCTTCCCAGCGTTGGGAGAAATATGAACCACCCGGGTGCCAGAGAACGTCCACGGTGGCCTCGGGGAGAACGGTAACCTTCCCGGCGGCGGCAATTCGGAGAAGGAGATCATAGTCCTCGCCGTATCCGTGAGGAAGCGCTTCGTCCACAAGTCCCACTTCCGCCAGGAGATGCTCCCGATCGAAGAGGAAGGTTGACGGATGCGCACCTGTCAGGCGGCTGCCGGAAAGGCTTCGCAGCGTGACCTGCTGCACTGCCGGGATGCGGATGCGCCTCTTGTCTCCGTAATGGATTTCGATCCCGGAAACGCACGCAGTGGCTTTCTCGTCGATCAGGTGCTTCAGCTGGCGCTCGAGCTTGTCCGGACGCCACTGGTCGTCGTCGTCGCAGAACGCGACAAGGGGCGAGTCGGAGGCAAGCAGGCCGCTGTTGCGGGCACCGGCAAGGCCGGAAGTACGGCGATTGCTCAGAACGCGGATCTCCCTGGTAGGGCTCTTCATCGCGAGATCGAGGCGTGCGCGGGACTTGTCGTACACGACAGTGGCGCGGATCCGGCCCGCGTAGGTCTGGCCCAGGATGCAGTCAAGCGACTTGACGAGAAGATCGTGGCGGTCACGTGTCGCGATGATGACGTCCACCGGGTCACCGCACTGAAGGGGATGGCGGCTCATGCTAATTTCCTCTCGAAGGCGGGGCGTAGGGGGACAGGATCCGCGGCCGCGCCGAGTGTCCCGGGGAGGATCGGATGCGTCGGGTGCTTGGGCCGGCGGGTCGAAGCACCAGAAAGGCGGTGATGGCAGATGCACCGGCAAGTCCGAGGGCCAGGGCGGATCCAAGGTAGATAGCTGTGCCGGTCCGAGCACCTGTTGAGGGAAGCTCTGCGTGACGGGAGATATAGCCGGGTTCTGGCTCGCCGAGCGCCAGGGCGGTCAGTTCCGTGCTGAGGTTGTACCGGGCGGCCTGCAGATCCGTCACATCCTGCGCAGCAACTACTGCCGCCGCGTCGTCGCCGCGTTCACGCAGTGCGAGGTTCGCCTCGACCGCGGCCAACTGGGCGGTCACCGATTCTGTCGTGGTCCGCTGAACCGAGTCCAGTGACTGTTTCCGTGCCGCAAGGAAATTCTGGGAGAGCAGTTGGACCGCATCCCTGGCTTCGAGCGCGCTTGATGCGGAGACGTAGATCCGGAGGATCCGTGAATTGATCAGCGGCGAGACCGTCAGGTCTTCCAGCAGCCCCGCCGAACGGCCCGGGTAGTCCAGCGTGCGCGCTGTTTCGCCGAGGACCTTGTCGGACAGGAGCACCTGGACCGCTGAGTCGATTGACACGTCAGCCGGTCGCCGTACTTCCTCCGCTGCGAGGTCGGACAGTGTCACCACTACGAGTTCGGTCTGCGCTGTGTACTCGGGTTCGGAGGAATAGTAGACACCCGCTCCTGCGGCAAGTGCGACGGCGAGGGCGAGGGCGAAGAGCATCCGGTACCGGCGAAGGAGCTCTGTATAGCCGGCCAGATCGACATCGTCCCGTCCCGGCTCCCTGGAGAGCCGGTCGATGTGATCGGGCGGTCCGAGAATCACGCTGCACTCCACGAGGAGCTGCGTGCCACGGCCGAACCGGACCTCTCCAGCTGATCCGCAAGAAGATCCTGATGCCACCGGGCGAGCCCTCGCACTGCTGTCCCCCCCGGAGTCCTGCTATCCAGCGTGAACCGCGCAGTGATGTCGAAGAGGTAAGCGGTGATGATCGCCACCCGGATCCGCCTGTCAGGAACCTGGCGCCCGACAGTGCGAAGCAGCTCGACCACCGCATCATCGCAGTCGTTCTCCAGGATCCGGCGTGCGCCTTCCAGATCGCCGATCCCTCGGAGGACGCCATGTGCGAGGTAATGGATTGCATCGGTGCCAAGGGGCCTGTCAGGTGAGAAGCGTTCCCAGTCCCAGATCATGGGCCGGTCGCTGGTCAGTGCCATGTTCCATGGTCCGAAGTCCCCGTGCGATGCTGCGAACGGAAGCGGTGTAGTGCCGTATTCAGCGGCGAACCGCTCCATCAACTTCGGCAGCTGCCCGTCCTCTGTCCCGACGAGACCCGCAACCGAACGCCGCAGCGCGGAGAACCAGGTGCTGGTGGCAAGTTCAGTGGTTCTGATCGGCGCCGATCGGGCGATCTCCGCAACGACGCCGACAGGCACCTGTCCGCGACCGCTTCCATCGGGGCGCAGGGCCGTCATGACGAGCACCGGGTGGTCCTGCCACAAGCCGTAGTGCAGGGGAACGGGAACCTGGAAGCTTTCCGGAGGCGTTACCTTGAAGCTCTCGAGGGCTTCGAACTCCCGGCGCACGAGCACGTTCGTCAGCGGGCTCAGGCCCACCTTCGCGAATCCCAGCTCCACCCCGTCGGTCGTGTGCAGATTAAGCACAGGTTTCCTGTTGGCACGAGCGGATCCTGCGGCAAGTGAGATGAGGACATCCCGGCCGAGGACGGATCCGAGGTAGTCGAGGATGGAATCCCGCCCTGGCGAAACGTTCAGGCCGAAGGGCATCAGGAGTGATCCCAACGGCCCCGACAGCGCCGCGGCGAGCAGCCTCCGCGGCGCCGACGTGCGGAACGTATCACCGGCGCTGGGGCGGCTGAGCGCATCGAAAGCTGCGTTCCGGGATGCGGCGGGAACAATCATCCTCGGCCTGCGAGGTCCCGGAACGAGACGGAATGCGGCATGCCCGGCCCTCGCCCGACCCAGTTCGATCGTGGACTGAGGAAAGAGCTGTTCCACTGTCGCTACGAGGTCGCGCAGTTGGGCAGAGCCCCTGAGATGCGTCACGTGCTGATCCTTTCGGTCGACCGATGGGCGCGGAATCCGTCCTGGCGCTCACACCGCCACAGCAGTCCCAGCGTGACCATCAGAATGATCAGTGGGGAGGAGACGAGGTCGTACACGGGAAGTACGCAGGCGAAAAAAACCGCAGGGAACAGCATTGCGGTGGCAACCGGGTCACGAAGGGTGAGAGCAGGTACCAGACGCCGGGAGACGAAGTAGATGAACAGCGCCGCGCCGAGGAAGCCCGTGGTGAAGACCAGCAGCCACAAGGTTCCCTGGGTGCCGAGCTGCGGAGGGGAACACTGGCGGCAGTCCGCCGTCGCTCCCGCAGCCAAGGAGAAGAAATTCGCCTGTCGGGCGCGGGGTGATCCGAATCCGATGATGGGGGAGTGCTCGATCGTGGTTCGGATGGTGAGTTCGACAAGCCGCGACCTGCCTTCATCACTGTGAGGATTGGCGAGCCTGGTTTCAAGGAGTTCGAGGAGGGGAGTGAGCATCAGCAGTACGTAGCTGACCACGCCGAAGGCAGCGAGTGATATGACAGCCGTCCAGTTGCCCCTCACTGCGAGAATCACTGCTGCGGTGGCCATCAGCACGACCAGCCCCAGCCAGAGCCCTCGGTTCAACGAGAAAACCACGGGAGGCAACGCGGCGACCAGGAAGAGCAAAAGCCCGATCCGTCCCGGCCGTGTCCGTGCGTACCTCACCGCCAAAGCGAAAAACGGGAGGAGCATTCCGTAATTCGCACCCCAGGAGTTCGCGTACTGGAAGGGCGCCATGGGGCGCGGAGTCTCGAACCCGATGATGTTCTGAACCTGGGCGAGGCCTGGGTGGATCTGGTTGTTGAGGAACACATTCGAAGCGATCGAGTTCGGAAGGACGACTTCCAACAAGGAAGGGAAGTCGTACTGGTAGAAGAACCGTCCGGCATACCCTCCCACCACAGTGATCGCAAAAAGCCAGGCCATGAGCTGGACGACGACCCGTGTGGGCAGTTGCTTCTCCGTGGTGTTCCCGAGATAGAGCAGGACGACCGTTCCGGCAAGAAACCAGAGAAGGCGGTAGGACCAGGACAACAAGCGGCCGAGGCCGGGTTCCGATACGAGGCCCGGAACGGGAACCCACAAAACCAGTACACCGATCACCAGGATGCAGAGGAACAGGAGCCAGACTCCGAAACCGCGCGGAACCGCGATATTCCGACGCTTCAGCAATTGAAAGCCGAGAGGGATGGCCATCAGCAGGAAACCAATTGTCGAAAAACCCAGCAGCCACCATAAAGGGAATCCTGCAAAGAAAACGACAATGGGCCAGGCAGGTCCACGCAGAGTGGAAAGCATTGAATAGTCCTGCAGGCGCTGCGTCGTTGTTGACAGCTGCAATGTTTGCCCCATGTCCGATGAATAGGGCGCCCCTAGCCGCGCCCGTGAGGGTCAGCATACGTGCGGCCGGGTGATTGGGCGAGGACGGATCGAGGACCCAGGGGCCGGATTTCCGTCCCATGACGAAAGTGGGTACATTCTCCAGTCGCTTCTACGTGCAACTGGAAGGCCACATTGATATTGCCGGTCCCGCCGCAAGGATTTGCTCCAGCAGCCAGCGACGCCGAATTAGGTAGTCCGGACAAAATGACCCGTATCCCGTCCGGACCGCGAGTATACCTTCGGGTAAAACCAGCGCTCCATAATTGGGCATCTGAGCCGGCCGTTCCGGCTCGTTGGCTGCTCGTCGGGGGAGTGCGCCGCAACTGCTTCGGCGAGAGCCGGCACTGGGGAAAGGAACGTCAATGCGTCGCTATCTAGCGATTTTTCTTGGCTTAGTCATGATCGGTGGTCTTGCGTCGCTGCCGCCCGGCACCGCACGGGCGGCGGAACAGAGCCTGTCCACAGTGGTCCGTGGAAGCCCCGCGGCCTACACTCCGCACGTCCTTGACGGGACTGTCTTCTCAATCGCCGAGGCGGGGGACACGATAGTTCTCGGTGGATCGTTCACGCAGGTCCAGGCCAGTTCCGGCGGGCCCGTGCTGGTAAGGAATGGCGTGGTGGCCTTCAACAGGAACACCGGTCAGATCAGCACCACGTTCGCACCGCAGTTCAACAGCACGGTGCGAAGCGTCGTCGCGTCGGCGGACGGCCAGTCCGTCTACATCGGGGGCCAGTTCGGTCTCCTGAACGGGGCCAGCGTGCCGAAGGTGACTCGCCTGGCCCTGAGCAACGGCGCCCGGATCTCCACCTTCAACTCGGGCACCATCAACGCCGTCGTCCACGACATGAAGCTTGTCGGCAGCCGGCTGTTCATCGGCGGCGAGTTCACTACAGTCCGAGGCCAGGCAAGGACGTCGCTCGCCGAACTGGACCCTGGAACCGGCGCGCTCAGGGCGAACACCAATATCCTCTTCGAAGGAACGCACCTGGGCGGAACGACCTTCGTCCACAAGTTCGACGTGACCCCCGACGGCAGGACCATGGTGGTCACCGGTAATTTCCGCACCATGAACGGACAGGACCGGGTCCAGGTGGGAATGGTGGATCTGACGACCAACCCTGTATCGGTCAACGACTGGCAGACCGATCGGTGGAAGCCCAACTGCTACTCCTCGTTCGCCTATTACCTCAACGACCTCGATATCTCTCCCGACGGTTCCTACTTCGTACTCGGCTCGATGGGCGGGTATGGCAGCGGTCCGCCAAGCCTGTGTGACACCGTGTCACGATGGGAAACGGGGCAGCGCGGTGCCGGGATCAATCCGACATGGATCGACTACACCGGCGGGGACAGCATCTATGCACTCGAGGCCACAGGTCAGGCCGTCTATTTCGGCGGGCACAACCGGTGGATGAACAACCCGTTCCGCGCTGACGCGGAGGGCCCGGGTGCGGTCAGCCGTGAAGGAATCGGAGCACTCAGCGCACTGAGCGGTCTGCCGATGGCCTGGAATCCCGGCCGCGACCGTGGCAGGGGTGTCTTCGACCTGTTGGCGACGACGCAGGGCGTCTGGGTGGGGTCCGATACGGATCGTATCGCCCGGTTCCTCTACCGCGCGAAAATCGCACTCTTCCCCCTGGCAGATGGGACAACCATTCCCACGGCTTCAGCACCGACCCTGCCGCTCGATGTGCTGCAGAGCGGTTCGTCGAGCAGCCCCGTTGATGCCAGGTACCTGTACCGGGTCAATGCCGGCGGTGCAACCGTGCCGGCGATCGATGCGGGTCCTGATTGGGTGGGTGACACCACTCCGCCAGGAAGCGGCTACCGGAACACCGGCGGCGCGGCGAGCTACATCACCGTGCCCTCCGTGACCGCCAATGTGCCGTCAAGCACTCCACGGGCGATCTACTCGTCGGAGCGCTGGGACGGCGGTACAGCACCGGAGATGAAATGGACTTTCCCCACCGCCGTGGGCAAGAAGCTGCAGGTTCGCGTCTACCTGGCGAACCGGTGTAGCTGCACCTCCGCCGGCGGTTCCCGGGTGTTCTCCATGACGCTCGACTCCCAGATGGCCTTCCCGAGCTACGACATCAGTGCAGCTGTCGGACATGACGTCGGCACTGTCCTGACCAAGGACATCGTCAGTGACGGCGTCGTGGACCTCGAATTCCTTCACGGAATCGAGAACCCGCTCGTCAACGCCATCGAGATCGTCGACCTCGACGCTGCTGCTCCGGACACTGCCCAGGCCGACAACCTGAACACCGTGTACTTCAACGGAACCTCGGCTGCTGCCGGACCCTCGAAGGTGACGGGAGATGTGCCATGGGGAACCGTTCGCGGCGGCTTCGTCGCCGGCACATCCCTCTACCTGGCGACGTCGTCCGGCGAGCTCCAGCGCCGCTCGTACAACGGCACGCAGATCGGGGCATCGGTTCCCGTCGAACTGAACCGCCTCGCCGATTTTGCCGCTGATATGCAGTCCATGACGGGCCTCTTCTACTCCGAAGGGAGGATCTACTTCACCCTCGCGGGGCAACCGAACCTCTACTCGCGCTATTTCGAACTGGACAGCGGCATCGTGGGGGCGCAGCGCCTCACCGTGACCGGCCCTACGGGTGGCATGGACTGGCGGAACGTGAAGGGGATGTTCCTCGCCGGCAACCAGTTGTACTGGGCATCGGCCGATGGAAACCTCAATGCCCTGTCCTGGCAGCAGACGGGTTCGAGCGGAGCGGTTTCCGGTAATTCCTCAGTGGTAAGCGGGCCTTCGACTTCCGGTGTTAACTGGGCCGGGAAGTCCCTGATCGCGACTCGAGGAACCACACCGCCGCCGCCGCCGCCACCGCCGCCTGCCGCCAACGTCAACCCGACGGCGGCATTCACCGAAACGTGTTCGGAACTCGCCTGCACCTTCGACGGCGCGGGTTCCACCGACTCGGACGGAACCCTTCGCGGACACTCCTGGTCCACCAGTGACGGCGGGTCGGGCACGGGAGCGCGTTTCTCCCGCACCTTCGCCGCCGCAGGCACCTATCCGGTCTCCCTCACAGTGACCGACGACGACGGCGGAACAAACACGGTGACACGGAATATCACCGTCAGCGTTGCGCCACCACCGCCACCACCGCCACCACCGCCACCACCGGCTAATGCAGCACCGTCGGCCGCATTCGCCGATAAGTGTGAATTCCTGTCGTGCGTTTTCGACGGATCCGGGTCAACGGACTCCGACGGAACAGTGGCGAGTTACAAGTGGAGCATCACCGGCGGTCCATCGGCCGAAGGCGAAGTTTTCTCCCACACCTTCGCCGCCGCCGGGACGTACAACGTGACGCTGACGGTCACCGACAACAACGGCGCCACTGGTACCTCGGCCCGCCCGATCACCGTGTCGGCGGATCCGGGACCGGTACCCACCGCTCCAGTGACGTTCGTCGGTTCCGCCGCCAGCAACAACACGGGCTCGACAATGGTGCACAGTGCTGTCCTTCCGGCGCAGGTCCGCGCGGGTGATGTGCTGGTCGGGATGTTCTCGACCAACAGCGGGACCGTGGCACTTACTGCCCCTGCCGGGTGGGACGTCGCAGCGGAAGCAGCTACGGGCTCCATGAGGTCCGTGCTCTACACGCGGGTTGCCACTGCTGCTGACGCGGGAGCGACGGTGACCGTGCGAACGGCTTCCTTCAACCGCGGCAACCTGGCCGTGACCGCATACCGCGGGGCCGAACTGAGTGCAGCGTCCTTCGGATTCGAGGCCGAATCCGTGAGCCGGGCGCAGCACACCACCCCGATACTGGATGCTGTTGCCGGTGCGTGGGTCCTTTCCTACTGGGCCGACAAGACAGCAGCCACCACTGCATGGCGTCCTCCCAGCGGGATGACGGCACGTCAAACCGGCGCGGGAACCGGAGCCGGCCACTTGAGCTGGTTGGCAGCCGACAGCAATGGGCCGGTGAGCGGCCCGTCGGCCGGAGGGCTGACAGCCACTGCTGACAGTGCGACGGTCAACGCGGTCATGGGAACGATCGTGATCACTCCCGCAGGTCCCTAGCGGTCCTGGAACGACGACGGCCCCCACCAGTGATCCATCCACCGGCGGGGGCCGTCGTCTTGTCCTTCGGGCCTACCACGGAACGTGCTGTACGATTGAAGGCGATGCCTAGGCGAGGGAGCAGCCCGGAGAGACTTCGGGGCGAACTCCGTGATCGACGGTGGCTAGCGACAGTATGTTTCTAGACAACTCCTCCACGTGCGTGCTTCCCCGCCCGGCAACGTCCATGCAAAGCCCGCTCTTCGCGGCCATTGCCCAGCGTTCAAGGAGAACCCATGTCAGAGCAGAGAATCGCAGCAGTAGTACGCACCGAATTCGGTAAGGGTGCGGCCCGCCAGGCCCGCCGCGCCAACATGATCCCTGCCGTGATCTATGGTCACGGAGAGGAAGCCCTCCACATCCTGCTGCCGAGCAAGGCGACGACGCTCGCCGTCCGCACCGCCAACGCCCTACTGACGATCGACATCGACGGCGACGAGCACCTGGCCCTTGCCAAGGATGTCCAGCGGAACACGCTCAAGCGGATCGTGGAACACATCGATCTCCTGACCGTGCGAAGGGGCGAGAAGGTCGAGGTCGACGTCGCCATCCACGTCGAAGGCGAGCCGGCCCCTGAGGTTGTGGCCAACCTCGAGCACAACACCGTGCTGGTGGAGGCAGAGGCAACGCACCTGCCCGAGACCCTCACCGTCAACATCGAAGGCCGAGGCGTCGGCGAGCACATCCACGCCTCCGACATCGTTCTGCCCGCGGGCACCACGCTGCTCATCGATCCCGAGACGCTGATCGTCAACCTCGCCGCACCGACCGTCCAGGATCTCGGAGAGTCGGATGCCACCGACGTCGACACCGAAGCGGTCTCCGAGGGTGCCACCGCCGCCGGTGCCTCCGACAAAACCATCTCAGACGCTGACGAAAGCTAGTCCGGGCAGCTTCTGTGCCTAGCGATGCATGGCTCGTAGCCGGGCTCGGGAACCCCGGGCCCGGCTACGCCAACAACCGCCACAACGTCGGCCAGATGGTGCTCGATGTGCTCGCTGCACGCCTCGGTGGTCGCTTCAAGTCCGCCAAGGCACAGGCAGTTGCCTTCGAGGGACGGATGGGTATCGGTGGTCCCCGCCTGGTGCTCACCAAACCTCTGACCTACATGAACCTCACAGGGGGCCCGGTGTCGGCGCTTGCAAGGTTCCACGACATCGCGCCCGACCAGGTCATCGCCGTTCACGACGAGATAGACATTCCCTTCAACACGGTGAAGCTCAAATTCGGTGGTGGCGAGGGCGGCCACAACGGGTTGCGTGACCTCAGCCGGGCGTTGGGCACCAAGGACTACTACCGGGTGCGTGTGGGCGTGGGTCGGCCTCCCGGACGCCAGGATGCCGCCGACTACGTCCTGAAGGATTTCGGCAGCGCGGAAAAGAAGGAGCTCGCCTTCCTCCTGGAGGACGGTGCCGATGCAGTGGAGGCCCTGATCCTCGAAGGGCTGGTTGAAGCGCAGCAGAAGTTCCATTCAGCGCTGAAGTAGGGAACGGTCAGCAGGAGGGCAGAGGCTCGCAGCAACTGCCTGCGGCGTGGGCGGCTAAGGGTGACCCGGCTCGGAACTTGGGGCGGCGCGGCGTGGATAGACGGTGACGTCGGTGGCGTCGAAGGCGAACCATACGGAGTTCCCCGGCGCAAGGTCGAGGTCAGCTGCTGCAGCAGGAGTGATGTCGGCTGCGAAGTCCCCCGCGCGGACCCGGACGAGGCCGCGGTGCGGCTCGACATCCAGGACGACGCCGGGAAGGTTCGTGCCGTCGGTGGCCGCGGGCCGGACAAGGGACACCCGGACCGCGGAGGGACGTACCGCCGCGACAACTGCCGCGTGCAGGGGAATGCCCGGCGTCGAGGTCGCGATGTCCTTCCCGGAATCGGTGCGGACGCCCCGGGCGGTCAGCACGCCGGAGAGGACGTTGAGTCCCGCGAGATCGGCGGTGAAGCGGCTCTGCGGTCTCTCGAGCACTTCCCGCGTAAGCCCCTGCTCGACGATTTTTCCGGCATCGAGAACCATCACGCGATCAGCCAGTGTGAAGGCGTCGAGGATGTCATGGGTGACGATGACCGCCGTCTGCTCCCGAAGTACGCGCTTGAGCATCCTGCGCAGCGCCGGGGCAACCGAGACGTCGAGTGCCGCCATCGGTTCGTCGAGCAGCAGGAGGGTGGGCTTCGACGCCAGCGCGCGGGCCACGGCGACACGCTGCGCCTGGCCGCCTGAGAGCTCCGCGGGCATCCTGTCCATCAGGTCCAGTGCCTCCACCTCCCGCAGCCAGCTCCGTGCGTGAGCCCGGGCCTCGGCCTTGCGGACTCCCGCGCTCCGCGGCCCGAAGGCGACGTTCTCCAGGACGCTCAGATGGGGAAACAGCAGGGGATCCTGGGCGAGCAGTGACACGCCCCGGGCGGCCGGAGGGGTGAAGGTGGACCGCCCCCCGGGGACCACCTCGAACAGCACACTGCCGTCGAGGTCCGATCTGCCGGCGTCGGGTTGCAGCAGGCCCGCGATCACCGAGAGCAGGGTCGATTTCCCGGCGCCGTTCGGCCCGAGGACAGCAAGTGTCTCGCCGGATTCGATCGCCAGCGACACCGCGAAACCGCGGGTCGACACGGTTGCGTCGAACTGGAGTGTCACGAGTCAGCGCTCCGGCGGGCGCCCGCTGTACCGGGCCGGTGGGCGAGGCCGACCACGATGACCGCGACGATGACCAGCACGAGGGACAGCGCGACTGCCGTGTCAGGATCCGTCTCCCGTTGCAGGTAGATCTCCAGGGGCAGAGTGCGGGTGGAACCCTGAAGGCTTCCGGCGAACGTCAGGGTTGCGCCGAACTCCCCGAGGGCCCGGGCGAACGAGAGGATTGCACCCGAAAAAAGCGCGGGAAGCACGAGGGGAACAGTCACTCGGCGCAGCACCGTCGTGGGGCGTGCCCCGAGGGTGGCTGCCACGGCTTCGTACCGCGTGCCCACCGTCCGCAGTGCACCTTCGAGGCTCAGTACCAGGAAGGGCACGGCCACGAAAGTCTGGGCGAGGATCACGGCGGTCGTGGAGAACGCGATGTCGATGCCGAGGAACTCGAGGGTTCCGCCGAGGAGCCCGCGCCTGCCGAAGGTATAGAGCAACGCCAGTCCGCCGACCACAGGTGGCAGGACCAGAGGCAGTAACACGAGCGAGCGAAGCAGTTTCTGGCCCCGGAACGCGGTACGGGCCAGCACCAGCGCCATCGGGACACCGAAGAAAACGCAGAGCAGCGTGGCTGCGGCGGACGTCCGCAGGCTCAACCACAGGGCCGCCAGGGACGACTCGGAAGTGACCAGTGAGAAAAAATCTGCCCAGTCGACTCGGAGAACCATCGCTGCCAGCGGCAGCACCACGATCAGCGCTCCGGCAAGGGCCACCGCCAGGATCCAGCGCGGAAGGCCGATAAGGGGGGAAGGAGGGGCCACAGCAGACATCGGGCTAGGGTGCGCCGAAGCCGGCGGCCTCGAGGACCGTCCGCCCCACATCACCGGTGATGTAGGTGACGAAGGCGCGTGCGGCCTCGTTCTCCTCGGTATCCGCGAGAACAGCGAGCGGGTAGGTGCTGAGGACGCTGGCGGCTTCCGGGACGGTGATGCCCTCGACGGCATCTCCGGCAGCGAGAACGTCAGTGGCGTAGACCAGTCCGGCGTCCGCTTCTCCGGAGGTGACCTTGCCCAGGACATCCGTCACTGAGGATTCCTTGCTGACCGGGGCCAGGGAGACGCCGATCAGTTCTTCGAGGGCCGCGGTCGCCGCGCCGCAGGGAACCCGCTCTGCGCACACGACAGTCTTGACGGCGTCGTCGGCGAGGTCGACGAACGACGTGATGGATGCGGGATTCCCGGGCGGCACGGCGATCTCGAGGTGGTTGGTCGCAAAGACCACCGGCTCGCCCTGAAGCAACGATGCCTCACTCAAGCCGACCATGCTCCTGGTGTCGGCCGACGCGAAGACGTCGGCGGGCGCGCCCTCCAGAAGCTGGGTTGCGAGGTCCGACGAGCCGGCGAAGCTCAGTTCCACGGCGGTGCCGGGGTTCCGGGCTTCATAGGCATCTGCGAGTTCGGTGAACGGTGCACGCAGGGACGCGGCGGCGAACACGGTTACTGAGGTATCCTCCGCGGACTGCCCTGCACAGGCCGAGAGCAGGAGCGGCAGTGCCAGTGAGCCAACGGCCACGGCGTTACGGCTCATTTCTCTGTCTTCCTACTCTGGGCGGCTGGCGGTGTCTCGACCAGAACAGTCGTGGCCTTGACGACCGCCACGGCCACTGATCCGGGTTCGAGCCCCAGATCCCGCACAGCTTCACTACTCATCAGGGACACCACCCGGTACGGTCCGCATTGGATCTCGACCTGCGCCATGACCTTGTCCAGGATGACGCCGGTGACGATGCCCACGAACCGGTTGCGGGCGGACCTTCCGATTCCCGACGGATCCTCCGGGACGATTGCGTTGTCGCGTGCCAGGTGGGCCAGCTCGAGCCCGTCCACCACAGTGCGGCCCGAGGAGTCCTTTTCACTCGGGAGCACGCCGTTGTCGATCCACCGGCGCACGGTGTCGTCAGACACGCTCAGGTATTGCGCGGCATCTCGAATCCGTATTTGAGTCACACGGACCATTTTATACCCTCAAATGCGACATCCGAACCCATCATCGGATGGGTCGAACGCGGTTTCGGCCGGCGGCTGACCCGTCCCAAGTTTTTCCAAAGGCGGCTGCTCCAAGATTGAGCCAGCCGGCGCTTTTCGGGGGTGGCCGGGAAGCCATGAGGAGAGCAGCCATGTTCAAGCAATACCGCACGGATCATGGAAGGGACGGCGATTCGCGCCGTCAGCATCGGAAAAGCATTCCGACACGATTGACGGCAGGGCTCGTCGCAATGGTGCTCGGCGCCGGCGTACTGCCGGCAGTCCTGGCCCCGGCGGTTCTGGCTGCTCCGGTCGGCCAGGGGCTCACCCTGAACGCGGGGGACATGCGCTTCATCCTGAAGCAGATCAAGATCGCCGAGAACAACGCCACCAAGGAAGACGCCCAGGGCAACCCGGTTGCAGGTCAGCCGCTGCTTGGTACAGGAGCCAATCAGGTGGCCAATCCGCTGCTGCCGTACGGCCTTCGCACGGTGGACGGCTCGGGCAACAACCTCATTGCAGGCCAGGAGAAGTTCGGCTCCACCAGCCTCCCTTTCCCCCGGCTGGCAGCACCCCAGTGGCGCAACGCTCCGAACGGGCAGTCCTATAAGTCGGTCAACACCAATATCTCCGATGGCACCGCGCGGTTCATCAGCAACGTGATCGTGGACCAGACCGACACCAATCCCGCAGCCATCGCCGCTGCCAGCCGCGCTCACCGGACGGTGAACGATGAACCTACCGCGATACCCTGCACCAGCCCGGGAGTTCCGGTGAACTGTGTGGCGAAGGGTGAAACGCTGGACATCCCGAATGTCACCACCGATTTCGGCCTGTCCCCGCCCTACAACGGAATGTTCGCCCTGTTCGGCCAGTTCTTCGACCACGGCGTGGATTCCACCAGGAAGTCCAAGAGCATGGTCATGATGCCGCTCGCCCCGGACGATCCGCTTTTTGTGGTTGGTAGCCGAACGAACTTCATGGTGCTGAGCCGCGCTGAGAACCAGCCGGGCCCCGACGGAATCCTGGGGACCGCTGATGACGTGCAGGACGGCACCAATACGAATTCCCCCTGGGTGGACCAGAGCCAGACCTATTCATCGCACCCCGCCCACCAGGTCTTCCTGCGCGAGTATTCACTGGCGGGAGGCAAGCCCGTATCGACCGGTGAACTGCTCGAAGGTGTCGAAGGCGTACCTGCGACCGCCACCGATCCTGGCACTCCCGGGGGCATGGCGACGTGGCAGGATGTCAAGGACCAGGCGGCCACGCTCCTCGGTCTTGAACTCTCGGACGCCGACATCGGGAACATCCCGATGATCGCCACCGACCAGTACGGACGTTTCCTCCGTGGTCCGAGCGGACTTCCGCAGTACGTCAAACAGGACAAGACGCTGGTTGAAGGCAACCTCACAACCCCGGTACCAGTCCCCGCAGATGTGCAGCGCATCAACATCGCCTTTCTCGACGACATCGCCCACACCGCCTCGCCGTTCAATTCCCAGACGGGGGCACTGCTCCTGGCGGATGGTGACACAGCTGTCAACCCGGTGAACGGTCCGCCGGCGACCACCTACGACGACGAGATGCTGGACCAGCACTTCATCGCAGGCGACGGGCGCGTCAATGAGAACGTCGGCCTCACGGCGATCCACCAGGTGTTCCACTCCGAGCACAATCGGCTGGTGACCTACATGGAGGAGCTTCTCACCTCCCTGAACCTCGACCTGAACGAGTGGAAGCTCGGGGACGGAACCTGGAACGGTGAACGACTCTTCCAGGCAGCGCGGTTCGTCACCGAGATGGAATACCAGCACCTCGTCTTCGAGGAGTTCGCGCGGAAGATCCAGCCGGGCATCAACCCGTTCAACGTCTTCACGCAGGCGGACACGGGTATCGACCCCGCCGTCAAGGCGGAGTTCGCGCATGCGACCTACCGGTTCGGCCACTCGATGCTGACCGAGGACATCGACCGGAAGACGAACACCGGCACGGACATCGGCATGCCGCTCCTCGAAGGTTTCCTCAACCCACCCGCCTACTACGCCAACGGCAGCGCGACGATGTCCCCGGCAGCGGCCGCGGGCAGTATCGCCATGGGCATGACCGACCAGGTAGGCGCCGAACTCGATGAATTCGTCACCGACACACTGCGCAACAACGTGCTGGGACTCCCCTTGGACCTCGCGGCCCTGAACCTGGCCCGCGGGCATGAAACCGGAGTTCCTTCGCTCAACAACTTCCGCAGCCAGCTGTACACGAGTACCGGGGATTCGTCCCTGAAGCCCTACACCAGCTGGGTGGATTTCGGCCAGGCGTTGAAGCACCCCGACTCCGTGGTCAACTTCATGGCCGCCTACGGACAGCACCCGAGCATCAAGGGCGCAACGTCCATTGCCGGCAAGCGAGCAGCAGCTCAGCTGCTGTTCGACATGAATCCGGATCCGACCTCAGGAACACCGGCCGATGCATATGACTTCGTCAACAGCACCGGTACCTGGGCCACCACCCAGTCAGGGCTGAATGACGTCGACCTGTGGGTGGGCGGTCTCGCCGAGATGCAGAACCTCTTCGGCGGTCTCCTGGGATCCACGTTCAACTACATCTTCGAGCGCCAGATGACAGACCTCCAGGACGGCGACCGGTTGTACTACCTGTCCCGCACCTCCGGCCTGAACCTGCGCACCGAACTCGAGGGCAACTCCTTCGCCGAACTCATCATGAGGAACACCGACGCATCAGCACTCAAAGCTGAGGTCTTCGGGGTTGCGGACTGTGAGTTCGAGATGGCCAACATCGTCGCCACGTCGGGCAACAGCGTGGCAGACGACCCCGCCTCGGCCTGTAACGAATCCGCGTTGCTACTTCGGATGGCTGACGGGACCATCCGGTACCGCGTCAGCAACTCCATCGACCGCCCGGGCCTCAACGCCCAATCCACCTTCAACGGCACGGCCGGCACCGACCGCATCTGGGGTGGAATCGACAACGATACGTTCTGGGGCAATGACGGGAGCGACATTCTCGAGGGCTCGGACGGCGCTGACACGGTCCTTGGAGGCAAGGGCAATGACCGCATCACCGACTCCCATGGCGATGACGTCCTGAAGGGTGGTCCCGACAACGATGCGATCGACGCCGGACCGGGCCTCGACATCATCATGTCCGGCGACGGCGCTGACTTCTCCAACGGCGGACTCAACGGGAACGAGCACTTCGCCGGTGAAGGCGACGACCTCGTGATCGCTGGCGACGGGCCCGACGCAGTATTCGGAGGCGGCGGGAACGACTGGGTTGAAGGCGGCAACGCCAATGACCTCCTGCAGGGTGACAGCGGCGCACCGTTCTTCGACGACGTCAACAACCCGGGCCACGACGTGCTGATCGGTGACTCCGGGGAAGACGACTACGATTCCGAAGGCGGCGACGACGTCATGGTTGCCGGCCCAGGTATCGAACGCAACCACGGAGTGTACGGCTTCGACTGGGTCACCCACGCCCGGTCGATCGAACGCGGAGACTCCGACATGCGGATGCTGGTGGTGGAGGGCCCCAATGCTCTCCGTGACCGGTTCCTGCTGGTCGAGGGACTGTCCGGCTGGGACCAGAACGACGTGCTTCGCGGCACTGATGTCGCCCCTGCGGACGAGGACATCGAGCTGAACGCTCCGGCGTTGACCAACATCCTCGATGCTGAAGGTATCGGACGTATCGGCGGGCTCAGCGAGCTCCTGCCGACAGCGGCAACCAGCTTCGGAGCCGGCAATATCATCATCGGTGGTTCCGGAAGTGACGAGATCTGGGGCAATGGCGCCGATGACATCATCGACGGCGACAAATGGCTGAACGTACGCCTGAGCGTTCGGGACGACGCCGATGCAGAAACCCGCACCGCCAACTCCCTCACGGAGATCCAGGCTGACATCATGGCCGGCCGCACCGATCCCGGCAAGGTGGAGATCGTTCGCGAAATCCTCTCGAGCCCGGGAACAACCGACGTAGACACCGCGATGTTCTCCGGAGCACGGGCTGAATACACCATCACCAAAGCCGGCGCGATCACTACGGTGACGCACACCGGTGGAACAGCCGAGGATGGCACTGACACCATCACCAATGTGGAGCTGCTCAAGTTCACGGATGCAACAGTCGAGGTTTCGACTCTCGCCTCAGGTGAGCCGACGAACGCAGCGCCGACTGTCACGACGCGGACGCCCGCAGCAGATGCTGTCGGAGTAGCAGGTAACTCAGACATCACTGCAACGTTCAGCGAAACGGTGACGGGGGTCAGCGGTACCACGATGACCCTGACCAATCCTGCCGGGACGGTGGTGCCCGGTGCTGTGACATATGACGCGGTCACGGGAGTTGCGACCTTGAACCCGACTGCTGATCTGGCTGCGAACACCGTCTACACGGTGAACCTGACCGGGGGCATCGTCGACGCCGGAGGTGCGGCCCTGGCTCCGGTGAGCTGGAGCTTCACTACCGCGGCAGCGGTGGTACCGGTGAATCCGGCGCCGACGGTCACGACGCAGGCGCCTGCAGCTAACGCTGTCGGGGTAACTGTCGGAACCAATATCGATGCAACGTTCAGCGAAACGGTGACGGGGGTCAGCGGTACCACGATGACCCTGACCAATCCTGCCGGGACGGTGGTGCCCGGTGCTGTGACGTACAACAGTACGACTCGGGTTGCGACCTTGAACCCGACTGCTGATCTGGCTGCGAACACCGTCTACACGGTGAACCTGACCGGGGGCATCGTCGACGCCGGAGGTGCGGCCCTGGCTCCGGTGAGCTGGAGCTTCACTACCGCGGCAGCGGTGGTACCGGTGAATCCGGCGCCGACGGTCACGACGCAGGCGCCTGCAGCTAACGCTGTCGGGGTAACTGTCGGAACCAATATCGATGCAACGTTCAGCGAAACGGTGACGGGGGTCAGCGGTACCACGATGACCCTGACCAATCCTGCCGGGACGGTGGTGCCCGGTGCTGTGACGTACAACAGTACGACTCGGGTTGCGACCTTGAATCCGACTGCTGATCTGGCTGCGAACACCGTGTACACGGTGAACCTGACCGGGGGCATCGTCGACGCCGGAGGTGCGGCCCTGGCTCCGGTGAGCTGGAGCTTCACCACGGCAGCTGCAGTGACGCCACCGGTGAATGCGGCGCCGACGGTGACATCACAGTCGCCTGCAGCCGGTGCTGTTGGAGTCGGACTCACCTTCAACGTGAGTGCGACGTTCAGTGAGGCAGTGACCGGGGTGAGCACCACCACCATGCGGCTCACCAATCCTGCAGGCGGAACGGTGTCCGCGGCGGTCACGTACAACGCCACGACACGGGTGGCCACTCTGAACCCGGCGTTCGGCCTCGCGTCGAACTCCCGGTACACGGTGACGCTGACCTCGGGAATCCGGGACACCTCCGGCGTGGCACTGGTACCGGTTACCTACACCTTCACCACAGGCTCGACGGCGGCGGGTACGAACGGGGGAGCGGGTACGGTCCCCACGACGGGTACTGACACCACGGCTCCGACGGTAACGACTCGAGCGCCGGCAACCGGTGCTGTCGGGGTGGCTGTCGGAACCAACGTCGACGCGACGTTCAACGAGACGGTGACGGGAGTCAGCGTCACTACGGTGACTCTTCGGGCCGGCGCAAGCGCGTTGGTCCCCGCCGTGGTGACGTACAACGCCACGACGCGGGTAGCGACGTTGAATCCGAGTGCCAACCTCACTGCGAACACCGTGTACACGGTGAACCTGACGGCAGGTATTCGAGACGGTGCAAATAATGCCCTGGCTCCTGTCAGCTGGAGCTTCACCACGGCAGCTGCAGTGACGCCACCGGCGAATGCGGCGCCGACGGTGACGACGCGAACGCCGGCAGCTGGTGCTGTCGGCGTGGCGAACACCACCAATGTCGACGCGACGTTCAGTGAGGCAGTGACCGGGGTGAGCACCACCACCATGCGGCTCACCAATCCTGCAGGCGGAACGGTGTCCGCGGCGGTCACGTACAACGCCACGACACGGGTGGCCACTCTGAACCCGGCGTTCGGCCTCGCGTCGAACTCCCGGTACACGGTGACGCTGACCTCGGGAATCAGGGACACCTCCGGCGTGGCACTGGTACCGGTTACCTGGACCTTCACCACCCGGTAGGTACTGAAGCCGGCGGGTTCCTTCCTCAGGCAGGGAGCTCGCCGGGATAAGGCAGGATGCCCAGCAGAACAGGCCCCTCATAGGGGGGCCTGTTCTGCTGTAGTAAGGAATATGACTATTGCCCGGGCAACAAAATGCTACTCGTCTGGCTACTTGGTTATTACTTGCGGAGCACTCGGTATTACTCCCGAGGAACCCTCGGCGCACCTATATTCGTAACCTCGTAGAAGTCGAGTAGCAGAGTGCATTGTCCGCCCCATTAGTGCGTGCCACAGTAAGCGGAGAAGCAGGGGGAGCGTCCTCGGGCGGTTGATTCTCCACTCTTAAGCGTTCGTTTACGACGCTCGATCTGATACTGGAGCACGTCATGGAGATAACCCCTGAGGTTTCACCCATCGTATCTGTCAAACTGTTCGGCAACTTCGAATTGCGGCGCGACAACATCATCTTGACATCGGCCGAGATGGGCGGGTGCAAGCCCCGGCACATCCTTGAGATACTGCTCCTGAATTTCGGCACTGCAATGTCGAAGGACCGACTGATCGAAGTCCTCTGGGGGAGCCACGCTCCTGACGGCGCAGTAGCTACGCTCGAAAGCTACGTCTGCTGCCTGCGGCGGCTCGTCCAGCCCGGCAGGACGCGAACCGGGCCCCTGCGTACGGCGAACGGCGGCTATGTTCTCGAGACCAGACTGGTCGACTCCGATCTGGACCGGTTTCACCGCCTGGTCCACGAGGCCGAGTCGGCGCTACCGGCGGACGCCTATCCGCTCCTGCGGCGCGCGATCGACATGTCGGCGGTGCCATTGCTCGGCAACGAGGTGGTGCCGGAGTGGGCGAACGAAGCAAGGAGCCGCATTGCCTTACAGCGCCTCGAACTGCAGATCCGGGCGGCAGAGACGGCAAGTGCGCTGAAGCTCCCCCTCGAGGCCATTACGTGGGCGCAGGCAGCGCTCGATGCCGACGGGCTGAACGAAAGGGCGTGGACAGCCCTCGTCAGCGCCTACGAGCTCGCGGGGCTCTACGCTGAGGGGCTGACAGCCTATGACCGGTGCCGGCGGACATTCCACCGGGAGCTGGCCTGTAGTCCTGGTTCAGCCCTGCAGGCCCTGTACGTTCGGCTTCTCCGCCAGACAGCAGAAGCGGAGGGGGACCTGTCGGAGGCGCTTGAGGCGCTCATCTGCCTCGGCCAACGGTTGCGCGGCAATGCACTTCCCTCAGGGAAGGCAGGCGGAGGGCTCAACTTCGAGGGGGCGGAGAAGATTCTCGATTCCTTCCTCCGCCGCGCTCAACGGGCTATCTGATTCGGTTCCTGCCGCTTGGCGTGGCGGGTTGAGGGGGAATCAGCCGCGCGGCGCGCATCGCAGGAAGTGCTCGTGAGATAATTAGGAAACGGCGGCGTGCCGTAATGCCGTATCGAGCGGGAAGCAAATCGTGGCCCGCGCGGGATATCCGGCCCTCCGAGCCGACCAAGGAGTTCTGCAGTGACCCTTACTTTCACCCCCGCCTCCCCGCCGGGCACGGAGGGCGCCCTGACCAATGCCGAGGTGCAGCGCATCCGCAACGACTTCCCCATCCTGCAGACCTCCGTCAACGGGAAACCGTTGGTCTACCTCGATTCCGGCGCCACCTCGCAGAATCCTCTGAGTGTGATGGAAGCCGAGCAGGAGTTCTACGAACAGCGCAATGCGGCCGTGCACCGTGGATCGCACCTCCTCGCCGTCGAAGCGACGGATGCCTACGAGGATGCCCGCGCAGCAGTCGCCCGTTTCATCGGTGCCGCTGCGGGTGAGCTGGTGTGGACCTCCAACGCCACCGAGGCCATTAACCTTCTTGCCTACTCGATGTCGAACGCGTCACTCGGGCGGGGCGGAGCGGCTGCGCGGCGTTTTGCGCTGGCTCCGGGGGACCGCATCGTGGTCACCGAGATGGAGCACCATGCCAACCTGATCCCGTGGCAGGAGTTGGCTGCCCGCACGGGCGCCGAGCTTCGCTTCATCCCGGTGGACGACGACGGCGCCCTGCGGCTCGAAGAAGCCGCGGCGCTGTTGACGCCGTCCACAAAGGTGCTCGCGTTCACGCATGCTTCGAATGTCCTCGGCACGATCAACCCGGTGGACGAACTCGTACGACTCGCCCGGAACGTGGGAGCGCTTACCGTGCTCGATGCGTGTCAGTCGGTGCCGCACCTGCCCGTCGACGTCAAGGCGCTTGATGTCGACTTCCTCGTGTTCTCCGGGCACAAGATGCTGGGTCCCACAGGGATCGGCGCACTGTATGGACGGGCCGGGCTGCTCAATGCCATGCCTCCCTTCCTCACCGGAGGCTCGATGATCACCACCGTATCGATGGAACGGGCGGAATACCTGCCGTCACCGAACCGCTTCGAAGCCGGCACCCAGCGGATCTCGCAGGCCATCGCACTCGGAGCCGCGGCGAACTATCTTACGGAAACAGGGATGCCCCGTATCGAGGCATGGGAAGCGGCGCTCGGCGCGCGACTGGTGGACGGCCTCTCGGGCATCGACGGTATCCGCGTCATGGGGCCTGCTGCGGGCACCGGGCGCATCGGTCTGGCCGCGTTCGACGTCGATGGCGTCCATGCCCACGACGTCGGACAGTTCCTCGACGACCGCGGGATCGCCGTGCGGGTGGGCCACCACTGCGCCCAGCCACTGCACCGCCGGCTCGGTCTCACCGCGACGACGCGCGCGAGCACCTATCTCTACAACACCACTGACGAAGTGGATTTTTTCCTCGAAGCCGTTTCCGGTGTCCGCAGCTTCTTCGGAGCGAAGCCGTGAGCAATGACCTCGAACAGCTCTACCAACAGATTATTCTCGACCACGCCAGGGAACGCCATGGTGCAGGATTGCAGGAGCACCACGGTGACGGCATGGTGGGCGAGTCGCATCAACTGAATCCGGTGTGCGGCGACGAGATCACGCTGCGAGCGGTGGTGAGTAACGGCGGCGTCCGCTCGGTCAGTTGGGAGGGTGCGGGTTGCGCCATCTCGATGGCCTCGGCGTCCGTGCTGACGGACCTCATGGTCGGACTGCCGCGCGACGAGGTCATCAGGCTCGTGGACAACTTCCGGGACGTGATGCGCTCCCGGGGGAAGCTCGAGGCCGACGAGGAAGTGCTGGGAGACGCGGCCGCTTTCTCAGGCGTCTCGCGATATCCGGCGCGCGTCAAGTGCGCCATGCTCGCGTGGGTCGCCCTCGAGGAGTCGCTGCTCGCTGCCAACCACTAGCGGTAGAGGAAGTATCGGCCGGCGGATTCACGGAAAGCTCCTAGGCGTTTGCGGTCTCGCTGCTCTTCCTGCATTCCCCGGCGATAGCGCCGTCCTGCGGCAGCCGTATGGTGAAGGTGCTGCCGACACCGGGTTCGCTGGTCACTGAGATGGTGCCTCCGTGCTCGATCACGATGGTCTTCGTGATCAGGAGCCCCAGTCCGACCCCGGGAACCGTTGAGGTGCGGACGGAGGGGGACCGGAAGAACCGGTCGAAGACCTGGCTGAGATCAGCAGCGTCGATCCCTATTCCGGTGTCGATCACCTCGACGCGCAGGCCATCGTCGTCGGCCACCGCCCGAAGCGTGATGGTTCCACCGCGGCGGTTGTACTTCACTGCATTCGAGATCAGGTTGTCCACTGCCTGCGCGAGCCGACCAGGGTCTGCCACCGCAAGAAGGCCCGGCGGCGCGGAGTTCACGACCTCCACGCCCGCCCGTGCGGCCTTCACCCGCGCCGAACTCGCGGCCTCGGAGAGGATGCGGCCTACATCGCACTGTTCCCGCCGCACCTCGAAGGTCCCGGCATTGATTGCCAACAGGTCCTCGACGAGTTGCTCGAGCCGCAGTGCGTTACGCCGGGCCACTTCCAGGTAACCCTGCACGCCGGCGGGAAGGCTTTCCCCGCTTTCCATCGTCAGCTCGAGGTAACCCAGGATCGAGGTGAGTGGGGTGCGGAACTCGTGGGAGACGTTCGAGAGAAAGTCGTCCTTCGCCTGAAGGGCCAGTGCAAGGTCGGTGACGTCCATGAAAGAAATCACCGTGCCGGCGAACGCACCGTCCTCGTCGATCATGGACCGTGACGAGATGGACATCGACCGCTGGTTCCGGCCTTCACCGAGCCAGATCTGCTCGGCGGTGAGGTCCTCGCCCAGCACGGCCCTCCTCACAGGGCGCTCCTCCGGGGGAAGAAGGCTTTCCCGATCCTGCCCGTACACAAGGAGTTGCGACTCATTCGGGTCGTCATTGCCGGGTGGCGCGGCCGCCGCATGCACGGCCCGCTGCCGGGCGTTCATCAGGATATCGTGGCCGTTCGCGTCCACCGCGAGCACTCCGACGTCGACGGTGTCGAGGACTGTGCCGAGGAGCCGCTCCCGCTTGCGGGCCGCCTCGCTGCTTGCGCGCAGCGCCGCCCGCGAGGCGCGCAGGGCCTCCTGCTGGTTCCGGCGATCCCTGGTCAGGGCGGAAACGAATACCGCCAGACCGGTGAGCATGACCGGTAGGAGGAGCGGCTGGAGGAAATCCCGGAGCACCAGTTCATCGCCGGAGAGGAGCAGCGGGACCCAGACGAGCGACACGGAACCGACGAACGAAGCTCCGACGGCGACGGCGGTGGACACGCGTGAGGCTGCAAGCCAGACCACGGGGAAAGCCGCGAGCAGGCCGACACCGCTCAGGCTCTCGCCTGCCCCGGATCGGATGAAACCGAGCGCAACGAAGTCCATCAGGGGAATGATCAGGGCCGTGCGGATCGGAACGCCGGACCAGGGTATCGCCACGCACGCCGCCAGCACCACGAGGTGCAGAAGCAATCCGGTGAGCATGGACCCGCTCTCAAGGAGCCGCGGATTCTGGATGAGCCCCAGGACCACCGTGAGGAAAAGCGTGACGGTAAGGGCGGATTCGCTGAGCACTATCTTGCGGCGACGGCCTTCATGGCGCCTGGGTCTGGCCGAATTCTTGGGGAGGTGCGCAGGATCGGCCATGAACCCTCTCAGCGGTCCCGGTCTTCGAAAGCGTCGGGCACGCCGTCCGAATCGGTGTCGATGGTGTCGGCGTCGTTGATCCGCGCGTAGTACTTGTTACGGATCCGCAGGATGACGGTGGCCAGCAGTGCCGACGTCACCGATGCAGTGAGGATGGCAACCTTCGCGTTGTCCTGATGCTCGGTGCCGGCGCCGAAGCTGAGATCATTGACCAGCAAGGAGACAGTGAAGCCCACTCCGGCCAGGATGCCCACCCCCAGGATGTCCCACCAACTGAGACCCGGGTCAAGACTTGCCCTTGTGGTCTTGGTGACGGTCCAGGTGGTGAGGAGAATGCCGACGGGCTTACCGAGGACGAGCCCGAGCACGATGCCGACCAGTACCGGGTCTCCGAGCGCCGACACGAAGCCGTCCACCCCGCCGACCGTGACGCCGGCCGAGAAGAAGGCGAACAGCGGCACGGCGATGCCCGTGGACAGGGGCCGGAAGCGGTGCTCGAAAATCTCGGCGAGGCCGGGTTTGTTGGGCCGGGGCAGTGCAACTTTGCCGTGTTTCTTCCGCAGCACCGGAACGAGGAAACCGAGGAGCACGCCCGCGACGGTGGCGTGGACGCCCGAGGCATGCATGAGTGCCCACGTGGCGATTCCCAGCGGGAGGAGGATGAGCCAGGCCGGGCCGGTGCTCGAGCCGAAGAACTTGGCTTTCTTCTGCGCCAGCAGACCGAAAAGGCCCAGCGGGAGCAGCATCCACAGGAGGAAGTTCAGTTGCACATCCTCCGAATAGAAGAAGGCGATGATGGCGATGGCGATGAGGTCGTCCACCACCGCGAGGGTCAACAGGAAGATCCGCAGGGCGCCCGGCAGGTGGGAACTGATCACTGCCAGGACCGCCAGGGCGAACGCGATGTCCGTCGCGGTGGGGATCGCCCAGCCGCGGAGCGTCTCGGGGGAGGAGAGGTTGACCGCAGTGTAGATCAGGGCCGGAACGAGCACTCCACCGGCCGCTGCCGCGACGGGGACGATGGCGCGGCTGACCTTGCGGAGATCGCCCGCGACGAATTCGCGCTTGAGTTCAAGGCCGATGAGGAAGAAGAAGATGGCGAGCAGGCCGTCAGAAGCCCACTTGCCCACGGTCAGGCTGAGATGCCACGGCTCGTAGCCGAACTCGAAATCCCGAATGGCGAAGTAGGAGTCCGAGAACGGCGAGTTGGCCCAGATCAGGGCCAGTACCGCCGCGATCAGGAGCAGGATCCCGCCGACGGTCTCCTTGCGGAGGATCTCGTTGATGCGGAGGTACTCCGGATAGCTGCCGCGCTGGAGAACGACAGCCTTCGCTCCGTGGGGTTTGTTCGGCACGGGAGAATCAGCCGGCGGTCCATCACTCATGGGTAGCTCCTCTTTCTGTGCTGATTGCTCGTTACGTGCCGGTCTGGTCAGCCTGCAAGCGCGCGGATACCGATGATCGCCGTCGCGAGGCCAAGAATCATCGACGTCGAGATGAGCATGAGGTGCACCGTCAGAAAGCGGGTGGGTGCTCCCTTGTCATCGCGGGCACGTGGGTCCTTGAGGATACGACGGAGGAACGGTGGCCACACGATCAGCGTCCAGACTCCGGCAAGGATCAGGACGAGGGCGAGGGGGGTAGGCAGGAACACGGTGGGCTCTCCCGGCAGGGGTGGATTCGGTGGGTGGGCGTCGTCAGCGGCTTTCGAGCCAGCGCTGCGCCTCCACAGCCTGCACGTTGAGGGCCTTGCCGATCATCGGCTCGGCTGCGCCGGCAATCTTGCCGCCCAGGAAGGGGATGGATGAGGTGACCGACCCCTGGAGATCCACCCGCGTGGATGCGCCCTCGGCGATGAGCCTCTGCACGGCGGCCACGTTGAGGGGCACTCCGGCGACCGTCATCTCGACCTGCGCCTCGCGGGAACCATCGGCCTCGGGTGCTGCCCAGTGCTCGGTCTGGGTGACGGTCAAGGTCTCACCGACGAATTTGCGTGCCATGTCCGGAAGTCGGTCGGTAGGCATGGTCCGCACTGCAACGAGCGTGAATGCGCCGGCGGTGTCCCCGTCGAGTGCCGACGACTCCAGGGAACCGCCCACTTTCTGGCTCATGTGCTGGAGGAAGCCTTTATCGGTGAACACGTCGATCACGGCGGCGACGTTGTAGGGCAGGGTGGTCGAGGCGCTCAGGGCCATGGTTCCTCCGGGGAAGTGGTGCGGGCGGTTTCTTCCAGCAATCCTACGGCCTTGCTGTCCCTCGTCGTGGTCCGGGGCGCGGTGGCCCCTGATCCGGGAGGGGCTATTGGTAGGACACGAACCACGGGGTCGGCTCGACGTTCGTGAACGTCTGTTCCGGGGTGAAAGTAGGGGAGTCCTCGTCGTAGAAGTTCTTCCAGCCCATCCAGATCTGCGGTTGCAGGCCCTTGCGGAGGACGTTCCACGTGTCCAGCTTCTCTCCCGGTGTTCCGTGTCCGTCGGCGTGGAGGCTGATTGCCAGTTCGCTGTGGCTGACGTCGATGGCATCCCGGTTGCTGATCATGCCGAGGTTGAACTGGTGCAGGATCAGCAGCTTCTGCGGCAGCGTATTGGTCCGGGTGAGATCCGCCAGCCACTGTGAGGTCTCATTGATCTCCGCCGCAGTTACGGTGCCGATCTGCTCGAGTGGCCGCTGGCCCGGCGCCAGCCGCCACTCGGCGTCAAGGGCGAGCCCCACATGCGGACGTTTCAGCAGGTCCTCGTACAGCTTCGCCTGGTCGAGGAAGCTGCTTCCGCCCGACTGCAGGTCCAGGACGACATAGACGCCGGCCTTTCCGGCGGCGTCGACCCAGGGCTCGAGATCCTCGATCCAGGACTCGGTGGAGTAGTCCCCATCGGCTCCGGCCTCGGCACTCGCGACGGTGGTGATGATCTCGAAGGCGGGAATCACAGGTTCCGTGCTGTAGGGGGCGTAGAGGGCCGCGGTGTCCTGGGCGCGCTGGATGGAAGCGTCGATTCCCTGCTCACCGAGAACGCCGAGGCTTCCCCCGCTCGGGTGGCCGTACAGGGCGATCATCCTCCGGCCGGGAAAGACCGTTTGCCCGCCGCCCGGCAGTTCCGGTGCGTCGAGGGCGACGGCGGAGTGCTCGGCGAAGGTGTCCTGCTCACCGAAGGCGCCTCCCACGCCGAAGAGTGCGCTGTCCCGGTGCTCGCGCAGGAAGGCAATGGTCTCGGCGTCGGCCCGCGGGTCAGGTTCCGCGACAACCCTGACCAGGGCTCCGGCGGCGCGCGCGGTGGCGACGGCTGCGGCGGATGCGGGGTCAGGAGTGGCCAGGACGACGGCATCTGCTGCTACCTCAGCCCTTCGGAAGGCCGGCAGCCCGGCCGGGTCGGTTCCGGAAGAAGTGCCAGGTCCGGAAGTTGATGCTTCTGCGGAGGCGGATGCCGCCGCTGAGGGGTTCGTTGCGGCTGCGGCCGCTGCGGGTTCCGTTGAGGCGGCCGGTTCGGCCGGTTCGGCGGGTGAGGGCGGAGCCGGTGACGGCAGCACCGGCAGCAGGAAGCTTTCTCCTGGTTGCGTCGCAGCGATCGAATCGATCAGCGCGCTCGTCTCGATCCCGGACGGCTCAACCGTCAGCTGGAGGTCCTCGCGGAAGCCCTCGGCATCATCAGGACCCGGAATCTGTTCCAGCCCGCCCACGATCGGCTCCCAACCTGCCGTCGGTGATCCGAAGAGCACGACGGAGGTTGTGCCGAGCCGCTCGAGTTCCGTCGCTACCTCTGCCTCGTTCCCGGTGGATCCAACCACCAGCAACGGAACGCCGAGTCCGGCAGCCGCCGTCGTGGCGGGGCCGATCGCAGGTGGCGGCCAGCCCGGAGATCCGGTATTCCCGGGAGCAGCGAGGACCACAGCCACCGGGCTCGATGCGAAGAATGCCCTGCTCGCGGCGATCGAGGAACTCTCTCCGCCGGCACCAAGGACCGTGGGGGACTCCGGATGCGGGTTCAGGACAACCGTTTCCGGAGCAGTTTCGGACTCAGAGGACAAAGTGGACGAATCGGACGAGTTGGACGACGAACCCGGCGATGAATCATCGGCGGTCGTGCAGCCGGCCAGGAGAAGCGTGAGCACCACGGCCAGGGGCGCGGCCCTGCGGCTCACGGTAATCGGTGGCAGCGGCATCGACGGCATCGGCGGCAAAGACAAGATGGGTCCTACTTTCCGCACAGCCCCAGCCGCACGTTTGGAGGATTTTCGGAAGAACTTCGGAAAGGACATGACGATCCCAGTATGACCCAGGACACCTCCCGGTCCGGCAACAGGGCAGGGTCCGGGGCGCGGCGTCGTCAAAACACCATTCGGCGGGCCCGCTGTCGTGCCACGGTCCCGCTGTCGCGCAATGGTCCTGCTGTCGCGCAATGGTCCTGCTGCCCGCGCCACGGTCCTGTTCCCCACTCCACCATGCGAATTCGGTTCCGCGCCACGGATGCGATCCGGTGCCGGATGCGCCGGGCACCGCACACCCGGCCAAACCGACAGGGGCGCGCGGTAGGCTTGAAGCCTCCCCGGAATTCGCTGAATTCCGGGCTTTCGTGGTGTCGCCACCACGCCCTGAAACGAGGAGCCGGAGACATGAGCCTGAACGGATTGCGCGCAGCGCTGACCGAGGACGCCTCCTTTGCGCGCGTCCGCTCGAACGCCTCGCGGTCCGTCGACCAACGAAGCACGGACCTGCAGATCGGAGCGCCGGCAGGGTTGCGGGCACCGCTCCTTGCGGAGATGGTGGACGGGCTGCGTGACGCCGCCGGCCCAGCCGACCCGGCCGGTGCGCCTCCCGTCGTGGTTGCCGTCACCGCAACCGGCCGCGAGACGGAGGACCTTGTCGGCGCGCTGCGCAGCTACCTGCCGGAATCGGACATCGAGGAGTTCCCCAGCTGGGAAACCCTTCCTCACGAGCGTCTCTCGCCGAGGTCCGACACCGTGGGCCGCCGCCTTTCGGTGCTCCGCCGTCTTGCCCATCCAGGCGCCTCGCCCATTCGCGTCATCATCGCGCCCATCCGTGCTGTCGTCCAGCCGCTCGTCGCGGGCCTCGGCGAACTCGAGCCGGTCTCGCTGAAGGTGGGGGACAGCGTCGAGTTCACCGACGTGGTCAGGGCGCTCGCCGACGCCGCCTACGCACGAGTGGACATGGTGACGCATCGCGGCGAGTTCGCCGTGCGTGGCGGCATCATCGACGTCTTCCCGCCCACCGAGGACCATCCGCTCCGAATCGATTTCTTCGGCGACGAGGTGGACCAGATGCGGTGGTTCGCCGTCGCCGACCAGCGCTCGCTCACCACCGGGGAACCCCCGACAGCGTTGTACGCGCCACCGTGCCGCGAGATCCTGATCACGCCGTCGGTCATGTCACGGGCGGCGAAACTCGGGCCGCAGCTTCCCGCCGCAGCCGCCATGCTCGAAAAAATCGCGGGTGGAATTGCCGTCGAGGGCATGGAGTCCCTCGCGCCGGTCCTGGTCGACTCGATGGTGCCGTTCGTGGCAGAGCTGCCCGCGGGATCCATCGTCGTCGTGATCGAACCCGAAAAGGTGCGCGCGCGTGCCCATGACCTCACGGCCACCAACGAGGAGTTCCTTGCGGCGGCCTGGTCCACGGCATCCGAGGGAGGTGCCGCTCCGCTCGACCTCGCCGGCGAACTGGGTACGGACCTGCAGGCCGCCAGCTTCCGGTCCCTGACGGAGACGCGCACCACGGCGCTGGCCAACGATGTCGCCTGGTGGGCCGTCACGTCCTTCGGCACGGACGAGGAGCTCGCCGACGTCGACACCTTCACACTGCATGCGCGTGAACCGCGCGGGTATCAGGGCGACGTCGCCGAGATGATGGCATTCATCGGCGGACGGGTCCGCGACCAGTGGCGCGTGGTGGTGGCAACCGAAGGTCCGGGGCCCGCGCAGCGCCTCGCGGAACTGTTCCACGACAACGACATCCCGACCAGCCGCGTCGAGTCGCTCGAGGCGACGCCGCAGCCGGGGATCATCGAAATCACGACGGCGTGCGCCGGGCGCGGATTCGTGGTGGACGGACTCAAGATCGGGCTGCTGACCGAGGCGGACCTTCTGGGCCGCACCAGTGCCGCCGGCACGCGGGACATGCGGAAGATGCCCTCGCGGCGTCGCAACGCCGTCGACCCGTTGCAGCTCAAGGAAGGCGACTTCGTGGTGCATGAGCAGCACGGCGTGGCGAGGTTCGTCGAGCTGATGCAGCGTTCCACCGGCGCAGGCCCCACCAGGACCACCCGCGAATACCTTGTCCTCGAGTACGCGCCGTCGAAGCGGGGGGCTCCGGGCGACCGCCTGTTCGTGCCCACCGACCAGCTGGACCAGGTCACGCGGTACGTCGGCGGCGATGCGCCGGCGCTGAGCAAGATGGGCGGCTCCGACTGGAGCAAGACCAAGAACCAGGCACGCAAGGCCGTCAAGGAGATTGCCGGTGAGCTGATCCGGCTGTACTCGGCGCGGATGGCCTCGCGGGGGCATGCCTTCGCTCCGGACACGCCGTGGCAGCGTGAACTCGAGGAAGCTTTCCCCTACGTCGAAACCCCCGATCAGCTGACCACGATCAACGAGGTCAAGGCCGACATGGAGCGGGAGGTGCCCATGGACCGCCTGGTGTCCGGCGACGTCGGGTACGGCAAGACCGAGATCGCGGTCCGCGCGGCGTTCAAGGCTGTGCAGGACGGCAAACAGGTTGCGGTCCTGGTGCCCACCACGCTGCTCGTCCAGCAGCACTTCGAGACGTTCTCCGAGCGCTTCTCCGGCTTCCCCGTGCGGGTTCGGCCGATGTCCCGCTTCCAGAGCACCAAGGAATCACGCGAGACGGCGGAGGGACTGGGGTCGGGCGCGGTCGACGTCGTGATCGGCACCCACCGGCTGCTGTCGAAGGAGATGAAGTTCAAGGACCTGGGGCTCGTGATCGTGGACGAGGAACAGCGGTTCGGCGTGGAGCACAAGGAAGCGCTGAAGAAGATGCGGACGAACGTGGATGTGCTGGCGATGAGTGCCACTCCCATTCCCCGGACGCTCGAGATGTCGCTGACCGGTATCCGCGAAACGTCAACCCTCGCGACGCCGCCCGAAGAAAGGCACCCGGTCCTCACCTACGTGGGCCCGTACACGGACAAGCAGGCGTCAGCGGCGATCCGGCGTGAACTCATGCGGGAGGGGCAGGTCTTCTTCGTCCACAACCGGGTCTCCTCCATCGACCGCACTGCTGCCCACCTCAAGGAGCTGGTGCCCGAGGCGCGCGTAGCCGTTGCCCATGGCCAGATGAGCGAGTCACGACTCGAGCAGATCATCGTCGACTTCTGGGAAAAACGCTTCGACGTGCTGGTGTGCACCACCATCATCGAGACCGGCCTGGACATCTCGAACGCCAACACGCTTATCGTGGACCGTGCCGATTCCTACGGACTTTCCCAGCTGCACCAGTTGCGCGGGCGCGTGGGCCGGGGGCGCGAACGGGCCTACGCGTACTTCCTCTACCCGTCGGAGAAGCCGCTCGGCGAGATCGCGCTCGAGCGGCTCAAGGCCGTCGCCTCGCACAACGAACTCGGTGCGGGCATGCAGCTGGCATTGAAGGACCTCGAGATCCGCGGTGCGGGCAACATGCTGGGAGGGGAGCAGTCAGGCCATATCCAGGGCGTCGGCTTCGACCTCTACATCCGGCTGGTGGGCGAGGCCGTGGCGAGCTTCCGGGGAGAGGCCGAGGAGAAGGCCGCCGAGATGAAGATCGAGCTGCCGGTCAACGCGCACCTGCCGCACGACTATGTGCCGGGTGAGCGGCTGCGCCTCGAGGCATACCGCAAGCTCGCGTCAGCGCTCACGCACGAGGCAATCGACGGCGTCGTCGCCGAACTGGAGGACCGGTACGGCGAGCCGCCCGCCGCCGTCGCGAACCTCATCGCCGTCGCGCGTTTCCGCGTGGCCGCGCGTGCGGTGGGACTCACCGACGTGGCGCTGCAGGGGAACTTCATCAAGTTCGCGCCGGCGGACCTGCCCGAGTCGAAGCAGATGCGCCTGGCCCGGATGTACCCGGGGGCGACGGTCAAGCCCGCGCTCAACGCCGTGCTCGTGCCGAAGCCGAAAACCGCCCGGATCGGCGGCCGGGACCTCGTGGACGCCGAAATCCTGCAGTGGACGCAGAACGTCCTGGAGTCCATCTTCACTCCTTGAGAAGTTACGGGCTCCGCGCGCTTGCGCGGAGCCCGTAACAGCAGTGCCGGTGTCAGCAGTGCCCGTGACAGCAGGAGCTAGGAATCGACCTTCGCGGAAGTTTCCTTCTTGTCGGTGCGGTTGCCTTCGGCGAGGTTGAATCCGGTGTCGGCGCGGCCCAGGATGCCCTGAGGGATGAAGAACGCCAGGAAAGCCAGAACGAGGCACACTCCGAACGGCCAGACGTTCGTGCCGTCGGACCAGGAGAGGACGTACATGCTGAGCAGGAACATTCCGAACAGCAGGGAGAACACCAGGATGTTGCTGAGCAGGTGTCCACGTCCCGCGTCGGTGGGGCTCTGGTTATTCACTTCGTGCGACATGGTCAAAACTCCTAAGAATTGGAAAGACTGCTGTTCCGTCAGTAGCCTGCGGCGCCCTGTTCACCCTTAACGATAGCGACTCCCGAGCTCGCGCCGATCCGGGTTGCTCCGGCGTCGATCAGAACCCGTGCATCCTCGAGCGACCGGACGCCGCCCGATGCCTTCACTCCGAGGCGCGGACCCACGGTTTCCCGCATCAACGCGATGTCGGCGACGGTTGCGCCTCCACCGTTGAAGCCGGTGGACGTCTTCACGAAGTCCGCTCCGGCCCCCACTGCGGCGCGGCAGGCGAGTACTTTCTGCTCGTCGGTGAGCAGCGAGGTCTCGATGATGACCTTGAGGATCGCCCCACCTTCGTGAACGGCCTCGGCGACCGCGCGGATGTCCGAGGTGAGCGCTTCGGCGTCCTGCGCCCGCGCTGCTGCGATGTTGATGACCATGTCGATCTCGTCGGCGCCGTCGGCCACCGCTCCCCGGGCCTCCACCACCTTCACCTCGGTGGGAGTGGCTCCCAGCGGGAACCCGATCACCGAGCAGGTCAGCACGCCGCTGCCTTTGACGGCGGAGTGGACCGTCCCCACCCAGAGCGGGTTCACGCAGACTGATTTGAACCCGTACTCAACGGCCTCCGCACACACGGTGAGGATCTGCTCACGGCTCGCTTCAGGTTTGAGGAGGGTGTGGTCGATGTAGGACGCAAGGGAAATCTCATTAGGCATGGATCCATCTTTCCACGGGATCGAGCGCCCGCCGGGACACGGAAGGCTCTAGAGACCCAGCGCAGCCCCGACGTCGAGCTTCACCGCATCGAGGCGTGCCCGGGCCGCAGCCTTGGCGTCGACGAGTCCGGCGGCCGAACCGACCGGCTCAACCACTTCGAGATAGCACTTGAGCTTCGGTTCGGTGCCGCTGGGCCGGATGATGACCCGGGTGGAATCCCGCGTCAGGTACAGCAGGCCGTCGGTGGGCGGCAGTGTGGCCGAGCCCTGCGCCAGGTCCTGCAGCGTGTCCACAGGCGAACCGGCGAAGGACTGCGGCGGGTTGTGCCGAAGACGTTCCATGAGGACGCCGAGCACCCGGAGGCTTTCCACGCGCACCGACACCTGATCGGCTGCGTGGAGGCCGTGGGCCAGGGAGATGTCGTCGAGCAGGTCGAAGAGGGTCCGGCCCGCGGCCTTCGTTGCCGCGGCGAGTTCCGCGAGGAGCAGGGCGGCGGACAAGCCGTCCTTGTCACGGACGACGCCGGGCGCCACGCAGTACCCGAGCGCCTCCTCGTACCCGTAGCCCAGGTTCCGCACGCGGGCGATCCATTTGAACCCGGTCAGGGTCTGGACGTGCTCGATGCCGGCTGCCGTGGCGATCCTGCCCAGGAGCCGTGATGACACGATCGAGTTGGCGAAGACCTGGTGTTGGCCCGCCGTGACGGGCGCCCGTGCCGTGAGATGGAGGCCGAGGAGTGTGCCGACCTCGTCGCCCCGGAGCATCCTCCAGGATCCGGTGGACGGATCCTTCGCCGCCAGGGCGACGCGGTCGGCATCCGGGTCGTTGGCGATGACGAGGTCCGCGTCGGCCGCGGCCGCCGTCTTGAGGGCGAGGTCGAGGGCGCCGGGCTCCTCGGGATTCGGGAACGCGACGGTGGGGAAGTCGGGGTCGGGCTCGGCCTGCTGTGCCACCATGGTCACGTTCTCGAAGCCGGCAGCCGCAAGCACTGCCCGCGCAGTGCGTCCGCCCACACCGTGCAGTGGGGTCAGGATGATCCGCAGGTCCCGGGCAGGAAACGCGGGATCGGCCAGGGCCGCGACAGCGGCGACGTAATCCTCCTCAAGGGACCCGGGAAGCACCGTCCAGCCATCCGGTGCCAGTTCGACAGCGTCGCTCCCGCCGGCGGCGGCGATGGCGGCGGCGATGTCGGCGTCGTGCGGGGCCACGATCTGCACGCCGCGTGCGTCCTCCTCGACGGCCCGCCCGCCCAGGTACACCTTGTAGCCGTTGTCCTGCGGAGGATTGTGGCTCGCCGTCACCATGATGCCGACCTCGCACTGCAGGGCACGCACCGCATAGGCGAGCACCGGGGTGGGAAGCTCCGACGGCAGGAGGAAGGTCTCCAGCCCGGCCGCCGTGAAGATCGCCGCAGTCTCCTCGGCGAAGATCTTCGAGTTGTACCGTGCGTCGTAGCCGACGACGGCGCGCGGCACGTAGGCGGTACCGGCGTCGTCCGCAAGACGAAGCGCGTGCGCCGCCACACCCGCGGCGGCACGACGCACGACCACGCGGTTCATGCGGTTGGGGCCGGCGCCGAGGGCAGCGCGCAGGCCTGCGGTTCCGAAGACCAGCGGCCCGGAGAAGCGGTCGCGGAGCTCCTGCTCGTCCGCCGAGCCGGGCCCGCCGGCCGACCGGGCGCGGGCTACGAGCGTGCGGAGCTCGCCGGCGGTGGCAGGATCGGGGTCTGCTGCTACCCACGCCTCGGCTGCGGCCAGCAGGGAATCAAGCTCGGGGTGGACCATGGAGGAACCTCACGGAGTGCGGACGTGGTGGACGGGCTGGAAGGCGGCTCTGTCAGAGCCTCGTCTAGAGCTTTGCGACGATGTCCGCCAGCAGCCGGGAGATCCGGGGACCTGCTGCCTGGCCGGCCTCGAGAACCTCCGCATGGCTGAGCGGTACCGGACTGATGCCGGCGGCGAGGTTGGTGACGAGGGAGATGCCGAAGACCTCCATGCCGACGGAGCGCGCCGCAATGGCTTCGAGCGCCGTGGACATCCCCACGAGGTCAGCGCCGATCCGCTTCGCGTACTGCACCTCTGCCGGCGTCTCGTAGTGCGGGCCGGGAAACTGCGCGTAGACGCCCTGCTCCAGGGTGGGGTCCACCTCGAGGGCCAGCCGGCGCAGGCGCTCCGAGTAGAGGTCGGTGAGATCCACGAAGGTCGCACCCTCAAGGGGTGACGTCGCCGTGAGGTTGAGGTGGTCGCTGATCAGCACTGGAGTGCCGGGCTGCCAGTGTTCCTTCAGCCCGCCGCACCCGTTGGTCAGGATCATCGTCTTCGCGCCGGCGGCCGCGGCGGTGCGCACGCCGTGCACCACCGCCCGGACGCCCTTGCCCTCGTAGAAGTGCGTGCGGGCACCGAGAACGAGGGCATGCTTGCCGTTGGCTGTGAGCGCCGACCGGATGGTGCCCACATGGCCGGCGACGGCGGGGGCGGAGAAACCCGGAATGTCGGCGGCGTCGAGGCTGGCGGTCGTTTCACCGATGAGTCCGGCGGCCTCACCCCAGCCGGACCCGAGCACCAGGGCGATGTCGTGGGTGTCCACGCCGGTGGCGCGGGCAATATGGTCAGCGGCGCTGCGGGCCAGGTCGAAAGGATCTTGAGTCACCGGTACAACTTACCCTCCCGCCGGGTTTTGAGCCGCCGCCGCGGATAAGGGAGAATCGATCCTTGTGACCAACCAACTAGATTTCAGCTCCTTGCGCCTGGCGATCCTGGGCGGAGGGCCCGGCGGGTACGAGGCGGCCATGGTGGCCTCCTCGCTCGGTGCGGACGTCACCATCATCGAACGGAAGGGCCTCGGCGGTTCGGCCGTGCTCACCGACGTCGTGCCGTCGAAGACCCTGATCGCGACGGCCGACACCATGACCCGGTTTCTTGACGCCCACGATCTCGGCGTCGAATTCGCCGACGATACAGCGGTGAGCGCCAACCTCCACCGCGTCAACCAGCGCCTGCTGAAGTTGGCCCTCGAGCAGTCCTCGGACATCCGGCAGACCCTCGAGCGCCTCGGCGTCCGCGTGATCATCGGTACCGGCCGCCTCCTCGACAACCACCGCATCGAGGTGGTGCCGGCCGACGGCGGGGAGACGACAGTCGTCGAAGCCGACGCCCTGCTGCTTGCCATGGGCTCCCATCCGCGTGAACTGCCTGACGCGATGCCGGACGGCGAACGCATCTTCAACTGGACGCAGCTCTACAACCTCACCGAGATCCCGCAGCACCTCATCGTGGTGGGATCGGGAGTCACGGGCGCGGAGTTCGCTTCCGCCTACAACGGCCTCGGTTCCAAGGTCACCCTCGTCTCGAGCCGAGACCGCGTGCTCCCCGGCGAGGATACCGACGCCGCCGAGGTACTGGAGGGCGTGTTCCGGGACCGCGGGATGACCGTCCTGTCGGAGGCCCGGGCCAGCGCCGTCGAACGCACCGACGACGGAGTGCTCGTCCGCCTCGCCGACGGGCGCACCATCGAGGGGACACACTGCCTCGTCGCGGTCGGCGCGATCCCGAACACCGAGGGAATCGGTCTCGAGAACGCGGGTGTCGCTGTGAGCAAGTCCGGCCACATCACGGTGGATGGTGTCTCACGGACCACCGCCCCCAATGTCTATGCCGCCGGTGACTGCACCGGCGTCCTCGCCCTCGCCTCGGTGGCGGCGATGCAGGGACGCATCGCCATGGCCCACCTGCTGGGCGACACGGTCACGCCACTCAAGCTCAAGCAGGTGGCCTCGAACATCTTCACCTCGCCCGAGATCGCGACGGTGGGTGTTTCCGAGGCCGACGTCGAATCGGGCCGCTACCAGGGCGACATCGTCAAGCTCTCCCTCCACACCAACGCCCGCGCGAAGATGATGGGCGTCAAGGACGGCTTCGTGAAGGTCATCTCCCGCAAGGGATCCGGAACCGTGATCGGCGGGGTGGTGGTGGGTCCCCGCGCGTCCGAGCTCATCTTCCCGCTCGCGCTCGCGGTCACCAAGAAGCTGCACGTCGACGACGTCGCCAACACCTTCACCGTGTACCCGTCGCTGACCGGTTCCATCTCGGAAGCGGCCCGGCGCCTGCACGTCCACCTCTAGCAACCCTGCCGGAGCCCCGTTGCCGGGCGTCAGGCGGCCGGGGCCGCCGGGGCGAAGTGCTGTTCGATCAGGGCACGGATGTCCGAGTGGCAGCTTCCGCACCCGGTTCCGGCCCGCGTGTCCGCTGAGACCTCGTCGACGGTCGTGCAGCCGCCTTCGAGAGCGGAGGAGACGGTCCCGCGGGCCACTCCGGCGCACCGGCAGAGCGTGGCCGCCGGGTCGGCACGGCGGAGGGCTCCTTCCTCCTCGGCGCCGTCGAGCCGCAGCAGGCTGGAGCGGTCCGCCGGAAGCTCGCTACCGCGCTCGAACAACAGCACCAGCTCCGCCGCAGTCCTCGGCATTCCCACGCAGACCAGGCCGGTCAGGACCCCGAAGCGGGTCACCATCTTCACGTAGCGGCCATGGCCGGGATCAGCCCAGAGGGCCACCTGGGTGTTTCCGTCGGTACTCCAGGGGCTGGCCGATGCATCCCCCGCAGTGACGGCGTCGATGCCCCGCGCCTTCAGCATCACCACGGCGGCCTGCTCCAGGACGGCAAGCGGGCCGGGGTCTTCGTTACCGGAAACGGTGGCTGTGAGCTCGGCGACGAAACGCGCGCCCAGGTTGTCCGCCTGCCTCCAGCCCGGTCCGATCAGGCCCGGCGGTACTGTGGGTCCGGAACACGCACGGCAGGCAGGTACGCCGCAGTCCACCTCGGCACAGTCACCGATGGCCCAGATGTGGGGGTCGTGGCGGACGCGCAGAGTGTGGTCCACGAGGATGCCCGACGCCGTCTCCAGCCCCGCACCCTCGGCGAGGGCAATCCGGGGACGGACCCCGCAGGAAAGGATCAGGGCATCGCCCCGGACCACCGTTCCGTCGTTCAGGCGAAGTCCGGAGAAGCTCCCGGCGTCGAGTTCTATGCCCACCGCCCGGGCGTCGGAGGCCAGGCCGACGCCGGCGCTCCGCAGGGCCGCCGCAAGGACGTGGCCGCCGCCGTCGTCGATCGTGCGGCCGAGGGGGTGTGGGCCATGATGCACCAGGGTTGCGTGCGTGCCCTCCTCGACCAGTGCGACGGCGGCCTCCACACCGAGGATCCCGCCACCCAGGACGACGACGGACGCGCCGCGCCGGACGGCGGCCGCCAGTTGCCCTGCGTCGGCGAGGTCCCGGAGGGCAGTGACCCCGGGCGGAAGGACCGGCACCAGGGGATCGTGATTGAGGCCTCTCAGGGTGGGGACGACCGGCTGTGAGCCGGTCGCGAGGATCAGGCGGTCGTACGGGATCCCGGTGCCGTCGGCGTAGCGGACCACGCGGCGGGCCCGGTCGATGGATCGGGCTTCAGCGCCGAGCCGGACGTCGATGCCCGCCGCGCGAAGGGCATCGGGGTCACTCAGCCGAATGGCATCGGCGCTTGTACGGCCGACGCCGACGTCGGCCACGAGTACCCGGTTGTACGCGGCGTCGGGCTCAGCTCCGGTCACGGTGAGCTGCACCGAGCCCTCGGCGACCAGTGGCTGGAGATGCTCGATCAAGCGCGCCGCCACCGGGCCGAAGCCCAGCACCAGGACGCGTTCGCGGTGCGGGGTGTGGTTCTGGTTCTGGTTCATCGGGTCGCCGCCGTCGGTGTGCTGGGTTCCGCTGCAAGGGGAGCCGCGGCGCGAGCGACCGCCGGATCCACCATCGGAGGCGCTGCCGCCACCGTCACGGGGGTGGTCTTGAACTCCGGCATTCCCGAAATGGGGTCGGTGAGCCCGCGGGTCAGGAGGTTGGCGTTCGAGGTGCCGGAATAGTGGAAGGCCAGAAAGACGGTGTCCTGCCGGATGTCGGGGGTCAGCTCCGCCAGCGCCCGTATTTCGCCGTTGCTGTTGCTGACGGTCACCGGTGATCCGTCGGAGAGTCCGATGCCCCGTGCTGGAACCGGGTGGATTTGGAGACGCTGGTGCGGCTGCGCCGCTGCCAGGCTGGCCACCCGTCGGGTCTGGGTACCTGACTGATAGTGCTCGAGCAGCCTGCCGGTCGCCAGCAGCAGGGAGGCAGAGGCATTGCCGCTGGTGCGTCGCAGGGTGGCGCCGGAGCCGATTCCGGTGGTGTTGGTGGGGGTGGTGTTGGTGGGGGCCTCGGTTCCGACCGGGGCGTTGGCGTGCGCCGTCGGAGCAACGGGCGTCAACCGCGCCCTGCCGCCGGCGTGGAAGAAGGCGTCCAGGAAGAGCCGCGGCGTACTGGTGCCACCCGCCGGGAACGGCCAGTACGCGACCGCGTCGGCGTCGAGGAGTGGGTAGCTGATCCCGGAGTAGTCGGCCGGTCCGCCGCTGCTGGCCAGCGCCAGTTCCGTGAAGACCGTCTCGGGATCGGCACTGAAGGTCGACGGCGCATCCAGCAGCGCCGCCAGCTGCTCCAGGATCCACAGCTCACTGCGCGCGCCGGGCGGCGGCATCGTGGCGGCGCGCCGGCGCAGGATCCGTCCCTCGAGGTTCGTCATGGTTCCCTCCTCCTCCGACCACTGCAGGACCGGCAGCACAAGGTCGGCCTCGGCGGCTGTCTCGGACAGGAAGAAGTCCGAGACCACGAGGAAATCGAGCCGCCGCAGGCCCTCAAGCACGCGTGTGGCATCCGGCGCGGACACCGCGACGTTGGCGCCGTGCACGAAGAGGCACCGGACGCCGCCGGGCCGGCCCAGGGAAGCGAGCAGTTCGATGGCGGGCAGGCCCGGTCCGGGGATCGCGGCCTCGGGAATCCCCCAGACGGACGCGACGTACGCCCGTGCTGCGGGATCCGTGATCTTGCGGTATCCGGGCAGCTGATCAGCCTTCTGCCCGTGCTCCCGGCCGCCCTGGCCGTTGCCCTGGCCGGTCAGCGTCCCGTAGCCGCTGTGCGCGGTGCCGGGCAGGCCCAGCAGCAGTGCCAGGTTGATGGCGGCCGTCGTCGTATCGGTGCCGTCGACGTGCTGCTCGACCCCGCGGCCGGTCAACACATAGGCGCCGGGCCCGCCCTCGCGCCCTGACCGGGCGGCGGCTGCGAGCCGTCGCGCCGCAGACCGGATCAGGGTAGCGGGGACGCCGGTCACCGACTGCACGCGTTCGGGCCACCAGGCGGCAACCGACCGCACCACGTCGTCGAGCCCGTCGGTGCGAGAGTCCAGGAACGCCCGGTCCCAGAGTTTCTCGGTGACCACGACGTGCGCAAGACCGAGGAGGAGCGCCAGGTCGGAGCCGGGCGTGGGCTGCAGGTGGAGGCCCTGGCCCTGTTCGGTGAGTCGTGCCGTTGCCGACCGGCGGGGGTCCACCACGAGGAGGCCCCCGGCGGCACGCGCACCTGCCAGGTGCTGCACGAAAGGCGGCATGGTGTCCGCTGTGTTGGAGCCGAGCATCAGCACCACGCCTGCGCTCCCGAGGTCCTCCAGAGGGAAAGGCAGGCCGCGGTCCACGCCGAAAGCGCGATTGCCCGCGGCTGCCGCCGATGACATGCAAAACCGTCCGTTGTAGTCGATCCGGGACGTGCCGAGCGCTACACGGGCGAACTTGCCCAGTTGGTATGCCTTCTCGTTGGTGAGCCCACCGCCGCCGAAAACGCCGACCGAGTCCTTGCCGTAGCGGGCCTGACTGGATCGGACGCGGTCCGCGATCAAGGCCAGGGCGGCGTCCCAACCGATCGGTCGGTGGACGCCCCCGGCATCCCGCAGCAGCGGTTCCACAAGCCGGTCGGGGTGGGACAGGAGGTCGGCCGCGGTCCAGCCCTTCCGGCACAGCCCCCCGCGGTTGGTCGGGAAGTTCCGTCCGGTGATGGACGGCGTCCCCCCGGTGTGCCCGTTCCCCGTCGTCGTTCCCTGGGGCTCTGACGACACCGTCATTGCGCACTGCAGGGCGCAGTACGGGCAGTGGGTGGCGACGGCTACTCCCATGGCTAGACCTTTCCCATGGTGCTCGAGGGGCGCAGGTAGAAGAACCAGGTGAGGCAGAGCATGCCGGCGTAGGCGGCGACGAAACCGTAGAACGCGGCGTCGTACGCGCCGGTTGCGCCGCGTGAGGCATTCAGCACCTGGGGAACCACGAAACCCCCGTATGCGCCGATGGCAGAGATGAGTCCCAGGGCGGCAGCCGCTTTCCGGGCTGTGCTGACGGTCTCGGTAACAGTCGTCCCGGTACCTTCTCCGGAGGTCCCGCCTCGCGGCCGGCCGCGCAGGGTCTCGAGCAGCCCTCGCCGGGCGAAGATGACCGGAATCATCCGGAACGTCGCGCCGTTGCCGGCACCGGCGGCAGCGAACAGCACTAGGAAGAGCACGAGGAAGAGCCAGAAATTCGACGCAGGAAGGGTCCAGACCACGGCCAGTGCAGCCGTAGCCATGACAGCGAAGGCGCAGACGGTGATGACCGCACCGCCGAAGCGATCGGCCAGGCGTCCTCCATAGGGCCGGGCGAGGGATCCGACGAGCGGACCGAGGAAGGCAAGGGACAGCGTTGCCGGCCCCAGTGCGAAGGTCGAGAAGTCGGGAAAGACGTCCACGATCAGCTTGGGAAACACTCCGGCGAACCCGATGAAGGAGCCGAACGTCCCGATGTAGAGGACCGCCATGATCCACAGGTGCGGTTCACGCAGGGCGGCAAGGGAACCGGCGACGTCGGATTTGGCGCTCGTGAGGTTGTCCATGTACTTCCAAGCGCCGAACGCAGCCAGGAGGATCAGGGGGATCCAGATCACCCCGGCAAGGGGAAGGTTCAGTGTTCCGACGGCACCCAGCGCGATGACCACCGGCACCACGAGCTGAGCCACTGCCGCACCGATGTTCCCGCCGGCGGCGTTGAGCCCCAGCGCCCAGCCCTTCTCCCGCGCCGGGTAGAAGAACGTTATGTTGGCCATCGAGCTGGCGAAGTTCCCGCCGCCGAAACCTGCCAGGGCGGCGACGGCGAGCAGGACGCCGAATGGCGTCTCCGGGTTGGACACGCAGACTGCGAGCCCGACGGAGGGGATGAGGAGCAGCAGTGCGGAGACGACGGTCCAGTTCCGGCCACCGAACCGGGGGACCATGAAGGTGTAGGGAATGCGCAGGGTTGCGCCGACCAGGGACGGCATCGAGATGAGCCAGAAGAGCTGCGAGGTGGTCAAGGTGAAGCCGGCTGCAGGGAGATAGACGACGACGATCGACCAGAGCTGCCAGACCACGAAGCCCAGGAACTCGCACGCAATGGACCATTGGAGGTTTCTCCTGGCGATGGCACTGCCACCGCCGTTCCATTGGTGGGGGTCCTCGGGATTCCAGGAGGTTATCCAGCGGCCCTTCGCCGACTCGAAGGGCTGCCCGGCGGGGGCAGCTTCGCGGATTGGGGCAGTGGTTCTATCGACGCTCATGGGATCCCTTCGGAACGCATATTCAGCAGTGCATTTCTCCGAAACTACGGGCGGCGCATTTCAGGGCAGGGCGGCCTCGGTAAACGGCCTGTGACATTTTCCTCTCCACGATGGAGCGGGGTGGTGAGGCGGTATGATCGATCCGTTCCCCGTGTCCATTATCTGGACATGCTTATCCACCTGATGGACACGAGTGATCGAATACTTGGGTTCAACTGAAGTTTCCGCACGCCGGTCGAGGCAGCTGCATCGGACCGCGTGCCGCGCGCGAGAAAGCCGTAGCCATGTCATCCTCCAAACCCGCTGTATCCAGTGGGACCACGAAGCCTCTGAATTCACGGGGCAAGGTGGTGTTCGCAAGCCTCATCGGCACCACCATCGAGTTCTACGACTTCTATATCTATGCCACCGCGGCAGTGCTCGTGTTCCCCGCCCTGTTCTTCCCGAACCAGACCTCCGCGAACCAGCTGCTGAGCTCGTTCGCAGTGTTCGGCGTCGCTTTCGTCGCGCGGCCGCTCGGCTCGATCGTCTTCGGCCACTTCGGGGACAAGATCGGCCGCAAGGCCACCCTCGTGGCCTCGCTGCTGACCATGGGTATCGCGACCTTCCTGATCGGCCTGCTGCCTGCGGCGACCAACCCGGGCTGGGTCTTTCTCGCGCCGCTGCTGCTCGTTGTGCTGCGCTTCCTCCAGGGCCTCGCTCTGGGAGGCGAGTGGAGCGGTGCGGCCCTGCTGGCCACGGAGAACGCTCCCGAGGGGAAGCGCGCCATCTACGGCACCTTCCCGCAGCTCGGAGCGCCGATCGGCTTCATCCTGGCCAATCTGCTGTTCGTCCTGTTGAGCACCACCCTGAGCCCGGAAGAGTTCCTCGCATGGGGCTGGCGCGTGCCGTTCCTGCTGAGTGCCGTCATGGTCATCATCGGCCTCTACGTGCGGCTCAAGCTCATTGAGAGCGCGTCCTTCCAGAAGGTCCAGACCGAGGGCAAGGTGGTCAAGCTTCCGCTCGGCACCACGTTCCGCCTCCACTGGCGCGCACTGATCCTCGGCACCTTCATCATGTTCGCCACCTACGTGCTGTTCTACTTCATGACAGCCTTCACACTTACCTACGGAACCGCACCGTCGAGCGTGGAGCAGGCGCAGGCCCGGGCGGAGGCGGCAGGCAGGGAGTTCACCGATGCGCAGGTTGCGGCCTTCGTGCCCGGCCTCGGCATGGCACGCACCGATTTCCTGTGGATGCTCATCATCGGCGTGGTGTTCTTCGGAATCTTCACCCTCGTCTCAGGACCGCTTGCCGAGCGCTTCGGCCGGCGCAAGATGCTCCTCGCCACCACCGTGGGCATCGCCGTCTTCGGCCTGCTGTGGGCTCCGCTGTTCGGGGCGGGTACCGTCGGCGCCATGGTGCTGCTGATTGTCGGCTTCACGCTCATGGGGCTCACTTTCGGCCCGATGGCCGCAGTGCTCCCCGAGCTCTTCCCGGCCAATGTCCGCTACACGGGATCCGCCGTCGCGTACAACGTGTCGAGCATGATCGGCGCAGCCCCGGCGTCATTCGTGGCCGTGGCCCTCTGGCAGCTGGCGGACGGCAGCACGGTCCTCGTCGGGTTGTACCTGTCCGTGGCCGCCGCCCTGACCTTCGTGGCGCTATGGTTGTCCCGCGAGACCCGCGATAACGACTACGAGAACAACATCGCCTAGTACAGGCAACCAGCCGGGCTCGCCCGGCACCGATACAGCACCGACAAACGACGGCGCGGCACCTCCGGCCAGAACAGGCCAGGGGCCGCGCCGTCGTTCTTTCGGCGTTGCCCTCGGCCCGTCGGATCCAGTGCGCACAGCCCGAGGATGCCCGTAGACTGGGACAAAGGAAGCGTGCTTATCATTCACGCAGACGGGGGCGGACGGAAAGGGCAGGATGAGCGTGCAGACTCTGGCGGGCGGACGTTATGACCTCCGGGAACGGATCGGTGCCGGGGGAATGGCCGAGGTCTTCGTCGCGAGGGACACCCGGCTGGAACGCAACGTCGCGGTCAAGGTCTTCCGTCCAGGAACGGCCGACGGTCTTGAGCGTGGTTCGGCTGAAGCCCGTCTCCTTGCAGGCCTCGACCATCCGGGCCTGGTTCGTGTCCTCGATATGGACACGGGACATTCCTCGGGAGACGGCGCCTACCTCGTCATGGAGTACGTGCCGGGCCCCGATCTCAGCCACCAGCTGCGGGGTGGCGCGCTGGACCGGGAGGAGATCCGGCGCCTGGCGCTCGACCTGGCGCGGACCCTTGCCTACATCCACGGGCGGGGAGTGATGCACCGGGACCTCAAGCCTTCGAACATCCTGACCCGCGAGGTCGAGCAGGACAGCGGCCTGTTCACCTACCTGCTGACCGATTTCGGCATCGCCCGGTTCTTCGACGGGGGCCGTATGACGGCGACCAACCAGGTGATCGGCAGCGCCGCCTACTTCAGCCCGGAACAGGCGCGGGGCGACGACGTGGGCTTCCCCACCGACATCTACTCCCTGGGACTCGTGCTGATCGAGGCACTCTCGGGGAAGCGGGCCTTTCCCGGAACAGGCGTGGAGAGTGCGCTCGCACGGCTGCACCGGAGTCCGTCGATTCCACGTTCCGCCGGGACCGAGCTCACGCACCTGCTCGCCGCGATGACCCTCGATGACCCCGCTGCCCGGCCAGCCGCCCGCGCAGTGGTCACGGCGTTGAGCGAAAATGCAGGCAACACGGCTTCCGCAGGCACCTCGCCGCCTCGTGCCGCTGATAAAGATCCTGCTGCGGCTGCTGCCGGGCGCACCGCCGTGGACACCGCGGTCACGCAAACCGCCGAGAACGACGCCGCTGGGCCGACAGCGGCGGTGACCGCGAACCCTGCTGCCGAGCGGCGGCCCCCGCGTGCCGAGGCAGCCACGGAAACCTTCCCGTCATCGGCAGATGCGGACCAGCCGGGTGCGGATTCCGCGGCGTCGACACCGCCCCGGAAGCGTCACCGCGGCGTCATGGCGGCCGTCGTCGTGGTGCTGGTCTCCCTCGTGGTCCTCGGAGGCATCCTGCTGGCCGGCCTGATAGGCTCCGGCTCCGGCCCCGACCGGCTGCCGGTGGTTCCTGGACTTACCGGCGAGAGGCTCGAGAAGCTCGAGGAACTCTACGAGAGCGTGCAGCCATGAGCACCTCCGCCGTCGTGGACCGAGGGCCTTCAGTACGGCGGAATCTCTCACGGAAGGTCCTGGCCGCGGGCGCTTTCGCCTGCGTGCTCTTTCTCACCGCGTGCGACGGCGCGTCGATCGACTCCGCCGCAAGCGAGCGTTTCCAATCCGAGGTGCGCGCCATTGCGCAGCTTGCGGGCTCGGGCGACAGCGCTTCCGCCATAGCGCGGGCAGGCGAACTCCGGGCGGATCTGACGTCGGCGGAGGCCGCGGGGGAACTGACGAAAGAACGCCGGGACCTGATCTCGCTGCGGATCGACGCCGTGATCGCGGCCCTCGAGGAAGAATCCGGACAGGTGGCCGAGCCCGGAACCGGACCCGTTCCGACCGAGAAGGTTCCCCCGGACGATCCGGCCGTTTCCCCGGCCGAGCAGGTCCCTGATCCCGATCCCGCACCCGCTCCTGTCCCTGCGCCCGAGCGGGCTCCTGTCCCTGCGCCCGAGCCGGCGCCGGTGCCTGCGCCTGAGCCGGCGCCGGCGCCCGCTTCGGGGCAGCCCGATCAACCGGTTGCGCCCGGGAATGCTCCTGAGGACTTCAGCGAGGAGGCGCAGGATGCTGCGGAGGACGCACAGGATGATGCTGCGGACGACGCGGAGGACGACGCGCGGGAGAACCCGCCGGAGGACAATCAAAGGGGCAACGGCAACGGTGGCAGTAGCAACGGCAACGACGGCAACGGCAGCGGGGACGACGACGGCAACGGCAACGGTGGCAGTAGCAACGGCAACGGCAGCGTTGGTAACGACGGCAACGACGGCAACAGCGGCAGCGGTGGCAATGGCAACGGCAACGGCAACGGCAACGGCAACTAGCGGAGTGCCGCACCTCCGCCGACCCGGCCGGCCGACCGCTGCGGCCGGCCGCAGTCCGGTCAGCCGCCGAATATCGGTTGTCAGCCAGGAGAAGCTAGTCGTGGATCCTGGCGATCACCGATCCGGCCGACACCGTGTCACCCGGCGTCGCGACCAGCCCGGATAGTTTCCCGGACTTGTGTGCGGTGAGCGGCTGTTCCATCTTCATTGCCTCGAGCACTACGATGAGGTCTCCCTCCGTCACTTCGGCGCCGTCGGTCACGGCCACCTTGACGATCGTTCCCTGCATGGGCGAGGTGAGCTCGTCGCCGTTCGATGCCGCCGTGCCCGCGCGCGGGCGCAGGGACTTCTTGGGTTTGCCGGAGGGGGAAGCCTTGGCATTGCCCGCTCCGAGGCCTGCGGGAAGAACCACCTCGAGCCTGCGCCCGCCGACCTCGACGGTCACGCGCTGGCGCTGGTCCTCCTCGGGACCGGTCTCCGCGCTGTCGGGACGCCACGGCTCGATCCGGTTGTCGAACTCGGTTTCGATCCAACGGGTGTGCACGGTGAAGGCTCCCTCCGCCGGAGCGAAGGCAGGGTCCGAGACGACTGCCGCGTGGAAGGGAAGAACAGTCGGCATCCCCTCGACTCGCATTTCAGCAAGGGCCCGCCGGGCGCGCTGCAACGCCTGCGGACGGGATGCACCGGTGACGATCAGCTTCGCAAGCATCGAATCGAAGTTACCGCCGACCACCTCGCCCGCTTCCACTCCCGAATCCACCCGGACGCCCGGACCGGTGGGAAGTTTCAGTGTCTGCACCGATCCGGGGGACGGCAGGAAACCCCGGCCGGCGTCCTCACCGTTGATGCGGAACTCGAACGAATGCCCGCGCACTTCCGGGTCGCCGTAGCCGAGCGCCTCGCCGCGCGCGAGCCGGAACTGCTCGCGGACGAGGTCGAGCCCGGTGACCTCCTCGGACACCGGGTGCTCCACCTGCAGGCGGGTGTTGACTTCGAGGAAGGAGATGGTGCCGTCCTGGCCGACGAGGAACTCGCAGGTGCCGGCTCCCTGGTACCCGGCTTCCTTGAGGATCGCCTTCGATGCCGTATACAGGCGGTCGTTCTGCTCTGCGCTGAGGAACGGTGCGGGTGCCTCCTCCACGAGTTTCTGGTTCCGGCGCTGCAGGGAGCAGTCCCGGGTGGATACCACGACGACGTCGCCGTATGAGTCGGCGAGGCACTGGGTCTCCACGTGCCGGGGGGCATCGAGGAAGCGTTCGACGAAGCACTCGCCGCGGCCGAATGCCGCCGTCGCTTCACGGACCGCCGACTCGTAGGCCTCGGGGATCTCGTCCTTGTCGCGGACGACCTTGATACCCCGCCCGCCGCCGCCGAAGGCGGCCTTGATGGCCAGGGGCAGGCCGAACTCGTCGGCGAATCGGAGCACTTCCGCCACTGATGCCACGGGGTCCTTCGTCCCTGGTACCAGGGGCGCCCCGACCCGCTCGGCAATATGACGTGCCTGCACCTTGTCGCCGAGCTGGGTGATCGAGGAGGGCGAGGGGCCCACCCAGGTGATGCCGGCGTCGATCACGCGCTGTGCGAACTCCGCGTTCTCGGAAAGGAAGCCGTAACCGGGGTGGATGGCGTCGGCTCCGCTGCGCCCGGCCGCCTCGAGGATGCGGTCCATGAGGAGATAGGACTCCGCGGCGGTTTCTCCGCCCAGCGCGAAGGCTTCATCCGCGAGGCGGACGTGGAGGGCGTCGCGGTCCGGGTCGGCGTAGACGGCTACCGAGGCGATTCCCTCGTCCCTCGCCGCACGGATCACCCGAACCGCAATCTCACCACGGTTCGCGATCAGTACCTTCGTGACAGGGCCGGAATGGCCCCGGAGGCCGGCCGGACGGTCGTCTGCAGCAGACTGGGCAGCGCCGGATGTGGGCTCGCTCATAGGGGATGTCGCTCCTTCGTATTTGTTCGGAGCCTAACCGGTATTTGGAGCTATCGCCTATGGATCGTGCCGTTATGGAGTGTTGGAGTCGATTTTTCTGTAGGAATGCTACAAGGCTTCAGTTCCGCCCCAGAATTCGGTGATGCCGACGCCGGCAGAGGCGAGCAATTGGCGCAGCGTCGAAATGCTGATTCCGACAACGGCATGGGGGTCACCTTCCACGCGCTCGATGAAGGCGCCGCCCAGTCCGTCGAGCGTGAACGAGCCGGCGCACTGCAGCGGTTCGCCGCTGGCCACGTAGCGGTCCACCTCGCCGTCGGACATGGCAGTGAAGTGGACCGTTGCCGAGCTGACCGCTCCGATGGTCGCGCCCGAGCCGTCGTTCCGGTTGTCCACCAGCCAATGACCCGTATGAAGGACGCCCGAGGAACCCCGCATGCGCCGGATGCGGTCCCGGGCCGTGTCGGGCTCGTACGGCTTGCCGTGCGCTTCGCCTTCGAACTCGAAGATGGAGTCACAGCCGATCACGAGGGCATCGTAGGCGTCGTCGAGCGAGGAGACTGCCTCGGCCTTCACGCGGGCAAGCAGGAGCGAGGTGTCCCGGGGGTCGAGGTTCCCGTACCGGGCTGCGGCCGCCGCCTCGTCGACGTCGGAGGCAAGGACGTTGTGCCGGATGCCCGCCGCGGTCAGGAGCTTGGTACGGGCAGGGGACGCGGAGGCGAGGACGAGGCGCGGAGTCATGCCCCCAGCCTACGCAGGAAGCAATGCCCGCCGCAGCGTGTCCAGACCAACCGAGCCCAGATTGAGCGCGCGTGTGTGGAAGGCTCGCAGATCGAACCGGTCACCCTCACTGGTCCTCACCTCATCCCGAATCTGCTCCCACAACCGCTGACCGATCTTGTACGACGGCGCCTGCCCCGGCCACCCCAGATAACGGTTGAATTCGAAGTCCAGTTGACCCTCGCTGATCGCGATATTCGCCTTGAGGAAGCCGTAACCCTTCTCCGGGGTCCAGGTGCCCGTCCCCCAGCGCGCAGGCACCTGGAGTTCGAGATGGACCCCGATGTCGAAGACCACACGCGCAGCCCTCATGCGCTGGGCGTCGAGCATGCCGAGGCGGTCCCCGAGATTGCTCAGGAAGCCGAGGTCCTCCATGAGCCGTTCCGCGTACAGCGCCCAGCCCTCTCCCTGGCCGGATACCCAGATGGCGTTGCGCCGCCAGGAATTGAGGAGCTGGCGCTGGTAGATGGCAGTGGCGATCTGGAGATGGTGGCCGGGAACCCCCTCGTGGTAGACGGTGGTGGTCTCCTTCCAGGTGGCGAAGGAATCCTCGCCTTCGGGGACGGACCACCACATGCGGCCCGGACGGGAGAAATCATCACTGGGTTCCGTGTAGTAGATGCCACCCTCGTTGGTGGGAGCGATCCGGCACTCGATGGTGCGCATGATGTCCGGGATGTCGAAGTGGGTTCCGGCGAGGGCCTCCACCGCGCTATCGGACAACTGCTGCATCCAGGCCTGCAGTGCCTCGGTGCCCCGCAGTTGGCGGGCGGGGTCCTCGTCGAGGATGCGCATCGCTTCCTCGATCGTGGCGCCCTCCCGAATCTCGTCCGCCACCGCTTCCTGTTCGGCGATGATGCGGTCCAGCTCCCCGACCCCCCAGGCGTAGGTCTCCTCGAGGTCCACTGCCGCGCCGAGGAAGCGCCGCGACATCAGCGCGTAGTGCTCCCGGCCCACTGCGTCCTTGTCCGGGGCCGAGGGCAGGAGGTCGTCTTGGAGGAAGGCCGCGAAGCTGCTGTAGGCCCGGCGGGCGGCGTCGGCTCCGCTCGCGAGTTCGGTGCGGAGCGACTCGGGCAGGTCGCTGTCGTCGGCTTTCGCGGTGGAGGCGAAGACGTCGAAGAATCCGCCGTCCTCCGCGTACTTCCCGGACTGCTCGATGACGACGCGGAGCTGGCGGCTCGACGCCACGAGGCCGCGCTTCCGGCCCTCCTGCAGCGACGAGGTATACCCCGACAGGGCGTCGGGGATATTGTGCAGGCGCCCCGCGATATGGCCCCACTGCTCGGCCGTGGCGGTCGGCATGAGGTCGAGGATGGCACGGATCTCCTGCGCCGGCGAGGCGATGTTGTTGAGGTCGGACAGGTTGAGGCCGGTGTCGCAGATCTCCAGCTCGAGCCCGAGGCGTTCACGCATCGCGTCGAGCGTAACGGCATCGACGTCGTCGACGGGCTGGAGATCGGACAAACGCTCCAGGGTTTCGCGGGCTGCCTCGGCGAAGGCTTCGAGCCCTGCGGGGGAGTAGTCCTGGTATTCCGTCTCGTGTCCGGGAACGCCGAGGGTCGTGGCGAAACTGGGGTCCAGTTGGATGAGGGTCTGCGTGTAGGAATCGGCAACTGCGTCGATCGCCGTGGCTGCGCGCGCGGGCGCTGCACCGGGGGACTGGTGGGTCGACAGGGCGGAGGTGGGTTCAGAAGTCACACGCAGAGCCTAACCGCACCTGGTTGCTGAAGGCCACGACCCGGGTCCGTAACTTTCGCAACCCAATCGTGCCCGGGCGTGGTGGCCGTAGGTGCGAGCACGCGCCTACGGTGTGATGGGGCAGGTCCAGAAGGAGGAACCATGGCAGCAGGAAAAGGTCAGCACCGTCAGGCACTGGCGGCGGGAACCGCTGCAGCGCTTCTGATCTCGGGGTGCGGCGCGGCCGTTCCCGAGCCGCGGGTCGCCGAGGGCGTGGAACGCGTCGCGGTGGCCCTGGAGACCTTCCCCGACGCCGAGGACGCGTTGGTTCAGGCGTCGTTCCGGCTCGGGGCTGCGATGACGGCAGAGAACCCGGACGGAAACCAGGTGACGAGTCCACTGAGCGCGCTCTATGCGCTCGCTATGCTCCGTGCTGGAGCCGGTACCACGACCGCCGCCGAAATGGACGGCGTTCTCGGGCTGCCGCTACAGCACCGCGACGAGGCGATGAACGCGCTGCTCGCCGAGATGCAGGAGTACGACGGCGATCCCGGCTCGGTCGACGAGGACGAGCCGCCCGCCGAACCGCTGCTCCACCTCGCCAACGGAGTGTTCGTCAACGACGGAACCCCAACGGGCGAGGCGTTCCTCGCAACCCTCGCCCGCCAGTACGGAGCCGGTGTCTATCCCGTGGACTTCCCGAACCCGGACACAGAGGGAATCCTCGACCGCTGGACCAGTGCCAACACCGGCGCCCGGATCGAGAAGGCACCTCTCGAATACGATCCGGACACCACGCTGTCGCTGCTCAGCACCGTGTACTTCGCTGCCGCCTGGGCCTCACCCTTCGACGCGGAAGGCACTGCTCCAGGTTCCTTCACCCTGCCGGGCGGATCCCAGGAGCAGGTAGAGCTGATTTACGGTGCGATGCCCGTCCGGTACGCGCGGGGCGGTGACTGGCAGGGCGTCGACATTCCCTATGGGGAAGGATTCAGCATGCGGCTGGTCCTCGCCGACGATCCCGCGGTCTCTCCGGTCCGCTCCGAGGAGGAGCTGCTGGAAGTCCGGGACGGGATGGCTTCCGCGGAGGACATCCGGGCCGGGCTGGTGCTGCCGAAATGGGACCACGACCACACGCAGGATCTGCTGGGCGCGCTGGAGGCCCTGGGCCTCGAGGAGACCCTCGGCCTCACCCCCGATTTCGACGCCATCCAGAAAGACATCTTCGTTTCCGGCGCCGCGCAGAGTGCGAACATCACTGTGGCGGAAAAAGGGACGGTGGCAGCGGCTGTGACGCAGCTGAACCTCATGGAAACGTCCGCGCCGATGCCTCCTGAGCTCACCCTCGAGTTCACCCGGCCGTTCCTCTACCAGATCATCCACGACGACACCGGGCTGCCGGTCTTCCTCGGAACGGTGCTGGACCCGCGCTGACGAAGCCTGCCGACCATCCGGCCGCCTGCGCAGCTCCTACCGTGCGCTGCGCTTCCACGAGCCCGGGCCGGGGAGCGGCTTCAGCCGCAGCATGGTCCGCCGCAACCAGGACCGGCCGGAGCCCTGGGCCGGGCCGTCCGTCTCTCCCTGCAGGGCGACGACGACGGCGGTTAGGGCTGCCAGCTCCTCATCGGTGGGGTTGCCCGAAATCACCGACAGCACGGACTCGTCCGCCGTTTCGGACATCCCTGCGCGCGTGGGATCGGTGTCGCGCCCCGGCTCGATCCCGGTCACAGCGGAATGTTCCCGTGCTTCTTGGCCGGCATCGAGGCCCGCTTGTCCCGCAGTGCCCGCAGGCCGCGGACAATCTGCACCCGGGTCTCCGATGGTGCGATGACGGCGTCCACGTAGCCGAGTTCGGCCGCCTGGTAGGGGTTCAGCAGCTCCTCCTCGTACTGCGCGACGACGTCGGCGCGGGCCGCCTCGAGGTCCCCACCGGCGTCGGCCACCGCCTTGAGCTGGCTGCGGTACAGGATGTTGACGGCACCCTGCGCTCCCATCACCCCGATCTGTGCGGTGGGCCAGGCGAGGTTGATGTCGGCGCCGAGCTTCTTCGATCCCATGACGATGTAGGCGCCACCGTAGGCCTTGCGTGTGATCACCGTGAGCTTCGGCACCGTGGCCTCGGCGTAGGCGTACAGCAGCTTGGCACCGCGGCGGATGATCCCGTTGAACTCCTGGTCCTTGCCGGGGAGGAAACCCGGAACATCGACGACGGTGAGGATCGGGATGTTGAAGGCATCGCAGTGCCGGACGAACCGCGCGGCCTTCTCGGAAGCGTTGATGTCGAGGGTGCCGGCGAACTGCAGGGGCTGGTTCGCGACGATACCGATGGTGTGGCCCTCCACCCGCGCATAGCCGGTGACCACGTTGGGGGCGTAGAGGGCCTGCATCTCGAGGAAGTGGGCGTCATCCACGATGGCCGAGATGACAGCGTGGATGTCGTATGGCTGGTTTGCCGAATCGGGGATGAGCGTGTCGAGGGCGACGTCCTCGTCCGTCGGTTCGAGCATCTCGGCGAACGGTGCCAGCGGCGCTTCGGCGAGATTGTTCGATGGCAGGAAGTCGAGGAGTTCCCGCACGAATCCGATGGCATCCTGCTCGTCGGTGGCCAGGTAGGTGGACGTTCCGGTGGTCGTGTTGTGCTGGCGTGCGCCGCCGAGCGTCTCCATGTCGACGTCCTCGCCGGTCACGGTCTTGATGACGTCGGGACCGGTGATGAACATGTGCGAGGTCTTGTCCACCATCACCACGAAATCGGTCAGGGCGGGCGAGTATGCCGCGCCGCCGGCGCACGGTCCCATGATGAGCGAGATCTGCGGGACGACTCCGGAGGCGTGGACATTGTTGCGGAAGATGTCCGCGAACATCGCGAGCGATGCCACGCCCTCCTGGATGCGCGCCCCGCCGCCGTCGTTGATGCCCACCACCGGGCAGCCGTTGCGCAGCGCGAACTCCTGCACCTTGACGATCTTCTCCCCGTTGACCTGGCTCAACGACCCGCCGTAGACGCTGAAATCCTGACTGTAGACGGCGATGGGACGCCCGTCCACCGTCGCATAGCCGGAGACGACGCCGTCGCCCAGCGGCTTCTTCTTCGCCATGCCGAACGCCGTGGACCGGTGCACGGCGAGCGCATCGAACTCCACGAAGGAATCCGGATCCACCAGCAGGTCGATCCGCTCACGCGCCGTGTGCTTGCCCCGGGCGTGCTGCTTCACAACAGCCTCGGGCCCCGACGGAACTGCTGCGGATTCCTGCCGTCGCCGGAAGTCGGCGAGCTTCCCGGCAGTCGTCGAAAGATCAGCGGTGGTGGGAAGATCGAGGGTCAGGTCCTCGGGCATGAAATCTCCGATAGGCGAGTGGTGAACGCCTTAAGGAGGAATCCTCCAAAAAGCGGGGCGTTTTTCCCAGTCTAGTGAGCTACGGCACTGCCCGGCTTGTAGGACATCTACAGCTTCCTGCACTGCGGCCTATCCTGAGTGGATGACCGCAAGCAATGCCGTAGGCGACGGAACCGCAGGCAACGAGACGACAGAACAGGCTCCGCAGGGGAAAGCCACCCTTCGGGGGCGCACCATACTGATGTCGGGCGGCAGCCGCGGAATCGGGCTCGCCATCGCACTCCGGGCCGCCAGGGACGGTGCCAACGTGGTGCTGATGGCCAAGACGGGGGAACCGCACCCCAAACTCGACGGCACGGTTCACACCGCAGCGCAGCAGATCGAGGACGCGGGGGGCGCCGCCCTGCCGCTCGTGGGAGACGTGAGGAATGACGACGATGTGGCGGGCGCCGTCGCCGCCGCCGTCGAGCGGTTCGGAGGAATCGACGTCGTGGTGAACAATGCGTCGGCCATCGACCTGTCGAAGACACCGGACATCGACATGAAGCGGTACGACCTCATGGCCGACATCAATGTCCGCGGCACCTTCCTGCTGAGCAAGTTCTCGATCGACGCGCTCCGGCGCTCGGACAACCCTCACATCCTCACGCTCTCGCCGCCGTTGAACCTCGACCCACGGTGGGCCGGAAAGCACCTCGCGTACACCCTGGCGAAGTACGGCATGAGCCTCACGACTCTGGGCCTTGCCGAGGAGTTCCGGGCCGACGGCATCGGAGTCAACTCGCTGTGGCCGGCCACGCTGATCGATACGGCGGCCATCCGCAACATGCCCGGCGGCGGCACGATGGTGCAGGCGGCGCGCAGCCCCGAGATCGTGGCCGATGCGGCACACGCCGTCCTGACGAGGAACTCGAGGGACTGCACGGGAAACTTCTTCACCGACGAGGAGGTTCTTCGGCAGGAAGGGGAAACCGATTTCACCGGCTACAGCCTCGGTGCTCCGGAGGACCGCCTGGTCCCCGACATCTTCCTCTGATCCCGGCCGGGAGGAAACGGCTGGGTAAGATCGGGTCATGACCTCCCGCTATTCCAACCTTGAGCGCCCCGGGCTGGACCAGGGAGCGCTCCGCACCGCTCTCTGCACGCCGGTCGGTCCCTATGCGCGCCTCGAACTGGTGCAGCGGACCGGATCGACGAACGCTGACCTCGTGGAGCAGGCAGGGTCGGCGGGCGGCGAGTGGCCGGACCTCAGCGTCCTGACCGCTGAAGCGCAGAGCGCCGGGCGGGGCCGCCTCGACCGTTCCTGGGTGGCCCCGGAGCGGTCCTCACTCCTCGTGAGCGTGCTGCTGCGGCCGGTCAACGACGCCGGCAGGCCGCTGCCGACGCAGAGCTACCCGTGGTTCTCGCTCCTGGCCGCGCTCGCGCTCGCCGAAAGTGTCGAGGACCGCACCGAGGTCAGCCCGCAGCTCAAGTGGCCCAACGACGTGACCGTGGACGGGCGGAAGCTCGCCGGCATCCTCGCGCAGTTCGTGCCCGACCCGCGAGGCGGTACTCCCGCCGTCGTCGTGGGTATCGGGTTGAATGTCAGCCTCACGGGGGACGAGCTTCCGGTGCCGACGGCCACGAGCCTGCTGCTCGAGTACGCCGGAACCACGGACCGCAATATCCTGCTGAAGTCATTCCTCCGCACGTTCGCGGCGCACTACCGTGCATTCTGCGCAGTGGACGGGAACGCGATGACCGCCTGGTCGGGGGGATTGTCCCTCGCCAACCGGGTCTCGGAGAGGATGGCGACTCTCGGGCAGGACGTGCGGGTGGAACTGCCGGGGAACGGAGCGCTGACCGGACGTGCGCTGGCACTCGATGCCCACGGGGCCCTCGTGGTGCGCGACGACGACGGCGAGCGGCACACCGTGGCAGCGGGCGACGTGGTGCATCTGCGCCCGCAGGGTTAGGGCAGAATGCGCATCCGGCTCTCACCGGGGGAACGCGTCGTGGTTCGCACCCGGGCAGACCCGGCGCGGTTGGCATGGCCCGTCGCGGCATCGGTGGTCCTGCTGGGACTCGGAGGTTTCGCCCTCGGCAGGCTGAGTACCGTGCTCCTTCCGGGTGAACTCCTGGCCTGGCGGCCCGTGCTGGTCCTCCTGGCCGCGGTCCTGCTTCTGGCGTTGCTCGCGCGGCTCTTCGTGCGCCCTTTCGTGCGGTGGCTCAACAATCGCTATGTACTCACCAGCATGCGGCTCATCCACCGGCGGGGCGCGGCACGAAGAAGTGAGCACCAGATCCCGCTCTCGGCGGTCTATCAGCTGGATATCTCCCAGAGCCTTTTCCAGCGGTTCGTGGGCAGCGGAACACTGCTGGTGGATCTGGGGCGCGACCGCATGGTGACCTACCGCAACGTCCCCCGGATCCACGTCTTCAAGGATTATGTGGTTGCTGCGGTGAGCGAGCTCCCACTGACCCTCATGTTCGATGGTGTAGACATGGAGATTGATTCGACTTATGCCCAGCGGGAAGATCCGGGGGCCAACCAGGAGTGGAGGGGCGGCGGGAGATGACGGCGGAGTCCGGTGCGGGACACGATGCGCTGCCCGATTCACACGCGTACCCGGATGTGCCCCGCGCTTCCGGATCGCATCCCGCTGCAAGGGCGGTGTGGCGCCTGCAGGGCGACCCCGAGAGCCGGCCGGCCACCCGCCCCATTCCCGCCGTCCGGCCCGGGGACTCGGCAGTTGCCGCCGAGCGGAATCCCGGCGCCGGGCCGGAACCCGTCGTCCACCTGAACCGGGAGGCCATCCGCAACCTCGAGATCGAACTCCTGGGTGCCGAGCGCACCCTGCGGCGCCGCGACGTCGCGGCAGGGGCCGGTGTCTCGCTTCTCTCGGCGCGGAAGCTGTGGCGCGCGATGGGCTTCCCGAACATCGGCGACGACGACATCGCCTTCACGGAGAAGGACCAGAATGCGCTGACGACGATCATCGAGCTGGTCCGCCAGGAACAGCTGACCGAGGACGCCGCGATCTCCATCACGCGTGCCGTGGGCCAGATGACGGACCGCATGGTGGTCTGGCAGATCGAGGCACTGGTCGAGGAGATGGTGGCGCAGCGCGGCATCTCCGACGCCACGGCCCGGAAAACCCTGGTGGCCGAACTGCCGGAGCTGATCGAACCGCTCGAGAAGACGCTGGTGTATGCGTGGCGACGCCAGATGAACGCCGCGGTGCAGCGGCTCGCCCTGAGGGCGGAGTCCGGTCTGCGGGCAAGTGAGACGGGCCGCGACGGCGATGAGCAGGACGCACCGCTGCCCCTGGCGCGCGCCGTCGGGTTCGCCGACCTCGTGTCCTACACCAGCCTCTCCCGGCAGATGAACGAACGGACGCTCGCGCAGCTGGTGCAGCGCTTCGAGAACAAGTGCGCTGAAATCATCTCGGTGGGCGGCGGGAGGCTCGTCAAGACCATCGGCGATGAGGTGCTGTACATCGCGGAGTCCCCGGAAGCGGGCGCCGAAATCTCCCTTGCACTCGCCAAGGCCTTCACCGAGGACGAGCTCCTGCCGTCGGCCCGGTGCTCCATGGTGTGGGGACGTGTCCTCTCGCGGCTCGGTGACATCTACGGGCCTACTGTGAATCTGGCCTCCCGCCTGACCTCGCTCGCGGAGCCGGGCACGGTGCTCATCGACGCCTCCACCGCTGCAACCCTGAGCAACAACGAGAAGTTCGTGCTGATGCCGCACCAGGCGCGGACGGTGCGTGGGTTCGGCGAGGTCCACCCGGTCACGCTTGCACGGGGAACAGGGACAGGCCTCGTCCTCGACTAGGTGCGCCTGGTGCGACCGACGCGCGCCGGACCTGCACAGGCAGGGCAGAATAGGGGCATGACTGACCAGCTGATCCCCTCCGCGGTGGTGGCGCCGTGACCAATACCCCCGATTCCGGCCGTGCAGTGCCGGGCTCGCTGAGACTGAGCTATGGCTGTGCCACCGACCGCGGCCTGCGCCGTGAACTCAACGAGGATTCACTTCTCGCCTCCGAGCCCATCTTCGCCGTCGCCGACGGGATGGGCGGTCATGAAGCGGGCGAGATCGCCAGCGGGGTCTGTATCCGGACGCTCGAACGCAGTATGCGGGGCACCCGGACGTCCGAATTCTCGGCGGAGGACCTCGAACAGCTGATCCAGGAAGCGGACGCGGAGATCCGCGCCGAAACCGGTGGCAAAGCCGGCACCACACTCTCCGGTGTCGTGGTCGTGCAGGATGCCGGTGGGCCCTCCTGGTTGTTCTTCAATGTGGGAGACTCCCGGACGTACCGCCTGGACGGCAACCGGTTCGGGCAGATCTCGGTCGACCACTCCGAGGTGCAGGAACTCGTGGAGCTCGGCGAGATCACGGCGGCCGAGGCCCAGACCCATCCACGGCGGCACGTGGTGACGCGCGCCCTGGGGACGGGTGACGACGCGGAGGCCGATTACTGGCTCATGCCGGTCCGGACGGGCGACCGCATCCTCATCTGCTCCGACGGCTTGACAGGGGAAGTGAGCGACGACGGCATCTACGACGTGCTCAGCACCGTCCCCGATCCGCAGGCGGCGACCGAGGCCCTCATCGAGGCAACCCTTCGATCGGGTGCACGGGACAACGTCACGGTCATCGTCCTTGATGCTGTCATCGACGAGTCCGCTGACCCTCCCGGCGAGGTCAGCCCTGGTCGCGGTGGTGCTACGGCTGTCGATCCGAGCGTCCTCCCGTTACCCGGAAAACGTCGCCGCATCATGATCGAGGCCGACAGGCCGCCCGCCTGACAGGGGGAGGCCCCGGAATTCCGGTGTTCGCCGTGTAATCCCGACGTGCGGCTTATATTGGGGCATGGCAATGCACCGCCGAGCGGCCCACCCCGGATCCCCAGTGCTGAGCGTGATCGGAGGGATGCTTGCGGTCTCCCTCGCACTTGTCGGCTGTGCCGGGCGCAGCAGCGCGCAGGAGGTGGTGGATGCGCCGTGGTTCGCCGGTTACGTCGACGTCACCGTGCCGTCCACCTACGAGGTGGACAGACCACCCACGCCGGAAGCAGCAAAAGCTGTCCTCTCCTTCATCGTTGCCAGTGAGGAAGCTGCCTGCGAGCCCTCGTGGGGCGGCACGTACAGCTTCGACAGGGCTGGAACCGCTTTCCAGCTGGACGACCGCCTGGCCCGGCTGAGGGATCGCGGGGGAGAGGTGGTCGTCTCCTTCGGCGGACAACGGGGAGACGAACTCGCGACCACCTGCACGGACCCGGAGGAGACGACCTGGACGACTTCTCCGCCGGAGTGCGGCGGGCTGAAGTAATTGCCCGGCTGAAGCGGGAACGTGAAAGAATCGGTTCCGTGTGGGCCCCAGTAACGTTATCATCAGCACCTTGAAGCGTTTTGGGTTTGATGGAGGCACTGATTACACCTAGAAGGACCGTTGGATTTCATCCTGCGGAGTCGAGGGCGTATCCGGGTCAAGCGCGCGGGGACCGACGAGGGTCCGCGGCCGGGAGATGACGAGCACCGATGTGATCGGAACACGAAGTTTCGATGTGCGGTTTGCGCCAGGCCAAGACCATCTTGAAGTAGGCTTCGGCTTTTCCGCGGCGGAGTTCGACCGCCCTGAGCACCTGCTCAAGGCCGGTTTCATGCGCGACAATGGACTGTAGATGGTCATCAACCAACTTGAAGTTGTCGTCGCAGAACACGTTGATTGGTTTGTCCATCACCGGCTTCACGGGGAGATCGACTATCGTCAGCGCATTGTGAACGACCATTTGTACGCCGGTCGGCCGGCATTCGAGTTACAGCAAATTTTCGACTCGAACGCCCTTTGAACCCAGGGCTTGACATTGAAGGCCGACACGCCAAGATCACGTGGGTGTGCTCCGTAAAGCAAGGCGGAAGGTCAGCTTTCCCGAGGTGCGAGGTGCGAGGTGTGAGGTGCGAGGTGTGAGGTGCGAGGTGCGAGGTGCGGTCGCCGCCCGCGCTCAGGAAGCGATCGTCGCGAAGCTCGAACATGCACAGTGGTACCACGTGCGGACCACGAGGCTGGGCTGCAGGACTGGAGCTGAGCAAGGCGGCAGAAGTATTAGTTGAATTCGTCGTCGGCCCACCGGCCCACCGGAAGGCCTGCACGGCTTGTTTCTTGGCGAAAATCCCACCCGGCACGCCGGTTCTGCCCGAATCGTTGTCCTCAAGGAGTTCCCGGACAATGCTGCTGGTGTTCGGTGAGTTGACGGACTACAGAGATTTTGGCTGGGATCACTCAACATCGAAGCGTACTTGATCGTGATCGTTTGTCGCACCGGAGAATGAGGAGGTCTCATCATTAAGATGTGCCCTAGGTCCACTATCCTGAGGATAAGTTCTACCGGGTTCCTTAAGGTGGCTCCCGGTTCGCTAGCAGAAAGAATTCCCTTACATCCGTTGCGGAAGCAAAGGTTTGACTTGCGATGACCTACCAATTCAAGGCGGCGCTGCTGGTAGTCATTGTGGTTGGGGTGGCAGGGACCGCCTACACGTTCAGTGCAGGCGGAAACAGCGGATGCGTCGCGACGGGAAGCAGCGCCACCAATATATGGCGGGTGGATGCGTCCGCGGTCGGGGATTCGGACGCGATTCAGGCGGCGATTGATGCTGCAGCTGGTCAAGGTGGAGGTATTGTTCAGCTGTCGGCCGGGCAGTTCAATATCCACCGCCCACTATGGCTGAAGGATAACGTGGCGCTCAGTGGCTCGGGGCTGGCAACGGTCCTCAAGGCTTCGGCCCGCTTCCTGGACTCTAAGGGGCCACATGGCGGGCATCCAATAGTCACCACAGAGGGAGCCGACGACGTTACGATTGCCGATCTGACGGCCGATCAAAGCGGCGACGTTCTCGACGGGAATGTTGATGGCAGGCTCAATGAATACCTTATTGACGTGCGGCATTCCGTCAACGCTTTGGTGGTAGGGGTGGCAACGAAGAACCCTTTCACCTACTCCATAGCGGTGGTGGGCAGCTCGAATTTCTGTGTGCGGGACAGCTCAACGGTGGCCGATTCATCCGGGAAATATAACCAGCTGGACGGCATCCACGTTACGGACTCCCACTCAGGCGCTGTGGTGGGCAATCGCGTTGACCAACGCCGAGGCGACGACGGCGATGATGGCCTGGTTGCTCAGACGATAGGCGCGGAAGTCTACGACGTTATTTACCGGGACAACGATGTTCGCGGCGGGTCGCACGGTGCGGGCATGCAACTCGCTGTGTCCGGTCATCAGATTCGTAACATCACCATAGAGAACAACCGGTTCTGGGGCTCACCCTCCGGAATCAGAACGGGCTATTACGACGGGGGAACGCAGTCGGTGCACGACATCGCAGTGCTCGGCAACACCTTCTTCCACAATGACGGAGCTTCAGTCACTTTCAAGGGCGATTTGGAAAACATCCGGGTAGTAGGCAACAGCATCTGCCGAAGCGGGGCAATCAAAGTAGGCGAGGGCGCTGGGAATACAGTGGAGGACAATCAGCAACACTGTTGAAGGGATGCTTTCGGAACGGATGGACTCTTAGTGCCCCGTTCCGTAGGTGGTAGGAGTTCCTACTCCCTCGAGCACGGCCCGGTTCAACGCTATGTCATCGATGCGCCACACGGTCGTTGCGCCGTTGGTGAGGCCCTGCAGCTGGAAGACAGGAGTGGCGTTTGCCTCCAACCACTGATGCATGGCCGGCTGCATGTATCCATAGCCTTGGCTGGTAGGAAGGGATTGCGTCAAGATGTAGTCCGCGGAGTTCTCTTGCATCAGGGCTGCCGAAGGCCATATGCCGGAGCGCGAATCGTCCGCGAACGCGAGTTCACCTGTGCTGTTGGTAACGCTTACTCTTGCGTCGGCCGGCAGGTTTTGACTTATCCAGCGTTTCGCTTGCACAAAGCCGTTGTCGGTGGATGTCTCCAGTCTGACGCCAAGGCTCGCGGTGAGCAGCATCATAACGATGCTGGCAGAAATGACTGGTACACGGACTTCAGGTCGCCGTTCCACGATCTCGACGCCGAGCAACGCCGTACTCAGCACTGCTGCAATCATCACTGCGTAGCCGTACTGTTCCTCGAAAGTGCCGAACAGGGCACTGTAAAGGCCATAACTTCCCAGCGTCAAGCTCATCAGGCCAATCAGTCGACGCTCCGGACGAAGACTGAAACACAGGAATGCCGCGGCCGCCGGGCACAATGCTAATAGCAGGTAGCTGGTACCGAAGTGGCCGGCATTATCGAAGAGACGTTCAACCAAGCTGGGCGCTCCCTCGGCCGTGAAGCCTGTGAATACGTCGAGACCGATCAGACGCCGAAGCCCGCCCTCCTTTGCCTGTATCCAATTCGGCAGCATCCCCTGGGCAACTACCACCGTCAAATACGCCAAGTACGGTACGACCATGGCTGACAGGATGATGGCCGCATCGTGCGCTCTGATTGTTCGGCGCCACACCACCGCAGCAATGACCGGCACCGCAGTACACAGCGCAAAAAAATCCTTGGTCAGGATCGCGAACCCCAGCATCAAACCGCCGCAAAGCAGCAGCGGACGGCTTGGGTAGTGTGACTTGAGCTGCACCACCACTATCGCTAGCCCGGCGGTAACGTAGGCCATCGCCAGAGTCTCCAGGAAAAGGTGGCTGTTGCTGCGCAAGACGAACGGTTCAAAAATCAGGAGGCCTGCCGTGACCCAGGCCGCATTTCTGGACCCTGCCGTCCTGATCACGAGAAAAGCCAGCCCTACAGTGAGCGCCCCCAGTACTGCGTTCAGCCAGCGGAGTTGCATCACCATCTCCACTGAGTCGCCTGTTAATCCGAGAAGGTTGATGACACCGGCCTCCACCAGGAAGAAGCCAGGAGGATGAAGAAAGAACGGACCATCCGGAAGCCGGGGGAGCAATTCACCGTCAGTTATCGACTGCCCAAGTTGGACATAAAGCATCTCGTCCACCCATAGCTCAAAGGCTTGCAGGAGCCCTATAGAGCGCACCCCGAAAGCTACAGCAAAACATGTGAGGACCGACCCCAAGGTAATTATGAGACTCCGCCCCACAGGAACCGCGGCGCCCACCTCCTGTCCCCCGTTGACCGCTGTCGAGCCATTTGGTACTCGACCAGGCGGATACGTGAGCTGCCGGGCGAGACGGAGTGTTTCGGCACGTTGCCACAGTCGCAACCGCAGGCCGCGTACCATTTCCACAGTGCTTCCTTTCTTTAGCTGAGCCAGGACAACAAGACCGGTAATAAAGACAGCCAATAGCCATACGAGGGGTTGCCGGTCTGCGAGTGCCAATACCAAGGCAAGGCAAGCCCCTCCGATGAAGCCCTTGGTAGCCATGCGACCAGAATGCGGCGGGAGAAGCGGAAGAGCGATCACCGCCGAGATGCACGCCGCGGCCATCGCACCAACCGCGCAGCCAATCGCGATGCCCGGAACGCCTCCCCAATCCCATCCCAGGAAGAGGCCACTTGAAACCAACACTGATGCTGCAACCAACCCCAGCTGACAGCGTCGGTAGGCACGCAACGCCAGAAGGACCGTGGAGAAAACCGTCAGGGTGGCATAGCCGAATCCTGAGAGTGCGAGCCAGGGTAGCAGGGCGAACGATGAGTGGTACCTTTCTGGCATGACGAGGGCTACCAGCGCGTGCGGAGCTGTGGCAATGACGGCGCACGCAACTAGGGCGAGCCGGCCGAAGGAACGCAGGGCGTCCGTGAGTATGACCCCCACATCAACACCCGGCCGCCGCAGCATCGGAAACACCACAATGACCGTTCCTGCTGCTACATAAACCGGAGCTTTGGCTATGGACGCTAAGGCCTGGAATCCCGCGGCCGCTGTCGAGCCGCCGTCGAGGAAAGCCACCAGGACCACGTCAATGCCTACCAGGACCGACACGACGCAGAGAGTGAACGCTATATCGGCAGTTTCAGCCCATCGCCATTTCTGACGCAGCACTTGCGGACGCCAAGTGAGGTCGCGGAAAAATGACTTGGGTGTAACCAGAAGTGCCAACCCACCCACAGCGAAGCCAAGGACAGCGCCGGGTGCGCCCCATGCGAACGTGACGACGAGGAGAGAGAAGATCAGCCGGATCAGTACCTCGCCGACGGACTTGACCGTGTAGCGCACAAAGCGCAACTCGCCTTGAATCCACCCCGACGGTGCCGCTCCAATGAACAGGACAAAAGCGGAGAGGGCAACCATGGCGGCTATTGAGGGCGATCCTAGACCAGCGGCGATGAACCCTGTTACCAAGGCCGCGCCCAACCCAACCATTACCGAAACCATTGCGGAGAACGACATGGCGTCACGCCGCTGTTCTGAACCCTGCGGATGGGCAGTTACCGCATGAGAAAGCGGTAAAGGAACTAGGGCAGAGGTGACAATTCCTACCATGCCGAGCATCATTTGGGCGGCCGCGAATTGGCTGAAGTCGGCGGGTTTCAAAGCATTGATCATGAGTAGCGTGACAACGTAGCTGAAGACACCGACGAAGCCAGCCCCTATCGACAAGAGCACGCCGTATCGGGCAATGCTGCCGCTCCCAAATGACGCATCCGAATCTTGGGGGCGAGGTCCCAGGCCAGCCTGGAGTTCAGCGATGGGACCGATCGTCACGTAATCTCCCTAGACGGGAATTTCTGATAGGACAGAACGTCAGACTACGGGCAGGCATAGGGGCTGGCACGAGTACTGACTACTCGCTTTAGCCAGCGCAACTACGTGGAGAAGCAGGTCAAAAATAAAGCATGTAGCCCTCGCAGTTCAACCCGGCGGCCCCCATATACTGAGCCCGCGAGTAGGCTCTGAAGCAGCGAACCGTCAATCCCCCGAACCAGGCAAGGATAGGGCAAAATCATGGATTTTTTTTCATCTGACGCCTTCCTGACAGCTCTCGCCAGGGATTACCACGGAGCGAGAACCTTCGATTTCAAGATGTATGAGGTGAAGGGGAGGCAGGTGCGACTCGCGGAAGTCAACGGGAGCAAGATCCTGACAACAGGTCCGTTTTACGATTACGTGAAACCTGTTCCCTCTGACGGCAAATTGAAAGAAACCATAAATTATATTCCGAAACTCCTGACCTCCTCCATCGCCCTTGGGGACGAAGATCCCGCGGCATCAGTGCCCAGGACGAACCAGGAACCAGCACCCCTTATTGAGTGGGAAGGATTTACCACCTGGGACGAGTATCTGGCCCTAATCCGGAAGCGAAGTAAGAGTCTGCTCCACAATCAGCGCCGGAGGCTCAGGAGGATGTCGGAAGAGCTCGGGGAGCCCGTTTTCACCTTTGATAATCCCGACATAGAGGCTTTGCATCTCTGCGTCGAATGGAAGATCCAGCAGTACGAGGGCGGCCACGAGACTCTTGAGGCCCCCGGTGCGCTCGCCATGCTGAAGAGTCTGTTCAAGGATGGACACCTCGTCTTATCAACCTTGCAAGTCGCCGACAAATACGCTGCGGTACAGGCCGGATTCTTGTGGCAGGGAGAATACTTGGCTCTCCTTCCTGCTTACGACCCCGCCTTTGCAAAGTACGGAATCGGTAAGGAACTGTTGCTGCGAATGCTGGACTACAGCTACCACCAAGGACACCAAAGTTTCGATTTGCTACAGGGCGCAGAGCCCTACAAGTGGGATTTCGCCACCCATGTTCAGCTCATCGAGAGCCATGGAAGGCCCCCGCGGGTTCGCCGCACCCGTGATGCGTTGGAGCGAGTCGCGAAACAGCGGCTTCTTGCCCTATCTCCGCACTTGTTCTACCGCGTCAAACGGCTTGTGCTCTTGGGACGCAGGTATCTGACGTATGCCACGAACAAATTCCAGGGAAAGGGAAGGGTTCAGCGGGGTCACTAGAACCAAATGTACAGCGCCGGCGACCCCTCGAGTCTGATGTGCCTATCCCAGTGCCAGCGTGACGAGTGAGGAAAAAAATAGATGCAGTCTCCTGACCCTATAAAAAAGTCGCGATCGATCGGCGTCGATGCAGCGCGCGGTATTGCCCTCGTCGGGTTGATGATTGTTCACGTTCTTCCTCCCACGAACGATGATTTCGAGCCGACCGTCCTATGGACGGTGTTCGCCGGTCATTCCGCCGCCCTGTTTGCACTGCTGGCCGGGGTATCGCTGGCTTTCGGCTCCGGAGCACGCTACCCCGTGAAGGGCACAGCACTCAAAGCTGTCCGTGCCTCCGTGGCGGTCCGTGCCGCACTCATCACTGCCCTAGGGCTTACTATCGCTTATGCTGATACGCCCGTCTCGATCATCCTGGCCTACTACGGGGTGATGTTTTTGCTGGCGATCCCACTGCTCGGACTTTCCGCCCGGGTACTGGCACTTCTTGCCGCTGGGATGGCGGTGATTGGCCCCATCACAGTACAGGTTCTGCGGGACTCGATGCCTGAACACGGTTTCAATCCCACTTTCACCTCCCTCTTCACCGAGCCCGGGGTGCTGGTGACCCAACTGCTGCTGACAGGGGTGTATCCCGCAGTGCCCTACATGGCCTACATCTGCGCCGGACTAGCCATCGGCCGACTCGATCTCGGATCCCGCCTCATACAGTTCCGTTTGATGTTTGCCGGCCTAATATTGGCTGTCAGCACTTGGCTGGTCTCGGCCATCCTTTTAGGTCCACTCGGGGGTATGAACCGGCTGAAAGAATCTTCACCGGACCTTAGCGCAGAGGCGATTGACCGTATGTTGGTGTGGGGGCCGGAGGGCCACCTCCCTGCTACTTCTCTCTGGTGGCACGCTGTCCTCGCGCCGCACTCCACCACGGTATTGGAGAAGCTGAATACTGTCGGCACGTCTATGGCCGCTCTGGGAGCAGTCCTATTCGTCGCCCACGTAGCCGCCTCCGAGTTAGCGCCGTTTGCGGCAATCGGCAGTATGACCTTGACCCTGTACTCGGCCCATTTGCTTGTCCTTGCTACCGGGTTCCTGGCAAACCAATCCAGTGGTTCTTTCATCATTCAAATCACTGTCGCCATCATTTTCGCTTCCCAATGGCGCCGCTCCCACGATCACGGGCCGCTCGAAGGCATCGTCGCAACAGCAACAAAACGTACCCGGAATCACCTGTCAGGCACCACTTAGAACACCTCGAATACGGTCTCAGACCGCGAACCCACCCGCCCTCATCTGCGAAGGGCCAGTGAAGGTCCCTGCCGTCTCCGGGCTCCTAGGAGTAGTAAGTTTCGGGAGCAACTGGAATACGGCCGTCGGGAAATAATGCATCTACTTGTGTCGCATACTGACGCACGCGCTCGTGTTTTGCCTCTATTCCGTCACTCCAATTCCATTCCCTCAGTTCTCGGCTCCTCAAGAAGGCCTCGTCTGGCTGATGATTCTGGTTGTAAGGGAAATCAGAATAGAACACCATGCGTTCCGCTGATTTCTCGCCTACTGACCTCGTAATTAGATGATCAACATGTTTGCCCGTCCCCACCGGGCAGAACACCAACCCCGCCTCGCTCTCCTCGATTTGCTGCCTAACTGTGTCCTGCAGTTCTGCAATCAAGCCGGAATCGCCCCTAGACAGCCGACCCAAGGCGATGTCGAACCTGTAGGTTGGATAGCGGTGCACCAGTTCTGGCACGGCTTTCCCCAGAGTGGAGCTGCCGGCAATGGCCTCCCGGCGCCGTCGGAATAAAGCATCTGTCGCCCCGAGATGCCGGGATTTTACGCCGAGTCCGGCAAGGACAGCGGCGTCTTCCTTCCTGCGCGCCTCGAAAAGAGAACCAGCGTCTTGAGCTGAACACTGCCGTAGGAAGGACCTCGCTGCCCTCGTATGCGGGGTGGGACTGCATTCTGTAAAAATGGTCAGCACAACAATGTTGCGTTTGCTTGCCTCTGACGAGATGAGAGCACCACAGGAAAGGACGGCGTCATCCAGATGGGGCGATAAGAACAGCCACGGCTCGCTGGTATCCAGGGATTGGTAAAGGTGTGACGGCGGCTCAAAAGTCATCTGCCCCTCCTTGTGCTTCGGGTAAGGGTCTCGGAGTCGGGCAACGCTGCGTAATAAGCGTCCACTTGGCTAACGGCACGGCCATCCCAGTCAAAACCCGACGCGAACCTTCGGCCTGCTGCCCCTGCGGCGGCAAGACCTGTGGGGTCGCTGTATTGCCTGCACATTTCGTCCGCCAGTCCGTCGACGTCGAAGGGAGGAACCAACCAGCCACAGCCTGGTGGTACAACTTCCCGCAAGCAAGGTATGTCGAAGGCTATGACCGGCGTACCCGAGGCCAAGGCCTCCACTGCAACTAGGCCAAAAGTTTCAGCCCGTGATGGGATTACGACCAATCGTGCCGCCGCCAACATTTCAGATTTTTCCTGACCGCTTTTCCAGCCAGTTAGGCGGACGCGGCTGCCGAGATTTCCTGCAGCGATTTCGTCACGGATCTGTTGCTCACCAGGACCAGTCCCTGCGATGATGAGGTTGCCCTCCACCTCCTCCGACGCCTGAGCCCAGGCTTTCAGGAGAAGATCGAGGCCTTTGCCTACGAATTCCAGCCGTCCGATGCAAACGATGTCAGTGCCCAGTTGTTGTGGAATTTCCAGGGCACGCATGTCGATTCCATTGCCGATCACGTCGACGGTCACAGCGGGGTTCAGCTTTCTCAACTGGTCACCCGTGCCATTGGATACCGCAATCAAATGCCTGTGACGGCGCACTCCTGCTCGCTCGATCCAGTGGAAGGGGAGTTTGTATTCGCGGGACTTTTCGCGGGCATGGAGCCATTGCACCATGCCGATGGTAGGTTTTCCGGTCCATAGCGGTGCGGCCATCGTTGAAAAGGGAGCAAAAAAATCTTCGACCACCAGGTCTACCGATGGTCGGCGTTTCCATGTTTCCCAAGGCAGCCGAAGGCAGTATCCCAGCAGCCGGCTCAGCCGTGTCCTTCCCTGGCCGAACCCGATGGGAACGTATTGGACGCCGTCCTGATTACGGGCGATCCAATACGGATACCTGGTAGTGAGGACCGTGACAGAATGCCCGCATGCTGCAATACGCTTGTTGATTTCGTGGGTGCGCACCGAGCCTCCGCCGGCCCCGGGCATCATGGGATCTTCAAAGCCGAAATGAAGAATCCGTAAACGCGGTTCGCTTACAACGGAAGAGCTGTCGGTCTGCTTTTTCTCATCCTTCGGCACGTTCATTATGTTCCTTCAGCGACCGTCAACGCTGAGAGCCCTCGAGGTCCCGCAAGTAGATCGCTGCGGGTGGCCGACCACAGTACAGCGTCTTCCACGCCCAAATTCTTCAATGCAACCGATGCCTCAAATTCGTCGCAACCTTTGAGCACTGCGACAGTTGTGCCTCCACTTTCGGCGACCTCGTCCGTGGCATTCAGGATGCTGGAAAGATCCACTCCTGTGGGCGCGTTGAACCGTGCAACGGTTGACATGTCACAACGAACTGTTCTTCGGCTGCGGTCTCGAGGGCGCGGAGTTTCCTTGGTTTCCTCCATTAGTACTCCTGCCAGGAGAGCCGCACTTCGGTCCCAATTGAAGCAGCGCGCCCACTTCTGGCATGCCTGAGAAAGAGCAGTCCTTGTTTCCAGCTCAGAAACGTCGGCAAGGTGTTCGGTCAGGGCAACCCCCAGGTCCTTGACCGAATCGACCAACCATCCGGTTGTCCCGTCGACCACGCTGTCGCGGATGCCTGGTGCCCGCAGGGCCACACACGGCACCCCCCAGGCTGCTGCCTCGATTATGGAACACCCCCACCCTTCAGCGTCAGAAGCGGACAACGTCAACCATGCGCGGTTCAGCAAGGCATCTCTTACAGAGTCAGGCTGATACCCATGAAAGGTGAAGTTGGAATACATCCCAAAGTCCATGACGATCTGCTCCAACCGCGCTCTCTCGGGGCCCTCCCCCACAATCTCCACACGGAGATTGGGAAATTGGGTTGCGGCTGCCGCGATTTGCCCGATGAGGATATCGATCCTCTTATGCGGCACCAGCCTACTGACGATCGTGATTGTCGGGTCCGGGTCCCGCGGTCCGACTATGTTGGGCACCTCACCGGTACCGTTGGGAACTATATGAATTGGCCCTTGATAGCCGAGATTGCGCAGTTCCATCCGGGTGGAGGGCGAGACCGCCGCAATGGACCGCGAACCATAAACAGTCGGAGCGGCGTTCCCCTCTAGATACCTGCCCAAGGCGGCAACGGGCGGGGCGAAGCGGGTGCCGAATTGTTTTTGGTGGACGTGATGCACCACCTGAACCACAGGAGTCTTTTTCGATAGGAACAACGGCGAGAAGAAGGGAATACCGTTCTGACAATCGATTACGGCGTCTATTATCCGCCGTGTGCGGAGAATGCTCAACGCTGTCCGCGGGTATAATGTCAGAGGCCCACCATCGCGAATAATATGGACGCCGTCAATAGTATCCGTAGATGACTGATGTATGTCCCGACTGGTGTACCAGGCGACATTCACGCCGGCTTCTACCCAACGCTTCGAAATTTGGTGCATGTACTGCTCCGCACCACCGGCTTGTGAATGATTTATGTCCCTCCAGTTCAACACCAGCACATGCCTGCCCTCGAGATATTTTATGGGCGAGACTTTCAGTGCCGACGTCATAGCAAGCGCTGCATCTGGGAGAGGGACACAAAACTGGTTACTCCGTCACGAACCAGATGAAATGTCGAATCGGTACCGTCAGTCCACGCTACAGGGATCTCGATAATCCTTCCGCCTTCATATTGAAGATAGCGAAGCAGTTCAACGTCGAAGGCAAATCCGGCTGTTCTGCATTGAACCATTGCCCGGGTGATCGCCCCACGCTCGAAGAATTTGAAGCCGCACTGTGTATCGCAAACACCTCGGACCATCGAACTGGTTATGACGCGGAAAGCAGCGCCACCCAGCCTACGTCTAAATTGCTGCCGCCGGACAAATGTTGAACCGGGCGAATGACGCGATGCTATGACCGCGCTGGCACCAAGTTCGAGGTGCTCCATCGCAGCGGTGAGAGTATCAAGGGGGGTGGCCAGGTCCGCATCGAAAAACCCGGTGTAGGTGGAAGTTCCGCTCAACAGGCCCCTCCTAACCGCGGCACCCTTGCCAGAGCGGGAGCAACCGATAAGGGAAATCGGAACTCTACCGTTCGAGGCGGACATCCTGCGGACCACATATCCCGTGTCATCGGCGCTGCCATTGTCAACGACCACTATGCGCGAATTCCAAGGCTGCGATCCGAGGAAGTCAGCTGTGTTACGGAGGGTGGATGGTAGGCGCCCAGCTTCGTTATACGCAGGGATGATGACTTCCAGGTCCACCGCGCTACGCCGCCGCGACTTCAAGCCGCTCCCTGGGAAGTACGCGGTTTCCTCTGGTGGCATCTCTGCTTGTTCAATACTGTCGAGGGGTTCCATGGCGAATTTCCTCGTTGTTGGCTTCCAGGGACCGAGGTTTGTACCTGACCTGGGTCCACCATAGAAGCCGATTCCGATCCCGAACACGCGTAACCGGTACTCTAAAAAATTTGGTGGGTACTTACGCACTGGCGGCTTGTATCTGGGGGCGCCTTCTCACTAGCGGCGGTGGAAGTCGGATTGCGTTGCCGTAGATGTCACAGGTGAGGATGATATCGCCGTCCTCAAGACACCCGCCGGCGACAGTTCTGGTGGGCTCGGGGTTCGGTTCCTGCATGGCTTCTCCGCCAGGATCGGCCGGAAGCTCTTAGGTGGCGAGTGAAGCTGGCCGGGGTCCGCCCATGTATAGGCCTCGTAACTGCCCGTAAATCTGCACTTGGTTGCACCCCATCTCTGTGCGATTAGTTGTTCCATTTCTCAGCCATGGCTGAGTATGAACGAAATCGGTCCCTTTGACGGACCTCGATACCTCTCGATTAGGGGTGTGAAATTCAATCCTCTGCGCTTCCCCACAACCACCTCGCCCCTGTCGCCGATAGAGTCAGTGACAGGAATAGGTAGTCGGCGCCCTCAAAGCCGTAAGGGAGACAACCAGGTCGTTTCGAGTGACGCTCGTGCGGACGGCAAGGAGCGCATGCGGACCCACCGAAGTGTGCGCGGCCTAGGGATTTCGGTCCTCCTGCCCACGTTGGTACTCGTGGACCACGCAAGGTTCTACTCATCGGGCAACGCGCTTGCGGCGGAACGGCTCCCGGTAAGGCTTCCGCCCGGCGAAGCAGCAGCGGGTCCGCTCGGCAGGGTTCCGGTCGGATTCTGCACATGGGTACGGGTCGGTGGGGCACACTAGATCGGGTGGCCGAGAATATGAAGGAATCGCAGAACCGGAGCGTCGCAGAGGCTCCTCCCGCACTCCCGAGCGACGAGTTGCGCCAGGAGCACGCGGAGCTTGCCGAGCAGGTGCGGTTGCACCGGACGGCGTACTACCAGGATGCTGCCCCCACGGTCTCCGACGCGGAGTTCGACCGGCTGTTCCGGCGGCTCGAAGAGCTCGAGGCGCTGCATCCCGAACTGGTCACCAATGATTCCCCCACCCAGGAGGTCGGCGGTGAGGTGTCCTCGGCCTTCGCTCCGGTCGTGCACCTGCAGCGCATGTACAGCCTCGAGGATGTCTTTTCGCTGGACGAACTGGCGGTCTGGCTGGACCGCGCGCGGGCAGGCGTGGAGCAGCGGAGCCCTGGCAGCACCGTCACCTGGCTCACCGAGCTGAAGATCGACGGCCTGGCCGTCAACCTCCTGTACCGGAACGGTGAGCTGGTGCGCGCTGCAACCCGCGGCGACGGCGTCACCGGCGAGGACATCACCCACAATGTGCTCACCATCGCCGCAGTGCCGCGGCGGCTCGTCGGAGCGAATATCCCGGAGGAGGTGGAGGTGCGGGGGGAGGTCTTCATTCCGTCGAAGGAATTCGCCCAGCTCAACGAGGGCATGGTCACCGCCGGGAAGGCGCCGTTCGCCAACCCGCGCAATGCCGCCGCAGGCTCGCTGCGCCAGAAGGACCCGGCGATGACGGCGGAACGCCCCCTCGACATGTACGTCCACGGAATCGGTGCCCGCACCGGGCTCGACGCCGAGACGCAGTCCGGAACGTACGCCCTGCTCAAGGAGTGGGGTCTGCCGACGTCGCCGTACTTCAAGGTGCTCGAAGACCAGGCCGCCGTCGTCGGGTTCATCGAGCACTACGGCGAGCACCGGCACAGCCTGCTGCATGAGATCGACGGCATCGTGGTGAAGGTGGACAGCTTCGCACTGCAGCGGGCGCTCGGCCACACCTCGCGGGTGCCCCGTTGGTCAGTGGCCTACAAGTACCCGCCCGAAGAAGTCAACACCAGGCTCCTCGACATCCTGGTCAACGTGGGGCGCACCGGCCGCGTCACACCGTTCGGCCTGATGGAACCCGTCAAGGTATCCGGTTCGACGGTCAGCATGGCCACCCTCCATAACCAGGCGGTGGTCAAGGCGAAGGGAGTTCTGATCGGCGACGTCGTGGTGCTGCGCAAGGCCGGGGATGTCATCCCGGAGATCGTCGGCCCCGTGGTGGCCCTGCGGGATCCCGGGAAGGTCCGCGAGTTCGTGATGCCCACGGAGTGCCCGTCCTGCGGTACCCCGCTCCAGCCCGCGAAGGAGGGCGACGTCGACATCCGCTGCCCCAACGCGAAATCGTGCCCCTCGCAGCTCCGGGAGAGGATCTTCCACCTCGCCGGCAGGGGAGCCTTCGATATCGAGGCGCTCGGCTGGGAGGCCGCGATCGCGCTGACCCAGCCCGCGGAGCCCGACGTGCCACCGATCACCACCGAGGCGCAGATCTTCGACCTGACGCCGGAGATGCTGGCCGACGTACGGATCGAACGCGACAAGAAGGTCAAGGGCGTGGTGACCGGCCGCGAACTCGTGCCGTACTTCTACTCGAAAGGGACGGCGAAGAAGCCCTCCGAGCCGAATGCCAACACGCGGAAACTGTTCACGGAGCTCGAGAAGGCCAAATCCCAGCCGTTGTGGCGTGTGCTGGTGGCCCTGTCCATCCGCCACGTCGGCCCGACGGCGTCGCGGGCGCTCGCGACGGCCTTCGGGTCGATGGAGCGCATCCGCGGAGCGAGCGAGGAGGAGCTCGCCGGCGTGGACGGCGTGGGACAGACCATTGCGGCGGCACTCAAGGAATGGTTCGCCGAGGACTGGCACCGCGACATCATCGACGCGTGGTCCGCGGCCGGCGTGCGCATGGAGGACGACGTCGACGAGTCGGTGCCGCGCACGCTCGAGGGGCTCACGGTGGTGGTGACCGGTTCCCTCCAGGCCTACAACCGCGACGAGGCGAAGGAAGCGATCATCTCGCGCGGCGGCAAGGCTGCAGGATCCGTGTCCAAGAAAACCAGCTACGTGGTGGCCGGGGAGAACGCCGGCACCAAGCGGGAGAAAGCGGAGACGCTGGGCATCCCGGTACTCGACGAGGACGGCTTCGTCCGGCTGCTCGAGCAGGGTCCGCAGGAGGAGGGCACTACCCCGGATCCGTGATGGGGCAGCCGATCTGCGGCAATGTTCCCCCCGAATGTCTCGGTTGGATTCCGATGCTTACATCGCTGTCATTCCGGCACCGATCGGGCGTAGTTTGGGCGCATGGAAAGCGGCCCAGCCCGCATCGATTCTCCGGCTACCCTGACTGCTCGGAGAATCGCCCGCGCCCACTGGGCCGGCATCGCTGCGGAGTTCGGGATGTTGACCAGCGACGAAGTGAACCGCCGTGTGGGGGTGAGAAGTCCTCCCGCAGGCTGCCTGGCGGCGAAGCGTCAGATCCTCGGGGTGGTGACGAGGGCAGGCAGGGTGCTGTATCCGGGTTTCCAGTTCGACGGGGACACCGGGCAGGTTCTCCCCCTGATCGGCCAGGTCGCGTCGATAGGGCTCAAGGGGGGCTGGAAGGACCGCGCACTGCTTCACTGGTTCTGCCTGGCGAACGTGCATCTCGGCGGGGCACGGCCGGTGGACAGGATGGCGAATCCCGAGCAGGTGCTGACTGCCGCACGCCGGGACCTCGGACGGTGACGGGTCCGTCCGATCGTCTCCCGCCACGCCGTAACATGATACCGGCACATTCTGCGGAACCCAGGAGAAACGGCAGCAGTGAACAACCCCATCCCGCTCGATCCGGCTGACCCCGGCGAGCTGACCATCCGTCCTGTCCGGCCCGAGGACTACGAGGACGTCCGGCGCATCACCCGCGGGGCCTACCTCGAGGCGGGCTACTTCGACGACGAGGCCCACCCCTACATGGCGATCCTTTCCGACGTCGAGCACCGCGTGGCGCACGCCGAGGTGTGGGTCGCCGAGCGCAACCGCGCGGTGGTGGGCTCGGTCGCGCTCACCTTCGAGGGCCAGCGCTACACCGACATCGCCGTCGCCGGTGAGCTCGAGTTCCGGATGCTCGCCGTGGATCCCGTCGTGCAGCGTGCGGGAATCGGGCGCCGAATGGTGGAGCGGATCATCGAGCATGCCCGCACCCTGCCCGACATCGAGGCGGTGAGCCTCACGAGCGGCTCGGACATGGTCCGGGCCCATCGTCTCTACGAGTCGATGGGTTTTGCCCGGGTACCCGAGCGGGACTGGTGGGTTCCGAACGAGGACATCCTCCTCTGGGTCTTCCGCCTGCAGCTGTAGTTCGTGGAACGGGGTGCGGGCGCTGCCCGAAGGCTGCCGATGCGGCCCTGCAGTGCGCGCCCGTGAGCCCACGCCCGTAGACTGGGGACAGCTACCCACCACCACTTCCAGGGGAGATCCATGGCCGAGATCAACCGGGACGACGTCGCGCACCTCGCACGTCTTGCCCACATCGACATGACCGACGACGAACTCGACCGCATGGCCGGCGAGCTCGCCGTGATCGTCGATTCCATCAAGTCCGTCAGCGAGGTCGCCGGCGCCGACGTTCCGGCCACGAGCCACCCCATCCCGCTGAGCAACGTGTTCCGCGACGACGTCGTGGGGGACACCCTGACCAACGAGGAAGCCCTGCTGGGTGCGCCTGACAACGCCGACGGCCGTTTCAAGGTCCCGGCAATCCTGGACGGAGAATAACCCATGACGGACCTGATCCATCTCAGCGCTGATACGCTGTCCCGCAAGCTGCGCTCCGGTGAGGTATCCGCCGTCGAAGTGACACAGGCGCACCTGGACCGGATCGCCGCCGTCGACGGCAGCATCAATGCCTTCCTGCACGTCAACACCGAGGAGGCGCTGCTCGTGGCCGCGGAGGTCGACAAGGCCCGGGCCGACGGCGACGTCCTGCACGCGCTCGCGGGTGTCCCCATCGCGGTCAAGGACCTCATCGTCACCAAGGGCCAGCCCACCACCGCGGGTTCGAAGATCCTCGAGGGCTGGCAGAGCCCGTACGACGCCACCGTGGTTCAGAAGCTCCGGGCGGCGCGCATGCCGATCCTCGGGAAGACCAACCTGGACGAGTTCGCGATGGGCTCGTCGACCGAGCACTCCGCCTACGGCCCCACGCGCAATCCCTGGGACCTCGACCGCATCCCCGGCGGTTCCGGTGGCGGTTCGGCGGCCGCCGTCGCCGCCTTCGAGGCCCCGCTGGCCCTCGGCACCGACACGGGCGGCTCGATCCGCCAGCCCGGAGCCGTCACGGGCACCGTCGGCATGAAGCCCACCTACGGCGGTGTCTCGCGCTACGGCGCGATTGCCATGGCGTCATCGCTCGACCAGATCGGGCCCGTCTCACGCACAGTCCTGGACTCGGCGCTGCTGCACGAGGTGATCGGTGGACACGATCCGCGCGATTCGACGTCGCTCACCGACCCCGTGGGCGCGCTCGTCGAGGCCGCCCGCCTGGGCCAGGTCGAGGGCATGCGGATCGGCGTCATCCGGGAACTGTCGGGGGAGGGCTACCAGACCGGCGTCCTGACGCGCTTCTCCGAATCGCTCGAGCTCCTGCGCGGTGCGGGCGCCGAGATCGTCGAGGTGTCCTGCCCCAACTTCCGGTACGCGCTCGGCGCCTACTACCTGATCATGCCGTCCGAGGCTTCGAGCAACCTCGCCAAGTACGACGGCGTGCGGTTCGGGCTGCGCGTGGTGCCCGAGGGAACCCCGACCATCGAACGCGTCATGGGAGCCACCCGGGAGGCCGGATTCGGTGACGAGGTCAAGCGCCGCATCATCCTCGGCACCTATGCGCTGAGTGCCGGCTACTACGACGCCTACTACGGTTCGGCGCAGAAGGTCCGCACGCTCATCCAGCGCGACTTCACCGCGGCGTTCGAGCAGGCCGACGTCCTGATCTCACCCACCTGCCCCACCACCGCGTTCCGGCTGGGAGAGAAACTCGACGACCCGCTGGCCATGTACCTCAACGACGTCGCCACCATCCCCGCGAACCTGGCCGGCATTCCCGGGCTGACCCTTCCCGGTGGCCTTGCCGACGAGGACGGCCTGCCCGTGGGCATCCAGCTCCTCGCGCCTGCGCGCCAGGACTCACGACTGTACCGGGTGGGCGCGGTGCTCGAATCACTGCTCGAAACGACGTGGGGCGGGCCCCTCCTGGCCCAGGCTCCCGCGCTTGCCGGAGGAAAGTAAATGACTGCTGGAACGGAAGAGATCCTCTCCTTCGAGGACGCCATGGAGAAGTACGACCCGGTGCTCGGTTTCGAGGTGCACGTCGAGCTGAACACCCGGACGAAGATGTTCTCGTCGGCGCCCAACGCGTTCGGTGACGTGCCGAACACCAACGTCACGCCCGTGGACCTCGGCCTCCCCGGTGTCCTCCCGGTCGTGAACCGGGTAGCCGTGGAGTCGGCCATCAAGATCGGGCTCGCACTCGGCTGCAAGATCGCCGAGAAGTGCTACTTCGCGCGGAAGAACTACTTCTACCCGGACACCCCGAAGAATTTCCAGACCTCCCAGTACGAGGATCCCATCGCCTACGACGGGTCCATCGACATCGAACTCGAGGACGGCACGGTGTTCACCGTGGCGATCGAGCGCGCCCACATGGAGGAGGACGCGGGAAAGCTGACCCACATGGGCGGCTCGACGGGCCGCATCCAGGGCGCGGAATTCTCGCTGGTGGACTACAACCGGGCCGGTGTTCCCCTCATCGAGATCGTCACGAAGCCCATCGAGGGCGTCGGATCCCGCGCCCCCGAGCTCGCCAAGGCCTATGTCGCGGCGATCCGGGAGATCGTGAAGAACCTCGGAGTCTCGGACGCGCGGATGGAGCGCGGCAACGTGCGCTGCGACGCCAACGTGTCACTGCGCCCGTACGGCCAGGAGAAGTTCGGGACGCGCACCGAGACCAAGAACGTCAACTCGCTGCGCGCCGTCGAGCACGCGGTCCGGTACGAGATCCAGCGGCACGCCGCCGTCCTCGATTCGGGTACGCCGATCGTCCAGGAGACGCGCCACTGGCACGAGGACACGCGGTCGACGACATCTGGCCGTCCCAAGTCCGACGCCGACGACTACCGTTACTTCCCCGAGCCGGACCTCGTCCCCGTGGTCACGAACGACGCATGGATCGAGAAGCTGCGCTCCGAACTGCCCGAGCCGCCCGCCGAGCGCCGGAAACGACTGCAGGCCGACTGGGGCTACTCCGACGCCGAGTTCCGTGACGTCGTCAACGCCGGCGTGATGTCCTCGGTCGAGGACACGATCGCCGCCGGGGTGAGCGCCGCCGTCGCGCGCAAATGGTGGATGGGCGAGATCTCGCGCCGCGCCAAGATCGCCGACGTCGAACCCGCCGAGCTGGGGGTGACCCCCGAGCTGATCGTGGAGCTGAACTCGCTCATCGAGTCGGGCAAGATCAACGACAAGCTCTCACGCGACGTGCTCGACGGCGTCCTCGCCGGTGAGGGCACGCCGACCGAGGTGGTGGAGAAGCGCGGCCTCGCGGTCGTGTCCGACGACGGACCCCTGCTGGAAGCGATCGACGGCGCCCTCGCGGCGCAGCCCGACGTCGCGGAGAAGATCCGCGGCGGCAAGGTGCAGGCGGTCGGTGCGATCGTGGGCGGGGTCATGAAGGCCACCCGCGGACAGGCCGACGCCGGCCGGGTGCGCGAACTCATCCTGCAGCGCTTGGGCGTCGAGGGTTAGGTTCGCTGTCCGGGCCTGCCGGGGCAGCTGTCGGCGGGCCGGGCGGCACGAACGAGGGGATGCGCATGCCGGCCACGCCCGCTGCTGACTACATCGTGACCGCCGCCCTGGTGCGCGGGCTGCTCGAGGAGCAGCATCCGGACCTGGCCTCGCTCGGCCTCCGGTTCGCGGGCAGCGGGTGGGACAATGTGCTGTTCCGGCTCGGGGACGAGCTGGTGGTCCGGTTGCCGCGCCGCAGCATGGGAGCCGACCTCATCCGCAGCGAGCAGCGCTGGCTCCCGGAACTGGGCGGACACCTGCCGGTGGCAATCTCGTCCCCGGTGCGGGTGGGCGTGCCGTCGTCGTCGTACCCGTGCTCCTGGAGCATTGCCCGGTGGATCGAGGGGCGGGTCGGGTCCACTGTTCCGCCGGCGGGGAGGAACGGGGCCGCGCGGCAGGTGGCCGAGTTCCTCCTGGCTTTCCAGCAGCCGGCGCCAGGGGATGCGCCGGTCTCCCCGGTGGGACGTGGTGGCCCGCTGGCCGCGCGCGATGCAGCGGTGCGGGCGCGGCTCGATGCCGGACTCCCTGCGGCAGCGCCGCCCGCCGGCGAGCTGCTCGCACTGTGGGGTGAGCTCGCCGGCGTCCCGGCGTGGTCGGGCCGCCCACTCTGGCTGCACGGCGACCTCCATGCGGGGAACCTGGTGCTGGGTCCCGCCGGTAACCTGCGCGGCGTCGTCGACTTCGGCGACCTGTGCTCCGGGGATCCGGCGACGGATCTCGCGGCGGCGTGGCTGGTGTTCGATGCCGCGGGGCGCCGCGTCTTCCGGGACATCCTGGAGGGCGCCCGGCCCACCGATGCGGCCACCTGGCAGCGCGCCCGCGGCTGGGCCTTGAGCATGGGCAGTGCCCTAGCGGCAGGCTCCGATGACAATCCCGAATTCCGTGCCCTGGGCATTGCAACCCTGGAGGGTGTCCTCGAGGGCTGAGGGCTTCTTCGGCAGTGCACTGTGGAAAGGCCGTCCGCACAGGACGTTTCCCTCGGCCGGCTCTTTCGCTATCCGCAAGGACGCCGCTGATATCGTGGCAGGGGGCACATCCAGCCCCCACGACGAACGCCGATCGTGAGCAGCACACTCCCGCTGCGCGCACCGGTGAAAGGACTGTCAGTGAAGGCGCTGTACAAATCCGGGGCCCATCCCGGCTTCGAACTGGTCGACCGGCCCGAGCCGGCCGCCGGCCTCGGCGAAGTCAAGATCCGTGTGATGACCACCGGGATCTGCGGGACGGACCTCCATATCGAATCCTGGGATCCCTGGGCCCAGGGCATGATCAACGCACCCCTGATCCCGGGTCACGAGTTCTACGGTGAGGTGGTGGAGCTGGGGGAGGGCGTCCGCGATGTGCGGGTGGGCGACCGCGTGTCAGGTGAAGGGCACATCGTCTGTGGGATCTGCCGCAACTGCCGGGCGGGCCGCCGGCAGATGTGCATCCGGACCTCGAGCGTCGGCGTGCAACGGGACGGCGCCTTCGCGGAATACGTCGTGATCCCGGAGACCAACGCCTGGGTACACCAGGCCGGGATCACTCCCGAACTCGGCGCCATCTTCGATCCGTTCGGCAACGCCGTCCACACGGCCCTCAGCTTCCCTCTTGTCGGCGAGGACGTCCTGATCACCGGGGCCGGGCCGATCGGCCTGATGGCCATCGCCGTCGCCCGCCATGCGGGTGCGCGGAAGATCGCGATCACCGATGTGTCCGCTCCACGCCTCGAACTGGCACGCGCCGTGGGTGCGGACGTCGCCGTCGACGTCAGCCGGACCCGTATCCGGGATGCACAGCACGAACTCGGCATGAAGGAGGGCTTCGACATCGGCCTCGAGATGTCCGGCCATGCGACTGCCCTGCCCGAGATGATCGACAACATGAACCACGGCGGGCGGATCGCCATGCTCGGCCTGCCGTCGGGTCCCATCTCGATCGACTGGGGCAAGGTGGTCACGCACATGCTCACCCTCAAGGGCATCTACGGTCGCGAGATGTTCGAGACCTGGTACGCCATGAGTGCCATGCTGCAGTCGAATGCGGGGCTGCGAAGCGCCGTGGCCAGCGTGGTCACGGACTGCCTGCCCGCCGCCGAATGGCAGCGCGGCTTCACCACCGCGCGCGACGGCAAGAGCGGCAAAGTAGTCCTCGACTGGACTGCTCTCTGAATTCCCTGTTTCTATTCTTCCTGGATTTCCGGCACACCGAAGGAGCACCATGTACTCGTCCGTCCAAGACCAGCTCGCAGGCGAACTCGAAGAGATCCGCGAAGCGGGCCTGTTCAAGTACGAGCGCCGCATTTCCTCCCCGCAGTCCAGCCGCATCCTGGCCGGAACGTCCGACGGCGGATCCGCGAGTGTGCTCAACTTCTGCGCCAACAACTACCTCGGCCTGGCCGACCATCCCGACATCATCGCGGCGGCGAAGGACGCCCTCGACGAACGCGGTTTCGGCATGGCCTCAGTGCGGTTCATCTGCGGCACCCAGGACCTGCACGTCGAACTGGAGCGCCGGGTCTCGCAGTTCCTCGGAACTGAGGACACCATCCTGTTCTCCTCCTGCTTCGACGCCAACGGAGGGGTCTTCGAATCGCTGCTCGGCGCCGAGGACGCCGTCATCTCGGATGCCCTGAACCACGCCTCCATCATCGACGGCATCCGGCTCAGCAAGGCACAGCGGTTCCGCTACGCCAACCGGGACATGGCCGAACTCGAGGCCCGACTGCAGGAGGCCTCCTCGGCGCGGAGGCGCCTGGTTGTCACCGACGGTGTCTTCTCCATGGACGGTTACCTCGCGCCACTGGAGGCCATCTGCGACCTCGCCGAGAAGTACGACGCAATGGTGATGGTCGACGACAGCCACGCCGTCGGGTTCATGGGTGACACCGGGGCAGGCACCCCCGAGCACGCGGGGGTGGGACACCGTGTGGACATCTTCACCGGGACGTTCGGGAAGGCCCTGGGCGGAGCCTCAGGCGGTTACGTGGCCGCACGCCGCGAGATCGTCGCGATGCTGCGCCAGCGCGCCCGTCCCTACCTCTTCTCGAACTCGCTCGCGCCGTCGATCGTCGCAGCGACGCTGAAGGCCCTCGACCTGGTGCAGGACAGTGCGGACCTCCGGGCCGCCCTGACCGCCAATGCCGCCTCCTTCCGCCGCCGCATGACCGAGGAGGGCTTCGAGCTGCTGGAGGGCGAGCACGCCATCATCCCGGTGATGTTCGGCGACGCCGTCCTGGCGGGCAGGACCGCCGACGCCCTGCTGGAGCACGGCGTCTTCGTGACGGCGTTCAGTTTCCCGGTGGTTCCCCGGGGTGCTGCACGCATCCGGGTCCAGCTCTCGGCGGCCCACACGGGAGAAGACATCGAGGCCTGCGTGAGAGCGTTCGTCGCAGCCCGGGCGGAAGTCGCCTGAACACAGTTGCCATAGCAGGGTATCGGGGCTCCGGCGCCTAGGATGACGGCATGAGCCTCGAGTGCGACGTACTGATAGTGGGTGGTGGGATAGCAGGGCTGTCCCTTGCCTCGGAACTCGCGCCGCACCGGAGCATCGTGCTGGTCGAGGCCGAGCCGACGCTCGGCTACCACACGTCGTCGCGCTCGGCCCGGCAGCTCATTCCGAGCTACGGACCGCCCGCGGTGCAGGAGCTCACGCGCCGGACGCTCGGGATCCTGGCCAACCTGCAGGTCGACACGGGGCTGGCCCTGACCACACCGCGCTCCTTTCTGCTCGTCGGCACGGAACACGACGTCGCCGGAAAGGCCAGCGGCTCGATGCACCCGATCGGCCACGCGGAGGCGCTCGAGCTGTGCCCGCAGTTGCAGCCGGATTCCTTCGAGGCGGCCGGGATCGACACCACCTGCGTGGGGATGGACACCGACCTGCTGCTCGAATACCACCGGCGCACCGCCGAGGACGCCGGGGCGATGGTGCTGCCGCGGTCCCGGGTGACGGACGCCCGGTACGACGACGGCGCCTGGCTCGTCCGCGCGGGCAGTCGGACCGTCCGGGCCGGTGTCGTGGTGAACGCGGCCGGCGCCTGGGCGGACATCCTGGCCGGCCTCTGCGGTGCAGCTCCCCAGGGGCTCGTCCCGTTCCGGCGCACTGCGGCGATCGTTGCCGTCGATCGAGGGCCCGGCGCCCGCATGCCCATGGTGGCAGCGGCGGATGATTCCTTCTACTTCCGCGCCGATGGCAGTGGACTCCTGATCTCGCCGTGTGAGAGTGTTCCCGGCATCGCCGGGGACGCCCAGCCGAAACCCGGCGATATCGAGGCGCTCATCGAGCGTCTCAATGACCTCACGACGTTCGGCATCACCTCGGCCACGCGGTCCTGGACCGGTCTGAGGACCGAGACTGCGGCCGGCCTGCCGGTCGTCGGGTTCGACCCGGTGCTTCCCGGTTTCTTCTGGCTGGCGGGACAGGGCGGCTACGGGTTCCAGACGTCGTCGGGCATCGCCAAACTTGCCACGGAGTTGCTCACGGACACGAGGGCGGAGCCCTCGGGGCCCGCCGCGCTGCTCCAGCCACGCACCGCCGCAGCGGGTTCCGGGGACGCGGCGCGGGAAACCTCCTGAAGGAAGGCGGGAGCTGGCGAGTCGCGGTCGGAAAGACCGACGGCGTTCGTGGCGTATCGGCGACGCCCACAGCGAACAGCAGCGACCGTGCGGACGGATCCGCAGGAGAGACCATCCGGCAGGCCTAGGATTGAGGTATGAACGTCATCGAAACACGCCTGCCGGGCATCGGGGTGCGGCGCGAGATCATCACCAATTCCGGCCGCAGGGTGGGTATCGTCGCCCAGCGCGACGGCGATCTCGACCTCATCATCTCCAAGGCGAGCGACCCCGACGCGTGCGTCGCCTCCATCCGCCTCACCACGGACGAGGCGGCCGCGATCGGCAACCTCTTCGGTTCGCCGCAACTCGTCGGACAACTGAGGGACGAACACCGGGACCTGCCGGGTGTCAGTACCCGGCAGTTCCTGATCACTCCCGGGTCACCCTTCGACGGACGTTCCCTGGGTGAGACCCGCATGCGCTCGCGGTCGGGTGCTTCCCTCGTGGCCGTGCTGCGTTCAGGGCAGGTGCAGGCGTCCCCAGGGCCCGAATTCCAACTCGCCGCCGGTGATCTGCTGGTGGTGGTGGGTACCTCGGAGGGCCTCGACGCCGCGGCGGACATTCTGCAGCACGGCTAGCCGGGCGTGCACACCACCGCTCTGACCCTTATCGAGCTCGGCGGCGTCCTCCTGTTCCTGGGAATCCTCGGCCGGCTCGCAGGCCTCATCGGGCTCTCGCCCATTCCCCTGTACCTGATCGGCGGTCTCTTCTTCGGTTCCGGCGGCTTGCTCGAGCTCGAGGGCGTGGTGAACTTCAGCGAGGTGGCCAGTGAGATCGGCGTGGTGCTCCTGCTGCTGATGCTCGGCCTCGAGTACTCGGCGAAGGAGCTCGTGACCGGTCTCCGGCAGTCCTGGATGGCCGGCGTCGTCGACTTCGTGCTGAACTTCACGCCCGGCGTCCTGGTTGGCTTCATCCTCGGGTGGGGGCCGGTAGGTGCTCTCGTCATGGGCGGCGTCACCTACATCTCGTCCTCGGGCATCGCGGCGAAGGTCCTGAGTGACCTCGGGCGCCTCGGTAACCGTGAGACGCCCACCGTGCTGGCGATCCTCGTTTTCGAGGACCTCGCCATGGCGGTCTACCTGCCCATCCTCACCGCTGTGCTCGCGGGCCTGAGTTTTGCGGGCGGCCTCGGTACCGTCGGCGTCTCACTCCTTGTCGTCACGCTCGTCCTCGTGGTTGCCCTGCGCTGGGGCAATGTGGTGTCCGCCGTCGTCGACAGCAAGGACCGCGAGGTCTTCCTGCTCACGCTGATCGGCGCAGCGCTCCTGGTCGCGGGGCTCGCCTCGGCGCTGCAGGTCTCGGCCGCCGTCGGCGCGTTCCTGCTCGGTATCGCCATCTCGGGGGCGACGGCGGAGAATGCCGCGCGAGTGCTGGAGCCGCTCCGGGACCTTTTCGCGGCCATCTTCTTCGTGGTGTTCGGGCTGAACACGGATCCGGCGTCCATCCCACCGGTGCTGGGCGTCGCACTGGTCCTCGCGCTCGTCACCTCCGCGACGAAGATCGGCACCGGGTGGTGGGCGGCGTCCCGCCAGGGCATCGGGCGGCTGGGCCGGGCGCGTGCAGGAACGGCCCTGGTGGCGCGGGGCGAGTTCTCCATCGTCATTGCGGGTCTGGCGGTCGCCTCCGGGGCCGTCGACGGGGAGCTCGCAGCCCTCGCCACCACGTACGTGCTGCTCATGGCCGTGTTGGGACCGGTGATGGCCCGGCTCGCCGAACCGGCGATGGAGCTGCTTGCCCGCAGGCCGCGGGAGGATCCCCGCGCAGTGCCCGTTCCGTAACCCCTCCTTCTCGAGCGGGCAGTCCGGTCCGACGTGAATTCCTCCACCGGGAGCGGTACTCAGTCCTCGAGGATCCTTCCGATCGGCTCGCGCTTCTCGGCCTGGAATCGGTCCTCCGCCCGGCCGTAGGCCCAGTAGCCGGACAGCGAGACCTGTCCGCGTTCCAGTCCGCGTTGCGTGAACAGGACGTCGCGCAGTGCCTTCATCGCACCCCGTTCGCCGTGGACGAAGGCGTCCACACGACCGAGCGGCCACGTCGCTGCCGCGACGGCGTCCGGCAGGAGCCGTGTGGTCCCGGGGACGGCGCCGTTCCGCAGCAGCCAGGTGACCTGGACTCCCTCCGGCCTGGCAAGGTCCTGGACGTCGGCGTCGCTGTCCACCTCGATGAAGGCCAGACCCCGGGCCGTGGCGTCGAGCGCCTCGAGTCCCGCGCCGATGGCCGGAAGCGCTGAATCGTCGCCTGCGAAGAGGTACCAGTCGGCCGTCGGGTCGGGGGACCACTTGCCCGAGGGCCCCATCAGGACCAGGGGGTCGCCCGGGCGGGCCTGCGCAGCCCAGGGGCCGGCCACGCCCTCGTCGCCGTGCACCACGAAGTCGATGGCCAGGCGCTGCGCTTGGCGGTCCATCCAGCGGATGGTGTACGTGCGCTTGACCGGCACCTCGTCGGGGGAGCGTTCCGCGGCCAGCGCCTCGAGGTCATAGGGCGGGACGAGCCCGAGTTCCGGGCGGGCGAAGAGCAGCTTGGCGTACATGTCGGTGGCGTCGTTGTCCTTCAACTCGGAGAACCCCGGCCCGCCCGCCACCACCCGTACCAGGTGCGGTGAGAGCCAGGACGTCTCCTGGACGGTCAGGACGGCCTGCGGTCGGGGCTTCGGGAGGGAGGGAGTGGTCATGGGGGTACGTAGCTCATTTCACGTGGAAGTACGGTGTCCTATCGGCCGGTCAACGCCCCAGCCACCCTAGCAAGACTCAGCAGAGTGGCATTCCCAGCGCGTTCTCCACGGCCGAGATCAGGGTGCCGTCGTGCACCAGGACGCGTGCCGCCTCGATTTCGGGCGCCAGGTAGCGGTCCGTGCCGGGCCCCTCGACGACTTCCCGCACTCCTACCCGCGCCGCATGGATGGCGCCCGAGCTGCGGGAGGCGGCCAGTCCACCGTCACGCATGTCCAGGGCCCGCGCCGCCGTGAGGATCTCGATGGCGAGGACACGTGTGAGCCCGTCGAGGGCACGCCGCAGCTTCAGCCCCGCGGCCCAGCCCATGGAGACGTGGTCCTCCTGCATCGCCGAGGACGGGATGGAGTCCACCGAGGCTGGATTGGCGAGGCGCTTGAGTTCCGAGACGATGCCGGCCTGCGTGTACTGCGCGATCATGTGGCCGGAGTCCACCCCGGGATCGGAGGCGAGGAAGGCATTGAGGCCGTGGTTCCGTGCCTTATCGAGGAAGCGGTCGGTGCGGCGTTCGCTCATCGAGGCGACGTCAGCTACGGCGATGGCGAGGAAGTCGAGGACGTATCCCACCGGGGCGCCGTGGAAATTGCCGTTGGATTCGATGCGGCCGTCCACGGTGACCACCGGGTTGTCGATCGCCGAGCCGAGCTCGATGACCGCAACACTGCGCGCATGTGTAAGGGTGGCCCGCGCGGCCCCGTGCACCTGCGGCGCACAGCGGAGGGAATACGCATCCTGGACGCGCGTGAAGCGGTGGCGGCCGGTCTCCGACGTCAGTTCCTGGGCGATGAGCGGCGAGTCTTGGAGGAGGGATCTGATGTTCGCCGCAGAGTCCTGCTGTCCGGGGTGCGGGCGGAGCGCGTGCAGGTCGGCGGCGAAGACGGCGTCGGTGCCGAGCAGCCCCTCCACGCTCATGGCCGCTGCAAGGTCCGCCGTTTTCAGGAGCAGGTGCAGGTCGGCCGAGGCGAGGACCAGCATGCCGAGCATTCCGTCCGTGCCGTTGATGAGCGCAAGCCCTTCCTTCTCCCGCAGTTCGACGGGGGAGATACCTGCCCGCTCCAGCGCCTCGGCGGCGGGTACGAGCTCACCGTCGCTGGTTCGGACGGAGCCCTCGCCCATCAGTGCCAGTGCCACGTGGGAGAGTGGCGCCAGGTCGCCGGAACAGCCGAGTGAGCCGTACTCGCCGATGACCGGCGTGATGCCCGCGTTCAGCATTGCGGCATACGTCTTGGCGACCACGGGCCGGACCCCGGTCCGACCGGTGGCCAGCGTGGAGAGCCGGCCGAGCATGAGGCCGCGCACCACTTCGCGGTCGACGTCGGCGCCGGAGGATGCCGCGTGGCTGCGGATCAGGCTCCGCTGCAGCTGGGTGCGCTGGTCGAGCGGAATGTGTTTCGTGGCCAACGCGCCGAATCCTGTGGACACGCCGTAGTGCGGCGTGGCGTCGTCGACCAGGGCATCGATGATCAGGCGGGACGACGCCATCGCCTCGAGGGCATCGGCAGTGAGCGCAACCCGGTGTCCGTGGCGCGCGATGGCCACCACCTGTTCGGGGCTGACGGGTCCGGTGCCCAGGGGAATCGGGGTAAGGGTCATGGAGTGCCTCAATGTCTGCTCTTGCCATTGGCTGAAAATACGGTTTCAATAAGTGAAATACAAAAGGCGTTCCAACGCAAGGGGAGGAGTAGCGTGGCCGAATCATCAACCCGTACGGTCGAACGCGCACTGGTGCTGCTGGGCGCTGTGTGCGACGGCGGTTCACTCACGCTGGCGGATGCCTCCCGAAAGGCGGGGCTTTCCGCCTCGACCGCCCTGCGGCTGCTGCGCACGCTGGAAACGACGGGATTCGTGCGCAGAGACCCTGCCGGAAGCTTCCGCCCCGGACTGCGCGTGGTCCAGCTCGGCGCGCTGGCCCTCAGCTCGGAATCCCTCGTCTCGCTGGCGGAGGAATCACTCGAGCGACTCGTGGGCCTCACGGGGGAATCGGCCTACCTCAGCGTTCCCTCCCACGACGGCGCAAGCGTCTATCTCGCCATGCGCGAGGGTACGCACTCGGTGCGCCACGCCAGCTGGGTGGGCCGCAGTATCCCGCTCACGGGAACCGCCGTGGGAGCTGTCCTGACGCAGGCTGCACCTCCGGAGGGCTTCGTGGTGGTGCGTAACGGCGTCGAAGCCGACGTCACCGCGATCGCGGCCCCGGTGTCACCCGGCGGCCGCACTGTCGCCGCACTCAGCGTCGTGGTCCCGAGCTATCGCATCAGCGAGGCCGAAGCACGGGAAGTCGGCGCACTTGTGGCTCGCGAAGCTGCCGGACTGCTCCGTGCGTCGACCGGTTCCACCGCCGCCACCGGTCCCGTGGACGTGGTCGGTCCCGTGGACGTGGCCGATCCCGACCCCGCCCCTCCACCCGAGGCTGCCGTTCCCATCCGCCGAAGCATAGGAAGACCAGTATGAGTGCTCCCATCCCCACCACTTTCACCACCTCCGATCCGTCGCGTTCCATCCGGGCGGCGCGGGGCACCACGCTCCGCGCCAGGAGCTGGCAGACGGAGGCGCCCCTGCGGATGCTCATGAACAACCTGGACCCGGAGGTCGCAGAGCGGCCCGGGGACCTCGTCGTGTACGGCGGGACGGGGCGCGCGGCCCGGAGCTGGGAGGCCTACGACGCCATCGTGCGTTCACTGGAATCCCTCGACGACGACGAGACGCTCCTCGTCCAGTCGGGAAAACCCGTGGGCATCTTCCGCACGAACCCCTGGGCACCGCGGGTCCTGATCGCGAATTCCAACCTCGTCGGGGACTGGGCCACCTGGCCCGAGTTCCGCCGCCTCGAGGCCGAAGGCCTGATGATGTACGGCCAGATGACGGCCGGATCATGGATCTACATCGGGACGCAGGGCATCCTGCAGGGCACGTTCGAGACCTTCGCCGCGATCGCCGAGAAGCGGTTCGGCGGGACGCTCGCCGGAACCCTCACCGTCACCGCGGGTTGCGGCGGCATGGGCGGCGCGCAGCCCCTGGCCGTGACCCTCAACGGGGGCGCGGTGCTGATCATCGACGTCGACGAGGCCCGGCTGCGTCGCCGCGTGGCCAAGCGGTACCTCGACGTCGTCGCCGGATCCCTCGACGACGCCGTGGCGCAGGTGCTGGCGGCACGGGACGACAAGCGTGCACTGTCCGTGGGAGTCGTGGGTAACGCCGCCGTCGTCCTGCCCGAACTGCTCCGCCGGGGGCTCGACGCGGACATCGTGACAGACCAGACGTCGGCGCACGATCCGCTGAGCTACCTGCCCGCCGACATCGGCCTGGACGAGTGGAACCGCGAGGCGAAAGCCGATCCGGAGGGCTTCACCCGCAGGGCGCAGGCCTCGATGGCCCTCCACGTCGAGGCGATGGTGGGCTTCCTGGACGCGGGAGCCGAGGTGTTCGACTACGGGAACTCCATCCGGGACGAGGCCCGCCAGGGCGGCTATGCGCGGGCGTTCGACTTCCCGGGCTTCGTTCCCGCCTACATCCGCCCGCTGTTCTGCGAGGGGCTCGGCCCGTTCCGGTGGGTAGCGCTGTCCGGGGATCCTGCCGACATCGCCGTCACCGACGCCGCCCTGAAGGACCTGTTCCCGGACAACGCACATCTGCACCGCTGGCTCGATGCCGCCGCCGAGCACGTGGAATTCGAGGGGCTTCCCGCGAGGATCTGCTGGCTCGGATACGGCGACCGGGCGAAGGCGGGGCTTCTGTTCAACCGGCTCGTCGCGGAGGGCAGGGTGTCGGCGCCGATCGTCATCGGCCGCGACCACCTGGACTCCGGGTCGGTGGCCTCGCCATACCGCGAAACCGAGGCCATGGCGGACGGCTCCGACGCCGTCGCGGACTGGCCGCTGCTCAATGCGCTGCTGAATGCGTCCTCGGGTGCCACCTGGGTCTCCATCCACCACGGCGGGGGCGTCGGAATCGGCCGGTCCATCCATGCGGGTCAGGTCTCCGTGGCCGACGGCACCGACCTGGCGGCGCAGAAGCTTGAGAGGCTGCTGACCAACGACCCCGGGATGGGCGTCATCCGCCATGTCGACGCGGGCTACCCGCGCGCTGTCGATGTCGCAGGAGAGCGCGGTGTCCGGATTCCGATGCAGCAGTGACGATCCCGCCCGGTGTTCCCGTCCAACCATCGAAAGGCTCCCATGGATTCCGTTTCAGCACTGCTCGACTCCATCGCGGACGTCGGGCGTGATGCCACCCGCGGCGGATACTCCCGCGGGGTGTATACCAGCGCCGAGCTGACCCTGCGGACCTGGTTCGAGGAAGAGGCACGACGTCGGGGGCTGGCCTTCGAGACGGACCGCAACGGCATCCTGTGGGGCTGGTGGGACGCAGGCAGCGGTGGTCGCACGGGCTCCCTGGTCACGGGGAGCCACGTCGACTCCGTTCCCGGGGGAGGAGCCTACGACGGGCCGCTCGGCGTCGCGTCCGCCTTCGCCGCCGTCGACATCCTCCGAGAGCGTGGCATCCGGCCGAATCGTGCCCTCGCCGTCGCCGTCTTTCCCGAGGAGGAGGGCTCCCGGTTCGGTGTTCCCTGTCTCGGCTCGCGCCTCCTCACCGGTGCCATCGATGCCGACGCCGCCCGCAACCTGACGGACGCCGACGGCCTCACCTTCGCCGAGGCCTCCCGGGCAGCAGGCATCGATCCGGCCCACCTCGGCCGGGATGACGACACCTTGCGGACCATCGGCGATTTCGTCGAGCTCCATGTGGAGCAGGGCCGCGGACTGATCGACCTCGATTCCGCCGTCGCCGTCGGATCGACGATCCTCGGCCACGGCCGCTGGCGGCTGTCGGTGTCCGGGCAGGGCAACCATGCCGGCACCACCCTCATGGCGGACCGGGCGGACCCGATGATCGCCGCCGCGCAGATCGTGCTCGCCATCCGGAATGCCGCACGGGCCGAGGACGGCGCGCGCGCCACGGTGGGCAGGCTCCAGCCCGTGCCGGGAGGCACGAACGTGATCGCCTCCAGGGTGGACCTGTGGCTCGATGTGCGCCACGCGGACGACGCCGTTACCGCCGCCCTTGTGGAGAGGATCCACGGTCAGGCCCAGAAGGCCGCGGCTTTCGAGGGCTGTTCGGTGAGCCTCACGATGGAGTCGCAGAGCGGCACCGTCTCCTTCGATCCTGCCCTTCAGCGCACGCTCCGCAATTCCCTGAAGGGTGCGCCGCTCCTGCCCACCGGTGCCGGGCACGACGCCGGAGTGCTGGCGGGTGTTCTGCCCACGGCGATGCTCTTCATCCGGAACCCCACCGGCGTCAGCCATTCGCCGGAGGAGTTCGTGGAACGCGACGACGCGGATGCCGGAGCAACTGCCCTGGCCGACGTCCTGGAGGATCTCCTGTGACCCCTGCAGGTGGCACCGTCTGGTGCGAGTACGCCTGGCTCGGCACCGAAGGTGTTCGGGATTCGGTCCGCATCGGGGTGGACGGCTCCGGGAGGATCGCCTCTGTACAGCAGGGAAGCCCGGCGGAACCGGATGACCTCCTGCTCGACGGCGTCGTCTTCCCTGCGGCTGCCAACGCCCACTCGCATGCCTTCCACCGGGTCCTGCGGGGGCGCACGCACGACGGCGGCCTCGGGAGCTTCTGGTCGTGGCGCGAGGAGATGTACCGAGCAGCGGGCGCACTGACGCCGGCCGGCTACGAGGAGCTTGCCACCGCCGTCTACGCGGAGATGGTGACGACAGGCTGGTCGAGCGTCGCCGAATTCCATTACGTCCACCACCAGCCGGACGGCACGCCCTATGAGGGGGATCGCCATGCCATGGAACTTGCGCTGGGCAGGGCCGCGGTCCGTGCAGGAATCCGGCTCACCCTGCTGGACACCTGCTATCTCACCGGTGGTTTCGGACAGCCACCCGGCCCCGGCCAGCACCGCTTCACCGACGACGACGCTCCGGCCTGGCTGGCGCGCCTCGCCGATCTGCGGCGCACCGTCGCCTCCACGTTCGATCCGGACCAGGTCAGCGTCGGCGCTGCAATTCATTCAGTGCGGGCGGTGCCGGACGAGGCACTGGCCGTCATCGCCCGCGAACTGCCCGCCGACCTTCCACTGCACATCCACCTCTCCGAGCAACCGGCTGAGAACGAGGACTGCAGGAGATCGACAGGCCTCACTCCCACCGGACTCCTCGCCCGCCACGGCCTCCTGACCGAACGGCTCTCGGTGGTCCATGCGACACACCTGACGCCTGAGGACATCCGCCTGCTCGGCAACGCACGGGTGGGCGCTGTCCTCTGCCCCACCACGGAGGCGGACCTCGCTGACGGCATCGGACCGGCGCGTGAGCTGGTCACCGCCGGTTGTGTACTCGCGCTCGGGACGGACCAGCACGCGGTGATCGACCCCTTGCTCGAGATGCGGGCGCTCGAATACGGCGAACGGCTGGGAAGCGGCCACCGGGGTTTCTTCTCCCCCGGGGCATTGCACTCGATCGCAGCGGAGGGCGGGGCCTCCTCGCAGGGCAGGACTGCCGCCGCAATCGAGAAGGGCTCCGTCTGCGACCTCATGGCCGTCGATCCGCTGAGTACCCGTACGGCCGGCTCACGCCGGGAGCAACTCGCCTTCTCCGCGACCGCCCAGGACGTGACCGCCGTCGTCGTCGGCGGGAAGCTGTTGGCCCGGAACGGGGTCCACGAAACCCTCGGGAACCCGGCCGATTCCCTCCGTGCAGCCATCGCCGGCCTCGACGCCGCAGCCGCCACAGCCGCCGCAGCCGCCCCGGATACCGGCGATGGGCCGCGCCGGCGGTATCCCCCCGCGGAGCGTCACTGATGTCACTGCTCATCACCAACATCGGCGAACTGATGACCCAGGACGCCGAACACCGCGTCCTGCGCTCCGCCGCCGTCGTTCTCGAGGGCGAGCGCATCAGCTGGGTGGGGCAGGCAGGGAAGGCACCGGCCGCGGATCTCCTGTACGACGCCGGCGGTCGGGCGGCCCTGCCGGGATGGGTGGACAGCCATACCCACCTGGTCTTCGCGGGCGACCGCACCGCTGAGTTCGAAGCGCGGATGGCGGGAGCCGATTACACCGCGGGCGGGATCGCGGTCACCGCCGGCGCCACCCGGGAGGCCACCGACTACGAGCTCACCCGGTTGCTGCTCGGACGGGTTGCGGAGGCGCACGCGGGTGGAACAACGTACCTGGAGACGAAGACCGGGTACGGCCTCGACGTGGAGCACGAGGCCCGCAGCGCCCGGATCGCCGCATCCGTCGTGGACGAGGTGACCTTCCTCGGAGCACACCTCGTCCCGCACGGCATCGACCCGGACGCCTACACCGCGCTCGTCTGCGGGCCCATGCTCGACGCCGTCCGACCCTACGTCCGGTGGGCCGACGTGTTCTGCGAGCGGGGCGCCTTCACTCCGGAGCAGAGCCGCGCGGTGCTCGCCGCCTGCCGCAATGCGGGCCTGGGCCTGAGGGTCCATGGGAACCAGCTCGGCTCCGGGGAAGGCGTAGCGCTCGCCGTGGAGTTCGGAGCGGCAAGCGTGGACCACGTGAACCACCTGGTCCCCGCGGACATCGACGCGCTCGCCGGGTCCTGGGCTGCCTGGGAAGCGACATCCGGAACCCGCCGGGGAACCGTCGCCACCTGCCTGCCGGCATGCGACCTCTCGACCCGCCAGCCGCTCGCCCCGGCACGGGCACTGCTCGACGCCGGGGTGCCGGTGGCGCTCGCCAGCAACTGCAATCCGGGCTCGTCCTTCACCAGTTCCATGGCGTTCTGCATCACCACCGCCGTCCTCCAGATGGGGCTCAGTGTTCACGAGGCGGTGCGGGCAGCCACCTACGGGGGAGCGCTGGCCCTCCGCCGGGAGTCCGGACAGGACCTCGACGGCGCCCGCGCGGTCGGTTCGGTCGCCGTCGGACACCGCGCGGACGTCCAGCTCCTCGACGCGCCGTCGGCCACGCATCTGGCCTACCGGCCGGGCATGCCGCTCTCCGGAGCGGTCTGGAAGGCCGGACGCCGGGTCGACCGGCAGGCGGTGCGCCGGGGGGCCGTTGGGAATCCGCAGGAACCACTGGAAGGATAGCCGCATGCCTGCGCCGCTCCCCGCCCCCCGAGACACCCCCAGCAACGCCCCCGGCACTGTGGAGGAGAGCGGATCTCCGCAGCCGGCGCGGCGTATCAAGGCCGAGATCCTCGTCGTGCTCGGCCTGTCGCTCGGCCAGTCCGGGGTGTACGCGGCGGTGAACCTGCTGGAGAAACTGACCCGGGGCCCGCTGTCCGGTCAGACCACCACCCTCAACCCCGTCCTCAACGACCGCCAGTATTTCGACCTCACGTATCAGCTGCTCAGTATCTTCTTCGCGCTCGTGCCGGTGGCGCTCGTGTTGTTCCTGCTGAGCGGGCCCGGCGTCTCGGCGTTCCGCCGTCTCGGTTTCACCTTCGCGAAACCCGGCACCGATTTCGGGCTGGGCCTGGGGCTGGCCGCCGTCATCGGGGTCGGCACGCTGGGCGTCTATGCCGGCGGCCGTGCGCTGGGGCTGACGACAGCGATCGTCCCGGCTGCCCTCGACGCGTACTGGTGGACCGTGCCCGTCCTGATCCTTTCGGCCCTCCGCCATGCAGTGCTCGAGGAGGTCATCGTGGTGGGGTACCTGTTCGAGCGGTTCGGCGAGCTCCGGTGGTCGGTGCCGGTCATCATCGTCACCAGCGCACTGATCCGGGGAAGCTATCACCTGTACCAGGGTTTCGGACCGTTCATCGGTAACGTCCTGATGGGGCTGTTGTTCGGCTACGTCTACGCGAAACGGCGCAGGGTGATGCCACTCGTCATTGCCCACGCAGCAATCGACATCACCGGCTTCGTGGGGTTTGCGCTGATCGGTCCGGCGATCGGCATCGGCGGCTGAGAGCGGCAGGGTTCTCCCGACTCCTTTGGGCCACGAAAATGTGACTAAATTACCGCGAAGTTCGGTGCTAATTTGAAGGAGTCGCGGCTCATCCACAGGCCGCCAAGGAGGAACAATGACAGTCATCACGAACGTCTCAGAATGCAGCGTCGGGAATTGTTCGTTCAACCATGACGGCTGTACGGCGATCGCCATCACCGTCTCCGGGAGCACCGACCACGCGTCGTGCGCCACGTTCATCGACACCTCGGTCAGTGGTGGCCTGCCGAAGATGCTCGCACAGGTGGGAGCTTGCCAGCGGGCGGAGTGCAACTACAACCACGACCTCATGTGCACGGCGTCCGCCGTCAAGGTCGGCCCCGGTGCCGAGGACGCTGACTGCCTCACCTATACACACGCCTAGGTCGGCATTTCGGCCGAAGAGAGCAGGAGCCGCACTGGTTCCAGTCCGGCTCCTGCTCCCTGCCCGAAATTTTGAGCGTCGGTAGCGTTAGATCTCCACGCGGCCGTTCGCGGTCTCGAACGTCACCGACATGATTCCTGGGGTTCCGTTGGGCGCCACCCAGTGGACGTCGACGCCGTCGAGCGTTTCCTCGACCTGCGTGCCGAGCCATTCGGTGACGCGCTCCGAGGAACCGGCGATCGTGAGGCAGTCGAGTTTCACCGTGGCGGGGCGGGCCTGTGACGGATGCAGGGCTTCGAGCCCGTCATCCCATCGCAGGAGGTAGGGGACCTGCGGATCGGCGATCAGACCCTTGATGCCGATCTGCTGCCACGAGAGTTCCTGGCCATCCGGGAATTTCCGGTTGCCCGGAACCGCACTGCGGCCGAGGCGCTCCTCGAAGGGTTCGAGGTTCTCGACTGCGACGCACCAGCCCATCCAGCCTCCACCGGCCTCGGAGCGCGCGCGCACGGCCTGCCCGAAGGGTGCCTTGTCGGACGCTGGGTGCGAGAGCACCTCGACAACTTCCAGGTACTGCCCGTTGACCAGGGGAAAAATCATGTTCCGTGTGCCGAAGCGGGGGTGCACACCGCCCTTCACGGGTTCCATGCCGAGGGCGGTTGCAATCCGCTCGGCGGTGGCAGCCAGTCCATCGGGTTCGCAGGCGTAAGAGACGTGATCCAGGCGCATGGCTACATTTTGGCACTTTGTGATGGGCGTCTCGACTTAGGCCGCCCTTACTTCACGGGGCGTCATCTCGGGCCTTCCGGAGTTGCCTGCACCGCCGGTTTGGGCTTTCATTGACTGCAGGTCATGAGTGCCAGCGGAAAGCCCCGGCTCGCTGGCCGGCAACCCTCCAACCGCGGTGGGGTGCCCCGGGTGAAGACCAGGCGGAGCCCGCACGGGTGCTGCGCAAGCGCGGGCCGACAAGCCCTGGCCGGTCTTCCCCGGCGACGGCGAATGGGCCCCCATCGAGAGGGGACACCATGTCCAACGATTGGTCATTCGAAACACGGCAGATCCACGCCGGGCAGACACCCGACTCCGCCACGGGGGCGCGTGCGCTGCCGATCTACCAGACGTCCTCATTCGTCTTTCCCAGCGCGCAGAGCGCTGCCGACCGTTTCGCGCTGACCGAGCTTGCCCCGATCTATACGCGGATCGGCAATCCGACGCAGGAAGCCGTCGAGGTCCGCATCGCGAGCCTCGAGGGCGGTGCCGGCGCCCTGCTGCTGGCATCGGGACAGGCAGCCGAGACGTTCGCGGTGCTGAACGTCGCGGAGGTGGGGGACCACATCGTCGCGAGTCCCAGCCTTTACGGCGGCACGTTCAACCTCTTCCGGCACACGCTGAAGAAGTTCGGCATCGACTGCACCTTCGTGGAGGACCCGGACAACCTCGAGCAGTGGCGTGCGGCGGTTCGCCCCAACACCAAACTGTTCTTCGGTGAGGTGGTCTCGAATCCCCGCCAGGACGTCCTCGACATCGAAGGCATCAGCGCCGTGGCGCACGAGCACGGCATCCCACTGATCGTCGACAACACGCTGTCCACGCCCTACCTCATCCGGCCCATCGAGTGGGGCGCCGACATCGTGGTCCATTCCGCCACCAAGTACCTCGGCGGCCACGGTAACGCCATCGCGGGAGTGATCGTCGATTCCGGAAAGTTCGACTTCGCCAAGGATCCGGAGAAGTTTCCCGGCTTCAACACTCCTGACGAGAGCTACCACGGACTGGTCTACGCCAGGGACCTCGGAGTCGGCAGCGCTCTCGGCGCAAACCTCGCCTACATCCTCAAGGCACGAGTCCAGCTGTTGCGGGACCTCGGTTCCTCGGTGTCACCTTTCAATGCCTTCCTGATCGCCCAGGGCATCGAGACCCTCAGCCTGCGGATGGAGCGGCACGTCGAGAACGCCCGGGCCGTGGCTGAATGGCTTGAACAGCACGACGACGTCGAATCAGTCGCCTATGCGGGGCTGCCCTCGAGCCCCTGGTACGAACGTGGCCGCACCTACGGACCGCGCGGCACCGGTGCCATCGTGTCGTTCGACATCGAAGGGGGGATCGAGGCCGGCAAACGGTTCGTCGACGGTCTCGAGCTCCACTCCCATGTGGCGAACGTGGGTGATGTCCGTTCGCTCGTGATCCACCCGGCGTCGACCACCCACAGCCAGCTGGGCGCGGAAGCGCAACTGACGGCCGGGGTGCGTCCCGGGCTCGTGCGGCTGTCGGTGGGACTCGAGAACCTCCAGGACATCCTCGCCGACCTGGATGCAAGCTTCCGAGCGGCGAAGGGGGCGTAGGCAAACCGGTGACCACCTATTTTCCTGCGCCGTCGTCCCGCCTGCCCCGAACAGTTTCGGGGAGCGACGGCTTGCTTCGAACTGCGTTGCTGGGCCCGGTGGTGCTTGACGCCGGTGGTGAACTCCCCGACGTGCAGCTGGCCTTCGAGACCTGGGGCACCCTCAACGGGGATGCGACGAATGCGGTGCTGGTGCATCATGCACTGACCGGCAGTTCCCATGTCGCCCGAGGGGCGTCCGAGGAGGACGGGTGGTGGGATTCACTGGTCGGCCCCGGCCGCACGGTGGACACGGACAGGTACTTCGTCGTGTCCATCAACATGATCGGCGGTTGCTACGGCTCGACCGGACCGGCGAGCCTCGACCCCCAGGGATCGCCGTGGGGGTCGAGGTTCCCGTTCGTCACCATCCGGGATTCGGTCCGCACCGAGGCGCTGCTGATGGACCGCCTGGGGATCCGGCGCTGGCATTCGGTCCTGGGAGGATCGATGGGCGGGGCGCGCGCCCTGGAATGGGCACTGATGTACCCGGAGCGGGTGGAACGGTGTGCGGTCATCGCCTGCACCGCCGCAAGCTCGGCCGAGCAGATCGCGTTCGCCCAGGCGCAGCTCCAGGCGATCCGCCTCGATCCGGCGTACGCGGGAGGCGACTACTACGGGACGGACCCTCCTGTTGCCGGACTGGGCCTCGCGCGACGGATCGCCCACATTACCTACCGGTCCGAGGCGGAGCTCGGTGACCGTTTCGGGAGGGCCGCCCAGGACGTGGAGCAGCCGTTCGGCGGCGTGCTCCCCGCGGAGCGCGGACGCTACCAGGTGGAAAGCTACCTCGACCACCAGGCGGAGAAACTGGTCCACCGCTTCGACGCCAACAGCTACGTGATACTCACCGAGGCGCTCATGAGCCACGATGCCGCGCGGGACCGTGGAAGCCTTGCACAGGCGCTGAGCGGAGCCACTGCACGGTTCTTCATCGCAGCGGTGGACACCGACCGCCTGTATTTCCCCGGGCAGTCGGCAGTCCTGGCGGAGTCACTTCCGGGACACGTACCGGTGCACACGATCCGGTCCCCGATCGGGCACGATGCATTCCTGACACAGATCCATCAACTCGACCGGGAGCTGACGGAGGCGTTCTTCAGCGATTAGGACCGAATCCTGGGTACCGGACCGGAATGCAAAGGTTGGGTTTGGCGGACATCGGGCCTAGGGTTGGAGCTAAGCCTGCTTAGTATGTAGCGCAGCTGTGTTTATGCATGCCAGGCAGGCTCTACCGCAGTCCAACGCCGTCGAAGGAGCTGTTCATGGAACTCAGTACTATCGGTTGGAACGAAGAAGCACGTCAGAAGATCCTGCTCGACGCGGACCGCGCGCTTCAGTCAGCGGTGCGTGAGGCGGCGCAGACCCTCAAGGGCAGCAGCCGCGACGAGATCTACGAATTCCTGTTCCAGAAACTGCAGCCCCAGTTCGTCGACTTCAAGCCCGGCCCCGATCTCGGGAAATGCGCCGACGCCGTCGCGAACGGTGAGGTGTCGCTGAACGGCTGACGCGGTCGGGCGATCAGCTTCCGTCCGCCAGCGCCGCCGGTCCCTTCCCGGAAGGGACCGGCGGCGTTTTTCATCCTCCGGTGGGTCCGCCGTTCCCGGTCCGCCGTTCCTAGTCGGCTGATCCGGGCGGCATTCCGGGGCCGAAGATGGTGCCGGGCTCCGGGCGCTTGGCGGTCACGCCGTCGCCCGAGGACTGGTGCCGGAGCCGCCGGAGAACCCAGGGGACGAAGAATTCACGTGCCCACACGAAATCCTCGGAGCGCGCCATGCGCCAGCTTTTCGCCGGGAGTTCCTTGGGGCGCAGGGGCTCCAGGGTGTGCTCGACAGCGAGGGTGTCCAGGACCATCGCGGCGATGGTGTGGTGGCCCAGCGGCGAGAAGTGGAGGCGGTCGGCGGCCCACATCTGCGGATTCAGCAGCAGCCGCAGCGCCCACATGTCGGCTACGACGGCGTCGTGGCGCGCGGCGATGGTCCGAAGATTCTCGTTGTAGATCGCGGTCTTGGCCCGGATGCTCCCGAGTACCGTGTCCCGGACGTCGGGGCCGGTCAGCATCACCACCGTGGCTCCGTTGGTGCCGAGGATCTGCACCAGCGCATCGAGGCGTTCGGCGATCCGGTCCGGATCCCCGCCCGGACGGAGAAGATCATTGCCGCCTGCCGAAATAGTGATGAGATCCGGTTTCAGGGCGAGGGCCGGGCCCACCTGCTGGTCCGCGATCTGCTGCAGGAGCCGGCCGCGGACGGCGAGGTTCGCGTAGGCGAAGCTCGGGTGGTTACGGCTGAGCTCCTCGGCAACGCGGTCGGCCCAGCCCCGGTTGCCGCCGACGCTTTCAGGATTGGGATCACCGATTCCCTCGGTGAACGAATCGCCCAGGGCCACGTAGCGGCTCCAGGGGTGAGGCTGGGGGTAGGGGACTTCCTCGACCTGCGGTGCGGGCTGGTTGGCTGTCACGTTTTCATTCTTTCAGGCCGAGCGGTGGTTGCGCGAACACCGGCACACGGGTCGCCTCCCGAGCCATGTGCCGCCCGCCGGGCGGCGCGTGCCAGAATATTTTCATGACCGACGCTGACGAAAGCCCCTTCCCGCCCGACGCCGCCGCCTGGAATCCGACCGTGCTGTGGTCACGGCCGGAAGCCGAGCGGCAGGGAACGCCGCTGCTGGTGCTGCTCCACGGGTACCTGGCCAACGAGGAAGACCTGATGGGGCTGGTTGCCTACCTTCCCGATGAGTTCACCGTCGTATCGGTGCGGGCGCCCCTGCCCGGCGGACCGGGCTACTCCTGGTTCCCGCTCTCGCGCGAGGCCGATTACTCGGTGGACAAGGTTGCCGCTTCGGTGGGCCGGCTCGCGGCCTGGCTCGGGACTGTTCGGAGCGCCCACACCAGCGTCAGCCTCCTCGGGTTCTCCCAGGGCATGGCCGTTGCCACGAGCCTGTTGCGGCACACGCCGGAGGACTTCGCCTGCGTCGTCGGGCTGTCGGGTTTTGCCGTACCCGCGGACGGTTCCTCCTTCTTCCAGGACGACGACCACGTCGCAGCGGCCAGAGTGCCGTTCTTCTGGGGTCGGGACCAGGCGGACGAGGTGATCTCCGCCGGGATGATCGACTTCACGCACGCCTGGCTGACGTCCAACACCAAACTCACCAAGGTCCTGTATTCCAACATGCTGCACAGCATCAGCGAGCAGGAACTCGCGCACGTGCGCGAGTTCCTGACACTGACGGTGCTGGGACGGCGCTAGCTCCTCGTGATCCGTATGCTCTGGCCGTTGACGCTCACCGTGTCGCCCGGGTGGAGCTGCCTCCCACGGCGTTCCTCGATCTCCCCGTTGACCTGGACCAGACCGTTGTCGACCAGCGCTTTCGCCTCGACGCCGTCCTCGGCCAGGGAGGCGAGTTTCAGCAGCTGGCCCAGCCGGATCATGTCGTCGCGGATGGGAATCTCGTTGCTGTCGCCTGCGCTCTGCGCGGTGTCTTCGCCGGTCATGATTCCATTCTGACGTAGTTATCGCGGAAGCTGTGCCGTCGGCCCTCGGGCGGTTGCGCGGCTACGCCTACGCTTGACCGGTGGCTATACCCCCCTCGCTGTCCCCGGTCATCGGGCTTCCGCTCGCAATTGCCGTCGGCATCGCCATTCCGTTGCAGGGACGGATCAACGGAGCACTCGGTACGCGGCTCGATGACAGCCTCGCTGCTGCCCTGGTCAGTTTCGGTACGGGACTCGTGCTGATGATCGTCATCTCGCTGACGCTCCCCACCGCCCGGGCCGGGGCACGCCAGGTGATTCCTGCAGTCCGCGAGGGGCGCTTTCCGCCGTACTACCTCGGAGCCGGCGCCATCGGCGCGCTCTTCGTGTTCTCCCAGTCCCTGACCATAGCGGTGCTCGGAGTGGCCCTGTTCACGGTGGTCGCCGTCATGGGCCAGTCCCTCAGTGGCCTCCTGGTGGACCGGGCCGGCATCGGACCGGCTGGTAGACGCTCCGCAACCCCCATGCGCGTTATCGGCGTGGTCCTCACCGTGGTCTCGGTGATGTGGGCGCTGTCCCCGAGGTTCGGGGTTGTCGGGGACCCTGCGTCATCGCTCCTGCCCGTCCTGCTGCCGGTCGCAGCAGGGATCCTTCTGAGCTTCCAGCAGGCCATGAACGGGACCGCCGCCGTCCACTATGGAACACCGCTCACCGCCACACTCCTGAATTTCGTGGCAGGGAGCACGGTGCTCCTCGCGGCCTGGCTGGTCAAGCTGCTCGTCACCGGTCCTGGGAATCCGCTGCCCACCGAGTGGTGGTACTACCTCGGCGGCCCCCTGGGGTGCGTGTTCATCGCGCTCGGCGCGCTGCTGGTGCGCAGCCTGGGCGTCCTGCTGACCGGTCTCAGCATGACCGGCGGGCAGTTGGTGGGATCCCTGGTACTGGACCTCGTGTTTCCAGCCCCTGGAACGATCATCGCCGTCGCCACCGTCGCGGGAACCGTGCTGACGCTGATCGCCATCGTCCTGACGACCCTGCCCTGGCCGCGGAGAGCCACGGGCATCGCGTAACCACACCGCGCTGCAGCGCGGCCGCAAAGACGGACGCGTGGGGCGGAACCGGAAGGTTCCGCCCCACGCGTCGATGTCATGATCCACCGGCTACCGGCTACCGGCTACCGGCTACCGGCTACCGGCGGTGCAAGCTGTCGGCTAACGGCTAACGGCTACCGGCTACCGGCGGTGCAAGCTGTCGGCTAACGGTCCGCCAGTTCGGAGTCGTGGTCGTGCTCCGGGTGGAGTCCGCCGCCGCTCTCCGTGCCGCCACCCAGGGGGTTGCCCTCGAAGCTCTCCTTCTGCTTGAAGTTGCCCTTCGCCGTCCCTGCGCCGTTCACACCCACCGTGTTCATGGCGTAGGTGAGGGTGAGGTGGGCAACGGCGTCGCTCATCTGGTCCAGAGCCTCGATGCTCAGGTTCGTGTCGTCGTCGCAGGCGATGTGGTAGCAGGCATCGTAGGGCTTGCCGGCTGTTCCGCCGAAGAGTGCCGCCTGCTCGTCCGTCTTGATGCCCTCGGCTCCGGTGAAGAGGCCGCCGGCAGGGACTCCTTCGGCAATGAAGGGTCCGTAGTCGCTGCGTCCGCTGAACGCCGTTTCGCCCGAGGCGAGACCGGCCGACGCGAAGTAGTCGTGGAAGTCCTGTTCGATCTGGCCCGAGCCCTCGGGGCCTTCGGCGGCGTTCGGCCCTACCGGGAAGGCGGAGTTGTCGCCGTCGTACACGAACCGACCGAAGTTCGTCGAGCCGATCATGTCGAAGTTCAGGTAAAGCCCCACCTTGTCGAGACCGCCATTCTCCACGAGGTCTGCCACGTAGTGTTCGGCTCCGAGCAGGCCCAGTTCCTCCGCACCCCACCAGGCGAAGCGCACCTGATTTGCCGTCGTCACCTTCTGCATGCTCTCGGCGACGGCGAGGATCGCCGCGCTTCCGCTTCCGTTGTCGTTGATGCCCGGTCCTGCGACCACGCTGTCCAGGTGGGCGCCGACCATGACCACGTTGTCGGGATTGCCCGAGGCAGTCTCGGCGAGAACATTGTAGGTCTCCCGGAATTCGGAGATGGTGTCTGCTGTCACCTGTCCGGTCACGTCGTCGCCGATCAGCGAATTTCCCGCTTCGAAGCTTGCGCCGAGCACGGGGATCGTGACCACATCGGGTGCGCCGAGCGTTCCGGCGATCGGACCGGTGTTGCCTCCGACGCCGGTGTTGAAGATGATGACAGCCGTGGCTCCTGCGGCCTCGGCATTGGCGGCCTTCTGCGAGAACGCACAGCTGCCGCGCTGCACCAGTGCGATCGAGCCCGACGCAAAGCCGGCGAAGTCCGAGGCTTCGCAGCCGCTGGTGTTCGCGGCGCTCGCCGCTCCGGTGGTGTCGACCGTGGTGATGGTGCCTGAAGCCTCTCCCGCGCCGGAGTAGGTCATGGTGGCGAAGTCACCGGGCCCATACGATCTGGTCACCGGGCTTGTCTGAGTGAGGACGGGATCACTCAGCTGGGCATAGAAGGGGAACTGGAAGGTCTGGATGGTGGGGGAGTAGCCCGCGGCCTCCAGCTTGCCGACGATGTAGTCGACCGAGTCCGCGTACCCCTTCGTACCGGATGCCCGGGTGCTGCCGTTCGCCTCGGCGATGGTGTCGAGCGCGTCGAGGTGCCCGACGACGTTCTCTACGGACACCGCTGTCCGTAGCTTCTGGGTGGTGTTGTTGTTGCTGTTCTCATGGGTCGGACCTGCGTTGGCCGCAAGTCCGCCCGATGCAACGAGGGCCAGGCCACCGGCAAGTGCCAGGCCCGCCCTTGCGATGCGTGCACGCGGGTGAAGATCGTTTGGGGTCACGATTCGTTCCTTTGGTCGCGAGGAGGTCTGCTGTTGCAGACACAGAAAACGCCTGTGATGTAGGTCACGTCACGGCGCCCCCCAACCATAGGAAGCAGCAGTGCGGCGGTCAAGGGCGCGAAGGGGTTTTCGGTGGAAAACCGCGGTAATACTTGGTCCCTCTTGCGGAAACGAACCCGTACCACTAGGGTCCTGCGCTCGGCCGGCCCGTGCCGCTGGCGGTAGGCTGGCGATGTATGTTCTTCCCCGCGTGGATATCCGAAGGAATTCCCGCACACCCAACCAGCACACCCAACCAGCGGACCGCACCCAGCGGCCTGCGGAAGCCGGAGCAGTAACCCGATGGCAGCAGCGAAATCAGCGCTCGATCCGATCATTTCCCTCGCCAAGCGCAGGGGCTTCGTCTTCCAGTCGGGGGAGATCTACGGTGGATCGCGCTCGGCCTGGGACTACGGGCCGCTCGGTGCCGAGCTCAAGGAGAACATCAAGCGGCAGTGGTGGCAGTCCGTGGTGCGCGGGCGTGACGACGTCGTCGGACTGGATTCCGCGGTGATCCTTCCCCGCCAGGTCTGGGAGGCGTCGGGCCACGTCGAGGTCTTCAGTGACCCGCTCGTCGAGTGCCTGAGCTGTCACAAGCGCTACCGGGCCGACCACCTCGAGGAGGAGTTCGAGGAGAAGAAGGGCCGGGCACCGGAGAACGGCCTCAAGGACATCGCGTGCGCCAACTGCGGCACCAAAGGCCAGTGGACCGAGCCGCAGGAGTTCTCGGGCCTTCTGAAGACCTACCTCGGCCCCGTCGCGAGCGAGGAGGGCATGCACTACCTGCGGCCCGAGACCGCGCAGGGCATCTTCACCAACTTCAACAACGTCCTCACCACTGCCCGCAAGAAGCCGCCGTTCGGGATCGGCCAGATCGGCAAGAGCTTCCGCAACGAGATCACCCCGGGGAACTTCATCTTCCGCACGCGTGAGTTCGAGCAGATGGAGATGGAGTTCTTCGTCGAGCCGGGGACGGACGAAGAGTGGCATGAATACTGGATCAAGGCCCGCTTCGAGTGGTACACGGAGCTCGGTATGAACCCCGACAACCTCCGCCTCTTCGTGCACCCCCTCGAGAAGCTCAGCCACTACTCCAAGGGCACCACGGACATCGAGTACCGGTTCGGCTTCCAGGGCTCCGAGTGGGGCGAACTGGAGGGCATTGCCAACCGCACCGACTTCGACCTCTCGACCCACTCCAAGCACTCCGGAACCGACCTCGGGTACTTCAACCAGGCCACGAACGAGCGCTACACCCCGTACGTCATCGAACCGGCCGCCGGCCTGACGCGCTCCTTCATGGCGTTCCTCGTCGACGCCTACACCGAGGACGAGGCCCCGAACTCGAAGGGCGGCGTGGACAAGCGCACGGTGCTGCGGCTCGATCCGCGCCTTGCCCCGGTGAAGGCGGCAGTGCTGCCCCTCAGCCGCAACGAGGACCTGTCGCCCAAGGCGAAGGACCTCGCGGCAGAGCTGCGGCGGAACTGGAACATCGACTTCGACGACGCCGGCGCCATCGGCCGCAGGTACCGGCGGCAGGACGAGATCGGCACGCCGTTCTGCATCACCGTGGACTTCGACACCCTTGAGGACCAGGCGGTGACCATCCGCGAACGTGACAGCATGGCGCAGGAACGCGTTGCCCTCGATCAGGTGCAGGGTTACCTCGCGGCACGGTTGATCGGCTCCTGATGGCCCTCGAATACCGGGCCTGGCAGGACGGCGACGACCTCGAGCTCCTCCAGCTGTGGGGCGGAGCGGAATCGGCGCCGTCCGAGCAGTTCAGGGGTTCATTCCGCCCCCCGGCCGAGTCGCCCTGGAACCGCTGCATCACGGCGCTGGACCAGGGGATCCCGGTCGCGGCCGGATTCGTCTACGAGACCGCGCTGCATCCCGACCGCCTCTGGTGCTATGTCGAAGTCGCTGCCGACCACCGTCGCGCGGGCATCGGCTCCACCCTGCTGACGATGCTGCGCTCCGAGGCCGCGGCGTCGCCGTCGGGCATCACCGCGCTCCGCAGCAAGGTGCAGCCGGGCACCACCGGCGCCCGATTCGCGGAGGCCGTGGGTTTCTCGACGATCCAGCGTTCGCGCGTGGTCGTGGTCAGCCCGGGAGCGCTTGCCGCTCCCGGGTTCGACGACGCCTCCGGTCCCCAGCTCGAGGAAGCGGCGACGGGGTCGGTGGAACTCACCCGCGCCGTCGCCGACTTCTATACTGCAGTCCACGGCTGGGACCGCGCTGATCTGACTCTCGGCCGTGCCCAGCAGCTGCTGCTCTCCGATACCAGCGGCGCGGCCGGCGCGATCGTGCTGCGCGACCGGCCCCGGGCCGACGGCGGCACCATCGCCGCTTTCGCGGTCAGCTACACGCAGGCCCGCACCGACGGTCCGGCCGATGTCCTCCTGGGCTACGACGCCACGCTGAAGCCGTCCGAGCAGGAAGCCGCGGTGGCCACGATGATCGCGATGCTCGTGCATCAGTTCCCCGTGCAGCTCGAGGTCGACGACTCGATGGCGGCACTGGCGCGGGTCGTCGAGCCGCTGCTGGCCGGAGGCGCTGCGACGGCTGACGCCGAGGCGCACGTCATCGCCCTGGAATAGCTGCACGACACGCGCCTCGGTGATCCGGTGATCCGGCGTCGTGGCCGGCCCGGGAAGCACCCGCCCGGTGGTGCCAGGTTTAGTGGTGCCAGGTTCAGCGGATCCGGCTCGGGCGAATCGGACGACGTAACGGGCGCGGCGGGAGTGCCGGACCCGGTGCCGGAAACGTCAGCTCAACCCCGGCTGTGGCGGCCCGTGCTGAGGTCGTATGCGTCGGCCGCGACGCGTTCTTCCTCGGTCATGGCGCCGCCGCCGAGGTGGGCCGGCTGCCACCAGGCTCCCGGCTCGGGAACCACCGGAAAGTCGCCGATGCACCGGTCGATGCCCTCCTGGAGCGCTGCGCGCAGCTTCTCGGTCTCGATCGCGACGTCGATGCCCTCGCTGTGCCGGATCGGCTCGCCGACATGCACCCTTACAGGTGTGCGCCACGCTTTCCGGACCGAGAATCCGTGGCCGCGGGTGAGCAGCCGGTGTGCTCCCCACACGGACACAGGGATCACGGGAACGCCGGCCTCTGCCGCAAGGCGCACCGGACCGGTCTTGAGCCCGCGGACGGTGTAGCTGCGTGAGACGCCGGCCTCGGGGAGGATCGCTACGTACTCGCCGGCCTTCAGTTTCTCCAGCGCATCGGCGTAGGCGTCGGCGCCTGCCCGCCGGTCGGTGACCACGTGGCCGAGGCCGTAGACGAAGGGGCCCACGAACCACAGGGACGCCACCCGCTTGGTGATCAGGTACCGGGCCTGGATGCGGGCATGGTGCCACAGGGCCAACTCCGCGAAGGCGAAATCGAGGTACCCGAAGTGGGTGATCGCCACTACCGCGCCCTTCCCGGGGACCGCGCGCCGTGAGCGGCCGTTCAGCGGATCGGGTGCCGGCAGGTTTTCCGTGCCGGTGGTCCGGATCCGCAGCTGCAGCAACCACCGGATCAGCAGCCCAGTGCCGACCACGAAACGGTACAGGCGGTCGTTCTGCTTCGGCTTCCACGCCATGTCCACGCACCCTGATGCTCGGGCCGGGGGAGATCCGCCGGCGCTTGATCCTCACTCATATCACGACTTCCCGTCCACCGGATGCGCGGGAGCGATGCGCGGAAACTTTCCGGCTCGTCGCCGCACCACATTCCCGGAGAGCGAACAGCCGCCGTCGATTTGCCCGGCCTTGCGACAATGGAGGGGTGACTGCTGTATCGACACGGCCCGCGCCGGCCACCGCTCCCTCCATTGCTCCACCTTCCGCTCCCGAGGGCGGAGAGCCTGCGCTCAGGCTCGACCTCCCGCCCCTGAAGCTCGGCGCCATCACGGTGGACACCCCGGTGATCCTCGCACCCATGGCCGGCATCACCAACCGTGCGTTCCGCCGGTTGTGCCGCGAGTACGGTGGCGGGCTGTACGTGTCGGAAATGGTGACATCACGCGCACTCGTGGAGCGCAGCCCGGAATCGCTGCGCATCATCTCCCACGACGACGACGAACGGGTGCGCTCGGTGCAGCTCTACGGCGTCGACCCCGTCACCGTAGGTGCGGCGGTGCGCATCCTGGTGGAGGAGGACCACGCCGACCACATCGACCTCAATTTCGGCTGTCCGGTCCCCAAGGTCACGCGGAAAGGCGGGGGAGCGGCCCTCCCCTGGAAGCTCGACCTCTTCACCGGCATCGTCCAGACCGCCGTCCGCGAAGCGTCGAAGGGCGGCATCCCGCTCACCATCAAGATGCGCAAGGGCATCGACGAGGACCACCTGACCTTCCGGGAGGCAGGCAAGATCGCCCGTGACAGCGGTGTTGCCGCCGTCGCACTCCATGGCCGCACGGCCTCGCAGTTCTACTCGGGCAAGGCCGACTGGAACGCCATCGCGGAACTGCGGAACGCCCTCCCGGACATCCCGGTTTTGGGCAACGGCGACATCTGGAGTGCCGAGGACGCCGTGCGCATGGTCCAGCAGACCGGAGTGGACGGCGTGGTGATCGGGCGCGGGTGCCAGGGCCGGCCCTGGCTGTTCGGCGACCTGGTCAATGCGTTCGAGGGGAAGACCGAGCGCCACCGGCCGGGTCTCGGCCAGGTGGCCGAAACTGTGTACCGGCACGCCGAGCTCCTCGTGGAGACCTTCGACAGCGAGATGATGGGCCTGCGCGATATCCGCAAGCACATGGCCTGGTACTTCAAGGGCTACGTAGTGGGCGGCGAACTCCGCGCGAAGCTCGCGTCCGTCCCGACGCTCGAGGTGCTGCGCGGCCTCCTCGACGAGCTGGACGGGGATTCGCCCTATCCCGGCCCCGACGCCGAGGGACCGCGCGGGCGTGCCGGTTCACCGAAGAAGACCTCGCTGCCCGAGCACTGGCTGGACGGCCGGGTGCTGAACGCGGTGCAGCAGGCCGACATCGCGGCAGCTGAACTGGACGTCTCAGGTGGCTGAACACGCGCCGCACCCGACGCTTCAAGGCAGGAAGCAGCCATGAGTTTTCCGCACCCGCTCCCGACGGCGGGCTACCTCGCTGAGGACATGCAGCGGTGGGTCCGCGAGCCCCCCAAGAGCTCGCACCGCTCTGATTTCGAGCGCGACCGAGCGCGGGTCCTGCACTCGTCGGCGCTCCGCCGGCTCGGCGCCAAGACGCAGGTCGTGGCTCCGGATACGGACGACTTCGTGCGCACCCGGCTCACCCACTCCCTCGAAGTGGCCCAGGTGGGCCGGGAGCTGGGGCGGGCGCTGGGATGCGATCCGGACATCGTCGACGCCGCGTGCCTGGCTCACGACCTCGGCCACCCTCCGTTCGGCCATAACGGCGAGTCAGCCCTGAACGACATCGCCCACGGGATCGGGGGCTTCGAGGGCAACGCCCAGACCCTGCGCCTGCTGACGCGCCTCGAACCGAAGATCATCGGTGACGACGGCACTCCGGCCGGGCTGAACCTGACCCGGGCAAGCCTCGACGCCGCCTGCAAATATCCGTGGACGGCCGCCTCCGCTCCCGTCATCAACGCCCACCGGACATCGAAGTTCGGGGCCTACGAGGACGACCTCCCGGTCTTCGACTGGCTGCGCACCGGTGCGCCCGAGGGCCGCTCCTGCCTCGAGGCGCAGGTCATGGACCTTGCCGACGACATCTCCTACTCGGTGCACGACGTCGAGGACGCCATCGTCGCCGGTCACCTCCAGCTGAAGTGGATGGACAGCCCGGACGCGAGGGCGCGCGTGGTCGGGTACACGCAGCAGTGGTACCTCCCCGGAAGCGACCCCGCCGCCGTCGACGCGGCCCTTGCCCGCCTCGAGAAGACCCCGGTCTGGGTGAGGGAAGCGGACGGTGCGCGGCGGTCCATGGCCGCCCTGAAGAACATGACGAGCCAGCTGATCGGCCGGTTCTGCCTCAGCGCACTCGAGGCCACCCGCGGCATCTACGGGACCGATCCGCTGACCCGCTATTCCGCCGAGATGGTGGTGCCGGAGGACACCGCCCTCGAGATCGCCGTCATGAAAGGCCTGGCCACCACCTACGTGATGACCACGGATCAGCGGCAGCCCCTGTACGAACGCCAACGTGAGATCCTGATCTCCCTCGTGGCCCAGATGCACGCAGAAGGCGACCGCTACCTCGAGCCGGCCTTCGCCGAAGACTGGCGCGACGCAGCCGACGACGACGCCCGGCTGCGCGTCATCGTGGACCAGGTGGCCTCGCTGACCGACGGCTCGGCACTGGGCCTCCATGAGCGCATCGTGGGCCCGGTTCCCGCGCTCTGGTAGGGCGCCGCCGTTCGCCGGCCTGTGGCTGTGGCTCTATTATTGTCCACACGCCCAAGGAGGGCGGTCAGGCGCCGTGGCAGGGGAAGCATAGACTGTTTTCATGGCCGGACTCATCAAGCGCGAAGACATCGATGAGGTCCGCCAGCGCACCGATATCAAGGAAGTCGTCGACGGTTACGTCACGCTCAAGTCGGCCGGGGTGGGCTCCTACAAGGGTCTCTGCCCGTTCCACGACGAGCGTTCGCCGTCCTTCCACGTGCGCCCGCAGATGGGCTCCTACCACTGCTTCGGGTGCGGCGAGGGCGGCGATGTCATCTCGTTCGTCCAGAAGCTCGACCACACCTCCTTCACCGAGACCGTCGAGAAGCTCGCCGCCCGGCTCGGCTTCGAACTGCACTACGAGGACGGCGGTTCCGGGCCGAGACGCGAGGACGTCGGCAAGCGCCAGCGCCTGCTTGACGCCCATAAGATCGCCGCCGAGTTCTATCGGGACCAGCTGGTCACCCAGGGTGCCGCTGCCGGCAGGCAATTCCTCGAGGAGCGCGGTTTCGACCGCGACGCCGCGGCCTCCTTCGGTGTGGGCTACGCGCCGCAGGGCTGGGACGGACTCCTCACCCACCTCACCGGCCGCGGCTTCACCCTCGACGAATTGAAGCTCACCGGCATGTTCAGCGTCGCCTCGAACAACGCCTCCCGCCTCTACGACCGTTTCCGGGGGCGTCTCATCTGGCCGATCCGCGACATCACCGGTGACACCGTCGGATTCGGCGCCCGGAAGCTGTACGAGGAGGACCAGGGGCCGAAGTACCTCAACACTCCCGAAACGCAGCTCTACAAGAAGTCGCAGGTGCTGTACGGCATCGACCTCGCCAAGCGGGAGATCGCGAAGACGCGCCAGCTCGTAGTGGTGGAGGGCTATACCGACGTCATGGCCTGTCATCTGGCGGGAGTCGGCACCGCCGTCGCGACCTGCGGCACCGCATTCGGCGCGGACCACATCAAGATCGCACGCCGGCTGCTGTCCGACGACGGCACGGGAGGCGAGGTGGTGTTCACGTTCGACGGCGACGCCGCCGGCCAGAAAGCCGCCCTGCGGGCCTTCGAGGAGGACCAGCGGTTCGTCGCGCAGACCTACGTCGCGGTGGAACCCGGGGGCGCCGATCCGTGCGACCTGCGCCAGACCAAGGGCGACGACGCCGTCCGTTCCCTCATCGCGGATCGGCGGCCGCTGTTCGAGTTCGCGATCAAGGCTTCCTTCGGAAACTTCGACCTCTCCACCGGTGAAGGCCAGGTCAAGGCGCTCCGACATGCGGCGCCGATCGTGGCGCAGATCCGCGACGTGTCGCTGCGGTCCACGTATACCCGTGAACTCTCGCGCTGGCTCGGCATGCAGTTCGTAGGGGAGGACCAGGTGGCACGGGCAGTGTCGGCGGCGGCCCGGCGCGATGGAGCCGGGACCCCGGGACGCCGGGGAGCAGCCCGGACAGAGGACCACCGCGGTGACCAGCCGGACGGGCAGGGAGGTGACACGCTCTCGGGTCCTCAGTTCTCCCGCCCCGATCCACGGGATCCCATCGGGCGCATGGAACGTGAGGCATTGGAGGTCGCGCTCCAATATCCGAACCTCCTCGAGCCCGTCCACTGGGAGCGGCTGGCCGGGGCGAACTTCTCCGCTCCTGTGCACGCGACGCTTCGGGATGCGGTGCAGGCAGCAGGCAGCAGCGGAACGGATCCGGCCCAATGGGTCGAACGGGTTCGGCAGGAGGTGCCGGAAGTACTGCGGGGTTTCGTCACGGAACTGGCGGTTACCCCCCTACCCTCCAAGGCCGAGGACGCGCTCGCACTGTATTGCCGCGACATCGTGAACAGGCTCTTCGAGCTTCGCATCACCCAGCAGAAGGCCGAGAAGCTGGGGCAGCTGCAGCGGATGGATCCTGCCGCTGATCCTGTCCTCTACAACCAGTTGCAGCGGGACCTGATGGAACTCGAAACCCAGCGGCGGCTGCTCCGCTCCGACTAGGAAATCCCGGGTGGAGCGGCAGGAGCCGATCAGGCGCCGGGGCGCTGGTACCTGACCTGGCCGGCCTGGCGCATGGCATCCATCGCTTCATCGACGGTCAGGAGCACTGTCGTCTCGAGCGAACCCAGCGCGCCGCCACCGCTGATCGCGAGTACGACCGCCGCCATCGACACGTTGTCGGGAGCCTCCCACAGGGTGAAGCCGTCGTGGGTACCGAAGGCGTACCAGAAGCCGTGGAGCTTCCCGCCGACGGATTCGATGTAGGACTGGGCGGCCTTGCCGCGGTCCTCGGGATTGCTGATCAACCGAGCCCATGTCTCCGGCGTGTAGCTGAACCTCGAGAGATAGAGCGGCATCGACTTCCCCTTTCCCGACTGTTCCAGCGCAGGCCCCGGTTAAAGTCTAGATCCGCCCGGAAGAAAAAGACCCTGCAGCACCGGCTGCAACGGGACGCTCGCGCTGCTTCCGGGGCTGCGGTCGAAGGCATCCCCTGTCCAGCCTGAAGCGGTCGGCCGGCCAATTTCACAACGCCGCGGATCGTATGTAGAGTTGATCCTGCCGCTTTCCTCCGTAGCTCAATTGGCAGAGCATTCGACTGTTAATCGAAGGGTTACTGGTTCAAGTCCAGTCGGAGGAGCAACGAAAGCCCCTGACCAGCGTTTCCGCTGGTCAGGGGCTTTTTTCTGCGTACCCGTCATGGACAGCCGGTACTGTCGGAGGGCGGGCGTAGGCTGGGGCCATGAAAAATGACGGCGCGCTCATCCTTGTCACCGGTGCCACTGGCTACCTCGGCGGCAGGCTCGTGACGAAGCTGGTGGCCGAGGGCCACAGCGTGCGCGTCGTGGTCCGCTCACCGCAAAAACTCAAGGATGTTCCGTGGGCGGACCAGGTCGACCTCATCGAGGGAGACCTGCAGGATCGTGGGACCATGCACCGCGCCTGCGAGGGTGTGGAAACCCTCTACTATCTCGTGCACTCAATGGGTTCGGGGAAGAACTTCGACGTGCGCGAGAGCGAGATCGCCGTCACCGTGTCGGAGGCGGCCGCCGAGGCCGGGGTCTCCCGGATCGTGTACCTCGGTGGGCTCCACCCCGAAGGCGTGACCCTGTCGACACACATGCGCTCCCGTACCCAGGTTGGCCGGATCCTGCTCGATTCCGGCACACCCACCATCGCCTACCAGGCCGGGGTGGTGATCGGCTCGGGGTCGGCGTCCTTCGAGATGATCCGGCATCTCTCCGACGTCCTGCCCGTCATGCCCGCACCCAGGTGGGTCCTCAACCGCATCGAGCCGATCGCGGTCCGCGACGTCATCCACTACCTCGTAGGAGCCCTCGACCTGCCGCCCGACCTCAATCGGACCTTCGACCTCGGCTCCCGTGAGGTGCTCACCTATGCGGAGATGATGAACCAGTACGCGGAGGCAGCGGGACTGCCGAGACGCAGGATCCTCGCACTGCCGGTTCTCACGCCTCGGCTGGCGGGCCACTGGGTCAACCTGGTGACGCCCATTCCGCGCGCCATGGCGATGCCGTTGATCGAGTCACTGCAGCACGACGCCATCACCGCCGAAAACGACATCGACGCCTACCTGCCCCTTCCGGAAGGTGGTCCCACCGGCTACCGCCGGGCCGTGGACCTCGCCCTGGGCAAAATGCGGGGCGGGGAGGTCGAGACGAGTTGGGCGGGAGCCTCCCAGCTCGACGCCGCCGCCGATCCACTGCCCTCCGATCCCCAGTGGGCGGGGCATACAGTTTTCACCGACCTGCAGACCTACAGCTCGTCGGCGCCGCCCGAGAAGCTGTGGAGCGTCGTCGAGGGCATCGGCGGCGAGAACGGCTGGTACTCCTGGCCGGTGGGCTGGGCCGCGCGGGGCTGGATGGACAAGCTCGCCGGGGGAGTAGGGCTGCGACGAGGCAGGCGGGACGCCCGGGAACTACTCACGGGCGAGGCCCTGGACTTCTGGCGCGTCGAGGAGATCGTCCGCGGGGAACGCCTGCGACTGCGCGCCGAGATGAAGGTGCCCGGCCGGGCATGGCTCGAGTTCTCGGTGGACCCCGACGGCTCAGGGAGCGCCTACCGCCAGCGCGCCGTCTTCTTCCCCCAGGGGCTCTCCGGGCGGCTGTACTGGCTCGCCGTGCTGCCGTTCCACGGCTTCATCTTCAAATCGATGGCGCGCAACATCGCGAAGACTGCGGAGGCAATGCCCTAGGGACGAATCGCGCGACTGCTGGATGAGTGGAACCAGCCGCTACTGCAGGGGAGGCACGCTTTTCGGCCGGATGACGGTCCACAGGAAAACGACGGCCAGGGCGACGCAGCCTGCCATGACGGCGGCCATCGGTGTGGCGGATCTGATGCCCAGTACTCCTACCAACGGCGACACCACTCCTGCGAGGCCGAAGGTCACAGCACCGAGCAGGGATGCTGCGGTTCCCGCCTGGGCGCCGTGGTTGATCAGCGCGAGTACCTGGACGCACGGGAACATGAAGCCTGCGGCGAAAATGTAGAACCACAGCGGGATGGCGGTTCCGAGAATGCCCAACCCGAGCTGGTCGAACACGATGATCAGTGTCGACATCGCCAGCATGGCTGCCGTCGCGTAGGCCATGACCCACTGAGGCCCGATGCGCCGAAGCACCCGCGAGCTGATCTGCAGTCCGCTGACCACCCCGAGGGAGTTCACGGCGAAGAGGAGCCCGTATTGCTGTTCGTTCAACCCGTACAGGTCCTGGAAGAGGAACGGCGATGCCGAGAGGTAGGAGAACAGTCCGGAAAAGTTCATGCCGCCCACCAGCAGCACGCCGATGAAGACGCGGTCGCTGAGGACCGCCCGGTAGCGCTGGAGCGCAGTGGAACCGGAACTCCTGCGTCGCTCCGCAGGAAGCGTCTCGATGATGAACACCGACACGGCAACGATGACCAGTACCCCATATCCGGCGAGGAACCAGAAGATGCCGGGCCAGGCCGTCACCAGCAGCAGCTGCGACCCGATCACCGGGGCGAAAATGGGTGCCATGCCGTTCACAAGCGCCATGTAGGAGAGATTCCGCACCAGGGCATGCCCGCTGAAGAGGTCGCGCACCATGGCCATGGCCACTACTCCGCCGCCGGCCGCACCCACGCCCTGGAGGACGCGGAAGATCATGAGCGCCGTGATGTCATCGGCGGAAGCGGCGCCGATCGAGGCCGCCACATGGAGCGACGTCGCAAGGATCAGTGGAACACGCCGTCCGATCTTGTCGCTGAGCGGTCCGACGACCAGCTGGCCGGCAGCGAATCCGACGATCGTCCCGGTCAGCGTCAGCTGGGTGGCGGCCTCGGATATTCCGAGGTCGCTCTGGAGCGCCGGAAACGCCGGCAGGTACAGATCGATGGTGAAGGGACCCAGTGCTGTCAGCGCACCGAGGGTCGCGATGTAGATCATCTTCTCGCGCCGCGTGAGTGCATCGCCTGGGTGGGAGAGGGGGGTCAAAAGTCTGCCTATCGAAACAAGGTGGTGGGGCGGAGCGCGCGCTAGTTGCCGGAGCGAATCAACGCACCCTCCATCTTAGGGCCGATCCCGAACCCACCCGGCGGCATCCGGCCGTCACCGCATTCGCCGTGCTGTCGTTCTTCTTCGTGAAGAAGAAGCTCGAGGAGTACAGCGGCCACGATCTCGAAGACAACACCGACCTCATTGCCCGCTGAGGGATGCACTTCGGCCGGGGAGTTCCGCGAAACCGCCCATAGCGTAGAAATGAACGAACTCCGCGGGAAAGCACGGGCAACGGGCGAGGGGCGCACCGGTGGTAATTTTAGGGTCAGTGTCATAACGGTTACTTCAAACAGGAATGGAGGCGGGGCGCATGAGCAGCTCGGCTAGCACACGCGGCAGGCGGTCCACGGGATCGCTTTCCCTCTTTGGGCTCATCAAGATACTCGCGCGGCTCACCCCGCGGCAGATCAGCGACGAATTCTCGCTGGCCCTGGAGCAGATGAAGCAGAAGGGGATCAAAGCGGGCGTCGCCGCCGCCTTCCTCGTCGTGGCGCTGATCTTTGTCCTCTTCTTCGCCGTCGCACTCATCGTGGCGGCGATCCTGGGGCTCGCAGAGGTTCTGCCGCCGTGGCTCGCCGCGCTCGTGGTCGCTGCCGCCTTCCTCGTTCTCGCCGCCATCATCGGGCTCATCGGCGTTTCGCGGTTCAAGAAGGCTCTGCCTCTGCTTCCGGAAGAGGCGATCCGCGGCGTCCGCTACGACCTCGGCGTGCTGAAGGAAGGTCGGAGCTTCAACCCGGCGGTGCTCGACATCAAGAAGCCGAAGGAAGATCCGAAGGACGACGACGCCCGGGACTCCGCACCGAAGGAACCCACGCCGTCGTACGAAGAGCTGCGTGGACGTTCCGGCGAGCGCCGGACGCACATCGCGGATGCGAGGGACTCCCTCGGGAGTCGGGTGGACATCAAGTCCCGCTTCGAGAAGGTCAAGAACGATGCGAAGGCCAAGAAGGAAGCAAAAGCGGTCGACGCTGCAAGTCGCACCGGCGGAGACGCCGGCAGCGGCAGGGTTGCCGCCGTCGCCGTGGAGAAGGAAGTTCCCCACAACATCTCCCTTGCCGATCGCTGGAAGCCGCTGAGCGTGCTCGCCGGCTCGGTGGCCACCCTGGTGGTCCTGCTGAGGCGCCTGCTTTCCAGATAGCAGCCGGCCCGGTGCCTGCATAATGGGAAGGGGAGGCATTGGTGATCAGATTTATCGGCGCCGGAACGCGGCCCGGGGCGCAGAACAGGGTCCTGACGACGGCATGGACCCTGCCCAACATCGTGACGATCGTCCGTTTCCTCGGCGTGCCGTTGTTCGTGTGGTTCATCGTGCGCCAGGAGTATGGCCCGGCCGTTGGAACACTCGTGATCCTCGGCTCGACCGATTGGATCGACGGGTATCTTGCTCGACGGTTCGATCAGATTTCAACGGTCGGCAAGTGGCTGGATCCCGTAGCGGACCGGACGGCCCTGATCGTGGTAGCCGTCACTTTCGTGGTGAACGGAATCGCACCCGCGTGGCTCGTCTGGATCATCGTCGTTCCCGACGTGATCCTGATCCTGAACATGCTCATCCTCTTCCGGGGCCCGAATCATCTGCCGGTGTCGAACATCGGCAAGATCCGTACGGCGCTGCTGCTCGTCGGCCTGCCGCTGCTCCTGCTGCACCGCGTGCCCGGCTACGATCAGCCCTGGATCTTCCTGTCCGCGCATGCCCTCCTCATTCTGGGATGCATCGGGCACCTCCTCGCCTTCTACGGTTATTTCACCGCGGCCCATAGGCAATACCGTCGTCAGGAGCGCCGCCAGGGGCCCATTGACGGTATCGCCGGCTGAATGGCTTTCCTTGCGATCGTGCTGGCGCTGGCAGGTGCGGTTTTCCTCGCCTTCGGCGCCCAGCGGCAAGGCAGCGCCGTTCGGGCGCATACCGGCGGCCTCGACCTCAATACCGCCGGCTTCCTGCGGCTCCTGCGGAACCCCCGGTGGATTCTCGGTCTCGTCCTGTTGGGCACAGGCACAGCACTGAACGTGGTGGCGCTGGCGTTGGCGCCGCTGACGGTGGTGCAGCCCATCGGTGCGATTGCGCTGGTGATCACCACCGTCGTGAATTCGAGGGATCAGGGCATCCGCATCAACCGGGCAACGATCGCCGCGATCACGGCCTGCGTCTTCGGCAGCGCCCTGTTCGTCCTCCTCGCGGTCAATGTCACCCAGCAGAACCATTCGGTCGCCGTCGGGCAGGAACTCTCGGTGGTCCTGCTGCTGGTGGTCGCCGTCGTCGTTTTCGGCACCCTTGCCGTCCTCGGGAAGCGCAGGCTCAACGCCTTCGCCTATATCCTCGGGGCGGGTGTGCTCTTCGGATTCGTCGCGGTGCTCACGAAGGTCATCATGACGCACCTGTTGGATCCGAACGGCCGGTTCCTGCTGAACGTCCCGCTGTACACGGCGGTCGCGTTCCTCGCCGCTGTGGGCCTCGGGATCTGGTTCGTCCAGAGCTCCTACGCCACAGGCCCTCCCGACCTGGTGATTGCCGGACTCACTGTGATCGATCCGCTCGTCGGCATTGCCGTGGGGATCACCATCCTGGGCGAACTGCAGCCCGACGTGCAGACGATTGCCGCCGTGGGCATGGCCACGGCGGCATTGATTGCTATCGTTGGAGTCATCGCGTTGTCGCGGCACCACCCCGATGTGGTGAGACGGCAGCACTAGGAATACCGACGCCGGCACCTGCCCGCCACTCCGAACAGACCTACGTAGGGGATCCCCGAGTGAACCACCCGGCTGGAAACAAGCCACTGACCATCCTGATCGCGGCCGACACCTATCCGCCGAACGTCAATGGGGCGGCGCAGTTCGGCTACCGGCTGGCCAAGGGCATGACCCGGCGCGGCCATGACGTGCACGTTCTTGCGCCGAATACCGAGAACGGCAGGAGTCACACCGAACCAGGCGGCGAGTGGGCCGTTCACCGCCTGCGCTCCCACAGCACCCCCACGCATGAGTACTGGCGGATCTGCCTGCCGTGGGAGATCCGGCGCGACGTGAGCATGTTGTTCGACCGGATCCAACCGGACGTGGTGCACATCCAGTGCCACTACATGGTGGGTGAGTACACGCTGTACGAGGCTGCGAAGCGCGGCATCCGTGTGGTGGCGACGAATCACTTCATGCCCGAGAACCTCAACCCGTTCCTTCCCTTTCCCGCATGGTTCAAGGAGATCGTCGCGAAGAACTCCTGGCGGGACATGGGCAGGGTCATGGGAAAGGCCGATGCCGTGACCACCCCCACGCCGCTCGCGGCGAAGGCGATGCACGATCACGCTTTCCTGCGGAAGGTGCTGCCCGTGTCCAACGGGATCGATTCCTCAGCGTACGAGTTGAAGCCCGGCGAGGAGATCGAGCCCCATCCGCACCCCACTGTGCTGTTCGTGGGCAGGCTCGCGGAGGAAAAGCACATCGACGTCCTCATCGACGCGATCGCGAAGACGCCGGTGGAGCTGAACGTGCACTGCGAAATCGTGGGTGGGGGAGAAGTGAAGCCCGCTCTCCAGGCGCAGGCCGCGCGGCTGGGCCTCGGCGGACGGGTCAGATTCCTTGGTCTGGCCAGCGATGAGGAGTTGCGGATCGCCTACCTGCGGGCCACTGTGTTCTGTCAGCCGGGTACGGCTGAGCTGCAGTCGCTCGTCACCCTGGAGGCGATGTCGGCCTACACGCCGGTGTTGCTGGCTGACGCCATGGCGTTGCCTCACCTCGTGGACGACGGCGAGAACGGTTACCTCTTCCCGCCCAATGACAGCGATCAGCTCGCGGCGCGCATCACCGAACTGGTCAGCCTCCCCTCCGCGGATCGTGAGCGGATGGGCAAGGCAAGCCGCTCCATGGCAGAAAAGCACGACATCAACACCTCACTCGCCACGTTCGAGGCCCTGTACTACGGGGCACCGACCGATGGCACTGCGATCTAGCGCATCCCGGCCGTCGCCAACGGCTACAATGAACGAGCAGTCGGGCCGTTCTGCCTCACCGGGCAGGCGCAACTGCGGCAGGGGGCTGTAGCTCAGCTGGTTAGAGCAGCGGACTCATAATCCGTTTGTCCTGGGTTCAAGCCCCAGCAGCCCTACCCTGGAAAGCTCCGGAATCCGGAAGGTGAACCTTCAGGATTTCGGGGCTTCTTCTTTCTCAACGGCTCTGCACTGGCGGGCTAAGTTACTCGCGGGTAACATCTTGATCATGGGTGTCGGCCATCAGGGCGCCCGGAAATCTCCAATCAGCGCCAGGTGAAGTACCGGTCGCCGGTGATCAGAGTGAAGGAATATCCATGAGCAAGCCAGCCATCGACCCCGACAACCTGCCGTACGCGGACGGAGACTTCTTCTCATTCGAAGAATTGCTTTCCGACAAGGAGCGCTCACGGCTCGCCGAGGTGCGCGCGTGGCTGACTGCGGAGGTGCGGCCCAACGCGGTGGCGTGGTGGAACGAGGGCTCCTTTCCCAAAAGCCTTATCCCCCGTCTCGCAGAGCTGGATTCGATGAGCCCCGTCCACCGGCAGGGCTACTCGAACCTTTTCGCCGGCATGATGCACGCCGAGTTCACCAGGGCAGACACATCGATCGCCACTTTCATCGGCGTCCACGACGGGCTGTTCACGGGCTCGATCGAGCTTCTGGCCTCCAAGGAGCAGCAGGACGAGTGGCTGCCGGACATCTATTCGTTCCGGAAGATCGGCGCCTTCGGGCTGACCGAGCCCCTCGGCGGGTCCGATGTTGCGGGCGGCACGCGGACCACTGCCCGGCGCGACGGCGCCAACTGGGTCCTGAACGGCGCAAAGCGGTGGATCGGCAATGCCACGTTCTCGGACTGGGTGGTCATCTACGCCCGTGACGTCGAGGACAACCAGGTCAAGGGCTTCCTGGTGGACACATCGCTTCCCGGCTACGCGGCCACGAAGATCGAGAACAAAATCGCCTTGCGCACGGTGGAGAACGCCGACATCACCCTCCAGAACGTGGTGGTCGCAGATGACTTCCACCTCAAGGGTGCCAACAGCTTCCATGACACGAACAAGGTATTGAAGGTTACGCGGCTCTCGGTGGGCTGGCAGGCGGTGGGGCAGCAGTTGGCCGCCTTCGACGTCGCCCGCCGCTACGCGGTGGAACGCCAGCAGTTCGGCAGGCCCATTGCCTCCTTCCAGCTCGTGCAGCAGCAACTCGTGCAGATTCTGGGCAACGCCATGAGTTCGATGGGGATGATGGTCCGCCTGTCCCAGCTCGAGGACGCTGGAACCGCGAAGGATGAACAGTCCGCCCTCGCGAAGGCGTTCACGACGGCGCGGATGCGTGAAAGTGTGGCCGCCGGACGCAACATCCTCGGGGGGAACGGGATCGTTACGGATTACGAGATGGCGAAGATCTTCTCCGACGCTGAAGCCATCTACACCTACGAAGGCACCCAGGAAATGAACACCCTGGTCACCGGCCGTGCAGTCACCGGAATTTCGGCTTTCGTCTAGGTCAAGCCAAGGGCCGGATGCCCGTGGGCGTCAGCGGCGGAGCGGAAGCAGGACCGAAGGGCGGCGGTCCGAGACGTAGGCAAGCGGGTCGACATATTCGCCCTGGAGACGGACGCCCCAGTGAACGCACAGCACGGGGCAGTGGGCCGGCCCCTTGATGGTCCCGACGGCGTCCCCTGCGCCAACCCGATCGCCTTTCCTCAGAGTTGTTGCAACCGGCTCGAAGCTGCTGACCAGGCCGTCGCCGTGGTCGATCGAGAGTACCGGGCGGTCGACCACGGTGCCGGCGAAGGAGACGAAACCGTCGGCGGGACTGAGGACCGGCGCGGCCGCTCCGGCTCCGGTCGACCGCGCGGCCGAGAGATCCACGCCACGGTGGCCCGCCTTCCACCGTTCGGGTGGGGGTTGGAAGTGCCGGAGGACACCCGGTTCGGGGGCCAGCGGCCATGACCAGGGAGCGGTGAACGAACCGGGCGCCGTCGTGGTGGACGGCGCGGTTCCGCCGGTGGCAAGCGCCAGCGCGAGGACGGCGGCCTCCACCATCCGCCGCGGCCGGGGACGGACAGCAGGCCTTCGCATCCGCCGAAGGCGTCGGGGGAGATTTCCGGTCATGACGGCACTCTTCCCGATCCAGCAGGTTCGAACGCAGGACGTTCTCCTCATGTGGACATCAGGGGGACGTCGACCGGCTCGGCTGACCCGCACGTCAACCACCCCTGGGCCCTGTAGTACACTGGGCAGAGCAGTTTGCTGCATTCCCATCCCCTCCAGCCGCAAGGCTCACCCGGGTCGGTTTGAGCCGAACTGACTACGCGTGCCTGCGACCCGCCTCCGTCAAGGAGATTCGGGGTGTTCGTCCAACGGTCCGGGAAAACCGGGTAGGGCGGATGCGTTGTCCAACGGACAGGCACCAGGAGTTCCGCCCACCCCGGGCGGAATGCTGATAACCGTCAACAAGCAGAGGCAGCGCGCTGAGCCGCGCAGGAGCCCTGCTGAAAGAAAGGCAGAACATGCCAGTAGTAACAATGCGCCAGCTTCTCGACAGCGGCGTCCACTTCGGTCACCAGACCCGCCGCTGGAACCCGAAGATGAAGCGCTTCATCTTCACCGAGCGCAACGGCATCTACATCATCGACCTCCAGCAGTCGCTGTCCTATATCGACCGCGCTTACGAGTTCGTCAAGGCCACCGTCGCCCACGGCGGCACCGTACTCTTCGTGGGTACCAAGAAGCAGGCCCAGGAAGCCATCGCCGACCAGGCCACCCGCGTGGGCCAGCCCTACGTCAACCAGCGCTGGCTCGGTGGCATGCTCACCAACTTCCAGACTGTTTCCAAGCGCATCCAGCGCATGAAGGAACTCGAAGAGATCGACTTCGACGACGTCGCCGGTTCGGGTCACACCAAGAAGGAGCTCCTGCTCCTTCGTCGTGAGCTCACCAAGCTCCAGAGCAACCTCGGCGGTATCCGCAACCTGACCAAGGCTCCGTCCGTGGTCTGGATCGTCGATACCAAGAAGGAGCACCTCGCCATCGACGAGGCGAAGAAGCTCAACATCCCCGTTGTCGCGATCCTCGACACCAACTGCGATCCCGATGAGGTCGACTTCCCGATCCCGGGCAATGATGACGCCATCCGTGCAGTGAACCTGCTGACCCGCGTGGTAGCGGATGCCGTCGCCGAGGGCCTGATCGCCCGCCACAACCGCTCGGGCAACAACGATTCGGCTGCCGCCGATGAGCCCATGGCCGAGTGGGAGCGCGAGTTGCTCCAGGGCAACTCCGAGGCTCCTGCTGCTGAAGCAGCAGAAGCCCCTGCCGCTGAAGCGCCTGCAGCTGCTGAGGCCGCCGCGCCCGAGGCTGCAGCTGATGCCGCCCCCGCTGCCGAAGAGGCTCCTGCCGGCCTGCAGGCTCCCATCGCCGAGGAAGTCCCCGAAGCAGTAGCTCCCGCCACGGAAGCCGCAGCCGACGACACCAAGTAGTTCCAGCTGCGGAAGGGGTGCGGGTAAATCCGCGCCCCTTCCGCATGCTCCGCCGGTCCTTCCTTTCGAAAGCGGGCCGGTGTTTCGCTCTTCCTTCAGCAGATCAATCCCAACCTAGGAGTTCGTATGGCAAACTACACTGCCGCTGACATCAAAGCCCTCCGTGAGCGCACCGGCGCCGGCATGATGGACGTGAAGAAGGCACTCGACGAAGCCGATGGCAACGCCGAGAAGGCCATGGAACTGATTCGTATCAAGGGACTCAAGGGCGCCACCAAGCGCGAAGGCCGCTCCACGGCCGAGGGCCTCGTCGCCGCGCGCGTCGAGGGCAATGTCGGCGTCATGGTCGAGGTCAACTGTGAGACCGATTTCGTCGCCAAGGCCGGACCGTTCATCGATTTCTCCCAGAAGGTACTGGGAGCCGCGATCGACTCCGGAGCCACGGACGTCGAGTCCCTCCTGGCCTTCGACCTGGACGGCAGGCCCGTTTCGGAGCACGTCATCGAAGCCGGTGCGCTGCTCGGCGAAAAGGTCGATGTCCGTCGGGTTGCCCGCGTCGAAGGCAATATCGTCGACGCCTACATGCACAAGACGTCGAAGGACCTGCCCGCGCAGGTCGGCGTCCTGTTCGCCGTCGAGGGTGAGGGCGACTCCGCCGCTGTCGCTGCTCACGACGTCGCCGTCCACATTGCTGCCTACTCGCCGACCTACCTGACGCGCGATGAGGTTCCTGCCGAGCTCGTCGAGTCGGAGCGGCGCATTGCTGACGAGACTGCCCGCGCCGAGGGCAAGCCGGAGCAGGCCCTCACCAAGATCGTGGAAGGCCGCCTGACCGGATTCTTCAAGGAGGGGGTCCTGGTGGACCAGGCCTTCGCGAAGGATGCCAAGAAGTCCGTTGCCCAGGTGCTCAGCGAAGCCGGGGTCAAGGCAACCGCCTTCGCCCGCTTCCGCGTAGGAGCATAGCGGGTCCGAGGCAACAGGCCGTTGTACCGATGAAGGGTGGCCGCAATAGGCGGCCACCCTTTTTCGCGCCCGGTGGACGCACCGTATTCTGTTACAGGTTTCATTCTGCACGTCAAGATTCACCCGCTCGATGCCCGGGAGGCACCATGAACATCCTTGAAACGGCGACACACAGCGGGACAAAGGGCCGACGACGCGTGCTGCTGAAGCTCTCCGGTGAGGTTTTCGGCGGCGGGAAACTCGGGGTGGATCCTGAGACTGTGCGCTCCGTCGCCAAGCAGATCGCCGCCACCATCGACGAGGTGGAAGTCGCTATCGTCGTCGGCGGAGGAAACTTCTTCCGGGGCGCGGAACTATCGCAGAGTGGAATGGATCGCTCGAGGGCCGACTACATGGGCATGCTCGGTACTGTCATGAACTGCCTCGCACTGCAGGACTTCCTGGAGCAGGCGGGGGTGGAGACCCGGGTTCAGAGTGCGATCACCATGGGGCAGGTTGCCGAGGCCTACATCCCGCGGAGGGCCATCCGCCACCTGGAAAAGGGCCGCGTGGTCATTTTCGGTGCCGGCGCTGGACTGCCCTATTTCTCCACCGACACCGTCGCGGCCCAGCGCGCGCTCGAGGTCCATGCGGACGAAGTCCTGATGGCGAAGAGCGGGGTGGACGGTGTCTACACCGCCGATCCCCATAAGGACCCCACAGCAAGAAAGCTCGACACCCTGTCCTACGATGAAGCACTGAGGCGGGACATCCGGGTCATGGACCAGACGGCCATGACCATGTGCAAGGACAACGACCTGACCATGGTGGTCTTCGGCATGGAGGGTGAGGGAAACGTGACCCGTGCCATTCGCGGTGAGGCGCTGGGAACAGTCGTGACGACCTAGTACCCCCGCAGGTCGCCCGATGGATATTGGGCTGAGTAACGGGGCGTGTGAACTAGGATTGAAAACCGGACCGGTTGCCGTGCAACTGAATGCAGAGCTAAGGAGACGTCGTGATCGAAGAGACATTGCTAGAGGCCAGCGAAAAAATGGACAAGGCCGTGGACGTAGCAAAGGACGATTTCGCGACGGTCCGCACCGGCCGTGCAAATGCTTCGATGTTCTCCAAAGTCGTGGTGATGTACTACGGCTCGCCGACGCCCCTGCAGCAGCTGGCCTCGTTCCAGAACCCGGAGGCGCGCACGCTGCTGATCACGCCGTTCGACAGGTCGTCGCTCAACGACATCGAACGCGCGCTGCGCGACTCTGATCTGGGAGCGAACCCGTCCAACGACGGCAACGTCATCCGGGTGGTCCTCCCCGAACTGACCCAGGAGCGGCGCAAGGAGTACGTCAAGCTCGTGCGCACGAAGGCCGAGGATGCGAAGATCTCGATCCGCAACATCCGGCGGAAAGCGAAGGACGGCATCGACAAGGCCGTCAAGGACGGCGACGCCGGTGAGGACGAGGGTTCGCGGGCGGAGAAGGAACTCGACTCCCGCACGAAGTCGCATACCGACACCATCGATGAGCTGTTGAAGCGCAAGGAAACCGAGCTCCTAGAAGTCTGATGACCCACCTCCAGCCTCCCGAGCGCACGGGCGCATTCCCGGGTTACGGCAGGGGTGGTACCCGGTGAGTCGGCGGTCCGTCCGCGCGGGTCGTCCGCAAAAGCGAGGGTTCTCTCTCTTCCCGCGGAGGAAGGCCGGCACGCCCGGGCAGCAGTCCCGCGCCGGCCGCAATCTGCCTGCGGCGATCGGCGTCGGTGCTGCCCTCCTGATCCCTATACTCGCGGGCCTGATGTTCCTGCCCCTTGCGTTCGTCTTCACCGTTGCCGTCCTCGGTGCGGTCGGTGTGTGGGAAACGTCCCGTGCCCTCGAGGTGCGGCGCATTCGGGTTCCGCTGGCGCCGTCCCTCGCCGCAAGCATCGCCATGCCGCTCGCTGCCTACTTCGGGGGGGCGGAAAGCCTGGCCTTCGCATCCGTGGCGTCGGTATTCGTACTCCTGGTGTGGCGTTCCCTGGACCCGGCACCCGACGCGACGCGCAGCATCATGGCAGGCACCTTCACGCTGCTGTGGGTTCCCTTCCTGCTCAGCTTCGCCATGCTGCTGGTTCGGGCGGACGGCGGTCCGCTCGTCATCGCGACGCTGCTTCTCCTGGTGGTTGCCAACGACACGTTCGGCTACATCATCGGAGCCACTTTCGGAAAGCATGCCATGGCTCCGAAGATCAGTCCGAAGAAATCGTGGGAGGGTTTCGGCGGATCCATCGGCGGGGCAGTCCTCGTGGGTGTACTCTGCTCGCTCTTCCTGCTGGGCCAGCCGGTGTGGGTGGGGCTGATCCTCGCCGTCGCTACCGTGGCTTCGGCAACAGCCGGGGACCTCGCTGAGTCGATGATCAAGCGGGAGCTCGGGGTCAAGGACATGGGAACGATCCTCCCCGGCCACGGGGGTGTCATGGACCGGCTCGACTCGATCGTGTTCGCTTCACCGATGGCGTACCTTCTGTCGGCTACATTGGTTCCGGGCCTGCTGTAACCGCCCGGGCGCACCTCCCGATCCCGGATCCCGGCAGGCCGGTCTCAGTAGAAGGACACTCCATGGATTCCGCTCGACAGGGCACCCCCTTCGCTCGTGTTGCACACCAGGCGTACGGCTACAACGTCCGTCAGGTGGACAGGTTCCTGACCCGGGCGCAGCAGCATTACACGGTCGGGGGTTCGCAGGGCGATTCAGTCACGAGCGCGGTAGTCCGTTCCAAGATCTTCGCCCCGGCCAGGGGAGGCTACGAGCCGCGGGCCGTCGATGCGGCCCTGGACCGGCTGGAGGACGCCTTCGCCCTTCGCGAGCGGGACGACCTGATCGAGTCGAAGGGCCAGGACGCATGGCTTCGGCAGATCGGCCGTCAGGCGGCCGTCCTCAAGGGACGGCTGAACCGTGCTCCAGGAGAGCGGTTCCGCCGCCCGACGGGCAGGAAAGCGTCCGCCTACAACGTGGAGGACGTCGACGCCCTCTGCGGAAAGCTCCTCGGCTACCTCGACAACTCCCTACCGCTGAGCGTCGATGTGGTGCGCCGTTCGGTCTTCCGGGGAACAGCAGGTTCGGAAGGATACGAGGAAGCGCAGGTGGATGCATTCCTTGACCGGGTGGTCGAGCTCATGACTGCGATCGACTAGCAGCGATCGGTTGGCGTTAATTGGCTGGCGATAACTGGTTTGCGTTAATTGGTTGGCGGCGATCGGCTGGCGGTAAACGGCCTGCGGCGATCGGCTGGTCGGTTGGCCTACCGCCTACGGCGTTTCGGGGCTGTGCAGCCGCGCAAGGATCCGGGATGTACCTGGGGGCCTGCGGTTTCGGGTCGCCTTCGATGCCAGGATGGTCACGAGGAACGCTGCAGGAACCGTCCACAGCGCCGGTTGCTGTAGCCAGGCAAAATCCGGTGCCGCTTCAGCCCCGAGAAGTGCGGCGGAGAGGATCGCCCCGCCGCACAGCACCCCGCCGGTCAGCATGCCCGCCACCGCGCCGACGTCGGTGAGTCCGGTCCACCAGATGCCGAGCAGCAGGAGCGGACAGATCGTCGAGGCAGTGAAAGCGAAGACGGACCCTACGCTTCCCGCCAACGCCTGCGTGTCGGTCAGCAGCGCGAACACCAGGGGAATCACTGCAGAGAGGACTGCTGCCCTCCGGAACCCCCGAACACTTCCGGAGAAGAATTCCTGGCTCACCACTCCGGCAAGGGAAACCACCAGTCCGCTTGTCGTCGACAGGAAGGCGGCGAAGGCTCCTGCTGTCACGAGGGCGGAGAGCAGGTCTCCGGCGACGCCGTCGAAGATCCGGCCGGGTAGCAGGAGCACCGTGGAGTCCGCGCTGCCGGCCCCGGCGAGCTCAGGGGTGTAGATGCGGCCCAGGATCCCGTACGCCGTGGGGAGGAGGTAGAACACCGAGAGCAACCCCAACACGATCAGGGTGGTGCGCCTGGCGGAGGCGCCGTCGGGATTCGTATAGAACCTCACAAGGATGTGTGGGAGGCCCAGCGTCCCGAACAGCAGGGCGATCACCAGTGAGATGGTGCTGTAGAGGGAGGCCTGTCCGGTGATGTCCAGGTCAGTGGTGAACGCGGCGCCCTGCGCGGTGATGGGCATGCCCGCCGATCCAAGACGGAGGAGGATGAACACCAGCGGAACTGCCAGCGCGGTGAGTTTGAGCCAGTATTGGAACGCCTGGACGAAGGTGATGGATCGCATTCCGCCCGTCACGACGCTGAGGGCAACGACCACGACGACGGCGACTGGGCCCACCCAGGAGGGCAGACCCGTGGTGATTCGGACCGTGAGGGCCGCGCCGTGCAGCTGCGGAACGATGTAGAGCCACCCCACCACGATGACCAGCAGACTGGTGACGCGGCGCACCAGCAGCGAATCGAGTCGCGCCTGGGCGAAGTCGGGGATGGTGTAGGCGCCGGAGCGGCGCAGGGGGGCAGCGACGAACAGCAGCAGCATCAGGTAGCCGGCGGTGTAGCCGATCGGAAACCAGAGCGCGTCGACCCCGGAGATGAGAATCAGGCCGGCCACGCCGAGGAAGCTCGCCGCCGAGAGGTACTCACCACCGATTGCGGAAGCGTTCCACCAGGGTCGCACGGTGCGGGAGGCGACGTAGAAGTCGCCCGTGGTGCGGGAGATCCGCAGGCCGTAGATGCCGATCAGTACCGTACTCAGCGCCACCAGCACCAGGGCTGCGTAGCCCACCACGGGGTTCATGCCGATAGCGGTCGACGGGAGGAGTTCAGAATTCATCGATCAGGTCCTGGAAGCGCTTCTCGTTGCGCGAGGCGCTGCGGACATAGAGCGCCGCGCAGCCGATCACCAGCGGATAGATGCAAAACCCCAGCAGGAGCCAGGGCACGGGGACGGTGAACACCGTCACTCCACTGATCGCGGGAAAGATGGTCAACAGCACCGGGATGCCGATGAGGATGATGAGGAACCCGCCCGCCACCACGAGGGCGAGGCGCAGCTGGGACCGGATCAGTGAGGTGACGAAGAGCTGGCCCACCTCCGATTCCTCTGCCACCTCCCTCATCACGGGATAGGAGCTGCTGGTGGGCCGTGCGCTGGTACGCGGGGCGGTGACGCGGACGCGCTGGGGCGCCGAAACGGGTGGTGCAGCGGCCGGAGAGTCCGGTGCGACATCCAGCGCGCGATCCGCTCGATTCCTCCGAGGGGGGACCAGCGGGGTTTCAGGCGAGCCGTCGGTCGGGTCGTCCGAGAGGGTTGTCGGCGGGGACTCCGGCACGGACATCGGGGTCGACGGCTCCCCGGGAAGACTCATCCGCGCCCTTACTGGCCGGGCCGGAGGCGGGTGGCTTCGAGTTTCTCCCGCACATCGGGGAGGTGCCGGCGGCTGACCGGCAGTTCGGCGTCGCCCACCAGCAGGCTGGCCCGTCCGGCACTGATGCGGACCTGCCGAACCTGATCCATGGCGACGAGGTACGAGCGGTGGGTGCGGAGGAAGCCGGCGTCGGCCCACTGGCGTTCGAGGTCGTTGAGCGGGATACGGATCAAATAGCTTGCCTCCGCGGTGTGGAGCCGCGCGTAGTCGCCCTGTGCCTGCACGTAGCGGATCTCGTCGCGGCGGATCATCCGGCTGATACCGCCCTGGTCCACGGTGATGACTTCCGGAGCAGCGGTAACACCCTCCATCAGCTCACAGATGCGCCGCACGGATTCGGCGAGCCGCTCCACGCGCACGGGTTTGAGGAGGTAGTCCACCGCGCGCAGTTCGAACGCCTCCAGCGCGCGGTCCTCATCAGCCGTGACGAAGACGACGGCGGGCGGCCGGCTGAAGCGTGAGATCACCCGGGCGATGTCGAGGCCGGAGAGGGAGGGCATGTGGATATCGAGGAACAGGGCGTCGACGTCGTGCATCTCGAGCGCCCGCAGGGCCTCAGCTCCGCTCGAGGCGCGGTGGATCGTTCTGATGCGGGGATCCCGGGAAAGCAGGAAAGCCAGTTCCTCCACTGCGGGGAGCTCATCATCGGCGATGACAACATTGACCATGACTACTAGGTTACGTCCCTCAGGCCTGGTGGTCCGGCTGCGACTTGGGCACACGCATGGTGATCAGCGTTCCCGCCCCGGGCGCTGTGTCGATGATCAGCCCGTGGTCGTCACCGTAGACCTGGCGCAGGCGTGAATCGACGTTCCGCAGTCCCACATGTACGCCCTCCGTGTGGCCCGCCAGGACCAGGCGGAGATGCTCAGGGTCGATGCCGACGCCGTCGTCCTCGATGGTCACCTCGGCGAAGGCACCGGCGTCGTGCGCGGTGATCGTGATGTGCCCGGTGCCGTCCTTCGAATCCAGCCCGTGGCGCACCGCGTTCTCGACGAGGGGTTGGAGGCTCAGGAACGGGATCACCGTACTCAGTACCTCGGGTCCGATCTCGAGCTTCACCTTGAGCCGCTCGCCGAAGCGGGCCCGCTCGAGCAGCAGGTAGCGGTCGATGCTCTTCAGTTCCTCGGCAACGGTGGTGAAGTCGCCGTGCCTGCGGAACGAATAGCGCGTGAAGTCGGCGAATTCGACAACGAGCTCCCGGGCCCGTGCCGGATCGGTGTTGATGAACGAAGCGATGGCGTTCAGCGAGTTGTAGATGAAGTGCGGGCTGATCTGTGCGCGCAGGGCACGAACTTCGGCCTCGGCGAGGAGGCGCCTTGATGAGGCCAGTTCGGCCAGTTCAATTTGGGTGGACACCCAGCCGGCGAGTTCGTTGGTGGCCCGGACAAGGCCCGCATTGACGTCCGGTGCGAAGGCGCCGACCGTCCCGATGATCCGCTGGTCCACGCGCACCGGAGCGACGACGAGTTCGCCGCCGCCGGGAACGCCCGCCTCGTCGAGCTGTGTGCTGCGGAAGATCTGGGTGCGTCCGCTGTCCAGCACCCGCTGGATCAGCAGCATGACGGCGGAGGGCAGGGAGCGGCTCCCGTCCGAGGCGAGCATGGCGGCATCGTCGGTCATGACCAGTGTGTCGCACCGCAGCAGGCCCCTCAGGTGGCGGCTGGCCTTCGCGGCGCCCGACGCAGTCAGTCCCTCCCTCAGATGCTCGGAAGCAAGCGCCGCGGTGTGGAGCGTGGCGTAGGTGGCGCGGTCGGCGTCCGAGCCGAGGTCACGGGAGGAGCGTGACAAACGGAACCCGAGGGCGGCAACGATGGCGATGGTGACAACGACGACGGCGCATACCAGGGCGGTGTCGACGGCGGCGCTGAACATTCCCCAAGACTAGCGGCCGGCCGGACAAGCGCTTTCAATGTCGTGGTGATCCGCAAGAACCCCGGCAAGTCCTGATAACCGCCGGCTACCTCCGCCGTTCATGCCGCGGGCGTGGTCCATCCGGGCGACTGCTGCTCCGGACCTGACGACTGCCGCTGTCGACTCGCCGGTCACCCTGGTGTCGTCGCCGGAATGCGTCGGTCATCCGTTCGGCGCAGCGGCCGACCGTTCACCGCACTTCGGGATGCTTTCGGCGATCCGTCCTGCGGCGGAACTGGGAAACACGAGCCGGAGGCAGCACAGTGATGGGAGTCACACCAACGTGCCGACACCTGCCTGGCGACGAAAGCCGGCTGCGGTGAGGGGGAAGCGCCTAATTGGAGGAGGAACAATGGGTTCGCACCCAGTTGAACCGGCTGCTGGATCACCAGCTGCCGTGGACTTCACGGAAGTCCAGCAAACCGAGCAGTTCAGGGAACTGCGCAAACGCCACCGGAGTTTCGTCTTTCCCATGGCAGTGGTTTTCCTGCTCTGGTACTTCGCCTACGTGCTCCTGGCTGATTATGCCCACGAGTTCATGGCCACCCCCGTGTGGGGCAACATCAATATCGGAATCGTCCTGGGTCTGCTGCAGTTCGTCAGCACCTTCGGCATCACCATGTGGTACGTCAGCTACGCCAACAAGCGGCTCGACCCGATCGCAGCGAACATCCGGCACGAACTCGAAGAAGCGGCCCCCGAGGCTTTCAGTGACACACCAGGCGGAAAGAAATGATCAATACCGTAAGTGCGGGCATGCGTCTGCCGATGCAGACCGCCGAATCGACGCAGGTCGGCGAGCCGTGGCTGAACATCCTCATCTTCGGCCTGTTCGTGGCGATCACGCTGGTGATCGTGCTTCGGGCCAGCCGCAACAACAAGACTGCGGCCGACTACTACGCTGCGGGGCGGTCCTTCACCGGACCGCAGAACGGCACCGCAATTGCCGGTGACTATCTTTCGGCGGCTTCCTTCCTCGGAATCGTCGGTGCCATCGCCATCAACGGCTACGACGGCTTCCTCTACTCCATCGGGTTCCTCGTGGCATGGCTCGTCGCCCTGCTGCTGGTCGCCGAACTCCTGAGGAACACCGGGAAGTTCACGATGGCCGATGTGCTCTCCTTCCGACTGAAGCAGCGCCCGGTGCGTATTGCGGCCGCTATCACCACACTTGCCGTCTGCTTTTTCTACCTTCTGGCGCAGATGGCCGGTGCCGGCGGACTCGTTTCACTCCTGCTCGGTATCAATGACCGTGTGGGCCAGTCCGTGGTCATCACCGTGGTCGGTGTGCTGATGATCATGTACGTGCTGATCGGCGGAATGAAGGGCACCACCTGGGTGCAGATCATCAAGGCCTGCCTGCTCATTGCCGGTGCCTTCATCATGACCGTCTGGGTGCTGGCCCTCCACGGCTTCAACCTCTCCACCCTGCTGGGTGCGGCGATCGAGACCTCCGGTAATGCGGCCATCACCAGCCCGGGCCTGCAGTACGGCGTCAGTGCGATCACCAGGCTGGACTTCCTGTCCCTCGCCCTGGCGCTGGTCCTCGGAACCGCAGCTCTTCCCCACGTGCTCATGCGCTTCTACACGGTTCCCACAGCGAAGGAAGCGCGACGCTCAGTGGTGTGGGCCATCTGGCTCATCGGCGCGTTCTACCTGTTCACCCTGGTTCTCGGCTATGGCGCCAGCGCGCTGATCGGCGCGGACCGCATCACTGCGGCTCCGGGCGGCGTCAACTCCGCGGCACCGTTGCTCGCGTTCGAACTGGGTGGATCGCTGCTTCTCGGCCTGATCTCCGCGGTGGCGTTCGCCACCATCCTCGCGGTGGTGGCCGGTCTGACCATCACGGCTGCGGCGTCCTTCGCCCACGACATCTACGCCAATGTGATCCGCCGCGGCAAGGTGGATCCCGACGGGGAGGTCAAGGTTGCACGGCGCACTGTCGTCGTGATCGGCCTGCTGTCGATTGTCGGCGGCATCGGTGCGCAGGGCCAGAACGTCGCCTTCCTGGTGGCGCTTGCGTTCGCCGTAGCAGCGAGTGCCAACCTGCCCACTATCCTCTACTCCCTGTTCTGGAAGAGGTTCAACACCCAGGGCGCAGTGTGGAGCATGTATGGCGGTCTCGGATCGGCGATCCTGCTCATCGCGCTGTCACCGGTGGTGTCCGGCGGTGAGAAATCGATGATCCAGAGCGTTGACTTCTCGATCTTCCCGCTCGCTAACCCCGGTATCGTGTCGATTCCCCTGGCCTTCTTCCTCGGCTGGCTCGGCTCCACGCTGTCGAAGACCACAGAGGACCCGATGAAGCAGGCGGAAATGGAAGTGCGGTCGCTGACCGGCGTCGGTGCCGAAAAGGCTACCGACCACTAGGTCACGTACTTCAGCAGCACTGCAGCACGAAAGGCCCGGCTCCCGCTTTCGGGGGCCGGGCCTTTCGCTGTCGCGGAAGGGTCTGGCACGGAAGGGTCTGGCATGGAAGGGTCTGGCATGGAAGGGTCTGGCATGGAAGGGTCTGGCATGGAAGGGTCTGGCACGGAACTGCTGTCTGCGGAGCAGCGCTCCGGTGGGGCAGAAAACGCCCGTAGCGGCACACCGCGTGCGCTTCACGATGCCGGGCGGGGACCCCGGGCCAGCAGCGGCGCCACGCGGAAGGGAACCAGTTCCCCCATGGCGAGTGAGGTGTCGCAGCGTTCCACTCCCTCGCAGGCAAGGATCTTTCCGTTGATTCGGAAGAGGTCCTCAGCGTCAGCGGACACTACCCGGACCAGGATGTCTGCCTGACCGGTGATGCCGAATGCTTCGATGACCTCCGGAATTTCGCTGATTCTCTCGGTGATGGCGGTCAGTTTCTGCTGCTGGACGTGCACGTGGATGAAGGCCGTCAGGGGGTAACCGAGTGATGCCGTGTTGATCCGCCGCTCGAAGGAGAGGAACACCGACTTCTTCTCGAGCTGCGCCATGCGTGCCTGCACGGTATTTCGGGAAAGTCCGAGCTTCTCGGCGAGGGCCACCACCGTCCGCCGAGGGTCTTTGGCCAGGGCCAGAAGTAGGCGGGTGTCAGTACTGTCGAGGGGTTGCATACTGCACAACGCTAGCACGGCTCATGCCACTCAAATAGAGCATATTGCTCAACGAATCAAGAAACGGTTGTGCTGACTGTCTTCTGTGAGTAGGGTCACACTAACTTCAGGTAAAGGTGCCTGACGTTCTTTCGGGACGCGTCGTGCTGGCCGGAAGAGAAGCTGCAGTGGAAGGTGCGTGCGATTGTGGCCCTGAGTGAAACGAGCGATACCAGTGCCCGGCAGGGCACCGCGGACAGTGTGGACGGCACCGACCTGATCCAGCTCATCGACGCCCTGGGAACCCGGCACCCGAACCCCCATTACGATCCCCTGGTGGCCGACGTCGACGGCGCGGCACTGCAGGCGCTGTATGAGGACATGGTGGTGGTGCGGCGCATCGATGCCGAGGCCACCGCCCTGCAGCGTCAGGGCGAGTTGGCCCTGTGGCCGCCGCTCCTCGGCCAGGAAGCTGCGCAGATCGGTTCCGGCCGGGCGCTGCGCCAGGACGATTTCGTCTTCTCGAGCTACCGCGAGAATGCGGTGGCGTATTGCAGGGGAGTGGACCTCACCGATCTGCTCCGGGTATGGCGGGGCAATGCGTCGTCGGGCTGGGACCCCTATGCCATCAACATGGCCACACCCCAGGTGATCATCGGAGCCCAGACGCTGCATGCGACCGGCTATGCGATGGGCATCCTGAACGACGGCGCCGATTCGGTGGCCGTCACCTACTTCGGTGACGGGGCCACGAGCCAGGGCGATGTGAATGAAGCCCTGGTCTTCGCCGCCAGTTACCAGGCCCCTGTGGTGTTCTTCTGCCAGAACAACCACTGGGCTATCTCCGAGCCGGTGGGCCTCCAGGCCCACGTTCCGATCGCCAATCGGGCCCCGGGCTTCGGCATCCCTTCCGTCAGGGTGGACGGCAACGACGTCCTGGCGTGCCTCGCCGTCACCCGTGAAGCCCTGATCCGGGCGCGCTCGGGCGGAGGGCCCACCTTCATCGAGGCCGTCACCTACCGGATGGGCCCGCACACCACAGCCGACGATCCGTCCCGCTACCGGGATCCGAACGAGCTCGAGGACTGGGCGGCGAAGGATCCCCTGGCACGGATCGCGGCGCTGCTCGATTCGATGGACCTCCTGGACGCCGCCTACGCCGACACGGTGAAGGCGAAGGCCGACGGCGTCGCCGCGGAGCTGCGGGCGGGGTGCCTCGGCATGGCGGAGCCGGCGCCCACCGATGTCTTCCAACATGTCTACAGTGCGCCGAACTCCTGGCTCGACCGGCAGCAGGACCACTATGAGCGGTACCTCCTCTCATTCGGCAACGGAACCACCACGGAAGGGGCCTCCTGATGCCCATGATGACTTTCGGCCGCGCAATCAACGCGGGGCTGCGCCGCGCCATGGACAACGATCCCAAGGTCATCCTGATGGGGGAGGACATCGGGAAGCTGGGAGGTGTCTTCCGGATCACCGACGGACTCCAGAAGGACTTCGGTCCGCACCGAGTGCTCGACAGCCCCCTGGCGGAAGCCGGCATCATGGGCACCGCAGTGGGCATGGCGTACCGGGGCTATCGTCCCGTGGTCGAGATCCAGTTCGACGGCTTCATCTACCCGGCTTTCGACCAGATCGTCTGCCAGGTGGCGAAGATCCACTACCGCACGCAGGGTGCGGTCAAAATGCCCATCACCATCCGGGTGCCGTTCGGCGGCGGTATTGGGTCGCCGGAGCACCACTCGGAATCACCGGAAGCATACTTCACCCACACGTCGGGACTTCGGGTGGTCAGCGTCTCGAATCCGCAGGACGCCTACACCATGATCCAGCAGGCGATCGCGAGCGACGACCCGGTGCTCTACTTCGAGCCGAAGCGCCGCTACCACACCAAGGGCGAGGTGGACGAGGGCGCGGATCCGTCGTCGTCGGACATGGGTGCGGCCCGCGTGGTGACCGAGGGGAGCGACGTCACCCTGGTCACCTACGGCCCGCTGGTGCCGACGGCGCGTGACGCGGCGATCGCAGCCTCCGACGACGGCGTGTCGGTGGAAGTCATCGACCTGCGCTCACTCGCGCCGATCGACTTCGCAACCGTGGAGGCCTCCGTCCGGAAGACCGGACGCCTGGTGGTCACCCATGAAGCAGCGCAGTCCGGGGGACTGGGCGCTGAAATTGCTGCGAGCATCACCGAGCGCTGCTTCTACCACCTTGAGCATGCGCCGGTGCGGGTGACGGGATTCGACATCCCCTACCCGTATTCGAAGCTCGAATTCCACCACCTGCCCGACCTCGACCGGATCCTCGATGGCGTGGACCGCGTTCTGGGGCGGCGCAACTCACTGAGCGGACTTGAAAGGTAGTGCCCGGCATGATCAAGGAGTTCCGCCTTCCCGACCTCGGCGAGGGCCTCACCGAGTCGGAGATCGTCAGCTGGCACGTTGCCGTCGGCGACACCGTCGAACTGAACCAGGTGATCGCCGACGTCGAGACCGCCAAAGCCGTGGTGGAACTACCATCACCCTATGCCGGCGTCATCGCCCGGCTTCATGAGCAGCCGGGCACCGTGGTGGAGGTCGGGTCCACGATCGTGTCCTTCGACATTCCGGCAACCGGGGAAGCAACCGATCCTCCCGAGCGGCGCGAGCCGAACCTGGTGGGTTATGGTGCGGCCGTCGAGAAGGGTGGCAGGCCGCAGCGCAGGACGCGGAGCTTCGCGGAGGAAGGTATCAGCGCTGCGGCGCTGCAGGCCGACCAGCCGGTTCAGGTAGCTCAGCCGCCACAGCCGCCACAGCCGCTACAGCCGACGCCCGCGGTGTCGGTAGCTCACCTGCCGGCGAGCGTGGATCCTGCGACCGATCCGTCCGTGCAACCGATGCCCGCGACGGGAACTTCGGAAAATCCCGCGGCCGCCACGCGGGCCGCCAGCCGGGGGGAGAGGCCCCGATCCACGCCTCCCGTCCGGAAGCTGGCCCGCGACTTCGGCATCGCCCTTGATTCGGTGGACGGTACAGGACCCGGACAACTGATCACCCGTGAGGATGTCCTCAACGCTGTTGCGGCACGGGACGGATCGGCAGCGGGAACCGTCGGCCCTGAAGCGGGTGCGTCGGGAGGCGTCGTCGCCGTAGCCGAACGGAACTCCCCAACTGGAAGCAATCCGGCGCAGGTGAGCGGAGAGACGCGGATCCCGATCAAGGGCGTCCGGAAGCATACGGCGGCTGCGATGGTGGCCAGTGCCTTCACCGCCCCGCACGTGACGGAGTTCCTGACCGTCGACGTCACGCCCACCATGGAGCTGATCGGCAGGCTGAAGGCTTCGCGCGTCTTTGCGGATGCACGGATCACACCCCTGACGATCGTTGCGAAGGCCGTGTGTATCGCGGTCGGCCGCCAACCGTCACTCAATTCGTCCTGGGACGAGGCTGCGAACGAGATCGTGCAGTACTCCGCGGTGAACCTCGGTATCGCGGCGGCCACACCCCGTGGGCTGCTGGTACCCAACATCAAGGACGCCGGAGCGCTCAACCTGCACGACCTGTCCAGCGCGCTGAAGTCCCTGACGGATACCGCACGTTCCGGGAAGACGAGTCCGGCTGACCTGTCCGGCGGCACCCTGTCCATCACCAACATCGGGGTGTTCGGCATCGATGCGGGAACGCCGATCCTCAACCCCGGCGAAGCGGCAATCCTCGCTGTCGGCGCGGTGCGTCGTACGCCGTGGGAGTACGAGGGGCAGGTTGCCCTGCGGTCGGTGATGACGCTGAGCCTGTCCTTCGACCACCGCCTGGTCGACGGGGAACAGGGTTCGCGTTTCCTCGCGGACGTCGGCACCATCCTGTCCGATCCCGGAATGGTTCTCACGATGGTCTGATGCACCCCTGAATCGCCATCTCTGGCCAACGCAGGAGGAGCGAAGCGATAACCCGCTTCGCTCCTCCTGCGTTGCTGTTGCTGGTCGAGCGTCCCCGCCTACTGCAGCTCGAGGATCAGCTCCCTCACGACGGCGCCCCGAGCGCTGGCGAAGCCCTGGGTCTCACCCACATGCTTGAAGCCCCACCGCTCGAGGATGCGGATGGAGTTCACATTGTCCACCACAGCGCGCGCGCGCAGCGGGCGGTCCGTCACTTCCTCCAGGAACTGGCCCACTGCCGCCGTCGTGATGCCCTGCCCCCAGCTGGCCTTGTCGATCCAGTAGCTGATCTCCGGAATGTCGCCGTCGTGGTAGGCAAGGATACTGCCCACCACACGGCCGTCGGAGAGGATGGTGCGCACCGTGATCTTCGGGTCGTTCAGGATGTCCTGCCAGTGGTGGTCGAAGACACCGCGGTCGGCCGGGTTCTTTGCGGCGAAAGCCGCCATATGGTTTGCGCTGGGATCCAGCTGGTGGGAGAAGAATTCATCAAGGTCGGCAGATTCGACGGGGCGAAGCTCAATCACGGCGGAACTCAATTCGGTAATGGTCACGGTCTAGGGGAACAGCGTACTAGGTCGGGACAGCAGGGCATGGACCTGATCATCCTCAGATTCTCACTGCGGCCCACGCCATGTCCTCCAGCAGCCCGCGCAGGCCGGCGAGGTCGGGGACTGCCCTGCCGCCATGGGTGGTATGGGGTGTCGAGTTGATGAGGCCGAACACGGCGTGTGCCTTCCTTCTCAACCGGACGCGCTCGGCGTCGGGAGACAGCTCGGCAAGGGTGTCCACCCAGACTTCGAGGTAACGGCGCTGGAGGGACCGCACCAGCTGCTCATCCTCGCGCTGGAGGCTGCTGAGATCGCGGTCCTGGACCCGGATCACATTGGCCTTCGAAAGGGCGAAGTCCACCTGGAACCGGATCAGGTCCTTGAGTGCCGCTTCGGGATCCGTCGATGCTGCCACCACTGCAAGACTGCCGTCCAGGAGGTCCTCACTGACCCCGGTGAGGAGCGCGGACAACACAGCGGGTTTGCCGCTGAAGTGCCGGTACACGGCGGGTCCGCTCACCCCGGCAGCCGAACCGAGGTCTTCGATGGAAACCCCGTTGTAGCCGCGCTCGGCGAACAGCTGCGCCGCAGCGTCGAGGAGCGCCGCCCGACGGGAGGCCTTGGCGATGCTGCGGCCGGTCAGACGGTCCTCGACGGGCAGAACTTCCATGGGGATCCTTCGCTTCTTGCACTGGAATGCTCCCATTGTGGTGGACACCACGGTTAATAGCCACTAACCTAAATTCGGTTAGCGTCTGCTAACTGAAGCTATCGCGAGGATATTGGTCGATGGAGACACTGACGTCGAAGGTCGATACCACCTCGCCGGAATTCGTGGAGAACGATCGGGCCCAGCAGGGCCTGGTGGGCGAGCTGCGTGCACGGTTGGCAGAGGCGGCGCTCGGTGGCCCGGAGCGCTCGCGGGAGCGTCATGTCGCCCGCGGCAAGCTCCTGCCGCGCGAGCGGATCGACCAGCTGCTCGACGACGGCAGCCCGTTCCTCGAGATCGCGCCGCTCGCCGCCTACGAACTGTACGACGGCGAATGCCCCGGCGCGGGAGTCATCGCGGGAATCGGCCTGGTTCACAACCGGCATGTCCTCGTGATCTCGAACGATGCGACGGTGAAGGGCGGTACCTACTACCCGCTGACGGTGAAGAAGCATCTCAGGGCGCAGGAGATCGCGCTGGAGAACAATCTGCCGTGCATCTACCTGGTGGACTCGGGTGGTGCCTACCTGCCGAAACAGGACGAGGTGTTCCCCGACCGCGACCACTTCGGCCGTATCTTCTTCAACCAGGCGCAGCTCTCCGCACGGAAGATTCCCCAGCTTGCGGCGGTAATGGGATCCTGCACCGCTGGTGGAGCCTACGTTCCGGCCATGAGCGACGAGACCGTGATCGTCCGGAACCAGGGCACCATCTTCCTCGGGGGACCGCCGTTGGTGAAGGCGGCCATCGGGGAAATCGTGACTGCGGAGGAGCTCGGGGGCGGCGACGTCCACGCCCGGATCTCGGGTGTGACCGACCACCTCGCGGAGAACGACCAGCACGCACTGGAAATCATCCGGGACATCGTCTCCACCCTGCCGGAGCCCCAGCCTGCCTGGCAGTCCAAGGCCTCGGTGGCGCCGGCGCAGGACCCCGCTGAGCTGTACGGTGCTGTTCCGGTCGATGTCAACGCCTCCTACGACGTTCGTGAAGTCATCGCCCGGCTGGTCGACGGGAGCCTCTTCCACGAGTTCAAGCGGGAATACGGCACCACCCTCGTCACCGGCTTCGCGACACTCCACGGTCACCAGGTCGGTATCGTCGCCAACAACGGAGTCCTGTTCAGTGAATCGGCACTCAAGGGTGCCCACTTCGTGGAGCTGTGCGATCAGCGAGGGATCCCGCTGATCTTCCTCCAGAACCTGTCCGGTTTCATGGTGGGCAAGGACTACGAGGCTGGCGGTATTGCCAAGAACGGCGCGAAGATGGTCACCGCCGTGGCGACATGCCGGGTGCCCAAGCTGACCGTCGTGATCGGTGGTTCATTCGGGGCCGGCAACTATTCGATGTGCGGACGTGCGTATTCGCCGCGGTTCCTGTGGATGTGGCCGGCGAGCAGGATCTCGGTGATGGGCGGAAATCAGGCTTCTGCCGTGCTGAGCACAGTCAAGCGGGACCAGCTCGAGGCCCGGGGCGAAGCATGGGGTGCTGACGAAGAGGAAGCGTTCAAAGCACCCATCCGCGACCAGTACGAAGCCCAGGGAAGCCCCTACTACTCGACGGCCCGCCTCTGGGACGACGGCATCATCGATCCGGCGGATACCCGCACGGTGCTCGGGCTGGCGCTCGATGTCTGCGCCAATTCACCCCTGCCCGAAACCTCCTTCGGCCTCTTTCGGATGTGACCCAATGCACCCTGTATCCATGACCGGCAGTATTCCTTCCAGTGTTCCTTCCAGTACGACGCCGACGGGTACGACGGTGCCCGGCACGACGCCGGCGGGCACGATGGAGACGGATACGACGGTGCCCGGCACGACGCCGGCGGCGTCGCCGGATGCGCACCCGTCAGCGCCGTCAGCCCTTTTCGGAACGGTCCTGGTGGCCAACCGCGGTGAGATCGCGTGCCGCATCATCCGCACGCTGAGGAGCCTCGGCATCCGGTCGGTCGCCGTCTACAGTGATGCCGACGCCGGGGCACGCCATGTCAGCGAGGCCGACATCGCTGTCCGCATCGGCCCTGCTGCCCCCTCGGAAAGCTATCTCGACGGCGAAGCCATTCTTCGCGCGTGCCGCAGAACCGGTGCGACGGCGGTGCACCCCGGCTACGGTTTCCTCAGCGAGAACGCCGCCTTCGCGGAGAGCCTCGCCGCCGCCGGCATCATCTTCATCGGCCCGCCGGTGCACGCCCTCAACGTGATGGGCGACAAGATCCGATCGAAGAACCACGTCGCCGGCCACGGCGTCCCCGTGGTGCCGGGCATCGCCGAGCCCGGACAGAGCGACGAGCAGCTCATCCGCCAGGCTGCGCAGGTCGGATTTCCGCTGCTGATCAAACCGTCAGCCGGGGGCGGCGGCAAGGGAATGCATGCTGTGCACCATCCTGAGGAGCTGCCCGGAGCACTCGTCACTGCGCGGCGTGTCGCAGCTTCCGCTTTTGGGGATGACACGCTGTTCCTCGAACGGCTCATCCTGACGCCGCGCCACATCGAGGTCCAGGTCCTGGCGGATACCTCCGGCAACGTCGTCCACCTGGGCGAACGCGAGTGTTCACTCCAGCGGCGCCACCAGAAGGTGATCGAGGAGGCGCCGTCCGTCCTTCTCGACGACGCCACGCGGAGCCGCATCGGCGAAGCTGCCTGCAACGCCGCCCGCAGCGTCGATTATGTTGGTGCGGGAACCGTCGAATTCCTGGTTTCGGACACCGCACCTGACGAATTCTTCTTCATGGAGATGAACACCCGGCTGCAGGTGGAGCACCCTGTTACCGAAATGGTGACCGGGGTAGACCTCGTCGAATGGCAGATCCGCATCGCTGCGGGGGAGGAACTGGCTCTCCGGCAGGAGGATGTGAGGCTCAGCGGGCATGCTGTCGAGGCGCGGGTGTATGCGGAAAACCCGGAAGCCGGGTTCCTGCCGTCCACCGGGACCGTGCACCGGCTGGCAGATCCGGCAGGGGAGGGCGTCCGCGTCGACAGCGCACTCGTTGAAGGACTCGTTGTACCGGCGGCCTATGACCCCATGATCGCCAAGGTCATCGCCTGGGGACAGGACCGGACCGAGGCGCTCGACCGGCTCGACGCTGCGCTCGCGGGATCGGTGGTGCTGGGAGTCAACACCAACATCGAGTATCTCCGCCTGCTCATCAATGACCCGGATGTGCGGGCCGGACAGCTGGACACTACGCTGATCGAGCGCAAGATGCCCGGCCTCTCGTTCCGGGGAATCACTGACGCCGAACTGGCCGTCGTCGCCGTTGCCCTTGCCGACGACGGCTTCACCGATCAGGGCTTCACCGAGCAGGTCCCAGCTGACGGAGGCGCTGCTCGGGGGGACAGGACGCGCGGTTCCGCTGACCACGCTTCCGACGGAGGCAACGGGGTAGTCCGCGCTTCCGAGGTGTCCCCCTGGCAACGCCGCGACGGATTCCGGGCGGGAGTTAATCGCCCGAGGACGTTGAGCCTCGAGGTGTCTGCGGGCGATGTTCGGGAGATCGCGCTCCGACCCATGAACTCGGGCCCTACAGGGCAGAGGGTTTCCGGTGTATCCCTGGACGGACGATCCAACTACGGAGTGACGCCGGAAGCAGGACAGGAACACCAGGTGAGCCTCGACGGCACGGGTGGTGCAGTCGTCGACGGTGTGCGTACCCCGATCACCCTGATCCGACGTGGCGACACGGTATGGCTCGGTGCCGACGGCTGGTCCGTTGCCGTGAGGAAGCGGAGTCGCCGTGAGCGGCTCGACGCCCAGCTCGCCCTCATCGCGCGGGCCGACGGCGGAGTGGACCCTCAGGTCCGCAGCCCGATGCCGGGCACCGTGGTGTCGGTGTCGGTTCAGGACGGCGAAACCGTCGAGGCGGGAACAGTTCTCCTCGCCGTCGAGGCCATGAAGATGGAACACCAGCTCGCCGCCGCAGTTGCCGGCGTCGTTTCCATCAACCTCAAGCCGGGCGACCTCGTCAAAGCCGACCAGGTGGTTGCCACCATCCACGTTCCGGATGCCCTGCCGGCGGATGGGCCAGATATGTCAACATCAACAGCTAAGGAAGTGCCTGCACCATGAATTTCGAACTCAGCGAGGAATACCAGGACCTGGTGGACACTGTCCGCGAGTTCGCGGACGAAGTGGTGGCTCCGGTCTCGGCACGCCACGACGAGGAACACAGCTTCCCCTACGAAGTGGTCAAGCAGATGGCGTCCATGGGACTGTTCGGACTGCCGTTCCCCGAGGAATACGGCGGAATGGGCGGAGACTACTTCGCGCTGTGCCTCGCGCTCGAACAGCTGGCCCGAGTGGACCAGTCCGTCGCAATCACGCTGGAGGCGGGAGTGTCGCTCGGTGCGATGCCCGTGTACCGCTTCGGTACCGAAGCCCAGAAACAGGAGTGGCTCCCGTCCCTGGCAGCAGGCACCGCTCTGGGTGCCTTCGGGCTCACGGAGTCCGAAGCGGGATCCGATGCCTCGGGCACCAAGACCACAGCGGTACTCCAGGACGGCGCCGGCGGCAGTGAATGGGTTCTCAACGGAACCAAGGAATTCATCACCAACTCAGGAACCGACATCACCTCCCTCGTTACGGTCACCGCCGTGACCGGGACGTCCGAGCGCCCGGACGGAAGCGTCAAGAAGGAAATCTCGACAATCCTCGTTCCCTCGGACACTCCCGGCTTCAGGGCGGAGAAGGCGTACAACAAGGTGGGCTGGAACGCCTCGGATACCCATCCCCTCACGCTCAAGGATGTCCGCGTGCCCGAGGCCAATCTGTTGGGTGTGCGCGGCCGCGGTTATGCCAACTTCCTCCAGATCCTCGACGAGGGCCGCATCGCAATTGCCGCGCTCGCAACGGGAGCTGCGCAGGGCTGTGTCGAACAGTCATTGAAGTATGCCAAGGAACGCCAGGCGTTCGGCAACAGCATCGGGACCTACCAATCCATCCAGTTCAAGATCGCGCGCATGCAGGCCCGAGCCCACACTGCGCGGCTTGCCTACTACGACGCCGCGTCGCGCATGCTCGCCGGCAAGCCGTTCAAGACCGAGGCATCCATCGCTAAGCTGGTCGCAGGTGAGGCAGCCATGGACAATGCGCGGGATGCGACGCAGATTTTCGGTGGGTACGGCTTCATCAACGAATTCACAGTGGCACGGCACTACCGTGACTCGAAGATCCTCGAGATCGGCGAAGGCACCACCGAGGTGCAACTGATGCTGATCGCCCGCGAACTGGGCTTGTAGGGTCGGTACAGCTGACGCAGACGATTTACCCGAGTTTAAGGAGAAGCAGTGATCAACAAGGTGGTTGACAGCGCGGCCGAGGCTGTTGCAGATATCCAGGACGGGGCGTCCCTCGCCGTGGGAGGCTTCGGATTGTGCGGCGTTCCAGCTGCGCTCATCGAAGCGCTCCACGAGCAGGGCACGTCCGGGCTCGAAACGATCAGCAACAACTGCGGGGTGGACGGCTGGGGACTGGGAGTGCTTCTCTCCGCCGGGCGAATCCGCCGGACCATCAGCTCCTATGTGGGTGAGAACAAGGAGTTCGCGCGGCAGTACCTGTCGGGCGAACTCGAGGTGGAATTGACGCCGCAGGGGACGCTTGCCGAGAAGCTGCGGGCGGGCGGTGCCGGAATCCCCGCATTCTTCACGACGGCGGGGGTGGGCACGCAGGTGAGTGAGGGCGGTCTGCCCCAGAGGTACGACGACGCGGGAAATGTGGTGCTCGCCTCCCAGCCGAAGGAAGTCCGCAACTTCGACGGCGTCGACTATGTCCTCGAGGAGTCGGTGACCCCTGATTTCGCGCTCGTCCACGCCTGGAAGGGTGACCGGCACGGAAACCTCGTCTTCCATGCGACGGCCATGAACTTCAACCCCCTGTGCGCGCAGGCCGGTCGGGTGACGATTGCTGAAGTGGAGGAACTGGTGGAGCCCGGGGAGCTCGATCCCGAGCACGTGCACATCCCGGGAATCTTCGTCCAGCGGGTGGTGCTGGCGCCGTTCGTCGAGAAGCGGATCGAGAAGCGCACGGTGTCGCTCTCAGCTGCGGACGGATCCGATCCGGAAGCCTCGGCCTCCGGATCGCCGTCGAACCCAACTGCACCAACTCTCGCTGCGAAGGCGGTCTAGATCATGGCACTCACCCGGAACGAACTTGCGGCACGCGTAGCGCGCGAACTGGAGAACGGCCAGTACGTCAACCTCGGGATCGGTATGCCGACCCTGATTCCCAACTACATCGCGGATTCTGTCGAGGTGGTTCTCCACTCCGAGAACGGGATCCTCGGCGTCGGGCCCTACCCCACTGAGGACCAGCTCGACCCGGACCTGATCAATGCCGGCAAGGAAACCGTCACCGCCAACAAGGGCGCCTCCTACTTCGACTCGGCGGCGTCCTTCGGCATGATTCGCGGGGGACACGTTGACGTGGCCGTCCTCGGAGCAATGGAGGTCGCGGCGAACGGCGACCTGGCGAACTGGATGATCCCGGGGAAGATGGTCAAGGGCATGGGCGGAGCCATGGACCTGGTGTTCGGGGCGAAGCGCGTGATTGTCATGATGGAGCACGTGGACCGATCGGGGAAGCCCAAGATCGTGGAGCGGTGCTCCCTGCCGCTGACGGGAAAGGGATGCGTCGACAGGATCATCACCGACCTCGCGGTCATCGACGTGGATCCCTCGCGGGACGGCGGTGTGCTGATCCTCCGGGAAACGGCACCGGGCGTGAGCGTCGAGGAGGTTCTTGCCGCAACCGGGGCGCGGCTCGAGGTGCAGCCTGACGGGCAACCCGATGCGCAGCTCGAGGTGCAGCTTGGCTTCTGAGCAGGCCGATGCGGTGGCAGTGCCGGGCGGAGCGGAAGTGCGGACAGGGCACACGGCTGCACAGCCCGTCTCCGGGACGTCAGGGACAGCCGAGGGAGTTGCGCGGTCCCTGGACCGGACGGAAGATTTCTCCGACGGCACCGGTCGGCCGGTTATCGAACAGCGTGGCCGGTACGTCGATGAGCTCGTGGCCGGAACGGTCTACGCGCATCGACCGGGCAGGACGCTCACCGAAGCCGACAACGTCCTGTTCACCACGCTGACCATGAACACGCAGGCACTTCACCTCGACGCCGCCTGGGCGTCCCGGCAGCCGTTCGGCCAGCGGCTGATCAACTCCATGATGACGCTCGCCGTCATGGTGGGGCAGTCGGTGTCGCAGTTGACACAGGGCACGATCGTGGCGCAACTCGGTTTGACCGACGTCGCCTTTCCCCACCCGCTGTTCCAGGGCGACACCCTGTACACCGAGACGGAGATCGTCGAGGTCCGCTCTTCGGCCTCACGGCCTGGCCAAGGAATCGTGAAGATGATGCATGTCGGCCGGAACCAGCACGGCGAGGTCGTCGCCCGGGCGAGCCGGTCGGTACTCATGTGGTCCAGGGAGGGCCATGCGGCCCAGGAAAAAGAGGCAACTGATGAATGAATTCCTGCTCGGACCGTCGCTGCTGTTTTGTCCAGGGGATCGTCCGGAGCGCTTCAGCAAGGCCGAGCAGCGGGCCGATTCGGTCATCATCGATCTCGAGGACGCCGTGGCACCTGCGCAGAAAACCGCGGCGCGGGTAGCGCTCGTGGCCAGCAGTCTTGATCCAGCCCGGACTGTCATCCGGATCAACCCAGCGGGCAGCCCCGAATTCGCCGCCGACTGCGACGCCGTGAACCGGACCCGCTACCGGACAGTGATGCTCGCCAAGGTGGAATCGCCATCCGACGTGCGGCAGGTCGTCGCGCGGATTGAGGGGTGCACGGTGATCGCCCTGTGTGAAACCGCAGCGGGTGTGATCAATGCTGGTGAGATCGCCCGCGAGCCCGGCGTCCTCGGGCTGATGTGGGGGGCGGAAGACCTAGTTGCTTCCCTGGGCGGTACGTCGAGCCGAAACGAAGCCGGTGGGTACCGTGCCGTTGCCATGCATGCAAGATCGCAGGTGCTCCTCGCCGCCGGTGCCGCCGGGATCGGATCGATCGATGCTGTCTATGTCGCCATCGGCGATCTCGCAGGCCTCTCCGTCGAGGCCGACGACGCCGCAGCGTCAGGATTCAGCGCGAAGGCCTGTATCCATCCGAGCCAGGCCGACGTCGTGCGGAGGGCCTATGCTCCGAGCGCCGCCGACGTGGAATATGCCCGCGATCTCCTGCAGGAAGCTGAAAGCCAGGGCGGTGTATTCCAGTTCCGGGGCCGGATGATCGACGAGCCGATCCTGCGGCATGCGCGGCGAATGGTGGAGCGAGCCGAAAACTAGCATTGTCTACCGGTGATGCGGTGATGCGGTGATGCGGTGATGCGGTGATGCGGTGATGCGGTGATGCGGTGATGCGGTGATGCGGTGATGCGGTGATGCGGTGACGCGGTGACGCGGATGGTGAAGCGAGCCGAAAGATAGCGCCATCGACCGGTGATCCGGTGGCCGATACAGGCGCCGACCAGGCTGGCTAAGGGCAAACTGACCGCAGATGCGTTCCGAGGAAGTACCTGCCTAGAATGGCGCCGGATCGGGATCGAGAGCTTCCGCTGCATCCTTGGTCGGATGTTTCGGTTCGTTCTTCAGCCGAAACGCCGTCGGAGGCGCCGTCGAATCATGCTTCAGCGCATTGGCGGGATGCGTGGTGTACGTGCGGTGGGCGGGCGACGTCCAGGAGAGAACGCCCGCCGAATTGTCTGTGAGGTTCCATGAGGTGACTGACTTGAACCGGTGGTGCTTGCGGCACAAACGGGACAAGTTTCGGTGATCTGTGGTGCCGCCCGCTGACCAAGGAACACTGCGGTCCACTTCGCAGCGTGGAGCCGCACGGCTGCAACCGGGAAATCTGCAGGTTTCGTCCCGGAATCGAACCCAGCGTCTAAGGAGTGCCGACGGTAGTCGTGCCTTCCGTCCCATGGCCAGCACATTCTGCTCGTTGTCCACAAGCAGGGGAATGAAGTGCTTACTGACGGCAGCGAGTTCCCTCGCCGAGACCGGGCTGATGGGTCCGTAGCCCTCCAGTTGCGCGGGGTTTCCGGCGAGCCCCAGTAGTGTCTGCACGTCCATCGTCACGAGGACCTCAACGCCCGCGCTCCTCCGCGCGGACGGCAGGGGACTGCCGTCCGCGCTGCCCTGCGAGCGTGACTCGCGACCCGCCCGCGCTTCAGGTTCGGAGCCGGTGAGCAGGTCCACCAGGACGTCGGCCCGCAACTGGGTGAGGGTGCGGTGTTCATCAGGGCCCTGCACCGATCTCGCCAGACCTGTCACCATCCCGAAGACTCCGAGTGCTGCTTCGGCAGGAAGGAAGGCCGAAAGCCAACACATTCCGTCCCTGTCAGGAGCCAGCTCAACACGACGGTCGGCAGCAGCCTTTCCCTGGCGCGCCACGATCGACTCCGGATGATGCCCCTCCCGTTCACGCCGTCCGACCCGTGAGAGCTGAGCCCGGGTCCGTCCGGGAGCCGAGGCCAGCAGGCAGTCCTCGAAGTCCTTCCGCGCCGAAGGCGGAACGCCGTCCGCTTGTTCCAGAATTGCCGAGGCGTGGTGATAGGTGATGTCGCCATTGCGGAGGGCAAGCAGGGTGCTGGGGAAGTCCCTGCACAGTGCATGGCTCTCCCGGAGAAGAGCCAGAGCGGTGCGTTCCGAAAGCGAGAGGGCACACGCGATCTCGGTAGCAGTGAGACTTTCGGCCAATTCCTCGTCGGCCCGCCTCAACCGACGCAGGTAGGCCGCATCGCACACCCACGCGCCCGGTCCTGGCTCCGCAGGTACTGAATCACCTGCCGCACCACCCGGAGTCTTCGTGAGCGGGTCCGCCGCAACTCCCGCCGCCAGATCCTCCACTGCTCGGGCTGGTGAACCGGATACTCGCCGGCCGCGGCGCTCCGCCTTCGCCTCGAGGCCGTTGTGCCGCATGTCATCCTGGAAACGTTCCTCCAGAAGGTGCATGACCTCGGCCTGTTCGGCCTGTGCCCAAGAGACCAAAGTGCCGAGTTTGGCGAGAGCGGCGGTCAATTCAGGGGCATCGAGGGACTCGACGGAAAGAAGTGCAATGGCGCCACTCAGCCCGGGCATGACCGTGTGAGCGGACGCACCGGCAGGGTTGGTGGTCGGCTCTCCTACTCGGCTTGTCATACAGTCAGCCTCTCACCCGCCTCCGACATTCTTCCCGTGACTGTCGACCAGAGGATGCGGCTGATACTGAACACCAGCACCACGCAAGCCAATGGCAACAACGGTCATCCTTCCGGCGACAGGAGCGGTATGCGGGGCGAAAAGCGCAGCCCGTCGAAGCCGCGAAGAGGCCGTGATCACCAACCGACACTCGCCCGCCTCCCACCCTGCAGCGCGTTTTCAGCCCTGTGGACCGTGCGGGATACTTGGGCCATGGACTTCAGCGCCCCCTCCCGAGAGCACCGCCGTGTCGTCATCCTTGGCTCGACCGGTTCCATCGGCACCCAGGCTCTCGAGGTGATCGCGGAGGCGCCCGACCGGTTCAGCGTCGCGGCGGTCGCCGCCGGTGGCGGAAATCTCGACCTGCTCGCCCAGCAGGCGGTGTCCACCCGCGCTGCGGCAGTCGGTGCCGCCGGTGGCACTGAAGCGGATCTCGAGCGCGCCATCGCGACAGCGGCCGACGACGCCGGCGTCCGGGGCTACGCGCCCGCCCTCCTTGCCGGGCCCGACGCCGTCTCCCGTCTTGCCGCATGGCCGGACGCCGACGTCGTGCTCAACGGCATCACCGGTTCGATCGGACTGGCGCCGACACTGGCCGCCCTCGCAGCAGGGCACCTGCTCGCCCTCGCCAACAAGGAATCCCTCATCGTCGGTGGCGAATTGGTGCGCAAGGCGGCAGCGCCCGGTCAGCTGGTGCCGGTGGATTCCGAGCACTCCGCCATCGCGCAGGCGCTGAGGTCGGGCAGGGCCGACGAGGTGGACCGCCTCGTGCTCACCGCGTCGGGCGGCCCGTTCCGCGGCATGGCCCGTAACGAGCTGGTAGGTGTGACCCCGGCACAGGCCCTGGCCCATCCCACCTGGGCCATGGGCAAGGTCATCACCACCAACTCGGCCACGATGGTCAACAAGGCCCTCGAAGTCATCGAGGCGCATCTGCTGTTCGACATCCCGCTCGACCGCATCGACGTCGTCGTCCACCCGCAGTCCGTGGTGCACTCGATGGTGCAGTTCGTCGACGGGTCCACGATCGCCCAGGCATCACCACCGGACATGCGGTTGCCGATCGCCCTCGGGATCGGGTGGCCCTTCCGGGTGCCGGGGTCGGCCACGCCCTGCGACTGGTCGACCGCGTCTTCCTGGACCTTCGAACCGCTCGATGAAAACGCCTTCCCCGCCATCCGGCTGGCGAAAGCCGCAGCATTGAGGGGCGGCACGGCCATGGCCGTGTACAACGCCGCCAATGAGGAGGCCGTAGAGGCTTTTCACAGCGGAATCATCGGATTCAATGACATCGTCGACACCGTCGCTGCAGTGGTCGAGGAGCTGGCAGGCAGTCCGGCCGGGCTCCAGCCCGGCACGCCGACACTGCACGACGTACTCGACGCCGAACAGCGGGCACGCGCCTCGGCGCGCCTTCGTTGTGGACTGCAGGAACACCCGCGCAATACGAACGCCGAATAGAAGGAACCGCTTTGACCATTCTGCTTTTCGTCGGAGGGGTGCTGTTCGTGGCCGTGGGCATCGCGGCGTCGATAGCGCTCCACGAGGTGGGCCACCTCCTGCCCGCCAAGCTGTTCAAGGTGCGCGTGACGCAGTACATGGTGGGGTTCGGGCCCACCTTCTTCTCCCGCAGGAGGGGCGAGACGGAGTACGGGCTGAAAGCGATTCCGCTGGGCGGCTATGTCTCGATGGTAGGGATGTTCCCTCCCGCGAGAACGGGCGACGACGGTGCCGTGCGGCAGTCCAGCACCGGCATGTTCCAGCAGCTGACCAATGATGCCCGCCGGGCCGCCGCCGAGCAGCTACGGCCCGGTGACGAGGACCGGGTGTTCTATAAGCTGCCCATCCATAAGCGGATCATCATCATGCTGGGCGGACCGCTCATGAACCTGCTCATCGGGATCCTGCTGTTCGCCGTGCTGATCATGGGGTTCGGCTCCGCGCAGGCCACCACCACGGTTTCCGAAGTCTATGAGTGCGTTGTTCCGGCGAGCCAGCAGGCCGAAACCGGTCAGACCGACTGCTCCGAGGGGGATCCCACCGCACCTGCCTTCGAGGCCGGGCTCCAGCCGGGAGACCGCGTCACGTCCTTCGACGGCAGGGAAGTCACCAGCTGGGACGAGTTGTCCAGCTGGATCCGGGACGCCGCGGGGCGCGAGGTTCCAATCACCTATGAGCGGAACGGGTCCTCCGTCGATTCCACCATCACGCCGCTCCTGACCGAGCGGCCGGTCGCAGGCGACGACGGCGCCGCGCAGCTCGACGCCAACGGTAACCAGGTGACGCAGGAGGTGGGTTTCATCGGGGTCGGATCCACCCAGGAGCTGGTTCCGCAGCCTGCCGGTGAGGTGATGCCGGCGGTATGGGATTCCCTGGTAAGGGTTTCAGGTGTTGTGGTGAACCTGCCGCAGCGTGTGGTCGAGGTGGGGCAGGCCGCATTCTCGGATGCTCCCCGCGATCCCGAGGGGCCCATCAGCGTAGTGGGGGTCGGCCGTATCGCCGGCGAAGTGTCGGCGATGGAGGAGGTTCCGTTCGACGCCCGGGTGGCAACCCTGGTGGGGCTCGTGGGCGGCGTGAACCTTGCGCTGTTCGTCTTCAACCTGATTCCCCTTCTTCCCCTCGATGGGGGCCACATCGCCGGGGCGCTCTGGGAGGGGCTCCGCCGCACCGTGGCCCGCGTCTTCAAGCGCCCGGATCCCGGTCCGTTCGATATGGCGAAGCTGCTGCCCCTCACCTATGCGGTGGCGGTGCTGCTGCTCGGGATGGGGGTTCTGCTGATCTATGCGGACATCGTCAAACCGGTGAACCTGTTCGGGTAGTTGAGTTTCACAAGTAAAGCGAAATCGATTGAAAATCTATTATCAGCCGTTTATGGTTGATGAATGTTCGTTCTTACCATCGACCAGGCCGCGAGCCGAAGCAACCCCGACCTGATCCCAGAGCTCCTGCGCCTCCTGCGGCAGGTGCCCGCCACGGTGGGTTTCGAACGCTCGGTCGGAGACGAGGCACAGGGCGTCCTCGAGTCGCCCGACGCCGTCGTGGAAGCGGCCCTGCTCTGCCTGCGTCAGGGCCACTGGTACGTCGGCATCGGCGTCGGCGACGTCGAGCGGCCCTACCCTGTCAGCCCGCGGGAAGCGCGTGGCGGCGCCTTCGTGCTGGCCCGCACCGCCGTCGAGCGGGCGAAGAAAACGGGGGAGCGCGCGCCTGTGGCCGTCGAGGGACCTCCTGGATCCGCTGAAGCCGAGGCCGTCCTTGCACTGCTGGGACGCTCCGTCCTGAGCCGCTCCACGGCCGAGTGGCGCATCCTCGACCGGCTGGAACCCGGCAAGCGTGGGAGCCAGACCGCCGTCGCCCGGGAGCTGGGGATCACGCCCCAGGCCGTCAGCAAGGCCGTTGCACGTTCCGCCTGGGTGGAGGAATGGGCAGCGAGGCCGGTAGCCGCACTACTGTTGTCCTGGGCCGACTCAACGACGTCGGGCCGGAAGCCCGCGCCGCCCCAGGAGGACTGATGGACATATTCTGGATCTTCATCACCCTCGTCGTCGCAGGGGGAGCCGGGTGGCCGGTCACCACCTTCGTTCTTCGTCTTGCGCGCACAGTCGACGCCCAGGAGGCGCTCCGTGAAGAACCGCTTGATCCTGCGGACCAACCCCAGCGCGAATTCCCCGTTCCGGATCCGGAGGAGGTCGCCAGGCTCGTGCCGCCCCTGCCCGTCGGCGTCCTGCGGGGCGGCCTGGTGATCGGTGTCCTCGAACGGCTCGCCGTCGCGACGGCCGTCCTGACGGGTGAGCCCGTGGCGATCGCCTACGTGGTGGCCATCAAAGGCCTGGGGCGCTACGCCGAGTTGAAGGAGACTCCAGCTGCAGCGGAACGCTTCATCATCGGCACCCTTACCTCCATGCTGTGGGGAGCGGGCACGGCCATTGTTGCGTCAACTTACCTGCTCTGATCACGTAGGCTGACCCCATGAGTGTTTTCGCAGTTGAATACGTGTACAGCCCCGACCAGAACGATGTACGGGAGGAGCACCGCCCCTCGCACCGGGAATGGCTGGGCACCCTCGTGGACCAGGGCACGGTGCTCGCCTCAGGGCCGTTCGCCGACGGAACGGGAGCGCTCCTCATCTTCGCCGCGGACACCGAGAATGATCTCCATCAACTGGTCAGCCAGGACCCGTTCGCCGTGGCCGGTGTCATCTCGGCGGTCAAGACCACCGAGTGGAAGCCTGTTATGGGAGCTTTCAACCACCTCGTGTAAGACCTCACCTGCTGGTGGATAATGACAAAGAGGAAATGTACTCACGTGCGGCATAGGCCGCCACCATGGAGGATGCTTTGACTTCGGTCAACCTAGGAATGCCTGCCGCACCGCCGCCCGTCCTTGCACCACGGCGCAAGACCCGCCAGATCAAGGTCGGCTCGGTAGGAGTTGGGTCTGACTTCCCCGTCAGCATCCAGTCGATGACCACCACGCCCACCACCGACATCAACGCGACCCTCCAGCAGATTGCCGAACTCACGGCCACCGGCTGTGACATCGTACGGGTGGCGTGCCCCTCGGCCGATGATGCGGCGGCACTCCCGATCATCGCGAAGAAGTCACAGATCCCGGTGATCGCCGACATCCACTTCCAGCCCAAGTATGTCTTCGCGGCGATCGACGCCGGATGCGCAGCCGTCCGCGTCAACCCCGGGAACATCCGCAAGTTCGACGACCAGGTCAAGCAGATCGCCGCAGCAGCGAAGGCTGCCGGAACCTCGATCCGGATCGGCGTCAACGCCGGCTCACTCGACCCTCGACTCATGGAGAAGTACGGCAAGGCCACTCCCGAGGCCCTGGTCGAATCCGCCGTCTGGGAAGCCTCGCTCTTCGAAGAGCACGACTTCCACGATTTCAAGATCTCGGTCAAGCACAATGACCCAGTGATCATGGTGCGGGCCTACGAACTGCTTGCGGAGCAGGGTGACTGGCCCCTGCACCTCGGCGTCACCGAGGCCGGTCCGGCTTTCCAGGGCACCATCAAATCGGCCACTGCGTTCGGTGCCCTCCTGTCGAAGGGAATCGGCGATACGATCCGGGTTTCCCTCTCGGCGCCACCGGTCGAGGAGATCAAGGTCGGCAACCAGATCCTCCAGTCGCTGAACCTGCGCCCGCGCAAACTCGAGATCGTGTCCTGCCCGTCCTGCGGCCGCGCCCAGGTCGACGTGTACACCCTCGCCGAAGAGGTCACCGCCGGCCTCGAAGGAATGGAAGTTCCTCTGCGTGTCGCCGTCATGGGGTGTGTGGTCAATGGACCGGGCGAAGCGAGGGAAGCCGACCTCGGTGTTGCGTCGGGCAACGGCAAGGGACAGATTTTCGTCCGAGGTGAAGTCATCAAGACTGTGCCTGAAGATCAGATTGTGGAGACACTCATCGAAGAAGCAATGAGACTCGCCGAGGAGATGGGGGAGGCTGATGGCGAAACTGCTGGCCAGGGTGGCCCCATGGTTACCGTTAGCTAAAGCGCCCGCGGACCTCCCCGGGCGGTGGAACTTCCGCGTGCTCGGCAAGGATGATACCGCCGCGCTATGGGCGCTGGTCAACCGGGACGCCGTCGCGAACGTGTTCGTCGCGGCGCACCTCGAGACCATGGGCAATGCCGCGGCATCCTTCTCCGGCGGGGAGATTGTCGGGATGTTCGACGGCGACGCCTCCGACGGTGAGCTGGTGGCCGCGTGCTGGGCGGGCGTCAATCTGGTGCCCGTCGGGGTGACTGAGGAAACAGCCCCCGTTTTCGGTCATCACCTCGGACGTGCAGGGAGGACCTTCTCCTCGATCTTCGGTCCCTCGACCGGCGTGATGGGCATCTGGTCCACGTTCGAGGACTACAGTGCGGAGCCCTTCGACATCCGGCCCAACCAGCCGCTGCTCACCATCGACACCGAGCCGCTTCTGGTGCCGGCAGCCGATCTCCGCTTCACCCGGCCGGACGAACTGGATGCCCTCCTGCCGGCCTGCGCCGCAATGTTCGAGGAAGAGGTCGGCTATTCTCCCTACCTCGGCGGGTCCGAGCATTACCGGCGCCGGATCGCCTCCCTCATCACGCGCAAGCACTCGCTTGCGGCGTTCGACGACGACGGCTCGGTGATCTTCAAGGCCGAGCTCGGTACCGTTTCCTCGCAGGCGGTCCAGGTGCAGGGCGTCTGGATGAACCCCGACCGGCGCGGAAAGGGCCTGAGCGCCGGGTACATGGCCGGCGTCGTGGCTGCCGCGAGGTCCCTCGCCCCCACCGTCAGCCTGTACGTCAACTCCTACAACGCGAAAGCCCTTGCTTCCTACCGGAATGTCGGCTTCACCCAGGCAGGAACGTTCTCGACCGTCCTGTTCTAGGGGCCGCAGAGACGGTCGTGCGCCGGTCGTCCGCCTTTGATCGGTAGCGATGCCTCGCTGGACGGGACGCGGTTCCGCCCCTGTCATCCGGCTGTCAGCCATGCGACATCCGAACCGATAGATTGGTAGATGTTGTTTCCTGCCCCTGCTTGTTTCCTGCCCCTGACGGGTAGGACGGTTCGAACGAAACGGATGCCCTGCGTGGTCTTACGACTCTCCACCCTGTTCCTGCGCACCCTGCGCGAAGACCCCGCCGATGCGGAAGTGGCAAGCCACCGCCTCCTCGTCCGCGCCGGTTACATCCGCCGGGCGGCGCCGGGGATCTACAGCTGGCTCCCGCTGGGGCTCCGCGTCCTCGCGAAGGTCGAGGCGATCATCCGCGAGGAGATGGCAGCGATCGGCGCGCAGGAAGTACACTTTCCGGCACTGCTCCCCAAGGAACCCTACGAGGCCACCAATCGCTGGACCGAGTACGGTGACGGGATCTTTCGGCTCAAGGACCGCAAGGGGGCCGACTACCTCCTCGCGCCGACCCACGAGGAAATGTTCACCCTCCTGGTCAAGGACCTGTACAACTCGTACAAGGACCTTCCCGTGAGCCTGTACCAGATCCAGAACAAGTACCGGGACGAGGCGCGTCCGCGCGCGGGCCTGCTGCGCGGACGCGAGTTCATCATGAAGGACTCATATTCCTTCGACATCGACGACGACGGCCTCGAGACCAGCTATCAGCTCCACCGCTCGGCGTACCTGCGCATCTTCGAACGCCTCGGCCTCGACGTCGTTCCCGTGGCCGCGACGGCCGGCGCGATGGGCGGCTCCAAGAGTGAGGAATTCCTCCACCCCACGGAGATCGGCGAGGACACCTTCGTCCGCTCGGAGGGCGGTTACACCGCGAACGTCGAGGCCGTCACCACGGTGGTCCCGGCCGCGATCGACTACGCCGATGCGCCCGCCGCCGAGGTTCGGGACACGCCGGACACGCCGACGATCGACACTTTGGTGGAGCGCGCCAATGCGGGTGCTCCTCGCGAGGACCGGCAGTGGACAGCGGCCGACACCCTGAAGAACGTGGTGCTCGCCGCGGTCCTGCCGACGGGTGGCCGCGAACTCGTGGTGATCGGCCTGCCCGGGGACCGCACCGTTGACCTCAAGAGGATCGAGGCCAACATCGCCGGACACCTCGACGTCGGAGGAGAGGTCGCCGTCGAGGCAGCCAATGAGGACGACCTCCGGAAGCACCCCGGCCTGGTCAAGGGTTACATCGGCCCCGGCATCTCGCTCACGGCTCCGGTACTCGGCGCCGACGGATCCACCGGCATCCGCTACCTCGTGGATCCCCGCGTGGTGACGGGTACCAGCTGGATCACGGGCGCCAATATCGCCGGCGCGCACGTCTTCGGCCTGGTTGCCGGCCGTGATTTCGGCTGGGACGGAGTCATCGAAGCGGTCGAGGTGCGCGAGGGGGACGAGGCACCGGACGGATCCGGACCGCTCATCGCGGCACGCGGTATCGAGATGGGTCACATTTTCCAGCTGGGACGCAAGTACGCGGAGGCGCTGGGACTGAAGGTGCTCGACCGGAACGGCAAGCTCGCCACTGTGACCATGGGTTCGTACGGCGTGGGCGTCACCCGAGCCATCGCCGCCCTCGCCGAGTCGAACCGCGACGAGAAGGGCATCGTCTGGCCCCGCAATGTCGCTCCTGCCGATGTTCACCTCATCGCCACCGGCAAGGGGACCGAGGTGTTCGAGGCGGCTGAGACGCTGGTCGGGCAACTCGAGGGTTCCGGACTCGACGTGATGTACGACGACCGCCCGAAGGTCTCACCGGGCGTCAAGTTCGGTGACGCCGAGCTGATCGGCGTTCCCACGATAGTCGTCGTCGGGCGGGGACTGGCGGAAGGCGTGCTCGAGGTCAAGGACCGCCGCACCGGGGTGGCGCAGAACGTCCCTGTCGAAGAGGCTGCCGGGTTCATCCGCGCTCTCGTCCGGGGCTAAAGGCGGTGGTGTCGGGCCTCGAGGAGATCCGGCTCGCCACGATTCTCCTGGTGGTGGTCGCAGGGTTCGCGGCAGGCTGGGTTGACGCGGTGGTGGGCGGCGGCGGGCTGCTGCAGTTGCCCGCCATGCTGCTGGTACCCGGCATCACGCCGGTGGAGGCCCTGGCGACCAACAAGATGGGGTCGATCTTCGGTACCACGACCAGCGCGGTCACCTACTATCGCCGTGCGCATCCGGACCTCCGGACTGCCGTTCCCATGGCGCTGATCGCGCTGGCAGGAAGCTTCGCCGGGGCGGTCGTCGCATCGTCGTTGCCGTCGTCGGTCTTCAAGCCCATCATCGTCGTCGCGCTCATCGTCGTCGCGGTCTTCACGGCGCTCCGGCCGACGGTGGGAACCCTGACCCGGTTGAAGTACACCGGCCGCAGGCACCACGGCACGGCCGGGGCCATCGGAATCGTCATCGGTTTCTATGACGGCCTCATCGGTCCGGGCACCGGGTCCTTCCTCATCATCGCGATGGTGACGATGCTCGGCTACAGCTTCCTCGGGGCCAGCGCGAAGGCGAAGATCGTGAACATGGCCACCAATTTCGGCGCGCTGATGTTCTTCCTTCCCACCGGCTCGCTCCTGTGGGGGCTGGGACTCGTGCTGGGCCTGGCCAATATGGGAGGCGGCTACCTCGGTTCCCGCATGGCGATCTCCCAGGGAAGTCGCTTCATCCGCACCGTGTTCCTGTGCGTGGTGGGTGCGCTGATCCTCAAACTCGGCTACGACGTCTGGGTCGAGAACATCCGTCCCCTCGATGAGTGACACTTCCCGAACAGCCCGTCAGAATTCCGCCAGCTCAGCCGCGGGTGGCAGGCCGGGAAGGGTGCGTGCCAGCAGGGAGCTTGCCACCCAGAGGGATCGTTCGGCCTGATCCTTGTTGCCCTCTCCCAGGTAGTGCAGCGCATTACGCACCTCGCGGACCACGCTCCAGTCGCGCGCGAGCTCCGGATCCAATCCCGCGGCGTCGGCCAGGGCGGCGCACCGGAGCCGCAGCTGGGCCGTGGGGTCCGCGGCATCCAGCTCGGCGATCCTGTTCCACAGCATCGGCGCCACGGCGTATTCGGCGTCGCCGAGGACGGGTTTCGGATCGATCGCCTTCCACGCGCCGTCGTCCTGGAACGCCTCCGGCCCCGCATGCGAACGGAGGATGTTGAAGTAGTGCAGGTCCGTGTGGACCAGCACGTCGGCCTCGGCCCGTCGACCCACGATGCCGCGCTGCTGACAGGTGATCAGGGCGTGCTCCAGCAGCCACCGCGGGAAGGGTCGGTCCAGTCCTTCCCAGTCTGCGGGCAGGGTGTCGGTCCAGGTCTCGGCTTCCGCTGCGAGCAGCGGCACTGCCGCCCAGGACGCCCGGTCGTCCGGAACGAGGGCGAGGCGCCGCACCAGCGCACCCCATACGCTCACGGTCTCGTCCAGCGACAGGGAGGCAAGGGAAGTGTTGCCATCAAGCCTCTCCAGCAGCAGCGTGTAGGCCGAGCGATCCGCCCGGAGCAGGCGCACCGCACCCTCCCCTTCCCACAGTTCGAGTGCGTCGGGCTCCGGCAACGCCTCGTCGTGCGGCAGCGTGATCTTCAGGACGGCCTTGCCGCCTGAGTGCTCCAGCACCGGAACGACGACGCCGCACTGCCCGGCCCAGGGCTGTCCGCCGGATGGGAGGTCGAGGGTGAGATCCCACAGCGTGAGGTGTTCGGTGAGAATCGAACTCCAGTCCCCGAGCCACTGCCGTCCCCCGGGGAGCCTGAGCGCCGAGCGGATCAGTGCGGCTGGGAGTTCGAGGCGGGAGGAATCGATGGCTACACCACGCCTGTCGCGCCGAGGAGGTTGCCGATGAGGAAGGTGGCGAGGAGGGCAACGAACCCACCGACGACGACGCGCGCCGCAGCGCGGCGCTTCGGACTTCCTCCGACCCGGGCACCCATGCTTCCGGTGACGGCGAGGGCGAGCAGAACTGCGACGAACGTGACCGGCACCCGCGCACCGGGCGGGGGCAGCAGGATGGCAAGGAGCGGGAGGATGCCGCCGACCGTGAAAGCGGCGGCCGATGCGAACGCGGCATGCCACGGGCTGACGACGTCGTTCTCGGTGATGCCCAGTTCGGCGTCGAGATGCGCGCCGAGGGCATCGTTGCGGGTGAGCTCAACCGCCACGGTCATCGCCGTCTCGGCGCTCAGGCCCTTCGCCTCGTACAGGCCTGCCAACTCCTGCAGTTCTTCCTCAGGTTCATCCAGCAGTTCCTGCCGTTCCTTCTCGATCAGTGCCCGCTGGCTGTCGCTCTGGCTGCTGACCGACACATACTCACCCAGTGCCATCGACACTGCGCCGCCCACCAGCGCGGCGACGCCGGCCGTGAGGATCGGACCCTGCAGGGTGGTCACCCCGGCCACCCCCACGACGATGGCTGCAACCGACACGATGCCGTCATTGGCTCCGAGGACGGCTGCGCGGAGCCAGTTCAGCCGCTGGGCGAAGTCGCCGCGATGGGGTTCGTCGGCGTGGAACGTGTCGCTGGAGCTCATGGGGTGTCCTCGGGCAACGCGGTCGGCTGGTGTCGGGGAAGGGCTGCCGAACTGTCCTGGGGAAGGGCCGTTTCGTCGGCAGTGGGATCGATGGTCAGCCCGGGGAAGGCTTCGGCCAGCCCGTCCGCGGCGTGGCTGCGCTGCACCGCGGCGTTGAGCTGGGCGATGGCCCACGCACGGGTAACGCCCCCGCTCAAGCCCACCAGGTCTCCGTACATCCCGGACAGTTCCTGCTCGAGGACCGCCGTTCCGCGGGCGGGGTCGGCAAGCAGGACGGGGTCGAGGTGGAAGGCGGCAGGAACGGGAGGCACTGTCCCACACAGTCGTGCCAGGAGCACCGCGGCGGAAGCGGCCGCCTCGGCGTGCCGGCCCGACAGCTGGAGCGCCACAGCCGGGTCGGGGAGTCGTGCAGCGGCCACCTCGTAGGCATATTCCGCGCCGAGCTCGGCGCGAAGGGCCGCGGAGACCAGGGTGGTCGCGGCGACTGTCGGGGTCGCAGAGGTAGCAGGTGAGTTGGTCGCGGTAGTGGCCGGAGTGGCGGTGGTGTCGGGGGTGGCCGGTTCGGCCGGGTCGACGTCGGCACCGGCGGTCTCCGCGTCGTCGGGCCGGCCGTTGGCACAGTCGTCCCGCTGTGGGTCGGCATCGGCTGCCGGCCACGCAGCTCCAGCCGGTTGATCGAGGGTCGGCAGGCCTGATGCCACCCCCGTCCTGGCGGAGAGTTCCGCAGCGTACTGCCACTGACCGGCGGCGGCGGTGGCAAGGAGACGGGCAGGTCCCGGTTGCATCCGTGCTGCGTCCTGCAGCCCGGCCTGGGCGCAATTCGCGAGGGAAGCCGTGAAGGTCTCGACGGACGGCGGTTCCAGAGCGCCGACGGTGGCATCCGGCGTCCGTGATCGGGCCGGGTCGCCGTCGCCCTCGGCTGGAATCCTGCCAGTACCGTCGGTCGTGCTGTCAGCACTACCGTCGCCGGTACCGTCGGCGGGGGTGCTGGTAGCAGCCGCCGCACTGGCGGCCGGAGCAGGAAGGGCGAGCGCCCCGGCCTGCTGCTCCAGCATGTCGGCCGTCTGAAGGATTCGGGCCGAAAGTACCGTTTCAGGCACGACGGCGGCAAGATCCCGAGCTTGAGCGGCAAGAGCCGACGCCCGCCGAACGGCCTCGAGCTGCGCCTGTTCGGTGTCCGTATAGTCCTTTCCGACCGGATCCTTACCCGCAGTGACACCCAGGCCAAGACCTGCAACCAGGAGGAACACCGTCACCAGAGCCAGCCCTTCTGCCAGCCGGTAGCCGGCGCGGCGAAAAGAGCTGCGCCCGTGCGGTGGCTGGCTGGTCTTCACAACAATCGATGATGTCACGACCGGGTCCGATTGCCCGGGTAATACAACCGGGAGGGGTGAAAGTCGGTACTCTTGATCTACAACATCATCGAGTGGGAGGCAGCCATGGCGGTTCAGCCCGGCAACGAAAATCGGGCGGCGCCCCGCAAGACGGCGCTCGACGCTGAACTCCAGGCGGAGGCACAAAGACTCCGGACGCGGCTCCAGCCCCTGGTGGAGCAGCATGGTCTCTACCTTGAAGAGATCGATATCAAGATCGCCGGCGCCCACCGCACCGTGCACGTCGTCGTGGACCTCCCCGAGGACCGCCAGGGAAACGTCGGGCTCGACATCATCTCCGACATCTCGCTTGAGCTGTCCCAGGCGATGGACAACGACCCTGACGACGACGGACGGCCGTACAGCCTCGAAATCTCCTCGCCGGGCGTCTCCCGGCCCCTCACCGAGCCGCGTCACTGGCGCCGCAATGTGGGGCGCATGATCCTGGTCAAGCCAGTGCAGGGCGACGAGGTTCTTGGCCGGCTCCAGGAGGTCAGCGCCACCGGGATTCGGCTGGTACCGCAGTTGCCCGTCAAGAAGGGGATGAAGCCCAAGCAGGGCGAGCCCACGGGAATCGAGTTTTCCAGAATCCGCAAAGGGACCGTGCAGGTCGAATTCGCGCATGCTGACGAAGAACAACAGACAGAAGACGGTGCGGGCGATCCGGAGAACTCCGGCGCCCGGCACCCGGCATAAGGAGCCCTAGATGGACATTGATATGAGTGCGTTGAGGCTCCTGGAGCGGGAACGCGAAATTCCGCTGGACCTTTTGATCCCCACGATCGAACAGGCATTGCTCGTGGCCTACCACCGCACGCCCGGCGCGCAGGACACGGCGCGGGCCGAACTGGACCGCAAGAACGGCCACGTCACCATCTGGGCCACCGAAGTCGACGATGACGGCGAGGCCGTAGGTGAGTTCGACGACACCCCCGGCGGATTCGGACGCATCGCCGCGAGCACTGCGCGCCAGATCATCCTCCAGCGCCTGCGCGACGCCGAGGATGACAACATCCTCGGCGAGTTCCGCGGCAAGGAGGGCGAACTGGTCGCCGGAATGATCCAGCAGGGGACCAACCCGCACATGATCCAGGTCCATCTGGGATCGGTGGAGGCTGTACTGCCGCCCTCCGAACAGGTGCCGGGGGAGAAGTATCTTCACGGTTCCCGCCTGCGAGCCTTCGTGACCGACGTGCACCGGGGGATGAAGGGACCGTCCATCACCCTTTCCCGCTCCCACCCGGGCCTCGTCCGGAAACTCTTCGAACTCGAAGTACCCGAGATCGCCGACAAGACGGTGGAGATCGTGGCCATGGCCCGGGAAGCCGGCCACCGCACCAAGATCGCGGTCAAGGCGAACGTGCCGGGCGTCAATGCGAAGGGTGCCTGCATCGGAGAAATGGGCTCACGCGTGCGCGCAGTCATGAACGAACTGAATGACGAGAAGATCGACATCGTCGACTACAGCGACGACGCCGCCACCTTCATCGCCAGCTCGCTCTCGCCGTCGCGCGTGAATTCCGTCTCCATCACCGATGAGGCAACGAGGTCGGCACGCGTGGTGGTACCCGATTACCAGCTGTCGCTGGCCATCGGCAAGGAGGGCCAGAACGCCCGTCTCGCGGCCAAGCTCACGGGGTGGCGCATCGATATCGTGTCCGACGCCGCGCAGCCCGCGAAGGCCTGAAGCGGGCTTTGGGGCACCTCGTCAGCACCACCGGCGTGGAAGCGGTAGAATGGTAAGGACTGAGTCGGTGACCCACTCTGGCAGATCCACAGGTTCGACGGCGGATTCCCGCCCTGTTCGAACCTGTGTCGGATGCCGGAAGCGAGCGGGCCAGTCGCATCTGGTGCGGGTGGTGGCCCAGGAAATCGACGGCAACCTTGCTGTCGTGATCGATGAACACCGCCGGCTTTCCGGTCGGGGCGCTTGGCTGCACCCTGATCCGGCGTGTATGGAAACGGCAATCAAGAGGAAAGCGTTCAACCGCGCCTTCCGGGGCGCCGTGGAGACGAAGTTTTTGGCCTCCCAGTTCCACGCACATCCTGAAGCCTCCGATGGAGCCTTCAGCAACACACCGTCCTTCCCTGAAAGCGGGTCAGAAAACTGATGGAAACCCGATGAGTACCCAGCGATGAGTGCTCAACGATGATTTTTTCGTTGAGTTCTGCAATCAACTTCCCGGCTGCTCCGGCAGTCCGGTTCTGCAGTAGGAAATAGACGGTTCGTGCCTGGCTCGGTGCGGACCGAGACAGGAGAAATGTGGCCAAGGTCCGCGTACACGAGCTCGCCAAAGAGCTCGGCATTACCTCGAAAGATGCAGTGGCAAAACTGCAGGAACTGGGCGAATTCGTCCGTTCCGCCTCATCGACAATCGAAGCACCCGTCGTGAAGAAACTTCGCGGCGCCTTCCCCAACGCCGGTGCTTCCAAGCCGGCCGCTGCGGCTCCTGCCGAACCGACGGCGCCTTCAACACCGTCATCCCCGGCGCCCGCAGCATCAACACCTTCATCCGCAACCCCCTCGGCGCCCAAACCCCCAGCTTCCCAGGCGGCAGCACCCACGGGGCCCGAGCAGGTTTCACCATCGGTTGCCGAGGCTCCGAAGGCTGAAGCACCGAAGGCCGACGCACCGAAGGCCGAAGCATCGAAGGCCGAAGCACCCGCTCCGGCGCCCCGGAGCGCCGTTCCCGCGCCGGCCGGACAGGAGACTCCGTTCTCCAGTCCTGCGTCGTCGGATCCAGTGCCTGCGGAAACTCCTGCAGGTGACGGTTCAGCGGCAATCAAGCCAGGAGCGCGCCCGGCGCCTCGTCCGGTCACCCCTCCTGCAGCTCCGGCTGCTTCATCCCGCCCCGGCAGTGCGCGTCCCGGTGGCGCTCCGCGTCCGGGCAACAATCCCTTTGCGCCCTCCCAGGGTATGGGTTCACGTCGCGGCGACACCGACCGTCCTGGCGAGCGGTCGAACGACCGTGCCGGCGGACCCCGTCCCGGGAACAATCCCTTCGCTCCATCGCAGGGCATGCCCCGCCCGGGCCGCCGTGACGACGAGCGTGGAGCCCGTCCCGCAGCTGGTGCCGGCGGACCCCGTCCCGCGGCAGGTGCCGGCGGTCCCCGTCCCGCAGCTGGTGCCGGCGGTCCCCGTCCCGCAGCTGGTGCCGGCGGTCCCCGTCCAGGCGCGCCTCGCCCGGCCGGTCCCGGCGGGTCACGTCCGACGCCGGGCATGATGCCCAACCGCACCGAGCGCCCCGCAGCCCCCGGCCGCGGTGCACCCGGAGCAGGCGCCGGACCACGGCGCGGCCCGGGTGGCGCCCCGGCAAGCCCCAGCGGGGCTCCAGCCGGCGGCGGCTTCGGCAAGGGCGGCCGCGGACGCGGCGGCACTGCCGGAGCGTTCGGCAAGGGCGGAGCAGGGCGCGGCAAGCAGCGGAAGTCGAAGCGCGCGAAGCGCCAGGAACTCGAGCAGATGTCAGCTCCGTCGCTGGGCGGCGTCAGCGTACCCCGCGGCGACGGCAATGCCATTGTCCGCCTGAGGCGCGGCTCGTCGATCACCGACTTCGCCGACAAGATCGAGGCGAACCCGGCAGCACTGGTCACGGTGCTCTTCCACCTCGGCGAGATGGCGACCGCCACGCAGTCCCTCGACGAGGACACCTTCGACGTCCTCGGAACGGAACTGGGCTACAAGATCCAGGTCGTCTCCCCCGAGGACGAAGAGCGCGAACTGCTCAGCAGCTTCGACATCGACTTCGATGCCGAGCTCGAGGCAGAAGGTGACGAGCAGCTGGAGGCACGTCCTCCGGTAGTGACCGTCATGGGCCACGTCGACCACGGTAAGACGCGACTGCTCGACGCCGTCCGTAACACCAAGGTCGTGGAGGGCGAGCACGGCGGCATCACTCAGCACATCGGTGCGTACCAGATCCAGCACCAGCATGAGGATGCCGAGCGCGCCATCACCTTCATCGACACCCCCGGTCACGAGGCGTTCACCGCCATGCGAGCCCGTGGTGCGAAGGTCACCGATATCGCGGTACTGGTTGTCGCAGCGGACGACGGCGTCATGCCGCAGACCGTTGAGGCACTGAACCACGCGCAGGCGGCGAATGTCCCGATCGTGGTTGCCGTCAACAAGATCGACAAGGAAGGCGCCAACCCCGACAAGGTCAAGGGCCAGCTCACCGAGTACGGTCTGGTCCCCGAGGAATACGGTGGCGACACCATGTTCGTCCACGTCTCGGCCCTGAAGGGCGAAGGCATCGACGAGCTTCTCGAAGCCGTCCTGCTGACCGCTGATGCAGCCCTCGACATGCGTGCCAACCCGAACAAGGACGCACGCGGTATCGCCATCGAGGCGAACCTCGACAAGGGCCGCGGCGCGGTTGCGACAGTCCTGGTCCAGTCGGGAACGCTGAAGGTCGGCGACACGATCGTGGCCGGTACGGCACACGGCCGCGTTCGCGCCATGTTCGACGAGAACGGCGACATCATCACCGAGGCCGGGCCATCGCGTCCGGTGCAGGTGCTGGGTCTGTCGAACGTTCCCCGCGCCGGTGACACGTTCTTCGTCACCGACGACGAGCGCACCGGACGCCAGATCGCTGGAAAGCGTGAAGCGGCCGACCGCAACGCGGCCCTGGCGAAGCGCCGCAAGCGCATCAGCCTCGAGGACTTCGACCAGGCAGTGGCCGAGGGCAAGGTCGATACCCTCAACCTCATCCTCAAGGGTGACGTGTCCGGTGCCGTCGAGGCACTCGAGGACTCGCTGCTCAAGATCGATGTGGGCGAGGGCGTCCAGCTCCGCGTGATCCACCGCGGTGTCGGTGCCATCACGCAGAACGACGTCAACCTGGCGACGGTCGACAACGCGATCATCATCGGGTTCAACGTCAAGCCGGCTGAACGTGTGGCCGACCTCGCCGAGCGTGAAGGCGTGGACATGCGCTTCTACTCGGTCATCTATGGAGCCATCGATGACATCGAGCTCGCCCTCAAGGGCATGCTCAAGCCGGAGTACGAGGAAATCCAGCTCGGCACGGCAGAGGTCCGCGAAGTGTTCCGATCCTCGAAGTTCGGAAACATCGCCGGGTCGATCGTGCGCTCGGGCATCATCCGCCGCAACACGAAGGCACGTGTCACACGTGGCGGCAAGGTGATCGGCGAGGGCCTGACCGTCGACTCGCTGAAGCGGTTCAAGGACGACGCCACCGAGGTCCGTACGGACTTCGAGTGTGGTATCGGTCTCGGCTCGTTCAACGACGTCAAGGAAGGCGACTTCATCGAAACCTTCGAGATGCGGGAGAAGCCCCGCGTCTAGCAGGGAAGTGCAGGCGGGCGCCCCGGATTCCCGGGGCGCCCGCCTCGTCTCCTGCCCTGCACCCTTCGTGCAGGTCTCATTCATTCCAGTCCCAGTAGGAGAGAACAGTTATGGCAGATCCGGCCCGCGCCGCACGCCTGGCGCAACGCATCAAGGTCATAGTTGCCGAAGCCCTTCGCCGGAGGGTCAAGGACCCCCGGCTCGAGGCAGTGACCATCACCGACTCCCGGGTCACCAACGACCTCCAGCACGCAACGCTGTACTACACGGTGCTGGGTGATCCGGAAGAGCAGCAGGCCACCCGGATGGCCCTTGAATCGGCGCGGGGAGTGCTGCGGGCCGAGGTGGGCAGGAACATCACCGCCCGCCTGACCCCCACGCTCGAGTTCGTGCCCGACGAGGTGCCGGTGAACGCGAGCCACCTCGAGGAGCTGCTGCAGAAGGCCCGCGAACGCGACGCCGAAGTGGCAGCGATCGCGCAGGGTGCCGACTTCGCGGGGGACGCTGATCCCTACCGCACCTCGGAGGAAAGCGACGACGACGCCCGCTAGCGTACGCTGCGGGAGTTGACGGGAAGGCAGCCGATCCGTCGGCTGCCTTTTCCGTGGGTGGGACCTGCCCGCAGGGGCAGGCGTCGCCTCAGTCGCCGTCCCTCACGGGAAGCCGCGAGAGGCCTGTGGTGAGCGCGTCGGTCTCCCCGCACAGCGCGATCCGGACCCAGTCCTCGCCGATCGACCCGAACGCCGTTCCTGGAGCGAGCGCCACCCCCTGTTCCTCGAGAAACGCACCCACCCACCGCCGGACATCACCGTGCGCTGCGTGGGACACATCGGCCCACAGGTAGAACGCCCCCTCAGCGTCGAGGAAGGGAATGTTCAGCTTTCGCAGGACCTGCGTTGCGGCGTCGCGGTTGGTCCGGTAGTGGTCGAGGCTCGCCGCGATATAGTCCTGCGGACCCGTCAGGGCCGCCAGGGCCGCGTACTGCGAGGGTCCCGAAACGCACGAGACGCTCGCCTCCATGACGTTGTTCAGCAGGACCTCCAGGTCCGGCGGGGTCACCAGGGCGCCGACGCGAAGGCCGGTCAGCCCGTAGGTCTTCGAAAGGGTCAGCGACGTGAAGACCCGGTGCTGCGTCGCTTCCGGAAGCGCTTCGGGCCCTCCGGCGTCGAAGCGTGCCGGGCTGACGTGGGGCACATCGTAGGTGAAGGCCTCGTAGCATTCGTCGGAAACCACCCAGAGGTTCCTGCGGTGTGCCAGCCGTACGAGTTCCCGCGTGAGTTCGTGGCTGAACACTGCGCCGAGGGGGTTCGACGGTGAGTTGAGGATGAGCACCTTCGTGCGATCGGTGATCAATGCCTCAAGGTCCTCGATCCGTGGCTGGAAGCCGTGCTCGGGGCGGAGCGGATACGGCACAGGAACGGCGTGCAGCAGGGCAACCGTCATGGGATACGTCGGATACCCGGGATTGGGGACGAGGACCTCGTCGCCGGGATCCAGAAGGGTACTCAGGGCAAGGTGCAGGCCCTGCTGTGCCCCGGCGGTCACATAGGCCCGGGAAGGATCCACGTCCACTCCGTTGGAGTCGCGGAAACGGACGGCGAAAGCGCTCCGGAGCGGAGCAAGGCCCGCATTGGGCGTGTAGTTCGTGTCGTCCCGGTCCAGGGCGGCCATGGAGGCCTCGAGGATGTGGCGTGCCACGGGAGAACCCGGCTCTCCGATGCTCAGCACGATCGAGTCGGGGCGGGACCAGGCGGACTGCGTGATCTCACGGATCTGGTTGATGGGCACGCTGAGGACGTGGCGCGCTGCGGGAATCATATGCCGAATAATAGCGTCCGCGGAGCTGACCCTGCCCGGCTGCTATCCCGGTCGCGGGCCCGTCGGCCGCCGTCCGCTCCGGTGCGGCTCGCCGCGGTGCGGCTTATATACTGGGGAGCGTGACTGATGGGCAGGTCCACTCCGGGCTGATAATTGTGGACAAGCCTCAGGGCTGGACGAGCCATGACGTCGTCGGGCGCATGCGACGCCTTGCCGGTACCCGCAAGGTGGGCCATGCCGGCACCCTTGACCCGATGGCCACCGGCGTCCTGGTGATCGGCATCAACCGGGCGACCCGGCTCCTCACCTACATCGTCGGTACGTCCAAGACCTACGACGCCACGATCCGGCTCGGCCAGTCGACGCTGACTGACGACGCCGAGGGTGAAGTGATCGGAGGCAGTATCGCGGCGGCGGTGGAACCGGCGGACATCCGTGCCGGGGTCGCTGCCCTGACCGGGGACATCGAGCAGGTGCCGAGCAGCGTCAGCGCGATCAAGGTCAAAGGCCAGCGCGCCTACACCCGGGTGCGTTCGGGTGAGGACGTCCAGCTGGCAGCCCGCCCGGTAACCATTTCCCGGTTCGACGTCCACGACATCCGCCGGGTCAACTCCGGAAAGCACCAGGACGTCGATGTGACGGTCGAGTGCAGTTCGGGCACCTATATCAGGGCCCTTGCGCGCGACCTCGGTGCCGATCTCGGAGTGGGTGGGCATCTGACTGCCCTCCGACGCACCCGGGTGGGGCCCTACCAGCTGGACCAGGCGGCCACCCTCGAAGAGCTGGCGCAGGACCTGCGGCTCCTGAAGCTCGACGATGCCGCACGCGCCCTCTTCCCGGCCCGGGAGCTTTCGCCGGACGAGGCCACCGCTATCTCCCATGGCCGGAGGATCGAGCCCGGCCCGGAGACGGAGCCGGTGGCTGCGTTCGCGCCTGATGGGACATTGGTTGCCCTCCTTGAGAACCGGCCCGGTGACTCCCGTGCGCTCCTGGTGTTCGCGCCCGGCGGGGGGAACTAGGGGTGGACCCGTTCCTTCTTGCCGGGGCAGTCGTGTGCCTGCTGTCCGCCGTGCTGTGCGTCGGCGCCGCCGTCCTTCGACAACCCCCCAACGACATCACCATCCTCTCGGTCGCCGCGGTGGAACTTCTGCTGGTGGCCTATGGGGGGAGCGCGGCAGTCCGACAGCTCAGCGGGGAGCCGGTGGTGGGGGAGGCCTGGGAGTTCTGGGGGTACCTGCTGACCGCCCTGGTCGTGCCCGTGGGCGCGTTCTGGTGGGCCATCCTCGAGCGCAGCCGGTGGAGCAACCTCGTCCTCGGGGCGGTGGGGCCGACCATCTTCGTCATGCTCTACCGGATGGAGCAGATCTGGGACGGAGTGGCCGGATTATGAGACGGAAGACCCAGGAGTCCTCGCACACGGCAGCAGGCCCGTCGAAGGACCGCCGGTCGTCAGGTCCGGGCCGCCTGCTGATAGCCGTTTACGGGGTGTTCGCGTTGTCCGCCACGGCCCGCGCGGCCTTCCAGATCCTGACCAAATTCGATGAAGCCCCACTTGCCTATTCGCTGACGGCGTTCGCTGCGGCGGTCTACCTGCTGGCCACCGTCTCACTCGCACGGGCGGGCCGAAAGTGGTACCGGGTGTCGGTCGCGGCGGTGAGTGTGGAGCTCGTGGGCGTCCTCGGCGTCGGTTTCGTCGGCGTCCTCGACGATGCGGCGTTCCCCAATGAGACCATGTGGTCCGGCTTCGGCAGTGGCTACGCCTACATCCCGCTCATCCTGCCGCTCCTCGGGCTCGGCTGGCTGTACCGGAACCGGCCCGGCAACGGCTAGTTTCTGCTTTGAGCCCGGTGTGGCGCGTGAGAGTATGACGAAAGAAGCAACTCCCCGCACCGAACCCTGGAGAATCACCATGTCGGCCGTCAGCCCTGATCCCACCAACTCACCCAAGCAGCCACAGCAGCAGACCAGCCAGGCAGGCACCCCCGGCAACATCTCCGGCAGCGACCCGGGCAGGAAGCCGAGTTCACAGCCGGACGTCGGCAAGAAGGCTGCCAAAAAGGCGTCGAAGAAGGGGACGGGCGACAACGACTGGAACGTCTTCCGGACCGTCGTGGTCCTGGTCGGCCTCGTCCTCGCCGGTTTCGGGGCGTACTACCTCATCCTGGGAACTGCCGGACTGCCGGACACCGAGGGGCAACCCGTCAATCCCACCCTGGAGAACCAGTTCCGGTTCTTCTCCGCCATGATGGTGGGCGTCGGAGCGGCCTTCGTGACCATTGCGATCAAGTTCGAATGGGCCAACATGCTGTGGCTCGTGTGCCTCATGGTCTTCGCCGGGGGGATCGGTCGGGTGTTGTCCTGGGCGTTCTCCGGCACCCCGCACTACCTGATGATCATCCTGATGGTCATCGAGCTCGCCTTCCCGGCCGCGCTGCTGGTGTGGCACAAGTACATCGCCAAGACCACCCAGATGCGCAAGGACTACGACGCCCGCAGCTGACCCGCCCGCCGCAGCCCGCACGACGGCGTCCTCCTCCGATCGGCGAGCGGGCTGTTGCACCGGACGGCATGCCGCCGCCGCCCGCGCCGCCGCCGCCCGCGGATGCCTCCGCCCCGTCCGCAGTCGGCCATAATGGACAGGGCGCCGCGCATGATGAATTTTCGTGCCCGCCGAACCGGCAGCAAGCACAGTCCACAGCTTTGAAGGAGATGCGTGTTCTATTGGAGAGACCTGGCAAGCGTGCCGGAGGGATTCGGTCCGTCAGTGCTCACCCTCGGCAACTTCGACGGCGTCCACCGCGGCCATCAGCGGGTCCTCCAGCAGCTCGTTGAAGCAGCCCGGGAGCGGAACGCCGCCGCCGTCGTCGTCTCGTTCGATCCGCACCCCGCCCAGGTCCATCGACCCGAGACGGCGCCCGAACTCATCATGGGTCTCGAGGACCGCGTGGAAACGCTGGCCGAGGCCGGGATCGACGGCGTCCTGATGATGCACTACACCCTCGACCTCGCCGCGAACACCCCGGAGCAATTCGTCGGAGAAGTCTTCGTTCGCACCCTCGGCGCCAAGGCAGTGGTCGTGGGCCACGACGTCCGGTTCGGCCGCGGGAACAGCGGCGACCTCGACACCATGCGCGGACTGGGGGAGAAGCTGGGGTTCGAGGTCTTGGCGATCGACGATTTCGGCGCCAGCTTCCCCGCGGACGCCACCGACGACGACGGCGACCGCCGCTGCTCCTCCACCTGGGTCCGGGAGGCCCTGGAGAACGGCGACGTCGCGACGGCGGCACGCATTCTCGGGCGACGCCACCGGATGCGCGGTGAAGTGGTGCATGGAGCAGCCCGGGGGAGGGACCTCGGGTATCCCACCGCCAACCTCGAGCCCGATGCCCAGGGCTACATTCCGGCCGACGGCATCTACGCCGGCTGGCTGACCGATGCCTCCCGGACCAGATGGCCCGCCGCCATTTCGGTCGGCTCGAATCCCACCTTCGACGGCATCACTCGTCAGGTCGAGGCGCACGTCATCAACCGCCCTCCCGAGCAGGTCCAGGACTTCGACCTGTACGGCCAGCGGGTCATCGTCGAGTTCGTCGAGCGGCTCCGCGGCCAGGTGACGTACACCGGCGCGGAGGCGCTGATCGAGCAGATGAAGCTCGACGTCGCGCGCGCGCGAGACCTGCTTTCGACAGATCAACCGGCCAGCAGGTAAAGTTGGGACAGGATCCGGCTGCAGTCCGTGGTGGCTGGATTTTTCCGTGTCGAAAGACACTCATCTGATCACGGTACAACTCTAGGAGTTATTCGTGGCCCTTGACGCCGCTATCAAGCAGGAAATCATCCAGCAGTATGCAACCTCCGAAGGGGACACCGGTTCCCCCGAGGTGCAGATCGCGATGCTTTCCCGCCGCATTCTCGACCTGACCGAACACCTGAAGGTGCACAAGCATGACCACCACACACGTCGTGGCCTGCTGCTTCTCGTGGGACGTCGCCGTCGCCTGCTGGACTACCTGCGGGACACCGACATCAGCCGCTACCGTACGCTCCTCGAGCGCCTCGGCCTGCGTCGCTAGCTGAATTGGACGGCGGCACCTTCTTCGAGAGGAGAGGGAGCCGCCTTTCCATTTCCCCCGGCCGGTAGGCCGTCGGAACAAGAAAACAAGTAAATACCAGAGGCAACCGGCATTTCGCATTCGCGGTCCTCGGTAGTGATTCCCGGGCAGGGAACAGCAGTAGGCCCGCCCCGTGGATCTCGATCGAAGACCGGGTGCTGAACAGGTCCACGAGGGACCTGCCATCGGTGCCGTTTGCATCCCACAACAGGAAACGGAGGTGACTCTTCTATGGAGGGTCCCGAAATTCAATTTGCTGAGGCCGTTATCGACAACGGCCGGTTCGGCACACGCACAGTCCGCTTCGAAACAGGCCGTCTCGCCCAGCAGGCAGCCGGCGCCGCCATGGTCTACATCGACGAGGACACGGCACTGCTGTCCGCCACCACGGCAGGCAAGCACCCCCGCGAGGGCTTCGACTTCTTCCCCCTGACCGTCGACGTCGAAGAGCGCATGTATGCTGCGGGCCGCATCCCGGGTTCGTTCTTCCGCCGTGAAGGCCGCCCGTCGACGGAGGCCATCCTGGCCTGCCGCCTGATGGACCGCCCGCTGCGCCCGGCCTTCGTCAAGGGCCTGCGCAACGAGGTGCAGATCGTCGTCACGGTACTCGCGATCAACCCCGACGTGCGGTACGACGTCGTCGCGATCAACGCCGCCTCGATGTCAACCCAGCTGTCCGGCCTGCCGTTCTCCGGTCCGATCGGCGGCGTCCGCGTTGCCCTCGTATCCGACGGCAGCGGCAACGACCAGTGGATCGCCTTCCCGAAGCACTCCGAGCTCGAGAACTCCGTGTTCGACATGGTGGTTGCCGGCCGTGTGGCCGGCGATGACGTCGCGATCATGATGGTCGAAGCCGAGGCCACCGACAACTCGTGGAACCTCATCAAGGAAAACGGCGCCACGGCTCCCACCGAGGAGATCGTCGCCGACGGCCTCGAAGCCGCCAAGCCCTACATCCGGGCACTGTGCGATGCGCAGGCCGACCTCGCGGGACGGGCCGCGAAGCCCACCGTCGAGTTCCCCGTCTTCCTCGACTACCAGGACGACGTCTACGCGGCTGTCGAAGCCGCCGGTTCGGACAAGCTCGCGCAGGTTTTCCAGATCGCCGACAAGCAGGAGCGCAACGACGCGTCGGACGCACTCAAGGACGAGGTGACAGGCTCACTCTCCGGACAGTTCGAAGGCCGCGAGAAGGAAATTTCGGCAGCGTTCCGATCGCTGACGAAGGCAGTGGTGCGCCAGCGCATCCTCAAGGACCAGGTTCGGATCGACGGCCGTGGGCTCTCCGACATCCGCAAGCTCACCGCCGAGGTCGAGGTGCTGCCCCGCGTTCACGGTTCAGCGATCTTCGAGCGCGGCGAGACGCAGATCCTGGGCGTCACCACGCTGAACATGCTGAAGATGGAACAGCAGATCGACTCGCTGTCGCCCGTCACGCGCAAGCGGTACATGCACAACTACAACTTCCCGCCGTACTCCACCGGCGAGACCGGCCGCGTGGGCTCACCCAAGCGCCGCGAAATCGGCCACGGTGCCCTCGCGGAGCGCGCACTGATGCCGGTACTTCCGAGCCGCGAGGAGTTCCCCTACGCGATCCGCCAGGTCTCCGAGGCGCTGAGCTCCAACGGTTCGACGTCGATGGGTTCGGTCTGTGCCTCCACGCTGTCGCTCCTCAACGCCGGCGTGCCCCTGAGGGCGCTTGTCGCGGGTATCGCGATGGGCCTCGTGTCCGACGAGGTCGACGGTCAGACCCGCTACGCGGCACTGACCGACATCCTCGGTGCCGAAGACGCTTTCGGTGACATGGACTTCAAGGTGGCCGGCACATCGGAATTCGTGACGGCGATCCAGCTCGACACCAAGCTCGACGGCATTCCCGCCTCAGTGCTCGCAGCCGCCCTCAAGCAGGCCCGCGAAGCGCGCCTGCACATCCTGGGTGTCCTCGAAGCCGCGATCGACACCCCGGACGAGCTGTCCGAGTTCGCTCCGCGGATCATCTCGGTCAAGATCCCCGTTGACAAGATCGGCGAGGTGATCGGCCCCAAGGGCAAGATGATCAACCAGATCCAGGAAGACACGGGCGCGGACATCTCGATCGAGGATGACGGCACTGTGCTGATCGGCGCGACCAACGGCGAGTCGGCCGAGGCCGCTCGCGCTGCGGTCAACGCCATCGCGAACCCCCAGGTTCCCGAGATCGGCGAGCGCTACCTCGGCACCGTCGTCAAGACGACCACCTTCGGTGCGTTCGTGTCACTGACGCCGGGCAAGGACGGCCTGCTGCACATCTCGGAGCTGCGGAAGCTGTCCGGAGGCAAGCGGGTCGACAACGTCGACGAGGTGGTGTCCGTCGGCCAGAAAGTCCAGGTCGAAATCACCAAGATCGACGACCGCGGAAAGCTTTCCCTCTCCCCGGTCGTCGCTGACGAGCCAACAGAGGACGCCGGCATCGAACTGCCGGAGGTCGCCGTCGAGGACGCCGTCAGCTAGCTCCACCAGCATTCCTGTCCCAACGGCTTCGCCGGGAACTTCCGAGTTCCCTGCGGAGCCGTTGGGCTTTGCCGTACCAGCCTCAGCCACTCCCCACTGAACCGAAGGACCCGGATGACCCTGTCTGTCGTTCCACTCCCGCTTATACCCACATCCCGCCTCGATGGCGGCGCCGACCCCACCTTCATCTCCGGCGAGCCCGGAGGCGCGGTCGTCCGCAGGTCGGTGCTGCCGGGCGGAGTTCGCGTGCTCACCGAAGCAATGCCCGGCCAGCGCTCGGCGACCATCGGCTTCTGGGTGGGTGTGGGCTCGCGGGACGAGGCCGATGGTGAACACGGTTCCACCCACTTCCTCGAGCATCTCCTGTTCAAGGGCACCACGAAGCGAACAGCCATGGAGATCGCTTCGGCCTTCGACGAGGTGGGCGGCGAATCGAATGCGGCGACGGCGAAGGAGAACACCTGCTACTACGCCAGGGTCCTCGACTCCGACCTCCCCATGGCCATCGACGTCATCGCCGACATGGTGACCTCCGCCGTCCTCGACCCCGAGGAGCTCGAACAGGAGCGCGATGTCATCCTCGAGGAGATCGCGATGGACAGCGACGATCCCGCGGATGTTGCCCACGAGCAGTTCGTGGAGGCCGTCCTCGGGAACCATCCGCTCGGACGCCCGATCGGCGGGACACCGCAAGCCATTCGGGATGTGCCGAGGGAATCGGTGCTGGCGCACTATCGGCGCTATTACCAGCCGGGTGAGCTCGTGGTGACGGCAGCGGGCGGTCTCGATCACGACGTCGTCTGCACCCTCGTGCAGGAAGCACTCGAAGGTGCGGGCTGGGATCTGGTCGAGGGAGCGCTTCCGGTACCGCGTCGGTCCGCCGAACCGGTCCCGGTCGAAGGCAAGGCCGGAGTGCATGTGATCCGCCGGGCGGTCGAGCAGGCGAACATCCTTATCGGGTGTCCTTCGCTGGTGGCCACCGACGAGCGGCGCTTCGTGATGAGCGTGCTGAACGCGGTCCTGGGCGGCGGGATGTCGTCGCGGCTCTTCCAGGAGGTCCGCGAGAAGCGGGGACTCGTCTACTCCACCTATTCCTTCTCGGCGTCCTACGCCGACGCGGGGTACTTCGCGATGTACGCGGGGTGCTCGCCCGCGAAAACGGGCCAGGTGATCGAACTCCTGGGTGCCGAGCTGGACCGGTTGGCGTCCGGGGGAATCACGGACGAGGAACTGCGGAAGGCCGTGGGGCAGCTGTCCGGTGGCCTGGTCATGGCCCTTGAGGACAGCAGCTCGAGGATGTCCCGCCTGGGGAGATCAGAACTGGTCTCAGGCGAGTTCTTCGACGTCGACGAGTCGCTGGCACGTATCCGGGCCGTCACGGCCCGGGAGGTCAAGGATCTCGCGGCCGAACTCGCTGCGGCGCCGCGGACCACCGTGGTGGTCGGGCCGTTCGATCGGGAAGCCGACTTCGCCGCATAGCGGTGGTGCGCCTCCCGGTCGAGCGGACAGGTGCAACGCGGCGGGGCGCCGACGTCCCGCCGGCTCCCTGCTATGCGTCAGAGACGCCTCCCCGCGGGCCGCCGGTGTCAGCCGCCGGCGAAGGGCGGCAGGATGTCCAGCACATCGGAGGACGCGAGGGTGCGCTTCCGGTCGCGAAGTGCCACCTCGTTGAGGAGGAAACTGCTGCGCGCGAGAACTTTTCCCATGGCGGCCGGAGCGGCGCCATATTTCTGCTGAAGCACGGCAACGACGTCGTCGAGGGTGGCCCCGTCACAATCGAGCTGCTCCTCAGCTGTGCCGGCGGCGGCCTGCGCCGCGCCGAAATACCGAACCAGCATTCAGCCGCCGATCGCGCTCATGGAGCGGTCGGGCTGTACGAAGTCCGCAGCACCCAGCCCGGTATGGTCCATTCCATGGGCCTTGGGCTTGGCCCACATGGCCTCCTGCCAGCGGCGCGCCACGGCGGCGTCGTCGGCGTCTGTGCGAAGCAGGTCCCTGAGATCGGTTTCCTCGCGGGAGAACAGGCAGCTCATGATCTTCCCCTCAGCGGTTACCCGCGTCCGCCGGCAGTCCGCGCAGAACGGTTCGGTCACCGAGGCGATGATCCCCACGGTGCCGACGACAACATCGGGGGCCGACCGCCTGCGGACCTCCCACCGCTCGGCGGGTGCGCCGTCCCGGTTACGCGGGTCCGGGGTCAGCACGAACTGTGTCTCGACGAGCGTCCGCATCTCCGCGGCGGTGATCATGCCGTCCCGCGTCCAGCCGTGATCCGCGTCCAGGGGCATCTGCTCGATGAAGCGAAGTTCGAAGCCGCGTGACACGGCCCACTCCACGAGATCGGGTGCCTCGTGGTCATTGATGCCGCGCATCAGGACGGCGTTGATCTTGACGAGCCCCAGACCCGCTTCCGCGGCGGCCTCGATGCCCTTCAGGACCCGGTCCAGGAAGGGCCTGCGCGTCAGCTGGGCGAACGTGTCAGGGTGCAGTGAATCCATCGACACGTTGATGCGCGTCAGGCCGGCCTCCTTGAGCGCCGCCGCCCTGCGGTCGAGTCCCAGCGCGTTCGTCGTCATCGAGATGGGCAGGTCGGCATGGTTGGCGCGGATGTCGCGGATGATGTCGAGGAGGTCCGCGCGAACGAGGGGTTCTCCGCCGGTGAGGCGGAGTTCCCGGATGCCGAGCAGGTCGACGCCGATCCGGACCAGCCGGACGATCTCGGTACGCGACAGCACCTGGTCCTTCTGCAGCCAGTTGAGCCCTTCCGCAGGCATGCAGTAGGTGCACCGCAAATTGCACTTGTCCGTGAGGGAGAGGCGCATGTCGGTTGCTTGCCGGCCGTGGGTGTCCATCAGGCCGGTTCCAGCCGAAGCAGGCAGACGCGCAGGCATGCCGAGTTGGATTCCCATACTGATGAGGTTACGCCTTCCGGTTGTGCTTGCCCTATTCCACGATCATCGTCCATCCCGGGTTCCCGCACACCATGCACCGCCTACGGCGATTGCTCTGGCGCTCCTCCCGGCCGTGCGGTACGGAACCTCGGGAGTTGGGCGATCGTGTACTCAGGAGACATCAGCAGCAGACATCGCGGAGCTCATGGAGCACCCCGGAATTCGAAAGGTTCTCGATGAGGCGGCACCAGGCGTGGGGTGCGGTGGCCGGAGTGCTGGCCGTCGGTATCGGTGTCATCTCCGGAGAGCTCATCGCTGCCGCGCTGAGCCCCTCAGTGACGCCCGTGAGCGCGGTGGGGTCGGTGGTGATCGACGTCGTTCCGCCCGGCGTGAAGGACTGGGCTATCGCGCAGTTCGGCACAGCGGACAAGGTGGTCCTGCTGATCGCCATGGCGTCGATCATCGCGTTGGCGGCTGCGGGTGCCGGGGCCCTCGGGTCCACCCGCAGGCTCGCGGGGAGCTCCATCGTCGCAGTCTTCGGATTGCTGGGCATCGCGGCCGTGGCGTCGCGATCGCAATCCACACTGGTCTCGTACACCGCACCCGTCCTCGCGCTCTTCCTGGCCGTTGTCCTGCTCACGAAACTCCTGGCCGCGCTGCGGGTCTGGGGCGATGCCGAAGCGTCAGCCGGACCTCCGATCGGACCTCCCATCGAACCTCCCATCGAACCCGCGAGAGAGGAACAGCCCGTCACCGTCGCCGCCGCACGACGGCGGTTCCTGCAGGGCGCCGGCGGAGGAGCGATCGTCGCTGTTGCAGCCGGTGCCGCCGCCGTCCAGGTCCGCTCCACCCAGGCGGTCGTGACCGGGCAGCGGGCCGCAATCCGGCTGCCCGGGACAACAGCGTCCGTACCTCGGCCGGCCGGATCGGTGATTCCCGCCGGAGCCGACCTCGGGGTGGCAGGAATAGAACCACTGGTCACTCCGGTGCAGGATTTCTACCGCATCGACACCGCTCTCGTGGTGCCCGTGGTGGATCCGTCCACCTGGTCCCTCCGGGTCACCGGGCTCGTGGACCGCGAGGTCGAGATGTCCTTCGATGAACTTCTCGCACAGCCGTTGATCGAGCGCTATGTCACCCTTGCCTGCGTCTCCAACCCCGTCGGGGGAGACCTGATCGGCAATGCGCTGTGGCTCGGCTGGCCCATTCGAAACCTCCTGGCCCGCGCGGGCGTGCAGCCGGGGGCGGACATGGTCCTCTCCCGCAGTGTCGACGGGTTCACTGCTGGAACGCCGCTCGAGGCCCTCACCGACGACCGGGACGCCCTGCTCGTGGTCGGCATGAACGGCGAGGCACTTCCCCTGGAACACGGTTTTCCCGTCCGCCTCGTGGTGCCGGGCCTGTTCGGCTTCGTGTCGGCCACGAAATGGGTCACCGAGCTCAAGGTCACGCGCTTCGCCGATGACGCTGCCTACTGGTCCACGCGCGGGTGGTCGGAGCGCGGACCCGTCAAGACGTCGTCGCGGGTGGACGTTCCGCGCTCCGGCGCCAGTGTCCCGGCGGGGCCCGTGACGGTGGGCGGCTCCGCGTGGGCGCAGCACCGGGGGATCGAAGGCGTCGACGTGCGCGTGGACGGGGGCCCTTGGCAGCGGGCCGAACTCGGAACTCCCATCTCGGTCGACACCTGGTGCCAGTACTCGATGCAGCTCGAGTTGGCGGCAGGGTCCCACACCGTGCAGTGCCGAGCGACGGACAACACCGGTGAGGTCCAGTCCGAAAGCGTCCTCGCCCCGGCCCCGAACGGCTCGGAGGGCCTTTCCACGGTAACGTTTCAGGTGACGGAAGCCGGGTAGCATCATCGGGGCGGTCCTGCCGGCAGCTTGGTTCCCACCCCACACCTTCCCCGTGAAAGGCAGAGATGATCAGGAGCGTCGCCGATCACCAGCAGGCGGTTGAAGCCCTGCTGCGGGAGAGCAGCAGCTACGCCGCAGCTTCCGAGGACCTCGCTCTGGCCGATGCGCGGCTTCGGGTCCTCGCCGCGGACGTCTCCGCTCCTGTCAGCCTTCCGCCCTTCGACAACTCCCAGATGGATGGCTACGCGGTTCACACGGCGGATCTCGGCGGCGCCCCGCTCCGACTGCGCGTCGCAGCACCGGTTCCCGCCGGCATCGAGCCGCCGGCACTCGAACCCGGAACAGCGGCACCCATCATGACCGGAGCCATGATTCCCCAGGGCACGGGCACGGTGGTCCCGATCGAAAGGGCCGTCCCTGCCCGATTTCATACAGCCGCTGAGCACGCAGCCGGCCGGGACCTCCTGGTCGAGCTTCCCGCGGGCACCGCGCCCGGCAGCTATATCCGGGCACGCGGGAGCGACATCGCCGAAGGCAGCCTCGCACTCCCCGCAGGAACCCTGCTCTCCGCCCCGCAACTCGGCCTGCTCGCCGCCTGCGGCGTCGGGTCCGTCCCGGTCCGGCAGCGCTTCACTGTCCTGCTCCTGTCCACCGGCGACGAGGTGGCCGAACCCGGAACCGTACTGGGGCCGGGCCGGATCTACGACGCCAATACCACGCTCCTCGAGGCGGCTCTGCAGGAGGCCGGAGCCGCCGTCGTCCGCCACCGCGTGATGGGCGATGATGCGCGCCTGCTGCGGGAAGCGCTGGAGGGACTGGAGGGCGAGGGCATCAACCTCATCCTCAGCACGGGCGGAATCAGCCAGGGAGCGTACGAGGTGGTGAAGCAGGCGCTCGTGGACAGCAGCGTCGAGTTCCACTCCGTCGCGATGCAGCCGGGCGGACCGCAGGCCATCGGGAGCATCGGTGGTGTCCCCTTCCTGGGCTTCCCCGGAAATCCGGTGAGCGCGCTCATCTCCTTCGAGATGTTCCTGCGTCCGGCACTGACCAGGCTCACCGGCGCACCGGCTCCCCGCGTTGCACTGCAGGCGCGCCTGACCTCCCCTCTGGAATCGCCCGAAGCGAAACACCAGGTGCGCCGCGGATCCTATTCCGACGGCACGGTGTCGCTGGTGGGAGGACCCGCATCACATCTACTGCATGCCCTGGCCGGGTCCAATGCCCTCGTCCATGTGCCGGCCGGGCAGGCGAGCGCAGCTGCAGGGGATACCGTCACCGTCTGGCTCATCGATCCGGCAGCAGGAACAGGCATTCCGATTGCATCGTCCACACCACGCCCGAAGGAGAAGCAGTGACGGCTGACATTCCGCCGAACGAAAGCCCGCTGAGCGGGAACCCGCTGAGTGAAAGTCAGGTGAGCGGAAATCAGGTGCCGCCGGCCCTGTCCCACGTCCGGAAGGACGGCACCGCCCACATGGTCGACGTCTCGGGCAAGGCCGTCACCAAGCGCGAAGCGCGCGCGCAGGCGATCCTGCGTACCAGGCCCGACGTCGTCGCGATGATCACCGACGGCGCGCTGCCGAAGGGCGATGCCCTCGCCGTCGCCCGCGTGGCGGGCATCCTGGCCGCCAAGCAGACGTCGTCGCTCATACCCCTGTGCCACCCCCTGCCGATCAGCCGCGTCACTGTGGACTTCGGGACCGTGGAGTCCGACGGCGGCGCCGTCCTGGTGACCGCCGTGGTGGCCACGACGGCCGTGACCGGCGTGGAGATGGAAGCGCTGACCGCGGCTTCCATCGCCGCACTCACGCTGTACGACATGATCAAGGCCGTCGACCACACCGCCGCCATCGACGGCATCCGGGTGTTGGCCAAATCCGGTGGAAAGAGCGGAGACTGGAGCATATGACGTCCCTTCGGAACGCGGCCGTGGTCATTGCGTCGACCCGGGCCGCGGCGGGTACCTACCAGGACGAGTGCGCGCCGCTGATCGCGGCATGGCTCCTCGAGCACGGCTTCGCCGTCCAGGAGGCGGTGGTGGTGCCCGACGGCGCCCCGGTGGGCCAGGCGATCGGCAGGCTCCTCGAGGGTGGTCCGGCGGTGCTCATCACCAGTGGTGGCACCGGGCTCAGTCCCGACGACGCCACCCCCGAGCAGACAGCGCCGTACCTCACACGCCACCTGCCGGGCATCATGGAGGCCCTCCGCCGGGCGGGCGAGCAGCAGGTGCCCACCTCCGTGCTGAGCCGCGGGCTCGCCGGGACCGCGGGACGCACCTTCCTCCTCAACCTCCCCGGCTCCCCAGGGGGAGTGCGCGACGGCCTGGCCGTCCTTTCGCCCCTGATCGGCCACATCTGCTCGCAACTCGAAGGATCCAATGACCATGGGTGAAGTAGTACACGCGGCAGTCTCGGACCTTCCCATCAACCCCGACGCCGCGCTGGCCGCCGTCGACTCGGCAGCGTGCGGCGCGGTCGTCGGCTTCAGTGGGGTCGTCCGCGACCACGACGGCGGGAAGGGTGTCGCCTCGCTGAGCTACTCCGCGCATCCGAGTGCCGAGCGGATCATCCGGGAAGTCGCGGAGGAGATCTCAGCCCAGCACGACGGCGTGCGGATCTGGGTTGCGCACCGGACGGGGCCGCTCGAGATCGGCGACAACGCGCTCGTTGCCGCCGTCGCGGCCGGACACCGGGGCGAGGCCTTCACCGCGTGCTCCGACCTGGTGGACACCGTCAAGGAACGGGTACCCATCTGGAAGGAACAGTTCTTCTCGGACGGATCCGTCGAATGGGTCGGGGCCGGCGCGTGACGGTCCCGGTCGGCGCGGAACAGTAGTGTGGGACGCATGAACCAGGAGATACCCGTAGCAGTGCTGGGCGCCCGGGGCCGCATGGGCGCCGAGGCTGTCCGGGCCGTCGAAGCCGCCGACGGGCTGTCGCTCGTCGCCGCGCTGGGCAGGGATGACTCCCTCGACATCCTCGTCTCCGCAGGCGTGCGGGTGATGGTGGACCTCACCGTCCCCGAGGCGACGTACCGCAACGTCGCCTTCGCCGTCGACCACGGAATCCATGCGGTGGTGGGGACCACCGGTTGGACGAACGAGCGCCTTGCGGACCTCGGGGAACTTCTGGAAGGGAACCCGGCCACCGGGGTCCTGATCGCTCCCAACTTCGCGCTGGGGTCGGTCCTCGCCACGGCCTTCGCAGCAAGCGCCGCCCGCTATTTCGAATCGGTGGAGATCGTCGAACTTCATCACCCCGACAAGGTGGACGCCCCCTCCGGTACCGCAGCCCGCACGGCGCAACTCGTCAGCCGGGCACGCAGCGCCGCGGGGATTTCCCGGAGCCCGGATGCCACCAACTCCGATCCGGGAGGTGCCCGGGGAGCGGACGTCGACGGCGTCCGGGTGCACTCGGTGCGCCTGCGGGGACTGACGGCGCACCAGGAAGTACTTCTCGGCAGCCCGGGGGAGCAGCTGACCATCCGCCATGACTCCTTCGACCGGGCGTCCTTCATGCCCGGGGTCCTCCTGGGAATCCGCAGTGTGGCCGCCCATCCCGGGCTCACTGTCGGACTCGACGGTTACCTCGACCTGCAGTCCCCGGACTCCTGAGGTGAGGGCTTTGATCGACGTGGTCAGCAGGAACCGCGTGAAGATCGGCGTGGTCCTCGTGACCCTGCTGCTGGTGTTCTGGCTCGTCGTGTCCTTCCAGCGCAGCTTCCTGCTCCTGACGGATCCCGATCCGATCGCGAAAGCCCTCGGGCTCGGTTACCTGCTCCTGCCGTTGATCGGCGCCTGGGCGCTGGTGCGTGAGCTGACGTTCGGTGCGCAGACCCAACGGATGGCGCGCATCCTCGAGCACGAAGGCGGGCTGCCGGTCGATGACCTTCCGCGGACGCCGGCCGGACGCATCGTCCGCGCGGCTGCGGATGAGAGTTTCCCGCAGTACCAGGCCGAAGCCGAACGCGAGCCCGGCAACTGGCGGAGCTGGTTCCGGCTCTCCTGCGCCTACGACGCCGCCGGTGACCGCAAGCGCGCGCGCCGTGCGATGCGTGACGCTGCGAAGCTCTTTACCGGCCCCGACAGCGCTGGTCCGGGGAGCAGCTGACCGCTGGCGGCGCGCTGGTCAGAGAAAGCTGAAGACGGGCGGGAAAACGACGACGACGACGGCGGCCCAGGCGCCGTAGACCGGCAGATACCGCGTCTGCCAGTGCTCGAGCGCAGCGAAGGTGCGTCGGCCGCGCAGGAATCCGGCCGTGAGCCAGGCCGCCCGGACCAGATGGACCAGGAGCAGGAGGTTCAGGCCGAGCGCGGCGATCTTGTTGGGGCTGAAACCGAACTCGGCGATGCGGGTCAGCATCGCGGTCAGCATCACCGCGTCGACTGCGAGGGCCGCAAGGACGAGGACCAGCTGCAGGGCATCGAACAGGCCGGGTGCGGCGAGCGGGTCGCGGGCGGAGATCGAGTAGAGCAGCAGGCACAGGACGAGCACGAGGATCGCGTCCATGAGGATGAGCAGTTCGCGGTCGATGGCGGCGAGCCCGCCGGCGGTCGTGAGGACGGCCAGCAGGGCCAGCAGCATGATGATCGTCAGGGGCGTGAAGACACGGGTGAGGACGGGGGCGATGTTCTCGACGACGTTCTGCTTGGCCTCGACGAGCCATGCCGCGACCACGAGCGCCCCCGGTACGGCGAACGGCAGGATCCAGTCCTCCAGGACAGGTTCGAAATCGATGCCCATGAGTTGGAGCGTCGCGAGGGTGAGGCCGATCAGGACGGCACCGCCCAGGGCGAGGAGCGTGTAGTAGATTGCGAGTTCGCCGGTGAACCGTACGAAGTCCATGCGCCGCCGATCGGAGCGCAACCTTCCTCCGACGTACGCCACTCCGGCCAGCAGCCACAGGACCACCGGCGCGTGCAGCACGGCGAGTAATTCGGTGGAGCCGCCGGAGGCGAAGGGGTAGACATTGAGCACGACGGCCAGGGCGGCGAACGGAACGAGCAGCGTCGCCACCACGTGCACGGTGAGCCGGCGTTTCCATCCGAAGTACGCGGCGAGGAACGGAAAGACGAACAGGCCCAGATTACGCCCCAGCGCGGCTCCGTCGTCGAGCCAGGACAGGCCGGCCTTGACCGCGATGCCCGCACCGACGGCGAGGACGAGGACGAGTGCCAGTTCGCGCCATGGCGGCGCGCCGGCGTCGTCGGCCTCGTCCGGCACGAGCAGGAGCTGCTTCCACAGCCGGTCGGAGTGCTCGCGGGCGAACTCACGGGAGACGGCGTCGAGGCTGCCGAGTCGCTTGATCGCGACGAGGAAGGCCTCCTCGTCGTCGAGCCCGGTGGCCTGCCGGTCGGCGATCTGCCCGCGCAGGTGGTCCTCGAGTTCGTCGACGTCGGCGGGGGAGATCGCCTGGCGCCGCTGGACGTAGCCGCGCCACCGGTCGATCTGGGCCTCCAGGTCAGCGTGGAGTTCCATCATGCCCAGCCCTCGGCGGCGGGCGGGCGCTGCGCGGTCTGCCACACCTGGCGCAGCGCACCGGCGACAACGCTCCACTGCTCCTGCCGGTCGGCGAGGGAATCCCGGCCCGCCGGCGTGATCGCGTAGTGCTTGCGCCGGCGTCCGGCCTCGGACACACCCCACGACGACGAGACGTAGCCGAGCCGCTCCAGCCGGTGGAGCAGCGGGTAGAGCATCCCGTCGGTCCACTGCATTCCGCCGCCCGAGAGTTCGGCGACCCGTTTGAGGATCGCGTACCCGTACAGGTCGCCGTCCGACAGGATCCCCAGAACGAGCGGGGTTGCCGAAGCGGCGACCAGGTCCTTGTCGATGCGCACCGAGCCTCCAATACCTAGATCTGTAGGGTATGTAACCATAGCAGTTCTAGGTATGTTAGATGGTCCTCAAGTATTAGGTGCACCGATGAAGATTCGGAAAGGGATTCGGGAACTCAGTCACTCAGGACCTGCGAGGCTTCACCAGAGAATCCTCGAACGGCGCAGTCCCACCGTGGCTCCGGGGTCCGCGCAGGGCAGGAGTTCCTCCCACCGGACCTGCCGGTTCCCGCCCTGCGCAGCGGCAGAACGGCTAGCTGTTTGCCCGGCCGGCGCCACTGCCCGCTTCCGGCGCGAGTCCGGTGCGCGCGGCGCGTGATGCGCCCGAGGTCAGCAGTTCGAGCGGACCGCGGGCATTCAGGCGGTGGAAGACGATGCCGAGGGCAACGAACGCCAGGACCTGGAACCAGAAGACGGCCGACGGCTCGGGCAGGGGAACCAACTGGTCGGTCCAGCTCATGATCGTGATGTGCAGGGCGTAGAGCGTCAGGGTCATCGCCCCGGGACCCGACAGCGGCAGCAAAGCGCGTGGGCTCCGCCGGGTGAGCAGCAGGCAGATACCGACGACCACCGCTGCCGACCCCGCGGTGTGAACGAGGTCGAGTGTCGTCCCGGAGTGAGGGCTGATGATGGCCAGCCACCACCAGGAGGCACCCTGGTCGATCGATCCCACACCCACGTCGAGCATGGCTTCGAGCGGATAACCCGCAGCCTCCGGCGTCTGCAGCAGTGCGGCGAGGCCGCCGGCCGGTCCCAGCAGGTAGGAGCCCACCAGCTTCGCGCCGATCGCCGCCGCAAGCCCCGCGGCCACCAGCGCACCCTGCACCTTGAGGTCGGGGAGCCGAAGACGGCCGATCACCATGCCGAGGAGCACGTAGCTCAGCCACTGCAGAGCCGGGTAGTAGCCGGTGACGAGGATGTCGGCCAGAAGGGTGGCGGGCACGAGGAGGTGCTCGAACATCGGATTGCCGCCGACGTCGGCCGGGACCACCGTGGTCTCGACCCAGGGGCGCACCAGGAAGGCCACGACGGGTGAGAGCAGTGTCCACCCCAGCGCCCACGCCGCGAGCGCGGGCAGGCGCAGTCCGGTGAAGGGCAGCGCGAGCAGGAACAGGACGCCGTAGTGGAACAGGATGACGGCGATGTTCGTCTCGACCCCGCCCAGCACCAGGCCGACCATCGCGATGAGAACGGCCCGCACCGCGATGCCGCGGCGATCCATCCTCAGCACGCGCCCAGAGCGGGGTGCGTTGCCCCCGGTGAGCAGTGCAAGGCCGATTCCCGCCACCACCGCGAACAAGGCCGATGCGCGCCCTGAGAAAAGGAGGGCCACCTCCGTGGCTTCGGCAGTGCCGGGGACGTAGAGCGGAAAAATATGGGTACTCATCATCCCGAACAGTGCAATCCCGCGTGCTGCGTCGATACCGCTGAGGCGCCGGAAGGCGGGCTGGGAGGACATGGTCCGATGTTCTCACAGCCCTCTGGCAGTACCCGGCGGGACGGCAGTTCCGGACCCCGGCACCGCTGGACGCCGTGCCGGTCCTGCCCGCCGCCGCCAAAACGGGTAACGTTTTACCCATGCCTGAATCCGCGCCCAGAAACCTTCCGTTCGGCACCCTGGTCACCGCCATGGTCACGCCCTTCACTGCCGACGGCGCGGTGGATTACGACGCGACGGCGGCCCTCGCATCCCGGCTGGTGGACGACGGTTGCGACGGCCTCGTGGTGTCCGGCACCACCGGCGAGACCTCCACGCTCGAGGACTCCGAGAAGGAAGAGCTGTTCCGCGTGGTGGCGGGGGCCGTGGGCGGCCGCGCCAAGGTCATTGCCGGCACCGGCACCAACCACACCTCGCACTCGGTGGAGATGGCGCAGCGCGCCGCCCGGGCCGGCGCCGACGCCCAGCTAGTGGTCACGCCCTATTACAACAAGCCCACCCAGGCCGGCGTGCTGGCACACTTCCATGCCGTCGCAGCAGCGAGCGACCTGCCCATCATGATCTACGACATCCCCGGCCGGTCCGGCATCCCCATCACCACCGAGACGATGATCCGGCTCGCCGATCATCCGTCCATCCAAGCCCTCAAGGACGCCAAGGCCGATTACGCAGCGGTCACCCGCGTGCTGGCCAACACCAGCCTCGACGTCTACTCCGGCGACGACGGCCTGACGCTGCCGTGGATGGCAGCGGGAGCGGTCGGAGTGGTGAGCGTCAGCGCGCACGTAGCCACCGCTGCCTTCCGGGCCCTGGTGGACGCTGCCGCCGCCGGCAACTATGCGGAAGCCCGCCGCATCCACTTCGAGCTCGATCCCGTGGTGCGAGCCGTGATGACGCATATCCCGGGAGCGGTGTCGGCGAAGCAGATCCTGAAGCTCCAGGGCGTGCTGTCCAACGCCGTCGTGCGGCTTCCGCTCGTGGAGCCGACCGCCGTCGAGATGGAAGAGGTGTTCGCGGATCTCGCCGAGGCAGGCTGGGATCTCGAGCGGGGAGCAGCTGACCGGCCCGCCACGCGGTCGGAAGCATGACCGCAGGCACGGCCGCAGCCGCAGGTACAGCGGCCGGCCGGCCGGCAGCAGGGTCAGTAGCGCTGCGCCCACCGCCGGCACTGGAGCCGGGCACGCTGCGGATCGTGCCCCTGGGAGGGCTCGGGGAGATCGGCCGGAACATGGCCGTGTTCGAGATCGACGGAAAGCTCCTGATCGTCGACTGCGGGGTCCTCTTCCCGGAGGAGAACCAGCCCGGCGTCGATCTGATCCTGCCCGATTTCTCCTACCTGGAGGACCGGCTCGACGACGTCGTCGGGCTGGTGCTGACGCACGGCCACGAGGACCACATCGGTGCCGTCCCCTACCTCCTCCGGCTGAAGGCCGACATCCCGCTCATCGGATCCCAGCTGACGCTCGCCCTGATCGAGGCGAAACTGCAGGAACACCGCATCCGGCCGTACACGCTGACCGTGTCGGAGGGACAGATCGAGCAGTTCGGTCCGTTCGAATGTGAGTTCGTGGCCGTCAACCACTCCATTCCCGACGCCCTCGCCGTCTTCCTCCGCACCTCGGCCGGCAACGTGCTGCACACCGGCGACTTCAAGATGGACCAGCTTCCGCTCGATGGCAGGATCACCGACCTCCGGGCCTTCGCGCGGCTCGGTGAGGAGGGCGTCGACCTGCTCATGGTCGACTCCACCAACGCCGACGTTCCCGGTTTCACCACCGCCGAGCGCGAGATCGGTGCGGTCCTCGAGAACCTTTTCTCGCACGTCGCGAAGCGCATCATCGTCGCCTCGTTCTCCTCCCACATCCACCGCGTGCAGCAGGTCATCGACGCCGCGGAAATGCACGGGCGGTTCGTCTGTTTCGCGGGCAGGTCGATGGTGCGCAACATGGGCATCGCTGCGTCGCTCGGCTACCTCCGGGTGCCCGAGGGCATCCTGGTGGATATCAAGAATGTCGACGACCTGCCTGACGACCGCGTGGTGCTGATGTCCACGGGTTCCCAGGGGGAGCCGATGGCGGCCCTCTCCCGCATGGCCAACGGCGATCACCGGATCACGGTAGGAAAGGGTGACACCGTGATCCTGGCGTCGTCGCTCATTCCGGGGAACGAGAACGCCGTCTTCCGGGTCATCAACGGCCTGCTCAAGCTGGGCGCGGACGTCGTCCACAAAGGCAATGCGAAGGTGCATGTGTCCGGTCACGCAGCGGCCGGGGAACTCCTGTACTGCTACAACATCCTCCGGCCCCGCAACGTGATGCCGGTGCACGGTGAAACCCGGCACCTCATCGCGAACGGCAGGCTCGCCGAGCAGACGGGGGTGCCTGCAGCGAACGTCCTGCTCACTGACGACGGCTCGGTGGTGGACCTCGTCGATGGCACTGCGCGGATCGTCGGCGCTGTCGAGTGCGGCTACATCTACGTGGACGGCGCGAGCATCGGCGAGATCACCGACGCCGATCTGAAGGACCGGCGCATCCTCGGCGAAGAGGGCTTCATCTCCATCATCACCGTGGTGAACCGCACCACCGGCAAGATCGTCTCGGGGCCCGACATCCATGCCCGGGGATTCGCCGAGGACGACTCGGTCTTCGATGAGATCATGCCGCAGCTCAGCAAAGCCCTCGAGGAAGCGGTCCGCAACAACAAGGACCACACCACCCATCAGCTGCAGCAGGTAGTGCGTCGCGTGATCGGCACCTGGGTGAACCGCCGGTACCGCCGCCGTCCCATGATCATTCCCGTGGTCCTCGAGGCGTAGCTCCCCGGAAGCCGGAGCCGGATCCGGTACCGTGGAGGTATGGCCACCCGTACTTCCCCTGCCCCCCGGGGGCCCCAGCAGTCGCGCAAGAAGACTCCAGCTGCTGCGCGCCCCGCGCCGGCCAGGAGCATTCCCAAGACCAAGCAGAGCCCCAGGCAGAGCCAACGGCAGAGCCAACGGCAGAGCGCCGCACAGGGTGGCGCGCAGAATACTGCGGCCGTCCCGGAACACCCCGAGGAGAAGCCGTCGCTGCCCCTCCGTGCCGTTCGCGGTGCGTGGATGGGCCTCGCCCACGTCGCCGGGTCCGGGGTGCGCAAGTTCGGGCACGACGTCGATCCGGAACGGGACACGCGCCGGGACGGAACCGGATTCTTCCTCCTGCTGCTGGCGATGGCCGTCGCTGCGGTCGAGTGGTGGGCCCTGGCCGGACTGCTCGCGCGGGGCATCCACGCGGTGGCCGGCGGCACCTTCGGATGGATGGCGCTGCTGGTTCCCTTTCTGCTGCTGATCGGCGCCGTCCGGCTGTTCCGATACCCGGAACAGCATCGCGCCAACAACCGCATCGCCATCGGGCAGCTGGTCATCCTGGTTGCCGGATCCGGCATCGCACACCTGGTGGGCGGCAGGCCGAGCCTCTCCGAAGGTCTTGATCCACTCTGGCGCGCCGGGGGAGTGGTGGGATTCCTCACCGCCGGGCCCCTGACCGAGATCCTCACCCCGTGGCCGGTGGGCCTCCTCCTCGGCCTCGCCGTCTTCCTGGGGATCCTCATCGTCACCGCAACGCCCCTGCGACACATCCCGCGGCGCCTGAGGGCCCTCTACGAGCACCTCATGGGGCAGGACCTGATCGACGGCGACCGCGACTCCACCAACGGCCACAACGGCAGCGACAACGATCCTGACCACGACCAGAGCTACCTCTACGAGGCGCATGGCGCCACGGCGAAGCCCGCACCGAAGAAGAAGAAACGTCTTTTCGGCAAGAACCGGACCGAACAGCCCTACGACGGCGACGCCGACGCCGACGGTTACGTGGGCGATGAAGCCTTCGAACGCGCCGTGATCGAGGACGAGGAGCGGAAGGCGCGCGAAGCCGAAGCGCAGATACCGGCAGGCACGCGCCGGCCCACGCAGCAGGAGCTCGCCGCCGAGAAGATCAAGCAGGCACAGGGAATCGGATCGACCGCGGCCCGTGCTCCCGAAAGAACGCCGGAGCGGATTCCGGAGGGCGCCACCGAGGCCATCGACGTCGTGCCCTCAGCGAAGGCCCTGATCGTGCCGTCCACGCCGGTCCAGCCACAGGTCCCTCCGACCCCGATCCCCCAGCGGACCGAACAGCTCCAGCTCGCCGGGGACGTCACCTACACGCTGCCGCCGTCGGACTACCTTCCTGCCGGCACGCCGCCGAAGGAGCGTTCGGAAGCCAACGATGCCGTCGTCGCGGCGCTGACCCACACCATGGACCAGTTCAACGTCGACGCGAAGGTCACCGGCTTCTCCCGGGGACCGACCGTGACGCGCTACGAGATCGAGCTCGCGCCCGGCACCAAGGTGGAACGCGTCACGGCGCTGTCGAAGAACATCTCCTACGCCGTCGCCAGTTCGGATGTCCGCATCCTGTCGCCCATCCCCGGCAAATCGGCGATCGGCATCGAGATCCCGAACACCGACCGCGAGACGGTGTCGCTGGGGGACGTGCTCCGCTCGGGCAACGCCCGCAAGACCGACCATCCGATGGTCATGGGCGTGGGCAAGGACGTCGAGGGTGGTTTCGTGGTGGCGAACCTCGCAAAGATGCCGCACCTCCTGGTTGCGGGAGCGACCGGGGCCGGAAAGTCGTCCTTCGTGAACTCGATGATCACGTCGATCCTCATGCGGTCGACGCCCGACGAGGTCCGCATGGTCATGGTCGACCCCAAGCGCGTCGAGCTCACCGCGTATGAGGGCGTGCCGCACCTCATCACCCCCATCATCACCAGCCCGAAAAAGGCCGCCGAGGCCCTGCAGTGGGTGGTCCGCGAAATGGACACGCGCTACGACGACCTCGCGAACTACGGCTACAAGCACATCGACGACTTCAACAAGGCCGTCCGCAACGGCAAGATCGTTCCGCCCGAGGGATCCAAGCGCGTGGTCCGGCCGTACCCGTACCTCCTGGTCATCGTGGACGAACTCGCCGACCTGATGATGGTCGCACCGCGCGACGTCGAGGATTCCATCGTGAGGATCACCCAGCTTGCACGTGCCGCGGGCATCCACCTCGTGCTGGCGACGCAGCGTCCGTCGGTCGACGTCGTCACGGGACTGATCAAGGCGAACGTCCCGTCCCGCATGGCGTTCGCGACGTCGTCGGTCACCGATTCCCGCGTCGTCCTCGACCAGCCCGGAGCCGAGAAGCTCATCGGACAGGGCGACGCACTGTTCCTGCCCATGGGCGCCTCCAAACCGATGCGCGTCCAGGGCGCGTGGGTCACCGAGTCGGAAATTCACCGCGTCGTGGAGCACGTCAAGGGACAGCTGTCGGCGGTCTATCGCCAGGACGTCGCCGTCGAAGCGCCGAAGAAGCAGGTCGAGGACGACATCGGGGACGATCTCGACGTCCTGCTGCAGGCCACCGAACTCGTGGTCACCACCCAGTTCGGCTCGACGTCGATGCTCCAGCGCAAGCTCCGCGTCGGCTTCGCCAAGGCCGGCCGCCTCATGGACCTCCTCGAATCCCGGGGAGTGGTGGGACCGTCCGAAGGGTCCAAGGCACGCGACGTGCTCGTCAAGCCGGACGACCTCGCACCGGTCCTCGCCGCCATGCGTGGCGACGAACCCGCTGCCGCCGCCCCTGCAGCAGCCCCACGACCTGCGGCCCCGGTGGACCTCGTGGCCGACGACCTCGCAGCGCGTACCCAGGCGATCGACTACTCCGACGGAAGCTCCGCGAGCGACGACGACGGAGACGAGGACGCCTGGAACCTCACCGGCAGGTAGCCTAGTCGTGTGACGAACACTCCAGCCCCGGCGGTACCGGTTCTGAACATCGCGAACGTCCTCACCGTCGTGCGGATTCTCCTGGTTCCCTTCTTCGTCTGGTTCCTGCTCGCCGACAACAGCGAGGGTGGGCTGTTCCGCTGGCTGGCGGTCGCGACGTTCGTCGTCGCCATCTATACGGACAAGCTCGACGGCGACCTCGCCCGGAGCCGTGGCCTGATCACCGACTTCGGAAAGATCGCGGACCCCATTGCCGACAAGCTCCTGATCGGATCTGCGCTGATTCTCCTGTCGGTCCTCGGTGAACTGTGGTGGTGGGTGACCCTCGTGATCCTCGGTCGGGAGCTGGGCGTCACCCTCCTGAGGTTCGCGGTGATCCGTTACGGAGTGATGCCGGCTTCGCGTGGTGGGAAGTTGAAGACGGTGATCCAGACCGTCGCCATCCTCCTGTTCCTCCTGCCGCTCCAGTCGAGCCTCGGCAGTTGGGCCTGGTGGCCTGCAGCAGTCGTCATGGGCGCGGCACTCGTCGTGACTGTGGTCACGGGAGTCGATTACGTCCTCCAGGCCGCCCGGCTGCGCTCGGCAGCGAAATCGTCTCCTCCCTCTCCCGCATGAAGCCCGCCGACGTCGTCGGAAAGGCCCTGGCGGCAGGCCTCACGGTTGCAACAGCCGAATCGTTGACGGCCGGACAGGTGGCAGCTTCCCTCGCCGACGTGCCGGGCGCCTCCGGAATGCTGAAGGGCGGGGTGATCGCTTACGCCAACGACATCAAGATGAAGGTGCTCGGAGTCGAGCCGACGCTTCTGGTCCAGGCCGGGTCGGTGGACGCGGCCGTAGCCCGCCAGATGGCAGAGGGGGCCCGGACCCTGATGAACACTGATCTCGCCGTCTCGACGACCGGAGTTGCAGGGCCTGAGCCGCACGACGGAAAATCCGTGGGAACCGTTTTCATCGCAGTGGCCTCCGCTTCGGGCACCCGGGTGGTGGAATACCGGTTTTCGGGGGGCCGCGGGCAGATCCGGCAGCAATCCTGCAGCGCTGCATTGGAACTGCTGGGGAGCGGGTTGTCCATGGGAACAAAAGATCCCGCGGGTTAGTTATGAATAGTGTCGGCCGTTGATAGGGTTGACGACTAAGGCTCAAGAAAACCGGGCCGGTCATCATCTTCGCGGCATCCGCCCACCGGGCGGGGCCGCACTTATGAGGGAGCAAGGCATACCGATGGTAAAGCAACCCGTATCCGTAAACGGCGTGATCCGTTGGCGTGATGTGGGGCTGGCAGATGATGCACAACGCAAGCCCAAGGAGCGCAAAATGGTGGTACTACGCCATGAAATCGGGGACGTCCTCCGCGACGTCCGCCAGCGCCAGGGCAGGACGCTCCGGGAGGTGTCCCACAGTGCAAGGGTCTCCCTCGGATACCTCAGCGAAGTGGAACGCGGCCAAAAGGAAGCGTCATCTGAACTCCTCTCATCAATCTGCGGCGCACTGGATGTTCCACTGTCCTCGATGCTGCGGGAAGTCAGCGATCGGCTCGCAGAGGCGGAGGGTGTCTCGATCCCGGACACCATTCCGCAGGAATTCTCACGCGAATTCGAAGACAACCTACCCGATGACCTCACCAACGACTTCCGCAGGGGACTTGCAACCACCAACCGGTAGACGCTGCCCCGCGTCAGAAAGCCCGCCCCGACAGGAGGCGGGCTTTCTGCTTTGCGCAGCAGCAGTGGGCTCCTACCAGTTGTCCTTGGTGTACGTGGAGTTGAGCTGGGCGATGAGGTTTCCGAGCTGCGTGAGGTCCGACACGTCCCAATCCTCCATCAGTTGATGGAAAGCCTGCTTGCGCGCTGACTGTGCAGTGACGAGCTGATGCGTTCCCGCCGGCGTCAATGAAATCGCCTGCGCCCGGCCGTCCAGCGGATCCGCTTCCTTCTGGACCAGACCGAGTTGCTCAAGCATTGCGATCTGCCTGCTCACTGACGGTTTGCCGACGCCGATGCTGGCCGCGATGTCCGTCAACCGCATGGAACCTTCGCGCTGCAGGATCACGAGCAGACCGTAGGCAGCCGGTTCCATGTCCGGGTGCACGCGACGTGCCACCTTGTAGGAGTTGGAGCGGGCGCGCCTCCAGAGCATGCTGAGCTGCTGCTCGAGCGCCTCGATCGCGGAATCTACATCGGAGTCGGTACTTGCGGGCTTGGCTTCCATGTCGCTTATTCTAGGGTTCCGGCTGCCGCATTCCGCTACGGGGGTTGGGGGAAGCCGTCCGGGGGGCATGCAACCATCATCACCGGGGGTCCGGCAGGACATTGTGAAAGGACTCATGCCAGCGGAATCGCCCGGCAGAACCGTCCGACGGGACCTTCCGACAGGATTTTCCGGCGGGATTTCCGACAGGATTTTCCGGCGGGACCGAGACGAGACGCTTGCTCGATACGAAGGAATTCCGATTTCTGGTTTCCGGGCCGTGGCGCCCGTCGGCAGAATGACGCAGTGGAGAAGGAGAGGGACATGCGGCTGAGTGACTTCTGGCGGCTGATGGATGACGAGTTCGGAAGCCGATACTCGCGCAGCCTGGCGGGGGATCTGGTCCTTGCCGAGCTGGGGGACCGGACCGCGCTTGCCGCGTTGTCCGGCGGGGTCGATCCCCGCCGGGTATGGACCGCTGTCTGTGATGCGCAGGACATTCCGCACGAGCGGCGGCTGGGCCGGGATGTCGCGCCCCGGCGGTAACCCTGCTGCGATGAGTTGGCAGGCGCGGCCCGCCGATACCGAACCGATGGCCGGCCGGACACGCCGAGAAATTATTCGAATCTTTGTTCGGTCGGCGGTAGGATGGAAGCATCCCGCCGCGTCGGAATGTCCACATAGAAACGGCATTCCCGAAACTGTCAGTGCCGGCCGATAGGGTCGGAACGAACATGCAAACGGCCTTCGGGCCACAACAAACCGAGGTGAATAATGGCCGCACCAGCCGACCGCGAGAAAGCACTTGAAGCTGCACTTGCACAGATCGACAAGCAGTATGGCAAAGGCTCGATCATGCGTCTTGGTGACGAGGTTCGTGCCCCCCGTGAAACTATCTCCACAAGTTCCATTGCACTGGATGCGGCCCTCGGCATAGGAGGGCTTCCCCGTGGCAGGGTCGTCGAGATCTACGGGCCGGAATCATCGGGTAAGACCACTGTTGCACTTCACGCCGTCGCCAGCGTCCAGCGTAATGGTGGTATCGCCGCGTTCATCGACGCCGAGCACGCCCTGGATCCCGAGTACGCAAAGAGGCTGGGTGTGGATACCGATGCGCTCCTGGTGTCCCAGCCTGACACGGGTGAGCAGGCCCTGGAAATCATGGACATGCTGATCGGGTCCGGCTCGATCGACCTCGTGGTGATCGACTCCGTGGCAGCGCTGGTGCCCCGCGCGGAGATCGAAGGCGACATGGGAGACAGCCATGTGGGCCTTCAGGCCAGGCTCATGAGCCAGGCCTTGCGAAAGATCGCGGGGCGGTTGAGCCAGACCAACACGACCGCGATCTTCATCAACCAGCTTCGCGAGAAGATCGGTGTGTTCTTCGGCAGCCCGGAGACGACCACGGGTGGCAAGGCCCTGAAGTTCTATGCGTCGGTGCGCATCGACGTCCGACGCATCGAAACCCTCAAGGAGGGTGTCAATCCGGTGGGTAACCGCACCAGGGCCAAGATCGTCAAGAACAAGATGGCGCCGCCGTTCAAGCAGGCGGAATTCGATATCCTTTACGGTTACGGAATCTCGCGTGAGGGCGGGCTCATCGATGTGGGTGTGGAGAACGGGCTTGTCAAGAAATCGGGTGCGTGGTTCACCTACGACGGTGATCAGCTGGGCCAAGGCAAGGAGAACGCCCGGAAGTTCCTGATCGACAATCCGGACCTGGCTGATGAGCTCGAGCAGAAGATCCGGACCAAGCTCGGGATCGGTGTCCAGCCTGAAGAAGCTGAAGGCACACCGAAGCTCAAGGCCGTCAGCGGGGAGTAGCGGGATGTCCGCCGACGGTGCTTTCGGTTCCAGCGGAACATCAGAGCCTTCGCGCAAACCCTTTGGCAGGAGCAGGAGCAGGGGATCCAGGGCAGGGAGCAGTGGTTCCGCAGCACAGGCAGCTTCCGGTTCCCGCACCCGGAAGCTGCGCCCCGCGCAGGAATCGCCCTATGGCCCGGTGGTGGGCAGCTCGGCCGACTCCGGCTCCGGCTTCTCCCAGGATTCCCAGGGTGAGTCGAGCAAGCCACCGGGCTACCCGGACGCAGTTCCGCCCGTCGTTTCCCCCGAGGAGGGCAGCAAGGTCCCTGAAGACCCGGCCGGGCTTGCCCGGTCACTAGTTCTCAGGCACCTCGCCATGGCACCCAAAAGCAGGCACCAACTCGCCCAGAAGCTCAAGGAACGAGACATCCCTGATGACGTCGCCGGCGCCGTGCTGGACCGCTTCGAAGAGGTTCAACTCATCGACGATGCCGAATTCGCCGGAATGTGGGTACGTAGCCGTGCCCAAACACGTTCCCTGGCCCGGTCGGTCCTGAAGCGGGAGCTTGCTGACAGGGGCATTGACCCGGATCTCGCCGAGGAAGCCCTCGCCCAGATCAGCGACGAGGACGAGCGCGCCTCAGCCGAACAGGTGATTCGCAGGAAAATGCGTGGCGGCATCGACCTGGCGGACCGGAAGGTCCGCGACAGGGAAACGCGGAAGCTCGTCGGCGTACTGGCACGCAAGGGCTACAACCCGGGCCTCGCGTTCTCCCTCGTTCGGGATCTCCTGGACGAGGGGCGGGGTAACGACGATTGTGGACTCGCGGCCGGCCCACCGTACGCTTAACAGCGTGAGTATCACAGCGCCCGCGCCGTCGTCAGCCCCGGTCCAGCGGAACATGATCGGCAGTCCACGCACCTATGAAGTCAGGACATTCGGCTGCCAGATGAACGTCCATGATTCCGAACGCATCACCGGGCTGCTCGAGGGCGCCGGTTATGCTGCGGCGTCGGGCGGCCAGGCCGACGTCGTCGTCTTCAATACCTGCGCGGTCCGCGAGAATGCCGACAACAAGCTCTACGGAAACCTCGGGATGCTTGCCTCGGTGAAGGAAACCCATCCCGGCATGCAGATCGCGGTGGGCGGATGCCTCGCGCAGAAGGACCGCGACACGATCCTGCGGAAAGCTCCGTGGGTGGACGCAGTCTTCGGAACCCACAATATCGGGGCCCTTCCGGCCCTGCTCGAGCGGGCACGCCACAACAACGAGGCCCAACTCGAGATCCTCGAATCCCTGGACGTGTTCCCCTCCACCCTTCCCACGAAGCGCGACTCGGTATACGCGGGCTGGGTGTCGATCTCCGTGGGCTGCAACAACACGTGCACCTTCTGCATCGTTCCAGCGCTGCGGGGCAAGGAGCGTGACCGCCGGCCCGGGGAGATCCTCGCCGAAATAGAGGCTCTGGTGGCCGACGGCGCCATCGAGGTCACCCTCCTCGGCCAGAACGTGAATTCCTACGGCGTGGAGTTCGGCGACCGCGGTGCGTTCGCCAAGCTGCTGCGCGCTTGTGGGGCGATCGAGGGCCTGGAACGGGTCCGGTTCACCAGCCCGCACCCCGCAGCATTCACTGACGATGTCATCGAAGCGATGGCCGGGACGCCCAACGTGATGCCGCAGTTGCACATGCCACTGCAGTCCGGTTCCGACCGCGTGTTGAAGGACATGCGGCGTTCCTACCGCTCCACGAAGTTTCTCGGGATCCTCGACCGGGTACGCGAGCGCATGCCGCACGCGGCCATCTCCACCGACATCATCGTCGGGTTCCCCGGAGAGACGGAGGAGGACTTCCAGGCGACGCTCGACGTCGTCGAAAGGTCCCGGTTCGCGACGGCTTTCACCTTCCAGTACTCCAAACGCCCCGGAACTCCCGCTGCCGACCTTGCCGGCCAATTGCCCAAGCACGTTGTGCAGGAGCGTTACGAGCGGCTGACTGCGCTGCAGGACCGCATCAGCGAGGAGGAGAATGCGCTGCAGGTGGGCAGGCAGGTGGAAGTCCTCGTCACCGCCCACCAGGGGCGGAAGAGCGCTGAGACCCACCGGCTGTCGGGGCGCTCGAGGGACCAGAGGCTCGTCCACTTCTCAGTGCCCGACGGCGGGCAGGTGCCGCGGCCTGGGGACCTCGTCACCGTTTCCGTGACCCGGGCCGCACCGTTCCACCTCATCGCCGACCCGGCGTCGCCCGCCGAATACAGCGTGCGCCGATCCCGTGCCGGTGACGCGTGGGACCGCGCGCAGGCGGATTCGTGCGCTGCGCCCTCCACCGGAGCCGGCGGCGCAGGGACGCGCGGAGTCTCACTCGGAATGCCCACGCTCCCGGTCCGCGGGCGAGCCGACTGACGACGGGAATCTCCTGATGTCGGCAACCAGCCGCATGCCGCCAGCCCCTCAGCCGTCGCCCGACCCGGCGCCGCCAGCCCCGTCGGCGCCGGCCGACCGGCCCAGGTCGACCGATGGACGGACGTCCGTCACCGGTCCGGTCCCGGGCGTGCGGAAGGTCTCGCCCGCGCCGTCCCTCGCCGGAACGGTTGTCGCCGTCGTCGGTCCCACCGGTTCCGGAAAATCGGACCTCGCCGTCCAGCTGGCGCTTGCGCTCGACGGTGAGATCATCAATGCCGATGCGATGCAGTTCTATCGCGGCATGGACATCGGCACCGCGAAGCTCCCGATGGAGGAGCGCGGGGGCATCCCCCATCACCTTCTCGACACCCTCTCCATTCAGGAGGAGGCCAGCGTTGCCGCTTACCAGTTCGCGGCGCGGGTGGCCATCGCGGAGGTCCGGAAGCGCGGGAAGGCGCCGATCCTCGTAGGAGGTTCAGGGCTGTACGTGCGCGCTGTCCTCGACTGCCTCGAGTTTCCGGGTACCGACTCTGCAGTGAGGCAGCGCCTCGAGGAGGAGCTCGAGGACAAGGGGGCAGCGGCGTTGCGGGACCGGTTGGCGAAGGTCGACCCGGCGTCGGCCGCGAGAGTTGCCGACAACCGCCGGCTCGTCCGGGCGCTCGAAGTCACGGAGCTGACCGGACGCCCTTTCAGCTCCTTCATGCCCGAGCGCCGGTATTACCAGTCCGCCGTCCAGGTGGGGTTGGAGGTGGACCGGGAAAGGCTCCGTTCGCGTCTCGCGACACGTGTCCACACGATGGTGGAGGACGGCCTGCGTTCCGAGGTGGAGCAGCTGGTGGACCAGGGGCTGAGGGAGGGACGGACGGCGTCCCGGGCGCTGGGCTATGCTCAGTTCCTGAAGGTGCTCGACGGAGCAATGCCGGAGGAAGCCGCCGTCGAGGACACGATCGTCGCGACCCGGCGCTTCGCCAAGCGTCAACTCACCTGGTTCCGTGGAGACCCGCGCGTGGACTGGCTGGACGGTGAGGATCCGCGCCTGCTCGAGAGGTGTCTCGATCTCCTACAGGGCGGGTCGGATGCCCGACAAGATCCGGATCAGTCAGTTCCAACCCAGGAGGGTGACCGTGCCAGTTCGAACGCAGCAGAACTCCACTAGTCCGCTGGCCGGTGTTCCCTTCACCAAAGGGCACGGGACCGGCAATGACTTCGTCCTGATTCTCGATCCCGAGGGGCGGCTCGACCTGGACAGCAGGAGTGTCGCCGCCGTGTGCGATCGACATCGGGGTATCGGAGCGGACGGATTGATCCGCGCAGTCCGGTCGGAACGGATCCCTGAAGGCAGGGCACTGCTGCAGAGCGCTCCCGACGCCGTGTGGTTCATGGACTATTGGAACGGTGACGGAACAACCTCCGAGATGTGCGGGAACGGCGTGCGGGTGTTCGTCCACTTCCTGGCCGTCAAGGGGTTCGTATCGCTCGACGGCGGAGCAACCGTTTCCGTCGCCACCCGCGGCGGCGTCAAAGTCGTCGCGGCGTCCGCCGACGGTTACTCGGTGGACATGGGCCCCTGGGAATTCATCCACCCGGACACCGCGGTGGCCCGCGGCACGGACTCCCTGGTGGAAATCCAGGGACTCGAAGTTGCCCGCCCCGCCCTGTCCGTCAGCATGGGAAACCCGCACACCGTCGTCGCACTGGCAAGTCTCGGGGAGTTGACCGCCGCGGCCCTGCACACCGCCCCGGCCGTGGAACCGTTCCCTCCCCAGGGCACCAACGTCGAGTTGGTCGTGCCCAACGACCCGTTGGTCGAAGACGGCGTCGGTGTGGTCACCATGCGCGTGCATGAGCGCGGTGTGGGAGAGACGCAGTCCTGCGGCACGGGAGCCTGCGCGGCGGCCGTTGCAATCCGGTACTGGGCGGGGGATTCGGCGCCCTCCCGTTGGGCCGTCGGCGTGCCGGGAGGCGTCGTCGGCGTCGTCTTCCACGTGGGCGTGGACGGACTGGAGCACGTTGAACTGAGCGGACCGGCTGAACTGGTCGCCGAGGGCGTACTTTTTCCGGCGTCGTTGCAGGCCCTTTCCTCCTGACCGCACGCGTCCCTGCATCGGAGATCGGGGTGAGGCAGGGTTTCCGCAGGATCGTCCGAGGTGCACCGGCGCTGACGTGCCGCGCGTCGACAGAAGCGTCCAGACCTCTTGGCCTGGGTCCGTGCAGCCCGGAGTGACGTCACCTAGCGTTGAACTGCGCTGACACCGGAGAGGGCATGTGCCACGGTGCGGCAAGGCTCGGGACGCCCCCGACATTCACTCTGTTCGATTCCACCCTCGGAGGAGTGTGATGCGGGCACGGACGGGAGGCGGGCAGGTTCGACCCCATGTCCGTGACCCCAGGTCCGTGACCCCGCGGCAGACGCGTTACCCGGGGCTCTGCCACGGTATCGGGTAGATTCCCCGGACCCGAAAACACAAAGCGCAAGGTTTACGCAGGTTGGACGAAAACAATGATTTTCCCGCCGGGATACACGTAGCATTCGGAGGTGCCCTCCACTCATTACCCTTCAGCCGGCGACGGGCTCCCGGATGACCGGACGGGTTTCGGCTGCGGGCAGGTTCACTCCGGATCCTCCTCAGCGTGCAGCGAGTGCGAGCCGTTGGTGGACCGGAACGTGCTTCGTGAACTGGAGAAGGATTTCGACAGCCCGACGGTGGTGCATGCGTTCGCCCGGGACTTCGCGCAGTCCTGGGACGGGAAATATCGGCGCCTGGCCCGCTTCGTGGAGGACCGGGACAAAGCGGGGGCGAAAGAGGCGGCGCTGAGTGTGAAGGTCACCTCGACGATGGTCGGAGCGGCGCGGCTTGCCTATCTCGCTGCCTGGTTCGAGAAGCTCATCGAGGCCAATGACATGGATACTGCCGCCCGGACCCTCGCATACGTCGAGGTTTGCGGCTCCGACACCACCTCGGAACTCCTCGACACCTACATACCGCCGGACCTGTGAGGGTTGCGCCCCTACGGAACCGACCGCTGCCCGGGTAGGGGGACGAGCCGGTACCCGATTCCCCGAACCGTGGTGATGAGGTCGGGAGAGCGCGCGTTGGAGGAAAGCTTCCGGCGCAGATTCCCGATATGCACTTCGATTGCGCGCTGATCCGCGTCGCTGACATACGAATATCCCCGGTAATCCTCGCCCCGGACGACCCCGACCAGTGCGGACCTCGTCCGGACGGCTCCGTTGCTTCGCAGCAGGTCGTGCAGCAGATCGAATTCACTCCTCGTCAGGAGCAGTTCCTCGTCGGCCAGCTTCGCCGTCCTGGCTTCCCGATCAAGAACCAGATCACCGTGCTGAAGCACTGCAGAATTCCCCAGGACAGCGGCAAGGGCGGGTGTAGCGGCGGGAGCGGGCGCAGGAGTGCTGGGTGGAACGGGCGGACAAGTCGTCTGGATTCGTGGCCGGCGCAACATCGCATCGATCCTCGCCCTCAGTTCCCGTGGACGGAAGGGCTTGATCAGGTAGTCGTCAGCTCCGGCCTGCAGGGCGGTGAGGGTATCCAGTTCATCGGCTCGGGCGCTGAGCATGATGACGTAGCAGTCACTGATGTTCCGGATGCGCCGGAGCACCTCGTAGCCGTCGATGTCGGGCAGACCGACGTCGAGTGTCACGACCGTCGGGGTGTTCCTGCGTACCACTTCCACTCCGTCCCGTCCCGTCGCTTCGGAGTGGACGTCGAAACCTGCCTGCCGCAGCACAGCGACAACGATGTTCCGGATATCGAGGTCATCCTCGATGACGACGGCCGATCCCTGCTCAGGACTTCTGGCGGCGGTTTCGGTGCTCATGCCAACGCCTCGGTCGCAGTTCTTCGGACGGGTGCGCCCGATCCGCCCGGTCTGCAGGGGACCCGAAGGGAAGCGGAGGGCAGGTTCGCCCGTGTTCCGGGGGCAGCAGTGCCCTGGAAGCCAACAAATACCGACGCTTCAACTAAGCACGTGTCCGGCATGGTTGAGACCTTTGCTGTTCGGTAGCCCGGCTGACCGCGTGGGTCCCGTGGCTTTGCGTCCCTGGCTCGCACCAGGTTTGCCCTTATCGATGGGCGTATGCCCATACATGTTCACGGACTTTATCAGGGTGCATCGCTTGTCGACTACCGACTCGATGACGTCTTACGGGCCGTACCGACGGCATTCGCAGGACCGACCGTCGCCTGGACCGGCCGCGCTTCTTCAGACGGGCGAGTTGCCCCGCTTCACGTGGAGCACCCGGAACGACTTCGAGGTGTCCGCGCGTTGCACGGCGAAGCCTTCCGGCAACGACTCCGCCAGCCACCGCTGCAGTGAGTCGGCGCCGAGGTTCTTCTGCACCACCAGCCAGGCATCGCCGTCGGGCGCGAGCCTCGGGAGCCAGGCCAGCAGGAGCGCGTGGAGCTCCTGCTTGCCGATGCGGATGGGAGGGTTCGACCACACCGTGTCGAATTCGAGGGCGGGGTCGACGCCGTCGGGCGTGCTGACGTAGACGTTCGGCAGCCCGAGCCTCGCGGCATTGTCGCGGGTGAGTGCGAGGCATCGCTCATTGACGTCCACCGCGTAGACATCTGCCGCCGGCGCTTTGAGAGCCATGCTCAGCGCGAGCGCGCCCCAGCCGCAACCGATGTCCAGGAGCCGGGCTCCCGACGGCCGAGGTACGGCAGCCAACAGGATGGCCGTACCCTTGTCGACGCCGTCGGGGCTGAACAAACCGGATGATGTCACCAGGTCCCTGCGCTGTCCGTCAAGGACGACGGAGAGTGGGCGGCGCACCTCGGGTCCTGCGGGCTTGGCGGTGAAGTAATGCTGGGAGTCCATGGCAAGAGCCTAGTGCCGACAGCCTCTCCTTCCCGGCGTGGGGGGTGAAAGCGCTCGCCCCCCACGGAAGAAGATGCTGCGGTTCCGCGCAGAGTGAAGTGCTGGAACGGATCGGCGGAAGGGAACTAGGATTGGAGTCCACTGTTACAAGGGAGAATATGACCACGAATTCCGGAGGATCCACCGGTGCCGACATGGGCCCGGAAGAGATCCAGGCCGTCATCGACCGCATCCTCGCACATGACGAGGCAGCTTCGGCAAAGTTTCCGGGCGGGCAGGGACAGGAAACCGCCTCGCCTCCTCCCGAGCGCACGTGGCGCTCACGGGCCCAGGCGATTTCGGCGGAGGCCGATGAGCAGTTCTCCTTCGACGGCGACCAGCAGGATCTCGCGGAGCGGCGTGCGCTTCGCCGGGTGGCCGGGCTCTCGACGGAGCTCGAGGACGTCACCGAGGTCGAATACCGACAGCTGCGGCTGGAACGGGTGGTGCTTGCCGGCCTGTGGACGGAGGGGACGGCGCAGGACGCTGAAAACTCCCTGCAGGAGCTTGCGGCCCTTGCTGAGACCGCAGGCTCGGAGGTCCTTGATGGAATGGTGCAGCGCAGGCTCAAGCCGGACCCCGCAACCTTCCTCGGCTCGGGAAAAGCACAGGAACTGAAGGACATCGTCACGGCGACGGGTGCCGACACGGTCATCGTGGACAGCGAACTGTCCCCCTCCCAGCGGCGCGGCCTCGAGGACATCGTGAAGGTCAAGGTCATCGACCGGACCGCCCTGATCCTCGACATCTTCGCCCAGCATGCGAAGTCCCGGGAGGGCAAGGCCCAGGTGGAGCTTGCCCAGCTCGAGTACCTCCTTCCTCGCCTTCGCGGCTGGGGTGAGTCCATGTCCCGTCAGGCCGGCGGCCAGGTCGGCAGTGCAAGCGCGGGCATGGGTTCGCGTGGCCCGGGCGAGACGAAGATCGAGCTCGATAGGCGGAAGATCCGCACGCGCATGGCGAAACTCCGCCGGGAGATCGCGGGGATGAAGCCTGCACGGGACACCAAGCGATCGAACCGCCGGCGGAACCAGGTTCCCTCGGTGGCCATCGCCGGCTACACCAACGCCGGAAAGTCATCGCTGCTCAATCGGCTCACCGATGCGGGCGTCCTCGTGGAGAACGCGCTTTTTGCAACCCTCGATCCCACAGTGCGGAGGGCCGAGACGGCCGACGGCATCGGTTACACACTGGCCGACACCGTGGGATTCGTGCGGTCGCTTCCGACCCAGCTCGTCGAGGCGTTCCGTTCCACGCTGGAGGAAGTTGCCGATTCCGATCTCATCCTTCATGTAGTCGATGCCTCCCATCCCGACCCCGAAGGCCAGATCGCAGCGGTCCGCGCCGTGATGACCGAGGTCGAGGCGCGTGACATCCCCGAGATCATCGTGCTCAACAAGGCCGATGCGGCCGACCCCTTCGTCATCGAACGCCTGCGCCAGCGTGAACCCCGCAATGTCGTGGTTTCCGCCCGGACAGGCACCGGACTCGACGAGCTTCGCCAGCTGATCAGCGAGGCTATTCCCCGTCCGGGGGTCCGGATGGAACTCCTGGTGCCCTACGAGCACGGCGAAGTTCTCAGCAGGCTCCATCAGGAGGACGCCGAGATCCTCGAGTTGGAGCACGTCGGCGAGGGCACCCGGCTCGACGTGATGGTCCGCGAGGCCCTCGCAGTGGAACTGGAACCGTATCTCCGGCATGAGTGAGGGGTCCGGGCCCGACGCCCTGACGCTACTCGATGCTGCCGTCGTGGCCATGGGTGGCGAAAGCCGTACCGGACAGCAGAAGATGGTGCGCCAGGTCAGTGAGGCCATCGCCACCGGAAGCCATCTTCTGGTGCAGGCCGGAACGGGAACCGGTAAGTCACTGGCCTACCTCGTACCGCTCATCGCCCATGCCATGGAGAGCGAGCGGCCGTCTGTGGTGTCCACAGCGACGCTCGCCCTCCAGGCGCAGATCGTCGGCCGGGACCTTCCGCGCCTTCTCGAATCGGTCGGTGAGCACCTGCCGCGGCCTGTGGACGTCGCCCTCCTCAAGGGAAGGGCGAACTACCTCTGCAAACACAAGGTCGGCGGCGGATTCCCCGAGGACGACGTCCCGGATGCCCTCTTCAGCCTCGGGGAGGATGCCGCTCCGCACCCGGCACCCGGCTCCTTCGCCGCGTCGCCTTCCAGCGCGCTCGGGAAGGAAGTGGTCCGCGTGCGGGAATGGGCCGAGGAAACTGATACCGGTGACCGGGACGAACTCCTTCCCGGTGTCAGCGACCGTACGTGGCGCCAGGTCTCCGTCAGCAGCATGGAGTGCCTCGGCGCCCAGCGCTGTCCCGTCGCGGAGGAGTGCTTCAGTGAGAAGGCACGGGGAGCCGCGGCGGACGCGGACATCGTCATCACCAACCATGCGATGCTGGCGATCAGTGCGTTCGAGGGCCTCGCCGTCCTCCCGGAGTACGACGTCGTCGTCATCGACGAAGCGCACGAGCTTCACGACCGCGTGACGGGCGCCGTGTCCGGGCAGCTCGCGCCGGCGATGATCAGTGCGGCGTCGACCGCGCTGCGGCGGCACGCCTCCATCGGAACAGGTGTACTGGACAGTGCGGGGAGTGCTTTCGAGGCTGCCGCCGAGCTTCTTCCCTCGGGTCTGTTGCCTGGAGGGCTGCCGGAGGCTGTCGAACAGTCTTTGGACCAGGTGCGGAGTGCCTGCCGCGCTGCCCTGTCGGACACGAAGACCGACGGAAAAGCCGGCGACGCCGACGGCGGCCGGCAAATGGCGCGCGCACGATTGACCCTCATCTTCGACCTGTGCGAGCGGATCCTGGCGGCCCCTACGTCGAACGAGGTGGTGTGGGCTTCGCGCGCCAGTTCCTTCACTCCGGGTTCCGGCTATGGAATTCCCGACGACAGTGCCCCGGCTACCCTGAACGTGGCTCCGCTCTCCGTGGCCGGCAGGCTGCGTGAGGGTCTGTTCGCGGATCATACAGTGATCCTCACGTCGGCCACCCTTGCGATCGGCGCGGAGTTCGGCCCCGTCGCCGGGTCGCTCGGCCTTGCTGGTGACGGCGCGCCGGCCTGGTCCGGAGTGGACGTCGGCAGCCCCTTCGACTACCCCCGCCAGGGGGTGCTGTATGTAGCGAAGGATCTCCCGAAACCGGAGCGCGGCACCTCGGGTGCCCAGTTGGCGGAACTCGAGGCCCTTCTCACTGCCTCGCGGGGAGGCGCGCTGGGGCTCTTCTCCTCGAAGCGTGCAGCCGAAGAGGCAGCCGAGGCGCTGAGGCCGAAGGTGGGTTTCGAGATCCTCTGTCAGGGCGAATCATCCCTGTCATCCCTCGTTCGGCAATTCTCGGAGGAACCGGACACCTGCCTGTTCGGCACCCTGTCCCTGTGGCAGGGCGTCGATGTGCCGGGCAATGCCTGCCGGCTCGTGGTGATCGACCGCATTCCATTCCCGCGTCCTGACGACCCGCTGATGACGGCGAGGACCCGCGCCGTCGCGCGTGCGGGTGGCAATGGCTTCATGAGCGTGTCAGCGACCCATGCCGCTGTCCGGCTCGCTCAGGGCGCGGGGCGCCTGATCCGGGCGTCGGGCGACAGGGGTGTTGTAGCGGTGCTCGATTCACGGCTCGCGAATGCTCGCTACGGGGGATTCCTTCGCGCAGCGCTGCCGCCCTTCTGGTCGACGACGGACAGGGCGGTCGCTCTCGGAATCCTTGAGCGGCTCGCTGCTCCCGCGCCGGACGTCCGGGTGGGCTAGAGGGCCCTCAGCACCGAGACGACTTTGCCCATGATGCTCGCGTGGTCGCCGAGGATGGGTTCGTAGCGGGTGTTCTGCGGCAGCAGCCAGGTGTGTCCGTCACGCTGGCGGAACGTCTTGACCGTCGCCTCGTCATCGAGCAGCGCGGCGACGATGTCGCCGTTGAGGGCGCTCTGCTGCCTGCGGACCACCACCCAGTCGCCATCACAGATGGCGGCATCGATCATCGAGTCACCCGAGACCTTCAGCATGAACAGTTCGCCGTGGCCCACCAGTTGGCGGGGGAGGGGCAGGATCTCTTCGACCACCTGGTCGGCGAGGATGGGCCCACCGGCTGCGATGCGGCCGACGAGCGGCACCATCGCGGTGTCGACGGCGCCCCGATGCAGGCCCCCCGTCCCTGCCGGGAAATCCGGGTTCTCGGACTCGGCGGCGTCGGTCAACGTCAGTGGGAGGAGGATCTCCATGGCCCTCGGGCGCTTTGGATCACGGCGGATATAGCCAAGGCGCTCGAGTTGGGCCAACTGGTGCGTGACGCTCGACAGGCTCGCCAGGCCGACGACGTCGCCGATCTCTCGCATCGACGGCGGATACCCGTTCGAACCGATCGACCGCTGGATCGTCTCGAGAATCGTCTTCTGCCGGTCGGTCAGTCCCTTGCCGACCGCACGGCCCCGCGGGCGCCCCCGCCCCGCGCTGACAGCGCCAGCCTCTGCTGCCGGAACCTCCTCCAGCGTGGGGCCGGAAACTCCCTGCTCTGCCGCCTCGTGCTCTGCCACCGGTCGTCCTCTCCTTGGTGCCCCGCGTCCGGTTCATCAGTCGCCGCTGGACTGTTTTGTCGGTGGCGGGTGGTGATGTGGAAAGCAGCAAGTCCACCGGGATGGTCACTCTGCATCCTGCTTCTGGGTCAACGCTAGAACACCCGCTGCGTGATTTCAAACATATGTTCGAGTGAGTCTCGACAAAGTTCGTCCGCAGGTGCTAAAAATAAGCAGGAAGAAAATCGAAGACGTGTTCTAATTCGCTATCCTGGGCCGTCCGACCGATTCGAAGATCCGAAAGAGGTACAGCCATGGCAGCACTCACCATCGTCAGGACCAGCACTCCGCCCGTCGACGGCAATCGTTCGAACAGCGCCTCCCATGGAGTGGTGGCGCACCGTTCTTCGCCGAGCACGAAATCAGCCCCGATTCAGCTGACACGGCGCGGGCGGCTCGTGCTGGTGGGCCTTCCCACGGTGCTCCTCGTGGCATTGGTTCTGATGTTGGGAGTCTCGCTCACTTCCCAGGCCAAGGCGACGGTGAACGAGCCGGCACCTACTGAAACCATCAACATCAGTGTGGGTCAGGGGGAAACCCTGTGGGGGCTTGCCGGAGAGTTCGCGCCGGACCGCGATCCCCGCGAATTCGTGGCCGAGCTGGTTGAACTCAACGACCTCGGATCCTCAGTGGTCCAGGCAGGCCAGTCGCTCGCGGTGCCGGTTGGTGGCTGATAGCCGGTTCCCTGGAGAACACCGGTTGGTCGGTGAGTGTACTCCTCGCGCCTGGTCGGATGGTCCGATTCTCCGGACGGCCCGCCCATCGCTTAAACTCGCAGGGTGACGGACCGTGAAGAGGCACTCGCCCATCTCCCGCTGAGGAACAATCTCGTAGGGCTCCTTCCTTACGGGGCGCCGCAGATCGATGTGCCGATCCTGCTCAATGTGAACGAGAACACCCACGGCGTTCCGGCAGACGTTTCCTCAGCGATCGTCGCGGCCGTGGAAGTTGCTACCCGCGGGCTCAACCGGTACCCGGACCGGGAGTTCACGGAGCTGCGCACCAATCTTGCGGCCTATCTCGGCCATGGCATCACCCCGGACCAGATCTGGGCAGCCAACGGTTCGAACGAGGTGCTGCAGCAGATCCTCCAGGCGTTCGGCGGCCCAGGGCGGACAGCCCTCGGGTTCCCTCCGACGTACTCCATGTACCCGCTCCTGGCCAGCAGCACGGACACCCGGTACGTCACGGCCGGACGGCGCGCGGCGTTCGAGATGACCGCATCCGACACCGCCCGGCACATCCGCGAGTCGCAGGCGAACATCGTCTTCCTCTGCTCACCCAACAACCCCACCGGTACGGCGCTCGGCCTCGACGTCGTCGAGGCAGCCTACGAGGCGGGGGAGAAGGAACGGGCCATTATCATCGTCGATGAGGCCTACGGCGAATTCGCGACGTCCGGCACCCGCAGCGCGCTGACGCTCCTGCCCGGCAGGGAGCGCCTCATCGTGTCCCGCACCATGAGCAAGGCCTTCGCGCTGGCCGGAGCGCGGCTGGGCTACCTCGCGGCTGCCCCCGAGATCGCCGATGCGCTCCGCCTGGTTCGGCTTCCGTACCACCTTTCTGCCATCACCCAGGCGGCAGCCAACGCCGCCCTGACCCACTCCGACACTCTGCTGGCCAACGTCGAGGCCATCAAGGAACAGCGCGACCGCATCGTGGCCGAATTGCGGCAACTGGGACTGTCACCGGCGCCGTCGGATGCGAACTTCGTCTTCTTCGGCGGCCTGGACGATCCCCGTGCTGTGTGGAGCGGGCTTCTCGAGGCAGGGGTCCTGATCCGCGACGTCGGCATCGAAGGCCACCTCCGGGTGACGGCCGGCACTGAGTCGGAGACCACAGTGTTCCTCGATACCCTCCGCACCCTCCTGTGAGGACTGTCTCCTAGACTGGTATCAACGAGGGCGGCCCGATCGCCCCTGACCGGGGTTCAGCACCCAACCTACCGAAGGACCGCCATGACCGTGGAGATTTCCGCCGGCCGCACTGCGCGGATCGAACGCACCACCAGTGAATCCAGCGTGCTCGTCGAAATCAACCTTGACGGCACGGGCGAGTCGGAGATCAGTACCACGGTGCCGTTCTACGACCACATGCTGACCGCACTGGCGAAGCACTCACTCATCGACATGACGGTGAGATCCACCGGAGACACCCACATCGATGTCCACCACACCGTCGAGGACACCGCAATCGCCCTCGGCGAAGCGTTGCGGAAAGCGTTGGGAACCAAGGCCGGCATCCGCCGGTTCGGTGAGGCGACCGTTCCACTCGACGAGGCGCTGGCGAACGCCGTCGTCGATATCTCGGGCAGGCCCTTCCTCGTGCACGGCGGGGAACCCGCCGGCCAGGAATACCACCTGATCGGCGGGCATTTCACCGGTTCGCTGACCCGGCACGTGTTCGAGGCCATTGCGCTGCACGCGCAGATCTGCCTCCACGTGACACTGGTGGCCGGCCGCGACCCGCACCACATCGTCGAAGCCCAGTTCAAGGCCCTGGCACGGGCCCTCCGGGCGGCAGTAGAACCGGATCCGCGGGTTACGGGTATTCCCTCCACCAAGGGAGCGCTGTGAGCGCGCGCCGCGTCACGGTGCTCGACTACGGGTCGGGCAACGTCCGATCAGTCGTGCGGGCACTGGAGCATGTCGGCGCAGAGGTGACCCTCAGTGCCAAGCCGGCAGACGTGCTCGAGGCCGACGGTCTCCTCGTCCCGGGTGTGGGCGCGTTCGAAACCGTCATGAAGGGGCTGAAAGAGGTCGATGCCCTGCGCATGATCGGCCGGCGGGTGGCCGGCGGTCGCGCGGTCCTCGGAATCTGCGTTGGGCTGCAGGTCCTGTTCGAGGACAGCGTCGAACACGATACAAGGGTTCCGGGCATGGGGGAATGGCCCGGCACCGTGGAGCGGCTGAAGGCCGACATCGTGCCGCACATGGGATGGAACACCGTATCGGCTCCAGAAGGATCCGTCCTGTTCGACGGCATCGCGGATGAGCGCTTCTACTTCGTGCACTCCTACGGCGTACAGGACTGGAAGTTCGACGTCACCCAGCCCGCCATGAAGCCTCCGCAGGTCACCTGGTCCTCCCACGGGGGGCCCTTCATCGCGGCTGTCGAGAACGGTCCGCTGAGCGCAACCCAGTTCCACCCTGAGAAGTCGGGGGATGCCGGGGCGCAGTTGCTGAGGAACTGGATCGGCGGTCTGCGGTAGCAATGTGGAGCATCGTGATGATGGGCCTGGCCGGACTCCTGATCGGCGGGGCACTGTCCTTCCGCAGCCAGGGTCTCCCGAAACTCCTGATCATCAGCTTCTGGGTTCTCGCGGCGATGTCGCTCGTGGCCGCCTACCTGCTCACCCTTCCTTGAATCTGACGCGTTTCCCTTCACACCGCAGTGCTACCCGATCACCATTCGCCAAGTTGAAAGTAGAGCATGAGCCCGTTCACCGAGACCCCCATCCTGGAACTTCTTCCCGCCGTCGACGTGGCGGACGGCCAGGCCGTGCGCCTCGTGCAGGGGGAGGCCGGCAGTGAGACCGACTACGGCGATCCGCTCGACGCGGCGCTGGCCTGGCAGAAGGACGGCGCCGAGTGGGTGCATCTCGTGGACCTCGACGCCGCGTTCGGTCGCGGATCGAACCGCGACCTCCTGGAGAAGGTTGTTCGGAAGCTCGACATCAAGGTGGAGCTGTCCGGCGGGATCCGGGATGATGCCTCCCTGGAAGCGGCCCTCGAACTCGGCGCCGAGCGGGTCAACCTCGGAACGGCGGCACTCGAGAACCCCGAGTGGACGGCACGCGCGATCGCCCGCTACGGCGACGCGATCGCCGTCGGACTCGACGTCCGCGGAACCACGCTCGCCGCCCGCGGCTGGACCGAAGACGGCGGCGACCTGTGGGAGGTCCTGCAGCGACTCGAGGACGCCGGATGCGCCCGGTATGTGGTGACGGATGTCACCAAGGACGGCACCCTGCGCGGCCCCAACATCGAACTCCTGGAGCAGGTCCTCGCCAGGACCTCACGGCCCGTCGTCGCATCCGGCGGTATCTCCAGCCTTGATGACCTGGCAGCGCTCCGCCGACTGGTTCCCCGGGGACTGGAGGGTGCCATCGTCGGCAAGGCCCTCTACGCCGGGGCTTTCACCCTCCCGGAGGCGCTCGACGTCGCGGGCCATCCGGAATCCCTGGGGTGACAGCACGGAAGCTCCCGGCCCATATAGAGGCCGCGCTGGCCGGTAATCTGGCGGACTCCGCCGGACGTCCGTGGGCCGGTCGGGACCTCGCCGGCCAGGGAAACCCGCTGCACAACTTCGAAGACGACGTCGGGCGGGCCGACGCCGGCTACACCACCGCCATCGAGGGGTTGTTCGACCGGAGTTCCGGCACGGTGCCGCAGGAGGAATCCGTGGTCAGCGCGCTGGCGTCGGCACGGGTGTTCATTCCCATCGTCGCCGAGGTGACGCAGGCGATCGAGGGGATGCGCGGGGGCCTGGCGGACAAGAAGTCCGACATGGCCCTGGTGACACTCAAGGCGCCGGATGGCCGAACGGCGCTCCCTGTTTTCAGCACTGCGGCAGGCCTGGTCGCCTGGCACCCGGGTGCGCGGCCCGTGGCGGCGTATACGCCCCGTGCGGCACTGGCCGCAGTCGCCGAGAAGGCCGAGCTCCTGGTGATCGACCCGGGGTCCTCGTTCACCTTCGTGGTGCGCAGACCCGCTGTGTGGGCGCTGGCACAGCAGCTTGCCTGGGTCCCGTCCTACCGGGACGAACGGCTGGTGGAGATCGTCGCGGCCATCAGCGGACAGGAGGACGGCATCCTCGAGGTGCGCCTGGGGCTGGGGTCGGGCGTCCCGACGCTCTCCGCGGACGGTAGGCTTGCCCTCGGCGGCGGAGCCGGACCGGAGCTTCGCATGGACCTGAGGCTCGTGCCGGATCTCTCCGCTGGTGAGGTCGACGCGCTCGTCCGTCGGTTCCGATCAGCGCTCCAGGCGGACCGCGGGTTTGTGGAGGGTGTCGACTCACTCGAGGTAAAACTCACCCGCTGACCTTCCCGATCCGCCCAGAAAGAATAACCAGTGAATTTCGCCGTCTACCGCGAGCTCCTGCGGATCGTGCCCGTGCGCAGGCTGCTGATCGTCGGCATGATCGCACGTTTCCCCCACTCCGCGGCCGGCGTCCTCCTGACACTCCACGTGGTTCAGACCCTCGACCGCGGCTACGCCGCCGCCGGGGCCGTCGCCGCACTGGTGACGATCGGCATCGCGATCGGAGCTCCCTGGCGGGGCCGACGGATCGACAGCGCTGGTCTGAGGAAAGCGCTGGTCCCCTCGATCATCGCCGAGGCCCTCATCTGGTCCATCGCACCGCGGCTACCGTACGAATGGCTGCTGGTCGCCGCGCTGGTGGGCGGGCTCTTCACCCTTCCCGCATTCTCGGTGGTGCGCCAGTCCCTCGGCGTGCTCGTCAGCGGCGACTCCCGGCGGACCGCCTTCACACTGGATGCAATCAGCACCGAGGTGATCTTCATGGTGGGACCGGCCGTGGGCGTGGTGCTGGCAACGCAGGTATCGACGGTGTTCGGGCTCACCCTGATCGGGTTCGCCACTGCGCTGGCCGGACTCTTCCTGATGTGGTTCAATCCACCCACCCGGAGTGGCCAGCCCGGAGCACTGCCTGCACCCACGCCATCGGAGGACGGCGTCCTAGCGGCAGAGGCCGTCGTCGCGTCCGCACCGGGAGGAGTGGCCGAGGCCGGAGCCGAACTGGTGGCCGGGCGCGTGCCGGGTCAGCGGCGTGCCCGAAGGTTCCCGCTCGCCGTCGGTGGAAAGCTGCGCAGCTCCTTTGCCTGGCTCACCGTGCCGGTCGCGGTGGTCATGATGGTGGCCGCAGGGGCGGGGCTTGTCCTGGCGGGTACGGAGGTGGGCATCGTGGCCACTCTGGAGCAGGGCGGCAAGGCGGGGGAGTTGGGACTGGTCTTCTTCGCATGGTGCGCCGCATCGGTCGTCGGCGGACTCGTCTACGGTGCCCTCCGCCGGCCCGTATCGCCCCTGCTCCTGCTGCTGGGAATGGGCGTGCTGACCGTTCCCATGGGTTTTGCCCAGGACACCCTGGCGCTGAGCCTGCTCTCGATCCTGCCCGGTCTGTTGTGCGCTCCGGTACTCTCCGCAGCGTCCGAGAAAGTCGCCGACCTGGTCACGGAGGACCGCCGGGGAGAAGCGATGGGCTGGTACGGATCCGCACTGACCTCCGGCGTCGCAATGGGCGCACCGCTCGCCGGCGTCCTCATCGACGTCACCGGGCCGTGGGGCGGCTTCACCGCAGTGGGAGTGGTTGCCGGAGTTCTCGGCGTGGGCGGTATCGCTGCCCAGAAAGTGCGGCGCCGGCGGGTCCTGAACTCCCGCTGACGCCGCCCCGTACTTCCAGCCGGTGTCAGCGGGAGTCAGTTCACCGGCCCGGTGTACTTCTCACCCGGACCCTGGCCAGGGGCGTCGGGGATGATCGATGCTTCACGGAAGGCCAGCTGCAGGGAACGGAGGCCATCGCGCAATGGACCCGCGTGCTGGCTGCCGATCTCCGGGGCGGCAGCGGTGACGAAACCGGCAAGTGCAGTGATGAGCTTGCGGGCCTCATCCAGGTCCTTCAACTCTTCGGCGTCCTCCCCGGCAGCAAGACCGCACTTCACTGCGGCCGCGCTCATCAGATGGACGGCGGAGGTGGTGATCACCTCGACGGCGGCAACTTCGGAGATGTCGCGCATATGCCGTCGCACGCCCTCCTCGGGATCCTCGACCGGGCCGGCCTCGTCCGCGAAACTGCGGCGGGTGGGAGAGATGTCGCTCGGGCCGGGGTGGTCTCCGGTGGCGGGTTGCGGGGGATTGCTGTCTGCGGGACTCATACTGGTAAGCTTGTCACAGACCGACTGGTCACCGTTACTCTCATGCCTGATGGAGCTTCCAAGGAAACGCCGGAGGGAATGAATTCTCGCGGCCAGTATGCAAGCGGAGTCCTCTCCCACCCGCGATTTTCCTGGTGCTTCCCCAAGCATTGCAGGTAGCCGGGTCAGGTCGGTGCGGTTGTAAGTGAAAATGCCGGTTGCACTCGTCGGCGAACACCTACTGCCGCACTGATTCTCGAGGCCTTCGATTGCGCATGCAATTGGAGGCCTTCTTCATTTTCAGGCGGTTATCAGTTTCAGGACCAACAGGAGTTACACATTAGCGAGCCAAGAATCAATGATCGTATCCGCGTTTCAGAGGTGCGGTTGGTCGGACCTGCCGGCGAACAGGTAGGAATTGTCCGTATCGAGGACGCACTCCGACTTGCCGCCGAGTCCGACCTGGATCTTGTCGAGGTAGCACCGCAGGCCAAGCCTCCGGTGGCAAAACTCATGGATTTTGGTAAGTACAAGTACGAAGCCGCGGTGAAGGCCCGTGAGGCCAGGAAGAACCAGACCAACACGATCCTCAAGGAAATCCGTTTCCGCCTCAAGATCGACACCCATGACTACGAGACGAAGCGCGGACACGCTCTCCGCTTCCTGGGAGCCGGCGACAAGGTCAAGGCCATGATCCAGTTCCGCGGCCGCGAGCAGCAGCGCCCTGAAATGGGTATCCGCCTGCTCCAGCGGTTCGCTGAAGATGTAGCCGAAGTCGGAGTGGTCGAGTCATCTCCCCGGATCGACGGCCGCAACATGGTGATGGTGATCGGTCCGGTCAAGAACAAGGCGGAGGCGAAGGCCGAAGCCCGCCGTGCCACGCAGCGAGCGGACGCGAAGGCAGCGAATGAGGCTGCCAAGTCGGGTACGGGACGCGTGGATCTGTCCGGTGACAGTGGAGCTCCGCTGACCCAGAGCCTCGCCGACCTCCTCCCCGAGGGTTACTCCATCACGGGCAGTGAGACGGCGGCCGAGGAAACGACCGTCGCGACCCCGGTGGATGCCGAATCGGTGAACGACGCCGACAGGCAGGTTGCAGCTTCGGCGAATGCCGGACAGGACGAATCGGCCTCCGGGCCGGAAGCGCCGTCCGAAGAGCCGACCCTCTCCTCGGAACCTGCTCCCGCGCAGGCCGACGAGAAGCCCGCAGCATCTGCGCCGACGACACCTGCTGTACGGACTGCGCCGTCAGCACCCGTTGCATCGGCACCGAAGGCACCCGCAACCCGGACCGCGCCGGTGCGGCCTGCTGCCTTCAGGCCGGTTGCGGCCTCGAAGCCGGCGGCCGTGAAGCCCGCCGTAGCTGCAGCCGCAGCTGCACCGGCAAAGCCGGTGGCGGCACCGAAGCCTGTTGCCGCTCCAAAACCGGGCGCAGCCCCCAAACCCGGGTCGGCCGGCAAGCCGGTTGCGACCCCAAGACCTGCCGGCAGGACGGCTCCGACAAAGAGCGAGTCAAGCGGGCCCAAGCCAGGAAGCACCGAGTAGGCGCTCAGTACCTCTCGGTACTCCCGGCAAGCAAGAAAAACAGCAGGCGCCCCCGGGTGCCGCCCGTAGGTAATTACCCACGGCTATCAAAAGGAGATCGGTTCCCATGCCGAAGATGAAGACCCACAGTGGCGTCAAGAAGCGCTTCAAGCTGACCGGCAGCGGAAAGCTCAAGCGCCAGCAGGCCAACCGCCGTCACTACCTGGAGCACAAGTCCTCCACGCTGACGCGCCGACTGGCCAGCGACAAGATCGTTTCGAAGGCCGACACCAAGGTCATCAAGAAGATGCTGGGCATCTAACACTCAACCAACCACTCCGGAGAAGCTCCGCACCCGTTCGCGGGCGGGAGCTGCAGCCGTCAGGGCTGTGCCGGAAGATCTACTGAAGGAGTACGCACGTGGCACGTGTGAAAAGGGCGGTCAACGCCCACAAGAAGCGCCGGGTTATCCTCGAGCGCGCCAAGGGCTACCGCGGACAGCGGTCACGCCTGTACCGCAAGGCGAAAGAGCAGCTGCTGCACTCGTTCGTGTACAGCTACGGCGATCGCCGCAAGCGCAAGGGCGACTTCCGCCGCCTGTGGATCCAGCGCATCAACGCTGCGTCCCGCGCCAACGGACTCACCTACAACCGCCTCATCCAGGGCCTGAAGGCCGCTGAGATCCAGGTCGATCGCCGTATGCTTGCCGACCTGGCAGTGACCGACGGTGCCGCTTTCGCTGCGCTCGTGCAGATCGCCAGGAACGCGCTGCCCGCGGACACCTCCGCGCCTGTCGCTACCGAAGCCGCCGCCATCAAGGCGCCCCGTGCTTCGAAGGCTCCGGCGAAGGCCTAGGTTGACGGCCGGTTCCGACCGGCAGCAGCCTCGAGATTCATGAATACCGACGGACGCCCCCAGGCGCTGATGTCCAACCCCCGAGCCGATCGGGTGAAGGAGGTTGCGCGCCTTGCGGGGCGTCCGTCGCGTTCAAGGCAGGGCCGCTTCCTCGCGGAGGGCCCGCAAGCCGTCCGCGAGGCCCTGGCGCTGCACAGGGAGCGGATGGCTGCGGGCGGACCACCCGTGGTGGAGGACCTGTTCGTCACCACGGACTGCCTCGAGAGGCATCCGGAATTCGCGGGTAAACCGGACCCGCGGATGGTCACCGATGAGGTCCTCGCGGCCATGTCCTCGACCGTGACGCCGCAGGGTGTGATCGCGGTCTGTTCCTTCATCGACGTTCCTCTCGAACAGATGCTCGCCGGCAGGCCCCGGCTGGTCGCCGTGATGGTCGAGGTGAGGGATCCCGGCAACGCCGGGACGATACTGCGCGCGGCCGATTCGGCCGGTGCTGACGCCGTCGTGCTCACGTCCTCCAGCGTGGACCTGTACAACCCCAAAACCGTCCGCTCCACGGTCGGTTCGCTGTTCCACCTACCGGTGGTGCTCGGAGCCGAACTGGACACCCTGCTGGCCGAATTGAAGAGGCAGGGCATTGCGGTGCTTGCCGCTGACGGCCACGGCGACGTCGACCTCGATACGCTGCAGGACGCGGGTGCGCGTCGGCGGCTCGGCGCGCGGTCGTCCTCCGGTGCTGATGGCGAGGCGGACGCCGGTGCGCGCCTCGAAGCACCCACGGCGTGGCTGTTCGGCAATGAGGCGCAGGGACTCCCCGACGCCGTCCTACAGGGAGCCGACCACCGCGTGGCGGTCCCCATCTACGGGCGGGCCGAAAGCCTCAATGTCGGCACTGCAGCGACGGTGTGCCTGTATGCCTCGGCGCGGGCGCAACGGATCAACTGAGCCCGAAGCACTAGGCTGAAACCACGCCCTAGTCCGCTGACCGAAAGGACGCCATGTCCCTCGATGTTGAGAGCCTCCGTTCCCAGTTCCCCTCATTGTCCTCGGGGATCGCACACTTCGACGGGCCGGGGGGTACCCAGACACCCCGCGTCGTGGGGCAGGCCATAGCCGATACGCTGACCGGCCCGCTGTCGAACCGCGGCGCCAGCGTAGCGTCGGAAAGGAACGCCGACCGGACGGTGCGGGAGTTTCGTGCGGCTCTGGCCGACTTCCTCAACGCTGACCCGCTCGGCATCGTCTACGGCCGCAGCGCCACCCAGCTCACCTACGATTTCGCCCGCGTCCTCGCCGCTGAATGGGGCCCCGGGGATGAGGTGGTGGTAACCCGACTCGATCACGACAGCAACATCCGACCCTGGGTCCAGGCAGCCGAACGGCGGGGAGCAGGCGTGCGCTGGGTCGGTTTCGACCCGGACACCGCCGAACTGAGCATGGACGACCTCCGCGCCGCACTCGGGAACCGGACCCGGCTGGTGGCCGTGACGGCGGCGTCGAACCTCCTCGGCACCATGCCCGACATCCCCACGATCGCCCACCTCGTGCACGACGCCGGCGCCCTCCTCTATGTGGACGGCGTCCACTACGCGGCCCACGCCAGTGTCGACCTGCCCGCGCTGGGCGCTGATTTCTTCGTCTGCTCGCCGTACAAGTTCCTGGGCCCGCACTGCGGTGTCCTTGCCGCGGCGCCCGCACTGCTGGAGACCCTTCACCCGGACAAACTGCTACCGTCCACCGACATGGTTCCGGAGCGCTTCGAATTCGGGACACTGCCCTACGAGATGATGGCGGGGACGACGGCGGCGGTCGACTTCCTCGCCTCGCTCATGGGAACCGTGGGGTCGCGTCGGGAGCGGCTCGTTTCAGCGAACGCCGGCATCGAGCGGCATGAAGAGCACCTCCTTACCCTGCTCGAGGACGCACTGGCGGCCCTTCCCGGGGTGACGGTCCATTCACGGGCTCGTGCCCGCACCACGACGCTGCTGCTGACCTTCGCCGGGCGTGATGCAGCCGAGGCCAGTAAATTCCTCGCCGAGCGGGACGTCCTCGCCCCGTCCAGCAATTTCTACGCACTCGAGGCGAGCCGGGTGCTGGGCCTGGGGAGCGAGGGTGGGCTGCGCATCGGCCTGGCCCCTTATACCTCCGAAGACGACGTTCGGCGCCTGATCGACGGACTGACCGCGTACCTCGGTTGAACCACGCAGCCTGCAGGGCGGGCTCAGGGCGAGGGCTCAGGCCACGTGCTCCGGCACCGGCTGCGCCGACAGCTGCGTCCTGGCGTCCATCCGTCCGCTGATCAGCGCGATGACGAGGCCGAGGACCGCCAGCCCCGCCCCGACCAGTGCCGGAGCGGTGAAACCCCAGCCGAGGGCGATGACCACCCCACCGACGGTTGCACCCAGTCCGTTGGCGATATTCAGTGCTGCGTGGTTCATCGACGAGGCGAGCGACGGTGCGCCAGGCGCCACATCGAGGAGCCTGGCCTGCAGCGGCGGGATCAGGGTCGAGCCGCTCGCCCCGACCAGGAAGGCGAAGAAGAACGCGGTGGGAGCGAACTGCATGGCCAGGGGGAAGAGGAGCAGGACCACGACCACCACGCCCATGACGCCGTAGATGCTGCCCATCACCGAACGGTCCGCGATGCGTCCGCCCACGATATTTCCCACGACCATTCCGACGCCGTAGAGCGCCACCACGATCGGCAGCACGCTGGACGGTAGACCGGTGACCTCAGTGATCGTCGGGGAGATGTAGGAGTACACGGCGAAGAACCCGCCGAAGCCGACCGTGCCGATGAGGAGCGTCATCCACATCTGCGGACGGCGCAGGGCCCCCAGTTCACGGCGGATGCTGGCGTCAGGATGCGGCTCCTGGAACGGCACATAGCGCAGGATCAGCGCCACGGTGACGAGCCCGACGACGCCGACCAGGAGGAAGAGGCTTCGCCAGCCCACCTGCTGCCCCAGCCAGGTCGCGAACGGGACGCCCACGACATTGGCGATGCTGAGGCCGAGCATGACCATGGAGATCGCCCGGGCGCGGTGCGTGGGATTGGCCAGCGACGCCGCGATCACCGCCGCGACACCGAAGTACGCACCGTGAGGTAGTCCGGAAAGGAAGCGGGACACCAGCATCCACCCGTAGCTCGCGGCGAAGTAGGAGGAAAAGTTGGCCACCACGAAGGCCACCATCAACCAGACAGCCATGGAGCGCTGGGGTCGCTTCGCCCCGAGCATCGCCAGGACAGGCGCACCGACCACCACACCCAGCGCATAGGCCGAGATGACGTGACCACCCTGGGTGTAGGTGACCCCGAGTTCGTCCACCATTTCCTGGAGCAGGCCCATGATGGCGAATTCGGTGGTGCCGATGGCGAACCCGCCCATGGCGAGGGCGGTGATGGCGAAGACCAGCTGCCGCGGGCTGAGGACGGGGCGTGGGGCGTAGGGCATGGATCTCTTTCGACGCGGTGGTGACGGGGGCGCCGTCCGCACCTCCGGGGAGGCACGGAGCCGTGCAGTGAGTAGTGCTCGATCTGCAGACTGTTACCAAGGGCGCGACGCCCTTGTCAGGGTCCAGTCTAATTGGTGCGCAGTGCAGGTGGTTATGGACTCCCGGTCGGGTTCCTGGAGACAACCAGAAAGTGCTGGCCATTCCGGCGCCCCTTTGATTGGCTTGGGGAATGAGTTGGACACCGCACGCATCCGAAATGCCCTCCAGCGACCACCTGCGTGAGGACATCAACCTTCCCGAGCCGGAGCAGGAGTCGGCGGCGGAGTTCTCCGAGGAGGCATATACCTCAACGGAGCTGAACGCCGGCCAGCAGGTACCGGGCGTGAGCCCGGCAGGGGAGTACCGCCGAGAATTGAACCCGGAACACCAGGCGGGTCAGGACGGCGGAGGCCTCGACCCGGAGGAGAGCTGAACACCCGTTCACTCGGGCCGGGGCTGGGTACACTCGACGGGTGATTCCAACGAACAATCCCCTCCGGATCCGTCAGATCGTGGGAGCCGCCGTGGTCGATTCCCTCGCACGGCCCACGGCCCTGCTCGCTGCCCGACGCACTGCGCCCGAACAGTTCGCGGGGATGTGGGAGTTTCCGGGCGGCAAGGTCGAGGACGGTGAGACCTGCACCGAAGCCCTCCAGCGTGAGCTGGCGGAGGAGCTGGGCATCACCGTTGAACTCGGGGCCGAGATCGAAGGCCCGGGCGACTCCGGGTGGCCCCTCCATGCGACGGCGTCCATGCGGGTCTGGGCCGTCGAGGTTTCATCGGGGGTGCCGGCGCCATTGCAGGACCATGATGCCCTGCAGTGGGTGTCGCTGGATGAGGGCCCGGCGTTACGCGGACTGTCGTGGATCCCTGCCGACCGGCCGATCGTCGACGCACTCCTGGAGTGGGCAGGCCGCATCAACCGCCCGGATTCGTCCCTGAGCTAGAAAAGGGTCGGCTCCGTCGATCCCGCCGCCGTCGGCAAAGCCGTAGCCGGAGCCGCAGCGCCGGATTCCCCGGGTTGGGGGAAGCCATTCCGGAAGAAGGCAGCTTTTCCGGGAAGGTCATGCAACCTCCGGAAGTAGCGGATCTTCTCGGCGAGCCAGTCCAGGTATTCCTTCGAGGCATAGCTCCCCCCGCGGTACAGCCCCTGGTACTTGGCGACGAGGTGTGGGTGCTGGGCGCCCAGCCACTGCAGGAACCATTCGCGAGCCCCGAGCCGGAGGTGCAGTGCGCCGGCCGAGACCCCCGTGGCTCCCGCCGCCGCGAGAGCTCCGAAAAGTTCATCGAGGGCGTCGTCGCTGTCCGTGAGCCACGGAAGAATCGGCATCGCCATCACCCCGCACGGCAGACCGGCCTCCCGGAGCTTGCTGATCAGGGCAAGGCGCGCCTTCGGCGCAGGCGTGCCCGGCTCCACGGCTTCCGCCAGCGCCGGGTCCATCAGCGCCAGCGAGATGCCCATCCCGATCTCCACCGACTGTGCGGCCCGGGCAAGCAGGGGAAGATCCCGGGCCAGGAGGGTGCCCTTGGTGAGGATCGAGAAGGGAGTACCGGACTCGGCGAGTGCCCCGATGATACCGGGCATGAGCCGGTACCTGCCCTCGGCCCGCTGGTACGGGTCGGTATTCGTGCCCATGGCCACCGAATCGCGTCTCCACGAGGGTTTGGCGAGTTCCTTCCGCAGCACCTCGACGGCGTTGATCTTCACCACCAGCTGCGAATCGAAATCGAGCCCGGTATCAAGATTGAGGTAGCTGTGGGTCTTTCGCGCGAAGCAGTACACGCAGGCGTGGGAGCATCCGCGGTAGGGATTGATGGTCCAGCTGAAGGGCATCCCCGAGCTGCCCGACACCCGGTTGAGCACCGACTTCGCCGTCACCTCATGGAAGGTGATGCCGGCGAATTCCGGAGTCCGAACCGTCCGTACCAGGCCTGCCAGGGACAGCAGGGCGTCCCCGCCGGCGGCAGCGTCGTCGGTCCCGATCTTCTGGCCATCCCATCGCATGCCTCAATTGAACCAGAGATCAGTGCAGAAATAGAACACTTGTACTATTCGTCAGAGTCGGGCGATACGCTCGATGTCCTCGCGGAAGTCCTGGGCGACCTCCGCTGAGACGGTCGTGCGTGTTTCGGCGATCGCAGCCAGGTAGTCGCTGGTCGACGGACCTGCCGCAACCGGTGGCTGCTGTCCATCTGCGCCGCTGTACGCGGGGCTGTACACGGCTTTTTCCAGCGCCTGCTGTGAGGCCTTCCGCGCCGCATATTCGACGTCGGCGGGTGAGAAGCCGTCCGTCGCTCGAACCAGGGACCCGACGTCGACGTCGGCAGCGACCTCCTGCGGGATGTAGCGCGCCCAGATGGCGTGACGCGCCTCCTCGTCCGGCAGGCCGATGGGGATGACGTAGTCGAAGCGTCCGTGCCGGAGGAAAGCCGTGTCGAGGGCCCGGATGAAGTTGGTGGCGCAGACGAGCAGCCTCCCCGGCTGTTCGCGGAAGGCGGGAATGATCTTCAGGAGTTCATTCGTGACTCCCTGGAGCGGTGACGGCGGTTCGCCCTGGCGCTGCGCAGCGATCTCCTCGACCTCGTCGATGAAGACCACGGCGTGTTCGAGTTCGGAGATGTTGAGGAACGTCTCGCGAAGCGCGCCGGCGAGCCCGCGCGGATCGGAGGCGAGCCGTGAGGGGAACACCTCGACGAAGGGCCATTCGAGGCGGGACGCGATGGCCTTGGCGAAGGTGGTCTTCCCGGTGCCGGGCGGTCCGAACAGCACCACGGCACGCGGTGGAACGACGCCGTACTGGTCGGCGAGGTCGGGATTGGCCAACGGCAGCACCAGGCGGCGTTCGAGCAGTTCCTTCTCGCGCTGCATCCCGCCGACGGCGTTCCAGAGGTTCCGGGCCATCAGCCGGCCACCCAGTTCCCCCAGCAGCCCCATTTCCTGCCGGTGCACGGGGATTTCCCGTTCGAAGTACCGCAGGTGCTTCCGGTCGATGAACCCGGAGTTCAGGAGCGCCCCGACGCGCTGCTCGGTCTCCGGCACCAGCGTGGACAGCTTGGTGAGCCCGAGGGGCGCCATCCGGTTCTCGATCGACGCGAGCATCCCGCTGCCGATGCCCCGATTCCGCCAGTTCTCCTCGATGGCGAAGAACACGATCCAGCCCTGGTCGTGAGCGGCCCGAGCCACAGCCGCTCCGACCACGGTCTCGCCATGCACCGCGACCACCGCGTGGTCCTTCTGGCAGGAGGCGATCACCTCGGCGAGAGCGTAGACAGGCTCGACGCCGGCCTTGTGTGCCTGCTCCCACAGATGCAGGATGGCGTCCATATCTGCCGCGTGAAAGTCCCGGATCCGCCAGCCGGTCATGGAGTGTCCTTACCTAGGAGGGTCGTCATCGACTGCTAGACAGCATGGCATAGGCGACGGATCCGACGAGCCTTTGTGACACGCCGGCCGGCCGGACCGGTCGCATAGGCTTGACGCATGATCCTTCTGACCGGCTTCGAACCCTTCGGCGGCGAAACCGTCAACCCGTCCTGGACCGCAGCGCAGCTCGCTGCCACGGCGTTGCAGGCCGCGGGCCGGAACGCGGCCGCCGTCGAGCTGCCGTGTGTCTTCGGGAAGAGCGCAGAGCTGCTCCGGGACGCCATCGGGCGGCTGGAGCCCATGCTGGTGCTGTGCGTGGGCCAGGCCGGCGGACGGTCGAGAGTATCCATCGAGCGTGTGGCCATCAATGTGGACGACGCCCGGATCCCCGACAATGCCGGTAACGCCCCGGTCGACCAGCCGGTGCGGCTCGGCGGTCCGGCCGCCTATTTCAGCACCCTGCCGATCAAGGCGGGCAGGGCCGCGGTGGCCGCTGCGGGTCTTCCGGTGGAGGTCTCGCAGACGGCAGGCACCTACGTCTGCAACCACGTCTTCTATGCGTTGATGGATGCCCTGGCCGGGCTCGACGGCGTGAGGGGCGGATTCATCCATGTGCCCTTCTCCGAGGAGCAGGGCCTGCACCACGGGCAGCCCGGCCTTGCCGTCGAGGACATGGCGGCGGCCCTCACGCTGGTGGCGACCGCTGCCCTGACTGCCGACGGCGATCTGGTCGACGGCGACCTGCGTGTGGCGGCCGGCGCGGAACACTAGCGCCACCATGCAGAACAGCGCTGCCATGGAAGCGGAGGCCCACGCAGCTGCGCCGGAGCCGGGCGTCGGAGACAAGGCCGGGCGTCGGAGGCAAGGCCGGTGCCCAGCCCGTCCCTTCCGCAGGGGCGGCCGGGCGGCCCGCCGAAGCCGGCCTACGCCGGAAGAGGGCGGAGGCGGACTAATCACGCTTCCGCCGCCGGCTCCGTAGGAACGCAAGACTCCGGGGCGGGCGCTCGCGGTAGCCGCCGTCGGCAAGGCCGGCCGTTCGTTCGAAGACATTGCGCGACGCCGGATCCCCGGTGCGCAGCAGCGACCAGGCTGCGGCGGTGAAGTAGAGCGGAAGGAACGGCAGACCTAGGCATAGTGCGTACTGGCGTGCGTGCCGGGATTCGTGGTTCAGCAGTGCCCCGGTGGCCTGCGCGCGGCTCCCGCGGAGGAACACCACGCTGCCCACGGTGAAGGCCCGGGCCCTTGGAAGTGATCCGGTGAACCCTTCGGCCAGCAGGAGCCCGTGTGGTCCGCGCGAGACGGCGCACCCCTTGGAACGGGCGAGGAGCAGTCCGCAGGGGGTGGAGAGGTTCAGCCAGTTGAGTGCGTGGATCAGCGACGGGGTGCCCATGCGGCCATCGTAGCGGCGCGTCAATTAGACTTGCCCTGCCGGAGCGCTTCGAGCGCGCCGGCTTCCCATGAGCGGCACGCGCAGGTCAGCTGTGCTGCCGGACACGCGAACGAAAGTGCCAGGTAGGCCATCCGAATGTCGAATTCCCCAGAGCAGGACGGCGCCGTCAGCGCCGCCGCTGAAATCCCCGATCCGCTGGATGCCGCTGCGGTGGCTGCCGCCGTGGAGCGCGCGCTTGCCGACATCGCCTCCGCGGCCGACCTCGAGGGGCTGAAGGCCGCCCGGATCGCCCACACCGGCGAGAAATCGGCCCTGAGCCTGGCGAACCGGGGCATCGGTGCCCTCGCCAAGGAGCAGAAGGCCGCGGCCGGCAAGAATATCGGCCCCGCACGCGGTCGTATCAGCCAGGCACTCGCGGCACGCGGGGTCGAACTGGAGGCCGAGCGCGATGCCCGCATCCTCGTCGAGGAGGCCGTGGACGTCACCGCCGCACCGCGACGACGCCGCGCGGGTGCGCGCCACCCGCTCTCGACCCTGCAGGAGCGCGTATCGGACGTGTTCGTCGGCATGGGCTGGGAGATCGCCGAAGGGCCGGAGCTGGAATCCGAGTGGTTCAACTTCGACGCCCTGAACTTCGCACCCGACCACCCGGCGCGGGAGATGCAGGACACCTTCTTCGTGGAGCCCCCCGGCGCCCACCTGGTGCTGCGGACGCACACCTCGCCCGTGCAGGTCCGTTCGATGCTTGAGCGCGAGCTCCCCATCTACGTCCTGTGCCCGGGCAAGGTCTTCCGCACTGACGAACTGGACGCCACGCACACCCCGGTGTTCCACCAGTTCGAGGGCCTCGCCATCGACAAGGGACTCACCATGGCGGACCTCGTGGGAACGCTCGACCATTTCACGCAGCAGCTGTTCGGCGCGGAAGCCAAGGTGCGCCTGCGCCCCAACTACTTCCCGTTTACCGAGCCGAGTGCCGAACTCGACGTCTGGCATCCCGGCGCGAAGGGCGGTCCGCAGTGGATCGAGTGGGGTGGCTGCGGCATGGTCAACCCCAACGTGCTGCGGGCCGCGGGCATCGACCCGGAGATCTACTCCGGCTTCGCCTTCGGCATGGGGATCGAGCGGGCCCTCATGTTCCGCAATGAGGTCAGCGACATGCGGGACATCATCGAGGGCGACATACGTTTCAGCGAACACTTCGGGATGGAGATCTAAGTGAGAATCCCCCTTTCATGGCTGCGTGAATACGCCGCAGTACCGGCCGACGCGACGGCCGAGGACGTCATGGCCCACCTGGTCCGGGTGGGGCTCGAGGAAGAGGCCGTCCACCGCCCCACCGACGAGCTGCAGGGCCCCATCGTGGTGGGACAGGTGCTCAGCGTCGTCAAGGAGCCGCAGACCAACGGCAAGACCATCAACTGGTGCTCGGTCCGCGTCGTCCCGGAGGGCGCGTCCCAGGAGCTCGACGGCGACGGCATCGATCCGAGCGGCGTGCAGGGCATCGTGTGCGGCGCCCACAACTTCCAGGAGGGCGACAAGGTGGTGGTCACGCTGCCCGGCGCCGTCCTGCCCGGGGACTTCCGCATCAGCCCGCGGAAGACCTACGGCCATGTGTCGGCGGGCATGATCGCCTCCGTGAAGGAGCTCGGCATCGGGGAGGACCACGACGGCATCCTCGTGCTTTCCACGCTGGGACTCGACCCTGAACCGGGCACCGACGCGATGGAGCTGCTCGGCCTGTATGACGAGGCCGCCGAAATCAATGTCACCCCCGACCGGGGCTACTGCTTCTCGATCCGAGGTGTCGCCCGCGAGTACGCCCACGCCACGGGGACCTCGTTCACCGACCCGGCCGGCGCCGTCGTCGTGCCTGAATCGACCGGGAACGGTTACCCGGTGCGGCTCGAGGACTCGGCTCCCATCTACGGTCGGCCCGGCTGCGACCGTTTCGTGGCACGCACCGTCCGCGGCGTCGATCCCACCCGTCCCACACCGGTCTGGCTGTCCGCGCGCCTGCGCCTGGCCGGGATCCGGTCCATTTCGCTGGTGGTCGATGTGTCGAACTACGTGATGCTCGAGCTCGGCCAGCCGCTGCACTTCTACGATCTCGACCGGCTCTCGGGGGACATCGTGGTGCGCCGTGCGCTTCCGGGAGAGAAGCTGACCACGCTCGATGACAAGGTGCGAGCACTCGACACCGGTGATCTCCTCATCACCGACGATTCGGGCCCCATCGGCATCGCCGGCGTCATGGGTGGCGCGGCGACCGAGGTCTCGGGAAGTACCGTCAATGTCCTGATCGAGTCGGCACACTTCGAGGAGGTGGGCATCGGGCGCTCGCGCCGCCGCCACAAACTACCCTCCGAGGCCTCCAAGCGCTTCGAGCGCGGAGTGGACTGGGACGTCGCGGACGTCGCGGCACAGCGCGCCGTAGAGCTCATCACGAGCCTGGCCGGCGGCACCGCGGATCCCACGGCGACCGACGAGGGCCACGCCCCCGCGCCGCGCGTCATCGACCTCGCCGGAGATTTTCCGTCCCGGCTGATCGGGCGGGAATTCACGCGGGAGCAGATCATCGGAACCCTCGAGGACCTCGGAGCCTCGGTCACCGCGCACGACGGCGGTTACTCGGTGACGCCGCCGAGCTGGCGCCCCGACCTCGAGACCCGTGAGGACCTGACCGAGGAGATCATCCGCCTGGAGGGCTACGACACCATTCCGTCCACCCTTCCCGTGGCCCCACCCGGACGGGGACTCACACGGGTCCAGCAGCAGCGGCGTCGCCTGATGAACGCACTGGCAGCCTCCGGGCTGACTGAAGTGCTGTCCTACCCCTTCGTCAGTGAACGCAGCAACGCCGTCTTCGGGAACGCGGACGAGGGCGCGACGGTAGCCGCGGTGAAGCTCGCCAATCCGTTGAGCGCCGAACTGGGTTACCTGCGAACCTCGGTGCTGCCGGGGCTCATCGAGGTGGCGAAACGGAACCATTCCCGGAGCTTCCGCGATCTGGCACTCTTCGAGGCCGGACTGGTCTTCCAGCCCGCCGGATCCATGGGCACCGGATCCATCCCGCCACTGGGTGAGAAGCCGGCGGAGGAGGTCCTCGACGCACTGTATGAGGGCATTCCCTACCAGCCGCTCACCATCGCCGCTGTCTTCACCGGCAATGACGCGCCGGCCTCGGCCGGTTCAGTTCCCCGGGCCTGGGACTGGGCCGATGCCCTTGACACGGTGCGGTTGATGGGCGACGTGGCGGGGGTCGACGTCATCATCGGACGAGGCACCCACCAGGCGTTCCATCCCGGACGGACCGCCCGGGTGGGACTGCGCGGTGGCGAGGTGCTGGGTTACGCAGGGGAGCTGCATCCGAAGCTGATCGCCGCGCTCGACCTGCCCGCCCGGACCGTGGCGCTCGAAATCAACGCCGATCTCCTCTTCGAGGCTGCGGCGGACGTCATCGTGGCCCGCCCGCTGTCCTCGTTCCCCGCCACCACGCAGGATGTGGCGCTTGTGGTGGCCGACGGCGTGGTGTCCTCGGAAGTCCTGGAGACGCTCCGGGAAGGCGCGGGGGAGCTGCTGGAGGACGTTCACCTCTTCGATGTCTATGCGGGCGAGGGAATTCCCGAGGGCAGCAAGTCCCTCGCTTTCGCGCTGCGCTTCCGGGCTCCCGATCGCACCCTCACCGCGGATGAAGCGAGCGCGGCTCGGGATGCCGCCGTCGCACTCGCGTCGACCCGTTTCGGGGCGGTCCAGCGCCGCTGATCCCGGCGTCGTGGATCAGGTCCGGCGGCCGGCGGCGTATTGGAAGTGCCGTTATTCATCGTCTGTGCTGGTGATACGCGGCGTGTCCCCACGGGACACGCCGCGTCGATGCTCAAACACGGCATTTCCGATACGGGTCGGGCGGCCGCGCCAGTCCACCCGGTCAGGGAATGAGCAGAAGCTTTCCCGTGGTCCGCCGCGCCTGGAGGTCCTCGTGAGCCCGCGCTGCCTCCGCCAGGGGATAGCGTGCACCGATGCGGACGTCCAGCTGACCGGCGGCGATGGCGCCGAACAGTTCCTCCGACCGCCAGCGCCGTTCCTCGGGGGTGCGCAGGTGGTGCACCAGGGAGGGCCTGGTGATGTAGAGGGAGCCGCCGCTGTTGAGCCGCTGGGGGTCGAACGGGGCCGGGGCGCCGGAGGCCGCCCCGTACAGCACCATGGTGCCGCGGACGCGCAGGCTCTTCAGCGAATCGTCGAACGTGGACTTCCCGACGCCGTCGTACACCACGTCGACGCCGGTACCGTCGGTCAGGGCGCGCACCGCGTCGGCGAAGCCCTCGTAGGGCAGCACCTCGTTGGCACCAGCCCCGCGGGCCAGTTCCTCCTTCTCCGGCGTGGAGACCGTCGTGAAGACCCGTGCACCCTTCGTCTTCAGGAGTTGGATCAGGAGAAGGCCCACGCCGCCGGCGCCGGCGTGCGCCAGCACCGTGCTGCCGGTCTCCACCGGATAGGTCGAGTTGATGAGGTAGTGCGCCGTCATGCCCTGAAGCGGAACGGCTGCCGCGGTTTCCAGGTCGATACCCTCGGGTACCGGCAGGGCGCGGTCGGCGTCGACGAGCGCGTACTCGGCGTAGGTCCCGATCCCCTCGGCGAACGCCACCCGGTGCCCCGGAGCGAAGCCCGCGACATCCTGACCCACTTCCTCCACCACACCGGCAGCTTCGGCCCCGGGCGTGAAGGGGTGCGACATGGGGTAGGCCCCGCTGCGCTGATACGTCTCGATGAAGTTGACCCCGGCCGCGGCGACCCGGACGAGCAGTTGGTTCCTTCCCGGCACGGGCCTCGCGGCGTCCTGCGGCTTCAGCACTTCCGGGCCGCCCGGCTGTTCAACGACGATGGCTGTGGGCATGATCGACTCTCCGTTCCTGGTTCGCAAAGGGCTGTGGCCCATGCTATTCCCTCGATCCACCTGGCCGGGGATCACCTCCAGCAGTGAATATTTATGTGTCAGCGTGTATATATGTGGGGTAGGCTGATTGCATGCCTTTTTCTGTAGCGGTGTCAGGTGCCAGCGGTTATGCCGGTGGGGAGCTCCTCCGCCTGCTCGCGGCCCACCCCGACGTCTCCATCGGCGCCATCACCGCGAACAGCAATGCGGGGGCGAAGCTCGGAACGCTCCAGCCGCACCTCCACGCGCTGTCCGACCGGATCCTCGAGGACACGACGGTCGAGGTGCTGTCCGGCCACGACGTCGTGTTCCTCGCCCTGCCGCACGGCGCCAGCGCCGATATCGCGGCGCAACTGCCGGCTGAGACCCTGGTGATCGACGCCGGCGCGGATCACCGTCTGGAGGATCCGCAAGCCTGGGTGAAGTTCTACGGCTCCGCGCATGCCGGCACCTGGCCCTACGGGCTCCCCGAACTCGCCGGCAACCGTGCCGAGCTGCGCGGTGCCCGTCGCATCGCGGTGCCCGGCTGCTACCCCACGAGCGTCCTGCTGGCGCTCGCCCCCGGTTTCGCGGCCGGGCTGCTCGAGCCGACCGACGTCGTCGTGGTGTCCGCCTCCGGCACCTCCGGGGCAGGCAAGGCAGCGAAGGCGCACCTGCTCGGCTCCGAAGTAATGGGCGGCATGAGCCCCTATGGAGTGGGCGGCGGCCACCGGCACACGCCCGAGATCGAGCAGGGACTCAGCGGCGCTGCGGGCGAACCCGTGACCGTCTCGTTCACACCGACCCTTGCTCCCATGGCGCGCGGCATCCTCACCACCGCGACGGCGCGCGTGAAGCCCGGCACGACGGCGGAGCAGTTGCGCCGCGCGTGGGAGGACGCCTACGGGAACGAGCCGTTCGTGAAGCTGCTTCCCGAAGGCCAGTGGCCGGCGACCAAGGCGGTGCTGGGATCGAATTACGCGAACCTGCAGCTCGCCTCGGACGGGCATGCAGGGCGTGTCATCGTCAGCTGCGCCATCGACAACCTCACCAAGGGCACCGCCGGCGGAGCCATCCAGTCCATGAACATCGCCCTCGGCCTCGACGAGACCGCGGGCCTGACCATCCAGGGAACCGCACCATGAGCATCACCTACCCCGGCGGGTTCCGCGCATCGGGCGTGACCGCAGGGCTCAAGGCTTCCGGCAAGCCCGACGTCGCCCTGGTGGCCAACGATGGTCCGCTGCACTCTGCCGCAGCCGTCTTCACCTCCAACCGGGTGGCCGCAGCCCCTGTGCACTGGTCGCGGCAAGTGGTGTCGGACGGCCGCGTGGACGCCGTCGTCCTGAACTCGGGGGGCGCGAATGCCTGCACCGGGCACGAGGGCTTCCAGAACACGCATCGCACGGCCGAGGCGGTGGCGGACCTGCTTGCAATCTCGGCCACCGACGTCCTCGTCTGCTCGACGGGCCTGATCGGCGAACAGCTGCCGATGGACAGGCTCCTGCCGGGAGTCGAGGCCGCGGCCGGGGGGCTGAGTACTGCCGGTGGTGCGTCGGCGGCCGAGGCGATCCGGACCACGGACACCGTGTCGAAGGAGGCCCGCTACCCGGCGTCCGCCGACTCCCCGAGCGAGGGCTACTCGATGGGCGGCATGGCCAAGGGTGCAGGCATGCTCGCCCCGGGCCTGGCCACCATGCTCGTGGTGCTCACCACCGACGCCGTCCTGCGTCCGGAGCAGCTGGACACGGCACTGCGTGCCGCCACGCGGGTCAGCTTCGATCGCACTGATGCCGACGGCTGCATGTCGACCAATGACACCGTGGTGCTGCTCGCCTCGGGCGCCAGCGGCGTGACACCCGACGAGGCGCACTTCACCGAGGCCCTGACCGGCGTCTGCCTCGACCTCGCGGCCCAGCTCATCGCCGACGCCGAGGGTGCGAGCCACACCATCGCGATCACCACGGTTCGTGCGGCGAGCGAGCACGACGCCGAGACGGTGGGCCGCGCCGTCGCCCGCTCCAACCTCTTCAAGACCGCGATCTTCGGCAATGATCCCAACTGGGGACGTGTGCTGTCGGCCGTCGGGACCACGGATGCCGTGTTCGAGCCGGAGGAGCTGAACGTGTCGATGAACGGCATCCAGATCTGCCGGAACGGCGGGATCGGGGATTCCCGCGACCTGGTGGATCTTCGCGGGAGGGATGTCACTGTGGAGATAGACCTGCAGGCCGGTTCTGCCGCCGCGACCATCTGGACCAACGACCTCACGCACGACTACGTGCATGAGAACTCGGCCTACTCGAGCTGATGGGAATCCGCACCGTGACACCGACAGCACTCCCGGCGAGCACCCTGCTGGCCCAGGACAAGGCCTCCACACTCATCGAGGCCCTGCCCTGGATCCAGCGCTTCGCCGGAACCACCATGGTCATCAAGTACGGCGGCAACGCCATGGTCAACGAAGAGATGCGCCGCGCCTTCGCCGAGGACATCGTGTTCCTGCACCACGTGGGCATCCGGCCGGTGGTGGTTCACGGCGGAGGGCCGCAGATCAACCACCTCCTTGAACGTCTCGGTATCACCCCTGAGTTCAAGGGCGGGCTGCGTGTCACCACTCCCGAAACCATGGACGTGGTCCGCATGGTCCTCACCGGGCAGGTGGGGCGTGAACTCGTGGGACTCATCAATTCGCACGGACCCTACGCTGTGGGGCTCTCCGGCGAGGACGGCGGCCTGCTGCAGGCCGTCCGCACCGGCACGGTGGTGGACGGGGAGGACGTGGATCTCGGCCTCGTGGGCGAGGTCACCCGAGTGAACCCCGGTGCCATCCTCGACATCCTCGAGGCCGGGCGCATCCCCGTCATCTCGACCGTCGCTCCGGAGATCGACGCCGACGGAGCAGCCACGCAGCAAGTGCTGAACGTGAACGCGGACACGGCCGCCGCAGCGCTCGCCGAAGCCCTCGGCGCGTCGAAGCTCGTGATCCTGACCGACGTCGAGGGCCTGTACGCCGACTGGCCGGACCGGGGCTCGCTCCTCTCCTCCGTCACCACCACACAGCTCCGGGGCATGCTGCCGTCGCTCGAATCGGGCATGATCCCCAAGATGACTGCGTGCCTTCGCGCCGTGGAGAACGGCGTCGAGCGTGCGCACATCGTCGACGGGCGCCTTGCGCACTCCATGCTGCTCGAGACGTTCACCACCGCGGGAATCGGAACCCAGGTGGTACCCGACGACGCCGCGCCAGTAGTCGCACCTGCCCTTCCGCTGCGGGAGACCGCGCTACCGTCGGGCCCGCGCGCACTAGCGCACACCGGGTTGGGCGCCGCAGCGTCCAGGGGTGGAGAGCCCGCGGAGCGGGCCGCCGGGGATGGCTCGTCCGGTGCGGAGTGGCTCTCGCGGTACACCGACTCGCTGATGGGCGTCTTCGGTACGCCGCAGCGCGTCCTCGTGCGCGGTGACGGCTGCTACGTCTGGGACGCCGACGGAAACCGGTACCTCGATCTCCTCGGCGGGATCGCCGTGAATGCCCTCGGCCACGCCCACCCTGCCCTCACCTCGGCCGTGTCAGCCCAGTCCGCGACCCTCGGCCACGTCTCGAACTTCTTCACGAGCCCTCCCCAGATCGCCCTCGCGGAGAAGCTTCTTGCCCTCGCGGAGGCACCCGCCGGCTCGAAGGTGTTCTTCACCAACTCCGGCACCGAGGCGCTCGAAGCTGCTTTCAAGCTGGCACGGCGCAACAGCTCGCCCACCCGCAGGAGGATCCTGGCGCTCGACGGCGCTTTCCACGGCCGCACCATGGGGGCCCTCGCGCTGACCTCGAAGCAGGCCTACCGGGAACCCTTCGAACCGTTGCCCGGGGGTGTCGAGCACCTTCCGTTCGGCGATGTCGACGCACTGATCGCGGCCGTGGATGACACAGTGGCCGCCGTCGTCCTCGAGCCGGTCCAGGGCGAGGCGGGCGTGCGTCCGCTCCCCGCGGGCTACCTCCGGACCGCGCGCGAGGTGACGAGCCGCCACGGCGCGCTCCTGATCCTCGACGAGGTTCAGTCCGGGATGGGCCGCACCGGGAAGTGGTTCGCGCACCAGTCCGACGGCGAAGCAGATGCAGTGCTTCCCGACGCCATGACGCTGGCCAAGGGCCTGGGGGGAGGCTTCCCGATCGGTGCCCTCGTGACCTTCGGCGCCACGGTGTCGTCCCTGATCACCGCGGGCCAGCACGGCACCACGTTCGGGGGGAACCCGGTGGCGACGGCGGCCGGCCTCGCCACCATCGACGCACTCGAAACGGACGGTCTACTGCAGCACGCCGCCGCCATCGGCGACTATCTGCGGAACGGCCTGACGCAGGTACCCGGCGTCCGGGAGATCCGGGGCAGCGGGCTGCTGCTCGGGTTCGACGTCGACGGCGGCTACGCGCCCGCCGCCGTGAGCGCAGCCCTGGCGGCAGGCTTCATCGTCAACAGCACGGGCCCGCACACCATCCGGCTGGCACCGCCACTGATCCTGACCGAGGACCAGGCCGAATCCTTCCTCGCAGCCCTCCCGACGGTGCTGGACACCGCCAGGACCGTCTCTTCCGCAGCCTTCGCCAAGGGAGCCTCATCATGACCCGGCACTTCCTCGTCGATACCGACCTCACCCCGGCCGAACAGGCGGAGGTCCTCGACCTTGCGCTCGAGCTGAAGGCGAACCCGTACGCGGAGGCCGTCTACGCGGGGGAGGGCGCGGGCCGCCGCACCGTCGCGCTGATCTTCGACAAGACCTCGACGCGGACACGGGTGTCCTTCGCCGCAGGAATCGCGGATCTCGGCGGTGTGCCGCTGGTGATCGGTGCGGGCGAATCGCAGCTCGGCCACAAGGAGTCGATCACCGATACGGCGCGGGTGCTCGAGCGGATGGTGGCGTCCATCGTGTGGCGGACCTATGCGCAGGCAGGGCTCGAGGAAATGGCTGCGGCGTCGCGGGTACCCGTCGTGAATGCACTCTCCGACGACTACCACCCGTGCCAGCTCCTGGCCGACCTGCTGACCATCCGGGAGCACAAGGGACCGCTCGCCGGGCTCACCCTCGCCTATCTCGGCGATGCCGCGAACAATATGGCGAACTCCTACCTGCTCGCGGGGGTGACGGCGGGGATGCACGTACGCATCGCCGGGCCGCAGGGCTTCCTGCCGGCCGGACCGGTGGTCGACGCCGCACGCCTCCGGGCTGTGGAGACCGGCGGCTCGGTGCTCGTCACCACGGACGCTGCCGAGGCGCTCGCCGGGGCGGATGTCGTCGCGACCGACACCTGGGTCTCCATGGGCCAGGAGGACGAGAAGGCCGCGCGCGCCGAACTCTTCCGTTCCTATGCCGTGGATGCCGCCGCCATGGCACGCGCGGCACCGGACGCCGTCGTCCTGCACTGCCTGCCCGCCTACCGCGGCTACGAGATCTCGGCCGACGTGATCGACGGACCGCAGTCCGTGGTGTGGGACGAGGCCGAGAACCGCCTGCACGCCCAGAAGGCGCTTCTGGTGTGGTTGATGAAGGCGTCCCAGGCAGCCCAGGCGGACGGGGAATGACGACCATGGCAGCGCAGCGGGATCCTGTCCATCCGACCACGAAGATCGCACGCCACGCGCAGATCCGGGCGCTGCTCACCAGCCAGTCGGTGCGCTCGCAGGCCGAACTGGCCGCCCTGCTCGGTGCCGGCGGCGTCCTCGTCACGCAGGCCACGCTGTCCCGGGACCTCGTTGAACTCGGCGCCGTGCGCGTCCGGGGGAAGGAGGGAACGCTGGTCTACGCGGTGCCCGCCGAGGGTGGCGGCCGCGCTCCGCAGAGCGGGATCACCCAGGAAATCCTCGACGCCCGCCTCACCCGGCTGTGCGGTGAGCTGCTGGTCACCGCGGAGGGGTCCGGCAACCTCGTGATCCTGCGGACGCCTCCCGGGGCCGCCAATTTCCTCGCCCTGGCCATCGACCACTCGGTGATGCCGTCGATTCTTGGCAGTATTGCCGGTGACGACACCGTCATGCTGGTGACACGCAAGGCCGACGGCGGTGCGGAGGTCGCCGAGCGCTTCCTGGGCCTCGCGCAGGAAACCTGACGTCCTGATTTTTTCCACAACCATCGGCCGGTACCCACATCGGCCCCACAAGAGGAGCATATTTCCGTGACCGAACGCATTGTTCTCGCCTATTCCGGCGGACTCGACACCTCAGTAGCCATCGGCTGGATCGCCGAAGCCACCGGCGCCGAAGTGATCGCCGTCGCCGTCGATGTCGGGCAGGGCGGCGAATCGCTCGAAACCATCCGCCAGCGTGCGCTGAGCTGCGGCGCCGTGGAGGCGTACGTTGCCGACGCCCGCGACGAGTTCGCCAACGAGTACTGCATGCCGGCACTCAAGGCCAACGCCCTGTACATGGACGCCTACCCGCTGGTGTCCGCGATCTCGCGCCCGGTGATCGTCAAGCACCTCGTGGCGGCGGCCCGGAAGTTCGGGGCCACCACCGTCTCCCACGGCTGCACCGGCAAGGGCAACGACCAGGTGCGCTTCGAGGTGGGCATCCAGACCCTCGGCCCCGACCTCAAGTGCGTCGCGCCCGTGCGCGACCTCGCGCTGACCCGTGACAAGGCGATCGCCTTCGCGGAGGCCAAGGGCCTGCCGATCGAGACCACCAAGAAGAACCCGTTCTCCATCGACCAGAACGTCTGGGGACGTGCCGTCGAAACCGGGTTCCTCGAGGACATCTGGAACGGACCCACCAAGGACGTCTACGATTACACGGCGTCACCCGAATTCCCGCCCGCCGCGGACGAGGTGACCATCAGCTTCCGGGAGGGCATTCCCGTCGCGATCGACGGCCACGCGGTCACGCCGCTCCAGGCCATCGAGGAGCTCAACCGCCGTGCCGGCGCGCAGGGCGTGGGCCGCATCGACATCGTCGAGGACCGCCTCGTGGGCATCAAGAGCCGCGAGATCTACGAGGCCCCCGGTGCGATGGCACTGATCGCCGCACACCGCGAACTCGAGAACGTCACCGTGGAGCGCGAACAGTCCCGCTTCAAGAAGACCGTCGATCAGCGCTGGACCGAACTGGTCTACGACGGCCAGTGGTTCTCCCCGCTCAAGCGCTCGCTGGAGACCTTCATCGACGACACCCAGAAGTACGTCACCGGCGACATCCGCATGGACCTCCACGGCGGCCGCGCCACGGTCACCGGGCGCCGCTCCGACGTCGCGCTCTACGACTTCAATCTCGCCACCTACGATTCCGGTGACACCTTCGACCAGTCCATGGCCCGCGGCTTCATCGAGATCTTCGGCCTGTCCTCCAAGGTGGCGTCGAGCCGCGACCAGCGGGCAGGCGCCTGATGGTTCCAACCTCCGACGGCGGTGGAACGAACACAGGGTCGCTCTGGGGTGGCCGGTTCGCCGGCGGCCCCGCGGATGCCCTCGCGGCACTGAGCAAGTCGACGCACTTCGACTGGCGCCTGGCGGTCTACGACATCGAGGGCTCCCGCGCGCATGCTCGAGTCCTGAACCGCGCCGGTCTGCTCGACGACGCGGAACTGGCCGGCATGATCGATGCCCTGGACAGACTCGATGCCGACGTCCGCTCCGGTGCGTACGTTCCCGCGGACTCCGATGAGGACGTCCACGGATCCCTCGAGCGCGGGCTGATCGAGCGCGCCGGGCCGGAGCTCGGGGGAAGGCTCCGAGCAGGGCGCTCCCGCAACGACCAGGTGGCCACGCTCGGGCGGATGTACCTCCGGGACCACGCGCGGATCATCGCGCGCGGCACCCTGTCGACGATCGAGGCGCTGATCACCCAGGCACGGACGCATGCCGGTGTGCCCATGCCGGGGCGCACCCACCTCCAGCATGCCCAGCCGGTACTGCTCAGCCACCATCTGCTGGCGCATGCCTGGGCGCTGCTGCGCGATGTCCAGCGGCTGCAGGACTGGGACCGGCGGGCCGGGGTTTCGCCCTACGGCTCGGGTGCCCTCGCCGGATCCTCCCTCGGGCTCGACCCCGAAGCTGTTGCCGCTGACCTCGGATTCTTCTCTGCCACCCACAACTCGATCGACGGCACCGCATCCCGGGACGTCTACGCGGAGTTCGCGTGGGTTTCCGCGATGATCGGCGTCGATCTTTCCCGCATCAGCGAGGAGATCATCATCTGGGCCACCAAGGAGTTCTCCTTCGTGACCCTCGATGATGCCTTTTCCACCGGGTCCTCGATCATGCCGCAGAAGAAGAACCCCGATGTCGCGGAGTTGGCCCGTGGCAAGGCCGGGCGCCTGATCGGAAATCTGACCGGGCTTCTGGCCACTTTGAAGGGGCTTCCCCTTGCCTACAACCGGGACCTGCAGGAGGACAAGGAACCCGTGTTCGACGCCGTGGACACCCTCGAGGTGCTGCTGCCCGCGGTGTCCGGAATGATCGCGACGCTGACGTTCAACACCGAACGGCTGGCGGCGCTCGCTCCGCAGGGCTTCGCGCTGGCCACGGACATCGCCGAGTGGCTGGTGAGGCAAGGCGTGCCCTTCCGTGAAGCGCACGAACTGTCGGGTACCGCAGTGCGCGTGGCCGAGGCACGCGGCGTCGAACTGTGGAACCTGACCGACGCGGAGTTCGCCGCCATCTCGGACCATCTCACGCCTGCCGTCCGGGAGGTCCTGACCGTCGAGGGGTCACTGGCCAGCCGCGACGCGCAGGGCGGGACGGCACCGGCAGCGGTGGCGCGCCAGCTCGAGGCACTCGAGGAGGAGCTGGCCACGGTGGCGGAATATGCCGAAGTACGTTAGTCCGCCCGCGTAGCCCGTCCCCGGGCAACCGACCTCGAATCGGGTGCGCAGGAAAGAACGAATTCCCGGAAGGAGTGCCGTTCTTCCCGCGCACCCGAGATGGCGGCCGCGCTCCCACTACGCCTGCCGCGAAGCGCATTGACACAGTGGGGACGCCCCAGCACATTGGAAGCATGCAGCCCTCCAGCGAGCGCGCCACACTGAGTGAATTCTGGCCCTACCTCCGGGGCCATGGCGGTGTCCTCGGCGCAGCCGCCGTCGTATCCGTGGTGGCGACAGGCCTGTCCGTAGTGCAGCCGCTGATGGTCCAGCAGCTGGTCAACGCGGTTTCGGCGGGCAATCCGGGCGGCCGTTTCGTCTGGCTGCTCGTCGTGATCACCCTCGCGGGGGCCGTGTTCAACGCCGGACAGTCCTACCTCCTCCAGCGCACCGCCGAATCGGTGGTCCTGGGGCTCCGGCGCTCGCTCGTCGGGCACCTGCTCAGTCTGCCGATCCGCGAGTTCGACAAGCGCCGCGTCGGCGACCTCATGTCCCGCGTCGGCTCCGACACCACCCTCCTGCGCAGCGTCATCACGTCCGGACTTTTCGACATCGTGTCCTCGGTGCTGATGTTCGTCGCCGCCGTCGTGCTCATGATCCTCCTCGACCCGTTCCTGTTCGGCATCACCCTCGGCGCCGTGGTGCTCGGGACGGGCGGCGTGCTGATGCTGGGCACCCTCATCCGCCAGCGGAGCAAGGATGTGCAGGACGCGGTCGGCGCGATGTCCGCCGCCGTGGAGCGGGGCCTGTCCGGAATCCGCACCATCAAGGCTTCCGTCGCCGAACACCGTGAAGCCGCCGTGATCGACGCCGAGGCGGTCAGCGCGTTCCGCGCCGGAATCGCCATGGCGAAGCTGCAGGCCGCCGTGCAGCCCATCATGTCCGTCTGCATCCAGGGCGCCTTCATCGTGGTGCTCGCGGTCGGTGGCCTCCGCGTGGCCAGCGGCGCCCTCCAGCTGGGCGACCTCCTGGCCTTCATCCTGTACCTGTTCCTGCTCGTCCTGCCGATCGGTTCGGCGATGAGCGCTTTCGTCCAGATCCAGTCGGGGCTCGCCGCCCTCGACCGGATTCAGGAGATTGCACGGCTCGAGCCGGAAAACCAGGACGAGCACGAGTACGCGAACGGCGGAGGTGCAGGCGCGGGGAACGACGGCGGTAGGCGCGACGGTGCCAGCGCCACCGGAAATCGGGCCGCTGTCGCTGCGCCAGAACGCGGCGTCGTGGTCGAGGAAAACCGCGGCGCACAGGCCCCATTGCTGGAGCTGCGGAACGTACGGTTCCGGTACGACCATGACGAGCCGTCCGGGCAGTTCCCTGGATCACCGGAGGACGAAGCAGCGCAGGAGGCAAGTGCCGACACCGCTGCGCCCGACGCCCCCTGGATCCTCGACGACGTTTCCTTCACTGTTCCCGCCGGGAGCCGTACCGCCCTCGTCGGGCCGTCAGGGGCAGGCAAATCGACGGTACTGGCCCTCCTCGAGCGCTTCTACGAACCCGCCTCGGGGAGCATCTCCTACGACGGGGCGCCGATCGGCGGCATGCCTCGTTCAGCACTCCGGCAGCGCATGGGCCTCGTCGAGCAGGAAGCTCCGGTGCTCAGCGGCACCCTTGCCGACAACCTCCGCCTTGCCGCCCCGCTGGCAAGCGATCCCGAGCTCGAGGCCGCGCTCGACGCCGTCGAGCTGACCGCGCTCATCGGCCGATCGGAGGACGGGCTGCAGCTCAACCTCGGCGAGGACGGCGTGCGCCTGTCGGGCGGGCAGCGCCAGCGCCTCGCGTGGGCACGCACCATCCTCGCGGATCGGCCGGTGCTCCTGCTGGACGAACCGACGTCGTCGGTGGATTCGCGGACCGAACAGCTGCTGCAGCAGACCCTGGGCATGGCGGCGCGGAACCGCACCGTCATCGTGGTGGCCCACCGGCTCTCGACGGTCGCCGACTTCGACCAGATCCTTGTGCTCGATGGCGGCCGGGTGGTGGCGGGCGGCACGCATGCCGAACTCCTGGCGGGCAACGAACTGTATCGCGACATGGCGGCACGGCAGCGGCTCACCGCGGACGTTCTGGAGAACTGACCGGCGCTCGCAGGAGCTGGTCGGCGTGTTGAAGGCTAGAAGAGCACGGTCGGGGCGCCCTGCTCCCGGTCGAGGAGGCGCTGCTTGATCTCCAGCCCCCATCGGAAGCCGCCCAGCGAGCCATCCGTTCGGACCACCCGGTGACACGGCACGAAGAGGGCTGCGGCGTTCCGGGCACAGGCTCCCGCTGCGGCGCGCACCGCTCCGGCGCTTCCGGCGAGTTCCGCATACTGCGTGTAGGTGACGGGTGCCCCGGGCCGGACGCTGCGGAGGACATCCCAGGCGTGGCTGCGGAACGGCCCGGAGACCTGGCGCACTGCAATGCCGTCGATCGCGGCGAGGTCGCCGTCGTAGTAGGCGCGCACGGCTTCGGTCATCGACGTCAACCCGGGAGATTCCCGCCCGGCGATCGGGTGCCTCAGGCTCGGGTGGATCTGGCCGGTGAGCTCGTCCACCGAGGCGGTCCAGCCCGAGGAGAGCACAGCGCCGCCGGCTTCGATGATGGTGAACGGTCCATCGGGGGTGGGAATGGTCGCCACGGACGCTGGGGAGAGGAGTGCGCTGGTCATGAAGTTGCTCTCTCGGCTGGGATCGATCGGGGATTGGTTGCGGTTCGTGCGGACGCGGAGCGCCACAGGTGCATCGTGGCGTAGGACCGCCACGGGCTCACTCCGCTGAGGGCGCCGGCCACGTCGCGGTCGGTCCGGGTTCGGGGCACGGCAGGGGAGCCCCGGCCTGTCAGTGCTACCCACGCGTTACAGACGGCGGCGTCGTTGCCGAGCAGGACGTCGGTTGCCCCGAGCACGCGCATGGCCACGTAATCCGCCGTCCAGGGGCCGATGCCTGCCAGCGGGAGAAGCTTCCCGCGGAGGCTCTGGAGGTCGTCGCCGACGCCGATGTCGAGGGTTCCGTCGGACAACGCCTCCGCCGTGGCGCGGATGGCCTCGATACGCCGGGCCGGGCCGCGGAGGAGCTCCACCGCGGAGGCCGCGATGTCCGCGGCCGAGGGGAAAAGCCGGGTGAAACCGTCGACGGCGAGGCGCGGTTCACTGCCCGAAGCGGCGAGAACGGTCAGGGCACCGGTCGCCGCCTTGACCGTCACCTGCTGCCCGATCAGGGCACGCATCAGGATCTCGTGCGGGTCCACGCCGCCCGGCAGCCGGATCCCCGGAACACTCCGGACCAGTGGAGCGAGGTCGGGTTGCTGTGCCAGCACCGTGTCGATGGCCGCGGGGTCGGCGTCGAGATCGAAGAGGCGCCGGATCCGCGTGAGCAGCACGGGAAGATCGGCGAGTTTCTCGAGGACGATCGAGACCTTCATCCCCGCCCTGGCCGCTGACACGGCGACCGCCTCGGCGCGGAACCAGCCGTGGCCGCCGGGCAGACGAACCAGCCGTGCGTACCCGTGGGCGGACGCCTCCTCGACACCGCGGACCGCACGGGCCTGGAGAAAGGTGAAGATCCCATTGTCGTAGGGAGGCCGAACCGGAAGGGTAAGGGTTAGCGTGGTGCGCCCCCCGTCGACGGGAGATCCACGGTGTGCACTCGCTCCCCGGAGTTGCGAGGGAGTGAGTGCATATACCTCGGCCACTGTGTCGTTGAACTGGCGGATACTGCTGAAACCGGCTGCGAATGCGACGTCGGAGAACAGCAGATCCGTCCCCGTGAGCAGGGTGCGTGCTGTTTGCGCGCGTGCCGCACGCGCTAGTGCGAGCGGACCGGCACCGAGTTCCTCCCGCAGGATCCGGTTCAGCTGGCGGGTCGAGTACCCGAGCCGGAGGGCAAGGCCGCTGACTCCGGAGCGGTCCACTTCGCCGTCGGCAATGAGGCGCATGGCGCGACCCGCGGCATCGTTGCGGAGGTTCCACTCCGGCGTGCCGGGCACTGCCTCGGGCAGGCACCGCTTGCAGGCCCGAAAACCCGCTTCATGGGCGGCGGCCGACGTCCGGTAGAACGTCACATTTGCAGGTTTCGGGGTGCGCGCAGGGCACGACGGCCGGCAGTAGATACCCGTCGAGGACACTGCGGTGACGAACTGACCGTCGAAGCGCGTGTCCCGCGAATCGATCGCCCGGTACCGCTGCCAGAAGTCCATTGCTCCATCCTGACAGTGCGGCGAACCACAAGCTAGCGGGAATCGGACATCACTGTGGCGTCCGGTTCCCCTCCCCACCGCGGATCTTGCTAGCGTTCATCCAGTGGTGCCCCCTACCCCGCCTCCTCCTTCCGCCGCCCCCGCCGGGACGCGTGACCGGCTCTCGGTCAGCGCGCTCGAGGCGGCGCCGCTGCTTCTGGGAGCAACGCTGACGCACTTCGACGACGACGGTCCGGTCAGCGTGCGCATCACCGAGGTGGAGGCCTACCTCGGGCCCGTGGACCCCGGTTCGCATGCCTTCCGGGGCCGGACAGCCCGGAACGACTCGATGTTCGGTCCGGCCGGGCACCTCTACGTCTACTTCACCTACGGCATGCACTACTGCGTGAATGTCGTCTGCGGGACGGACGGCTGGGCCACCGGTCTGCTTCTTCGCGCGGGAGAGATCACCGGCGGGCTCGACCTGGCCCGCCACCGCCGGAATACTCCGAAGACGGATCTCGACCTCGCGCGCGGGCCGGCCCGGCTCGCGCAGGCCCTCGGGCTGGATCGGCGTTACGACGGGGCTGATGCGCTGGCTCCACCCTTCGGCCTTGCGCTGCCACCCGAGTCGGTTCCGGCGTCGGGCTACTCCACCGGGCCGCGGGTCGGAGTGAGCGGCCCGGGGGGCTCCACCGACTACCCCTGGCGGTTCTGGCTGCCAGGGGAACCCACCGTGTCGCGCTATCGGCCGGGCAAGTCCCCGAAGGACCGTAAAGAGGCGGGGTGACCGACAGCCCGGCTGATCCTCCCAGCGGCACGGTGTTCCCCGACGACGTCATCCCCGGAACCCGCGTCATCCTCGCCCACCGCGTCCGCGCGACCTGTGGCACTCTCGCAGCCGGCCGGTAGGGAATCCAGGCGTCGTCGTCGGCCGTGCGGTGATCCTGGAGCCCGCCGTTTCCGGAGGCCGCGGACTGCCGGTCGGGCACGGGGTCCACGCGTTGTCGACGGGGTAGGAGTTCCGCACGCTAGAATTGACGGTCTGTCTTTTTCGGGAGGGAACCCCCAATGCATGAAACATCCCAGGCGAATGCCGAACTGGAGCACGAGCGCGGGTACGTCGACGGCCTGTACCGGCGGTTGGACGACCTCCGGGCCGAGAAAGCGCAGCAGCTGGCCGAGGTTCGCCGCAGCGCCTCCGCGGGGTCGCACCAGAACCGCTCGGAACGCGATGCCTTCGCCACGATGTACGAGGACCGCCTCGCGCAGCTGAACGCGGTCGACGACCGGCTCGTGTTCGGGCGTCTCGACCTCGACGACGGCGACAAGCGCTACATCGGCCGCATCGGGCTGTCCGACGACGAACTGCGCCAGCTCATGGTCGACTGGCGTGCACCGGAGGCCGGAACCTTCTACCAGGCCACGGCTTTCGAACGCATGGGCGTGCGGCGGCGGCGCCACCTGATTCTTGCCAGGCGCGACGTCGTCGCCATTGAGGACGACGTGCTCGACGCCGGCATGCTCGGCGACGACGATTCCCTGCAGGGCGAGGGCGCCCTCCTTGCGGCACTGAATACCCGTAGGACCGGCCAGATGTCCGACATCGTGGGAACCATCCAGGCCGAACAGGACCGCATCATCCGCGCCCCGCTGCCCGGCATCACCGTGGTTCAAGGCGGGCCTGGAACCGGAAAGACCGCCGTGGCACTGCACCGCGCAGCCTACCTGCTGTACACGCACCGTGAACGCCTCAAATCGGCCGGCGTGCTGCTCGTCGGACCGACCGACGCCTTCATGCGCTACATCGAACGCGTGCTGCCCTCGCTGGGGGAGACCGGCGTGGTCATGGCCGGCATCGGCACCCTGATGCCCGGGATCACCACGATCCCCGAGCCGGACGAGGAAGCCGCCGCACTTAAGGGAACCCTCGACATGGCGCGCGTCGTCAAGCAAGCCGTCGCCAACCGGCAGCGGGTTCCAGCGGAGGACAAGCGGCTCGACGTCGAGGGAACCCGGCTCACGCTGACGCCCCGGCAGGTGGCGCGCGCCCGCGAACGCGCGCGGGCCACCGGCAAGCCGCACAACGAGGCCCGGGTGACCTTCGTCCGGATCCTCCTGCGGGAGCTGACCGAGCAGCTGCTCGAAACCCTCGAGGCGTCGTCGGGCGCCGGTAACAACGCCGACCGCTCCTATCTGGCGGAGGATGTGCGGAGCTCTCGGGACGTGCGGATCGCGCTGAACCTCGCCTGGATGCCGCTTACTCCCCAGAAGCTGGTTTCGGAACTGCTCAGCCGCCCCGATCAGCTGGCTGCCGCTGCACCCCAGCTCAGCGACGCCGAGCGCTCGCTGCTCCTGAGGGCGTCCGACGCACCCTGGACCGAGGCCGATGTTCCACTGCTCGATGAGGCTGCGGAGCTTCTCGGCGAGTTCGACGTCTCGGCCGGGCGAAGCGCCGCCGCACGCGAACAGGAGCACCGCCGCGATCTCGCCAATGCCGAGCGCACGCTGGAGAACGTGAATGAGTCGCTTGCGGACTCGGGCGTCGACGGCGTGGTCACGGCAGAGGCCCTGGCGCTGCACAACACGGTAACCGTCACAAGGGCGACGGCGGCAGAACGCGCAGCCGGCGACCGCACCTGGGCCTTCGGGCACATCGTGGTGGACGAGGCGCAGGAACTCTCTCCCATGCAGTGGCGCCTGCTCATGCGACGGTGCCCGCTGAAATCCTTCACCATCGTGGGTGACATCGCGCAGACCAGTTCCGCCGCAGGATCACGGTCCTGGCAGCAGGCACTCGAACCGTTCGTGGGTGAGCGGTGGCGGCTCGAGGAGCTGACCGTGAACTACCGGACGCCGTCGCAGATCGCCGAGGCGGCTGTTCGCATGGCCAACGCGGCAGGCCTTGTGGTCTCAGCACCCAAGGCGGTGCGTGAGGGTCGGTATGCGCCCGTCGTCGATGTCGTGCAGGACCTGATCCCGGCGCTCGTTGCCGCGCTTCCCGAGGAGCTCGAGGCGATCGACGGCGGGCTCCTGGCCGTGATCGCACCGGAGGACCGCCTGGCCGAGGTCCGCTCGACGCTCGAGCCGGAGTACGGCTCACGTGTCGGCACCGGCGCGGGCGGGCCGGGCCAGGACATCGTAGTCATCTCCCCGCGCGGTTCCAAGGGCCTCGAGTTCGACGGCGTCACCATCCTCGAGCCGCAACTCATGCTCGATTCCGCCACGGCCCGCGTCGGCGACCTGTACGTCGCGATGACGCGTCCAACGCAGCGGCTGAGGCTGATTTCCACGGGCAGGATCCCGGAGGGCATCGAGGGCTGATAATTTGGATGCTGTGCCGCAGCAACCAGAATCCCCAGTCCGGAACAAAACCGCCCAGCAGAACGATCCCTCCTTCGCGAACGTCTGGCAGGAGCTCCGCTGGCGCGGCCTCGTGCAGGTGTCGACCGACGAGACCGAACTCGAGGCGCTCCTTGCGGGGGACCCCATCGTGTTCTACTGCGGCTTCGACCCAACGGCACCAAGCCTCCATCTCGGGAACCTGGTCCAACTCCTGACCATGCGGCGGCTCCAGCTCGCCGGTCACCGGCCCCTCGCGCTGGTCGGTGGATCCACCGGGTTGGTCGGGGATCCACGCCCTACGGCGGAGCGCACCATGAACACCAAGGAAACCGTGGCGGAGTGGGTCGGCTACCTGCAGGGACAGGTGCAGCGCTTTCTCAGTTTCGAGGGTGCCAACGGGGCCCGTATGGTGAACAACCTCGACTGGACGGCGCCGATGAGCGCCATCGATTTCCTGCGCGAGGTCGGCAAGTACTTCCGCGTCGGCACGATGATCAAGAAGGACATCGTGGCAACCCGCCTCAACTCGGACGAGGGCATCAGCTACGCCGAATTCAGCTACCAGATCCTTCAGGGCATGGACTACCTCCAACTGTTCCGGGAGTACGGCTGTGTTCTCCAGACCGGCGGCTCTGACCAGTGGGGCAACCTGACCAGCGGTACCGACCTGGTTCGGAAGGCGGAGGGTGCCGGCGTCCACGCCATCGGCACCCCGCTCATCACCAATTCCGATGGAACCAAATTCGGGAAAAGCGAGGGCAATGCCGTGTGGCTGGATCCGGCCATGACAAGTCCCTACGCGATGTACCAGTTCTGGCTTAACACCTCCGACGCCGACGTCGTCGACCGCCTCAGGATCTTCACCTTCCGCTCCCGCGAGGAGATTGCCGCCCTCGGGGTTGCGACCGAGCAGCAGCCCCACCGGCGCGAAGCGCAGCGGATGCTCGCCTACGACGTGACCTCGCTGGTGCACGGTGTCGACGCCACCGAGAAGGTGATTGCCGCATCGGCCGCGTTGTTCGGGCAGGGAGAGCTGGGGGACCTCGATGAATCGACGCTCACGGCCGCAACGGCCGAGCTCGATTCCGTGACCGTTTCTCCCTCTGCGCTGGGAATAGTGGATCTGCTGGTGGCTACCGGCCTGTCCGCAAGCAACTCCGCCGCGCGACGCACCGTCGCCGAAGGTGGCGCCTACGTCAACAATCTCAAGATCACCGACGCCGAGCACGTGGTGGGGGAGGAAGCCCTCCTTCACCACCGATACCTGCTGGTGCGCCGTGGCAAGCGGAACCTGGCAATGGCCGACATCGGCGCGGCTGGTTAGTCCAGCTCAACCAGTCCCGGACGCGGTCGGCCTCGGTGGAGAGGCAGGTGCAGCCAGCCTTCCAACGTAGCGCTCCGGTGATCCCTTGGCCGAGTGTCGGCCGTACCGGACTTGACAGTCTCTCTGATCGTGCCGGCGGCTCGGGTTCGTCGGGTTCGGGGGTGTGTGTTGGTTTGTTGGTTGGTGGGGGTTGGTGTAGTGTTTCTTGGGTTGCCCCGGTGTGGGTGGCGACCTCCTCCTTTTTTGTTGCTGTTCCGGCGTGTGGTTTTTTGGTGTCGGGGTGGTGGTTTTTTGTGGTGGGTGGGGGTTTTCTGGTGGGTTGGTGGGGTCGCGGTTCGCGGGTTCGGCTGATTTGACAGGGAATCGGAGCATGGAATAGGTTAGTAACACATCGCAGCGAAGAAATAAAGAGTCTGAACGAAAATTTTTGAGGAAGTTTTTGGGGCTTGGGAGTATTCGGTTGTGTCTGTTGTTTGAGAACTCAATAGTGTGCCAAGTTTGTTGATACCGATTGTTTTTTGATTGGTTGAATTGGCTGGTTGTCGCGCATTTTGTGT
>NZ_JADOUV010000005.1:0-259333 GCF_015751715.1 Arthrobacter sp. CAN_A6
ACGGGCCTGCCGGCGGGTACGACCTACTCGTACGCGTTGTTTGCCACTGACGGGCAAGGCAACTACGCCCCCGCAGCAACCGTCACCGTCACCACCGCCAAAGCGGTTGTCGCGGGGAGTCCGTTGTCGGCGGTGACGAATGTGACTGCGGTGCCGGAGGGCTCTTCAGGGGTGGCGTTGTCCTGGTCGAATCCAGCGACGTCGCTTTATAAAGGGGTGATGGTCCGGCGGAATAACGGGACGGTCGCGCCGAAGTCGGTCACGGAGGGCAGGATCGTGACGAACGCGTGGGCTCCGCGGACCACGGTGACCAATACGGGCCTGCCGGCGGGTACGACCTACTCGTACGCGTTGTTTGCCACTGACGGGCAAGGCAACTACGCCCCCGCAGCAACCGTCACCGTCACCACGACGGCAGATCCCAACGCGGTGCCCACGCTGAGTGATCAGAGAACCGTTCTCAGTGACAGAATTTCCGTCGCTAACCAGCAGTATGTCGATTCCCGTCCTTATGTCTCACTTCTTGCCCGCGCGGATGGATTGCAAGTAAAAGATGCAATTGCCGCTGGAATTGTCTCGCTGGAAGGGACTGCCGCGCTGGTAACTGCAGCGTCAACGCAGACTCTGATGACTGCTGCCGCGCAGGCGGTTAAAACCGAGAGCCTTCGTGCGGCTACCGTCAAGACCAGCGCAGAACAGCTCAAAATGACTAAGGACCTCAGGGGCATCCAGCAAGGAATAGCGACGACGGCTCTCACGGATTTGAATGCCGGACGAATCCCGCGAAGCACTTTTGAGGCGATTGAAACCCGCACTGCAGCGTTCACCACTCTGCTGGCCGCAGACACGGCAAGCCAGCTGAAGACGATCGGTGAAGCATTACCTGCTTCGGGGTTGCAAGCGCCGCAGTGGCGCGATGAGATGGAGACAGGCTCCGCGGCGGTTCCGGCTGCCCAAGGTTGGGTTGGCTTCTCAGGCGGCTGTGCGCTGCCGGTCGCAGAGGAAAAGTTCCTCCCGAAGTTACCGATCAGCGGGCCAGGAATCGCGACCAATAGCTCGCTGGTCGCCAGCGCCAACTCCCGCGGAGTTTCGAATCCCACGCTGTCAGGTATCCATGGGCAGATGTTGCGCGGCGCGACGGCGCAGGCAGCTGAGGTACTGACCCTTGAGCAGTTGCAAGGTAATTTCTCACCACGCGTCGCACGGCTAGGCTACGGCTGGCTCGAAGCGGCTGACACTAAAGCAGGCGATGCTTTGCGCGCCGACACCCATCGTGTGCTCGAAGCTGGTCCCGAATCCATGAACACCCTGACAGCTTCGCATCTGTTGCTCGCTGCAGCCACAGCAGCCGACTGGACGTCGTCGGAGGGTATGAAGGAAACGGTGCTAATCCGCTGGGTGGGTCCCCAAACCTGCCTTCAGGCGGATCGCGAAAATTTCGTAGATGCCCCTACCAACATTGCTGCGCTTCATAACTCGGCAACTTTCGTTGCCTCGGCGGTCTTCCTCGAGGATTCACCGGAGCAGGCAGCTGCACTCGCCAAGGAGTCCCTCGTTTCGATTCAGCCCGCACTCAACCTCATCACCGCTGATGGGGGGACAGGGGAGGGACCTGGCTACTGGACCTACCAGAGCCGCGCAATTGCTACTCTCTATTCAACGCTACCGAACGTCTATGAGACCAACCCGCTTCCCATGCCATCGCTGGCCGAAACGTCTGACTACGCGCTGAACAGTACTGGCCCTGACGGTCTGCCTACACCCTTTGCCGATGCCGAACCTAACGCCTTAAGCCCACTTATGCCTGCTTGGGACGCCTACGCGCGGAAGGACCCGGCTGTAGCCGCCTGGGTCTCGGACGAGCTGCAGAAAAAGCCCGATGCGTATCTGATGTGGTGGTGGACCGAGCCGGGCGCCCTGCCCGCCAAGCGCGACAGCCTGTACCCGCAGACGGGGCTTGCCGCCTTGCACTTGCCGAACGGAACGGCCACATTGAAGGGTGGGGACAACAGTGTCAACCACGCCCATCTGGATTTGGGCACAGTTTCCTTCTTCCGACGCGGCGTGCAGTGGGCGGTGGACCCCGGCGCGGAACTCAAAGCGCCAAGCGCGTACTACGGAGCCGCTACGCGTTGGAACTACTGGAAGCCCGGCACCAGCGCGCACTCCACGCTGACGGTGAATGGGGCCAATCAGCCGCTCACGGCGAAAGCGGCGACAACCTTGCCGTCGTCGTCGACCGCCGCCGTGAACATGGTCCAGGCGCTGCCGGGGGCAACTTCCGCCACCAGGACGGTCACCCACAACAGCGCAGACCTGATCGTCAAGGACTCCGTTCGTTCCAGTTCCGGTATGCAGCTGACCTGGCAATGGGTCACCGATGCCCGGGTGACAGTAGATGCCTCAACGAACCGGGCCGTCATGACGAAGAACGGGCAGACTGCAAATATGCGGTTCGACGGGGTTCCGCCAGGCTCCGTGCTTTCGGCTGTGACAGCCCCAGGAACAGGACCTGATGGCAGTGAGTTGACGGTCATCAAGCTGACCATGCCCGCAGTGACAAGTCTGGACCTTACCGCCACGATCCAGTAGCGGCCCGCTGCGTTGCTGTGCTCCCGTGCGGATTACAGCAACGCAGCATTTGTCAAGGTTTTCCTTCCCCCTGGCAATCAATAGGCTTAGTCTTGTGCCCAGTTGTCCGTGCCAGCGGACAGCTCCGCGGAGCCGCGCCACCGCACCGTACCAGCTACTGGCTTTGACCGAAGGATAAGACGATGTCGCCGCAGAACTCTCTTGATGCCCCACGGATGAAACGAATCGCCGCACTAGCACTCGCTGCGTCGATCAGCGTGGGTGCTGGCGTGGCGCCGGCCTATGCGAACCATGAAGATGGTGGCGCTGTACAAGAGCCGGGCGGCAACCAGTCCACCACGGATCCGCAGGCGGTCGAGGATGCAGTTGAGGACGCTGAGGAGGTGGTGGAAGAAGCGTTGGAGGAAACAGAAGAGCTACGGGACGAGCAAATAACTCCAGGACCAATCCCTTCGGAGACGCCTCCACCCCAGACTGAAGAGCCCGTCGAGGTGACCGTTCCCCCCACGGAGGCACCGGTTCCCGAGGTTGTACCAGCGGTTCCCGTTGAGCCTGCCCCTCCGTCCGAGCCGCCAGCACCGCCGCCACCAGCTCCCGTCGAGAACATTCCACCGCCCGCGCCCGTCCGGAACATCCCCGCCCCGCCGCCCGCGCCGGTGGTCAAGGCACCGCGACCGGTACCGGCAGTGGTACCGCAGAACGTCCTTCCTGCGCCGGCTCCCATCCCCGAGCCCCGCACGCCGCTTCCCGAACCTGTTCAACCCAAACCCCTTCTCGGCACCCTCTACGATCAGCCCCTGTTCGCGAGCCAGCCGGGGTTGGCCAACCAGGTGGTGCCGCAGGTAACGGGGGAGGCCGCACCGGAGGCGCAGGCCGGGCAGGTTCAGGCACAGGGGCAGTTGGAGCAGACATCCGGTCTGCAGCGGGGAACGCAGCTCATCCTCCTGGCAGCGGGTCTCATGCTGGCCAGCGCTGCTGGCGTCATCGGAGTTTCGCTGGCACGACGCCGGGCAGCGGGCAGCCGACAACATTAGGGCCGGCTTTCGGCGTGGTGCAACACTGTAACGCCTCCGCACGGAATGTCACCCTTACGCCCTACGGTGGAGGAATGCCCCTCACCGTCGGAGAACTCAGCGAATCCGCGCTGCTCAAGCGCATCTTCCCGCGCCTGCCGTCAGCTGCGAACACCCTCGTGGGGCCCGGTGACGACGCGGCCGTCGTCGCCGCCCCCGACGGGCGGACCGTCATTTCGATCGACACCCTCGTCCAGGACAAGGACTTCCGGCTGACACGGCCCAATGGATTCGTCACTACCGGGTACGACGTCGGCTGGAAGTCCGCGGCGCAGAACCTCAGCGACATCAATGCGATGGGCGGCAGGGCGACGGCAATGGTCGTGAGCCTTACACTGCCCTCCGAAACGCCGGTCGGCTGGGTTGAATCGCTTGCCGACGGGCTGGCCGCGGCGTGTTCCTACCTCGGCGCGGACGGTTGCGGCGTCGTTGGCGGCGATCTTGGCGGCGGCACCGAAATCGTCGTCACGGCGGCCGTTACCGGAAGCCTCGAGAGCCGGGCACCGATGCTGCGCTCGGGTGCTCGACCCGGCGACGTCGTCGCACTCGCCGGCACGGTGGGTTTCGCCGCTGCGGGGCTGGCCCTGCTGGAAGCGGTCGAGAACCTTGAGTCACTGGGCGACGGAGAGCTGGCGCTCATTGGAATCCAGTGCCGTCCTGAGCCGCCGCTTGAGGCAGGGCCGGCCGCGGCGGAAGCCGGAGCGACCGCGATGCTCGACGTTTCCGACGGCCTGGTACGTGATGCGGGGCGGATTGCCGAAGCCAGCGGCGTGCACGTCGACCTCGATCCCGAAGCGCTGCAGGCCTTCGCCGTTCCGCTGGAACAGGCCGCCCGTCTGCTCGACGCGGATCCGCTGCACTGGGTGCTCGGCGGCGGCGAGGACCACGGGCTGCTTGCCACGTTCGACCGAACCATTACCCTCCCGAACGGGTTTACTGCGATAGGCTCGGTAGCGGCAGGGACGCCTCACGTGACGCTTGGGTCACAGGCTCCGGCGTCCATTGGATGGGATCACTTTGCACATTAAGATCACCGCGAACGCAGCGGCGATGAAGCGGTGGTTGAGCAAAGCCGAAGAGTCCCTCGGCAACCATAGCGACCGCCTCAACGCCATCAACATCTTCCCCGTGGCCGACGGCGATACCGGAACCAACCTCTACCTGACCATGTGTGCTGCCTCCCGCGCGGCCCAGGAAGTGGAAAGCACCGACCTCGGGGAGCTCCTCGCAGTCGCCGGCCGCGCCGCAATGGAAGATGCCCGGGGCAACTCGGGAACGCTGTGCGCTGTGTTCCTCTCGGCACTCGCCGAGCCCCTGCACGGCGCCAACCGCCTCACCGCCAGGCTGCTGGCGTCGGCGCTGCACCGGGCCCAGATCCGCAGCTGGTCGGCCCTCAGCGACCCGGTACCCGGTACCATGCTCTCGGTCCTCGAGGCAGCCGCCAGGGGAGCGGGGGAAACCGCGGGCGCCCCGGAGAGCGATGACAGCAACCACGCCCTCGCGGAAACTCTGCACGCCGCAGTGGAGCACGCGCTCCAGGCCGTTATCCAGACCGAGAGCCAACTGGGTGCCCTGACGAAGGCGAAGATTGTGGACGCCGGCGGCGTGGGGTTCCTGCTCATCATGGACGCACTGCGTGCCTCATCACTGGGGGAGGAGCTCCAGGATGAACTGCTCGACGGGCTGCACGGCTACGACATCCAGGCCCCCCACCTCCACAACGGCGGTGACGCCGACGGCGTCGAGATCATGTGCACCATCGTCCTGAGTCCCCTCGACGCCGCGACCCTGCGTCTGCACCTCGACGAGCTGGGCGATTCGGTGATCATGAGCGCCGTCACCGAGGTCCCGGAAGGCTACCGCTGGCGGGTCCACGTCCATGTTCCGGACCCCGAGCCCGCGCTGAGACTCATCCACGAGGCCGGAGAACCGGTGAACATTTCGGTGACCCAGCTCGCCGCGCGCTTCCCGCAGGCGGAATCCGTCGGGGCGGGGGCACCCGCGCCTGAACGCTCCGGCGACCAGCGTGGCTGACAGCGCAGTGGCCGGCGTTTCGACGTCGGAGCTCGACGTGTCTCTCGAGCGGCACCTCGGACCTCCCGCCAAGCTCCTGGCGAAGCACCTGAACCTCCATACGGTGGGCCAGCTGCTCAACCACTTCCCGCGCAACTACCTGAAGCGTGGCGAGCTGACCCCCATCGCCGATGTGCCCGTGGACGAGGAGGTCACGCTGATCGCCCGGGTGCAGTCGGCCAACGCGCGCCGCATGCGCACCCGCAAGGGCATGCTCCTCGAGGTGATCATCACCGATGACGCCGCCGGCGGGATCGGACAGATGAACCTCACCTACTTCAACGGGTACGGCGCGGAGCGGGAGCTCCTGCCCGGAGTGCGCGCCATGTTCTCCGGCAAGGTCACCATGTACCGGGGGAAGCTCACGCTCACCAATCCGAAGTATGTGCTCCTCGACGACGACGATGACAACCCCGACTACGTGAACAAGCCGATCCCCGTGTACCCGGCGGTGGACAAGGTCAGCAGCGAGCGGATAGCCATGGCCGTGGGCATCATCCTCGACACCCTCGACCCCGCACACCTGATCGACCCGGTGCCCGAGGCCGTCGCCCGCCGGGACAAGCTGATGAGTCTCGCCCAGGCCTACGAACTCGTGCACCGCCCCGCCGTCGTGGAGGACGCCTACCGCGCGCAGCACCGGTTCCGCTACCAGGAAGCCTTCGTGCTTCAAGCCGCGCTCGCCCGCCGTCGGGCACTGACCGCGCGCGAGGAAGCGACGGCGCGTCCACCGCACCACGGCGGCCTGCTGGACCAGTTCGACGCCCGGCTACCCTTCACCCTGACGAACGGACAGCGGGAGGTCGGCGACGTCCTGGCCGCGGACCTGGCCGGGGACCATCCCATGAACCGGTTGCTGCAGGGCGAAGTTGGTTCCGGCAAAACCTTGGTGGCACTGCGCGCCATGCTGCAGGTGATCGACGCCGGGGGACAGGCGGCCCTGCTCGCACCCACGGAGGTGCTGGCTCTGCAGCACCACCAGTCGCTCACCCGCACCCTCGGCCCCCTCGCTGAGGGCGGGATGCTGGGAGGCGCGCTCGACGGCACACGGGTGGTGCTCCTCACCGGATCCATGAACACCGCCCAGCGCAAGAAGGCGTTGCTGGAGGCTGCCTCGGGCGACGCCGGCATCGTCATCGGCACCCACGCGCTGCTGTCCGAGAACGTCCGGTTCTTCGACCTCGGCCTGATCGTGGTGGACGAGCAGCACCGCTTCGGCGTCGAGCAGCGCGACCTGCTCCGCTCGAAAGCCGCCGCCTCACCGCACGTGCTGGTCATGACCGCGACACCGATTCCCCGGACCGTTGCCATGACGGTGTTCGGGGACCTCGAAATCTCGACCCTGACGGAACTCCCCGCCGGCAGGTCCCCCATCAGCACGCACGAAGTGGGGCTGGCCGAGCATCCCGCCTGGATCCAGCGCGTGTGGTCGCGGGCCCGGGAGGAGATCGACACCGGCCGGCAGGTGTACGTGGTGTGTCCGAAGATCGGCGACGAAGCGGGGACCGGAGGCGAGGACGGTTCGGCGCTGGAGCTGTACTCGCCGGACGTCCAGGCGGCGCCGTCGAAGCAGGAACTGACGAGCGTCGTCGAGCTCTACGGTTCCCTTGCTGAGGTTCCGCAGCTCGAGTCCGTGACGGCCGGGATGCTGCACGGGCGCATGGACCCGGCGGAGAAGGCATCGGTCATGGGCCGCTTCAACGACGGCGACCTCCAGCTCCTCGTTGCCACCACGGTGATCGAGGTGGGCGTGGACGTCCCGAACGCCACCCTGATGGTCATCATGGACGCCGACCGCTTCGGCATCTCGCAGCTGCACCAGTTGCGCGGGAGGGTGGGCCGCGGCGGTCATGCCGGCACCTGCCTGCTCGTCACCAGCCTCGAGGCCGACCACCCGAGCAGGGAACGGCTGGCCGCCGTCGCTTCCACCACCGACGGCTTCGAGCTCTCGCAGAAGGACCTCGAGCTGCGCCGCGAGGGCAACATCCTCGGCGCGTCGCAGTCCGGCGGCCGGTCGGCGCTGCGCTTCCTGAGGATCACCCAGCACGGCAAGATCATCGAGAAGGCGCGCAGCGACGCACAGGAGATCGTGGCGGGAGACCCGGAACTGGTCGGGTACCCCGGGTTGGTCAACGCCATCGAGCTGTACCTCAATCCCGAGAAGGAAGCCTTCCTGGAACGCGGCTGACTCCTCCGCGATCCGGCAGGTTCCTCCCCGATACAGTGGGAGGATGACGCGCATCATTGCCGGGGCTGCCGGCGGCACGACCCTGACGAGCGTTCCGGGATCAGGAACTCGACCCACCACCGACCGCGTCAAGGAAGCGTTGTTCTCGAGGCTCGACGCCTACAACGTGGTGCACGGTGCGCACGTTCTCGACCTCTTCGCCGGCTCCGGCTCGCTCGGCATCGAAAGCGCCAGCCGGGGAGCGGCCACCGTGGACCTCGTTGAGTCGGCGGACAAAGCCGCCGGGGTGGTCCAGAAAAACGCCGACGTGGTCAACAAGGTTCTCGGGTGGACCGCCGCACGGGTGCACCGTGCCAAGGTGGAGACCTACCTCACCCGTGCGGCGGACGACCTGAAATGGGACCTCGTCTTCCTTGATCCGCCCTACGACTTCGAAGAGACGCCGCTGATCGAGATCCTCGCGGCCCTCGTCCCGCGCCTTGCACCGGGCGCCGTCGTCGTTCTGGAGCGCTCGTCGCGGTCCGCCGAACCGCACTGGCCCGAGGGGCTGGAGCGGTTCGGTGACAAGAAGTACGGCGAGACGCGGCTGTGGTTCGCGGAGCCCTCAGCCCACTGACCACCGGCCGGCCGAACGCAGGAATGCGCTCGGCGTTTCGGCCCCGACGACGGACCCGCCGGACCCGGCGGGTCCGCTACGCCCGACGGGTCCGGACGAGCGCAGTGACGCCCGCGGCAAATCCGAGGAGTCCGGCCGCCAGGCCGGCCCAGCCTGCGGCGTTCGATCCGCCCGACACGGTGGATGGTGCCGGTTCGGAGCTGACGGCTTCGGCGCTTTCCCCGTCGGATGCTTCCTCCTCGGTGCCGTCCGCTGCGGCGGGTGCCGCCGCAGTGCCCCCGTGGTCGCTTTCTCCCTCTGCCGCCGTCGTCGTGGTGAAGGCCGGGGCGGGGCTCTCCGGTTCCTCCCCACCCTCCACCGTCGGCTCATCCCACGCGCGGACGGAGCCGTCCGTGTAGGACTGCACTGCCGGAAGGGTGACGACGGTGCCCGACTCGGGCAGGCGCCCCACGGAGATGGCGAACGTCTGGTACTCCTGCTGCGAGATCTCGGCTCCCTCTTCGGCGGTCCACACCACCGACAGCGGCGCGACGGTGACGGTGGCGCCGTCGGGCGTGGTGACGGGCTCGGGCAGGTCACCCGACACCACCTCGGCGGTCCATCCCTCGACCGGCTTGACGCGCACCGACGTGAACGGCGTCTCGGTCGGAAGCTGGACCTCGAGCTTGTTGGTGCCTGCCGTCTCCGACTCGTTGGGGACGCTGAAGGTGAGCTGCGAGTAGCTGTCCTCGGTGGTGGAGGCCGGAGCCACCGACACGTGTGCCGAGGCCGCGCCGACGCCGAGGGCCAGCAGGCCGACGGTGGTGATGCCGACCGCGCAGGTCGAGAGGGCGCGGCGGGCTGGGGTGTTCGAATTCATGGGATTGCCTTTCCGGGTGCGGCTCAGCTCCAGGAGGCTGAGCGCGCGAAATGATGGGTGGGTGCAGGAGATGCCCGCTGCACACCCCACCCTCGGACCGGTGTCCTCAGATCGGCAGTGCGCGCGGAAAGGAACGCTGCGGCGGCCCACGGAGCGCGGGTACAGCCGCATAGTGCCGGGGGAGGGGGATGAACACGGATCGTGACACCGTGCTGATGCGCGGAACGGGAACGACGACGGCGGGAGCCAGGCGCTGCGACAGCGGCCGGAGCCAGGCGCACAACAGCCCCAGTGCCGCTTCGCCGCGGGCCAGCATCAGGACCAGCACTGCGGTGGCGAGGAGGTGGGCAAGGAGCATCAGCAGCACGGTGGGCTCGTCGGCATGGATCGGAGCGGCCGCCGACGTCTGGCAGCTGATGGGTGCTGCTCCGTAGTGGCCCGTGTGCACGGGTCCGCTGGAGCAGACTGCGGCGGAGGAGAATGCGCTCAACCCTTCATGGAGGGCGAGCTGTCCTCCTCCCATCAGGGCGGCAAGCGAGGCGATGGGGCGGCGTCGAGTGGTGAGCGCGGCAACCGGGAGGAGGAGCAGTGCGCCCATCAGCAGCAGGATCGGCAGTGCGGGAAGGGTGCCCCCGGCAAGGACGTGAGACCCGATCCCCAGACACAGGATGATCGACGACACGGTGGTGCTGCGGAGAAAATGGGGAAGTCCCGGAGTGGACACGGAACCTCCTGAGGCTGGCTGATGGATGCCGGACCCGGTGAGTGGATCCCTATCAGGTTACTGCCAGGAGATGATCCTCGGGAGTGACCGCTGGTTATTCGCGGTGTGCCGCGGATCGGATTGCCCGATGGGCTGATGATTTTGCTGCGTTTCTTTCGGAATTCGTTCTGAGGCTGACATCGGAGCCGCTCCTTGACCCTGATGTCCTGCCCGTCCCCGCAGAGGGCTTTTCCCGCTTAGAGGCTTGCTGCCCGGTTGTCCGCGATCAGGACCGGAGCCTGAGCTCCGGCTGTTTCGTCATCCCGGCGGTCGAGTTCTTCCGTCAGTTCGGCCAGACGCGCCTCCGTTTCAGGATCGGGGAGCCCGTACTCGACGTATTCGACGTCCAGTTCGCGGTGGACCTTGCTGTTGAGAACTTCCACTTCAGTGCTGTCAAGGACGGTGAGGTCTTCCGGAAACTCTTCATCCGGCGTCAGGCAGCTCGATCTATTCATAGGTAACCCCTCTACTTCGACCCGTCACCGGAACCGCTTCACCCGCTCGTGCAGGCACCAGGATCCCGATGGCAGCGGCGATGGCCGCTTGTCCAATCAAACCATTTAGAAGTGGTTCCTGCCACCATTCCGGCCTCCATCCCTCAGGCGCCGGCCTGGAAGATTCTCAGGTCCGCGCCGGTCAGCACCGCGGCGGGGTGCGGACCCGCGGCGAGGAGCCGGTCCGTCCACTCGGCGGGCCATTCCCTGTTCGTCGCGGCGAGGACGATGTTCCCTGGGTGACTTCCCGAGAACATTTCGCGGTCCGCGAGCGCGGCGCCGTCGGCCGCAACGCTCGAGAGCTCGCTGCTCTGCTGCCGCGCGAAAGCCAGGGGAGGGTCGTCCCCCACATTGACCAGCACCACGCCGTCCGGACCGACCGTCCTCAGCAGTTCGCCGTAGAAGGCCGAATTGGCCAGGTGGCCCGGGGCATCGGCGCCGGCGAAGATGTCCAGCACGACGGCGTCGAAGCTCCCCGGGGCCATGGTGCCGGCTGCCGCACGGGCGTCGTCGAGAATGAGTTCGCACCGGGTTCCAGGGGTCAGCGGCATGTACTGGAGGACGAAGTCGAGGAGTTCGCGTTCGGATTCCGCTGCGGCCTGTTCGGAGCCGGGACGGGTTGCCTCGACGTAACGGACCAGTGTCAGGGCGCCGGCGCCGAGATGGAGCACCTTCAGGGGTTCGCCCGGTGGGCGCAGGAGGTCCAGTACGTTGGCGATCCGGCGAAGATACTCGTAGAACACCTGGTCCGGAGCGCGCAGGTTCACGTGGGACTGCTGTGCGCCTCCGATGCTGAGGATCAGCGCGCCTTCAATGAAGGCGTCCTCGTCGATCTCGGCCACGGTCCCGGCAGCCGCAAGCCACCGGGTGGGTACGGAGGCAGGGCTCACAGCTTCCCCTGCAGGGCGGAAAGGCGGGAGGCCGCCTCCTCCAGGACGTCGAACCTCTTGCAGAAAGCGAACCGCAGCAGGGAGCGAGTCCGTACCGCGCCGTCGGGGTGGCAGAACACCGGCACCGGGATGGCAGCCACGCCCGCCAGCTCCGGGAGCCGCCGGGCGAAGGCAACGGCGTCGGTGATACCGATGGCCGAGGTGTCGGCCGTGACGAAGTAGCCGCCCTGCGGCTGGTTGACGGTGAGGCCCGCGCTCAGCAGGCCCTCCGACAGCAGGTCCCGTTTGCGGCGGAGCGTCTCCGCGACGGAGGTGAAGAATTCATCGGGAAGCCCGAGGCCCAGGGCGACGGCTCCCTGGAAAGGGGAGCCCGAACTGTAGGTGAGGAAGGATTTCACCGTGCGCACGCGGGCCACGAGGTCAGCAGGGCCGCTGAGCCAGCCGATCTTCCAGCCGGTGAGGGAGAAGGTCTTGCCCGCTGACGAAATGGTCAGCGTCCGCTCCAGTGCGCCGGGAAGAGTGGCAATGGGAAGATGGGGAACCCCGAAGGTGAGGTGTTCGTAGACCTCGTCGGTGACGATCACGGCGTCGTACCGGGTGGCTAGCTCCACCACCTTCTCGAGCGCTTCCCGGCTGAACACAATGCCCAGGGGGTTGTGCGGGTTGTTGAGGACTACCACCCGCGTGCGCTCGCTGAACGAGTTCTCGAGGGCCGCGAGGTCCGGCTGCCAGTCCGGAGCGACCAGCGGGGCCGTGGTGTGCGTGGCCCCTGACAGGCCGATCACCGCTCCGTAGGAATCGTAGAAAGGCTCGAAGGTGAGCACTTCGTCGCCCGGCCCGGCGAAGGCGAGAATCGCCGAGGCGATGGCCTCAGTGGCACCGGTGCTGACGATGATGTCGGTCTCGGCATCGGGGGTGAGGCCGTAGAACCTCTCCTGGTGCCGGGCAATCGCCGTCCGGAGCACCGGCTGTCCCTTGCCGGGCGCGTACTGGTTCTCGCCGTTGCTGATCGCAGCCCGGGCGGCGTCGAGGATCTCCACGGGGCCGTCCTCGTCAGGGAAGCCCTGCCCGAGGTTGATGGCGCCGTGCTGCAGTGCCAGCCCGGTGATCTCCTCGAAGATGGTGACCCCCAGGTCGCCTCCCTCGGCGAGCAGGTTGGCGCCGCGGGCGGTGCGTTCCCACGGTTCCGGGACTGCGGAACGGGAGGTGCCGGCGGTTCGCGGGAGAAAGGTCATGCCTTAAAGTATTACTGCAATCGGCGCATCGGGGTGGAGGACAGTCCTGCGAGGTGGGTAGGTTAGGAGGATGCGCCGCGCCGTCTGCCCCGGATCCTTCGACCCCCTGCACAACGGCCACGTGGAGGTGATCACCCGGGCGGCCGGCCTCTTCGATGAGGTGGTGGTGGCGGTTTCGACGAACTATTCGAAGAAGTACCGGTTCGCCCTCGACGAGCGCCTGTCCATCGCGCGCGAAACCTTCACCTCCCGGCCGAACGTCTCGGTGGTCCCGATGGGCAGCGGGCTCCTCGCCGAATTCTGCAGGGAGCAGGGTGCCGGGGTGGTGGTCAAGGGACTCCGAACCGGCCGCGACTTCGAGTACGAGCTGCCGATGGCCATCATGAACCGGCAGCTGACCGGAGTCGAGACCGTCTTCATCCCGGGCGAGAGCAATTACCTGCACTTGTCCTCCACCCTTTTGAAGGAAGTGCAGTCCCTCGGTGGGGATATCGGGCAGTTCGTTCCAGAAGCGGTGTCGAGGCGGCTGACAGCAGACGACGGCGGCGCCTGAGTGCACTCCGTACTGGCCACGTTCAGATCGGGGAGGCACAGGCAGGCCGCAGCTGGGCCGCCGCGAGACCCACGGATTCCTCGACGAACCGGAAGAACCATTCCACGGGACCCAGGTCCGGCGCGGTCGGCACCATAAGAAAAGCCGCGTCCGAGCACTGTTGAAGATTGGTGAGCGATCGCACTGCATGGTAGCGGGACGTGACGACGAGGACTTTTTCCCAGCCGTAGTCCTGGGCGAGCCGAGCGACCGACCTGGCCTCGCCGCGCGTCGTCAGGGGTTCAGGGCTGAAGCAGATTCGAGAGGGTGCTGGGAGTCCGCACAGCTGATCGGCGTCGCTATTGCCGGGAAGCCCGGTCGACGAGAGAACGAGCAGCGGAGCGTAGCCCTCCTCCACGAGCCGTTTCCCTTCGGGTAGCCGTTCGGCCGACGCGCCGCCGAGGACCACGACGGCATCAGCGCGTTCCGGCTGCTGCACGGACGGGTTGTAGAAAAGGAAGTAGGCGGCGACGAACCAGAGCGTGGTGAGGATCAGGAGGAGTCCCAGTGCTGGCCGGACGAAGCGCCTGGGTCGACCGCTCCTGGCGCTCGGCGGGTCTGGACGTGTCACACGGCCGAGCCTACGCGGGGACCTTCCACGCAGGCTGGGAACTGCGGCACCATCCGTGCGTTTTGGGCTGGGCCGACAACTCAGGCTAAGATGATACGTCGGTCATATGTTCTACAGGAGTCACCATTAAAAGCGATCTCAGTTCGCCTTTGACATTCAGTGTCAGAGAGCTCGGGCGCAGCCCGGGCAGTATGCGGACAATCGAAGAACATGTTCCCGCGCCGAAGGATTTCTCAGTGGCGCTGATCGGTGTGCAGGAAGGTTCCGCAATGGACCTGAACCTACGCCTTGAAGCAGTCCACGAGGGAATCCTGGTGTCGGGAACCGCAGACGTCGAAGTTACCGGCGAGTGCGGCCGGTGCCTGGAGCCCCTCCGCTTTGACAGCGATGTGGACATCCAGGAGCTCTTCTACTACAGCGACTCAGAGTCGCTGTCGGCGGAAGAGGAAGAGGAACAGCACCGGGTCGAGAATGACGCGATCAACCTGGAGCCGGTGCTGAGGGACGCAGTGGTTACGTCGCTGCCGTTCCAGCCGGTGTGCCGGGAGGACTGCCAGGGTCTGTGTGCCGAATGCGGTGTGCAGCTGAATGACAATCCCGATCACCATCACGAGATTTTGGATCCTCGCTGGTCCGCCCTTTCGGGGCTGGCCGGCACTGCCGCTGAGAATGATGCGGCATCACGTAAAGAGTCGGACGAGAGAGAAGAGAGTTAGTCGTGGCTGTTCCAAAGCGGAAAATGTCCCGCGCGAATACACGTGCACGCAGGTCCCAGTGGAAGGCAACCGCCCCCAAACTGGTGAAGACCGTGGAGAACGGCCGCGTAACCTACAGCCTTTCCCACCAGGCCAAGGTCGTTTCTGACTCCGCCGGTACCCCGCTGTTCCTTGAGTACAAGGGCCGCAAGGTAGCCGACGTCTAATAACGGATCGCGGCGGCGGAAGGCCCTTCGGCCCTGGCTGCTGATCGCGCCTTATGCGGAAGCGTAAGTGAACGTGGCTGATACAACAGAACTGACCCAGCGTCTCGGCGTCGACATCGATGCCGGGACGCTTCGTCTTGCCCTGACCCATCGCTCCTATGCGTATGAGAAGGGCGGCATTCCCACGAATGAGCGGCTCGAGTTCCTGGGGGACTCGGTGCTCGGCCTGGCCGTGACGGACGCCCTGTACCGGGAGAACCCGGACCTGTCCGAGGGCGACCTCGCCAAGCGGCGGTCCGCCGTCGTCAGTACGCGCGCCCTCGCGGGTGTGGCGCGCAGCCTGGACCTCGGCCGGTACATCCTGCTCGGCCAGGGCGAAAAACTGACGAACGGGCGCGACAAGCCATCCATACTCGCGGACACCATGGAAGCGGTGATCGGTGCGGCGTACCTCAGCCACGGCATCGAGACTGCACGGGCCATGGTGATGAGGCTCATCGCGCCACTGCTGCAGGACTCGGACGTGCTCGGCGAAGGCACCGACTGGAAGACACGGATCCAGGAACTCGCGGCCGCGAGACGGCTCGGCGTCATCGACTACCGGGTGACAGGCACCGGGCCCGATCACGCGCGTTCCTTCGAGGCGCTGCTGGTGATCGGCGGCACGCCCTACGGTGCGGGGACCGGCAACTCGAAGAAGGAAGCCGAACAGGCTGCGGCGGAGGCGTCCCTCACCATGCTCCTCGGATCCACGAGCCTCGCCGACAGCAAGTAGGCCGGTTTGCCTGAGCTGCCCGAAGTCGAGGTGGTCCGGCGCGGCCTCGCCCGCTGGGTGACGGGGCGGAGAATCGACGACGTCGAGGTTCTCGACCCTCGGTCACTGAGGCGCCACGCGCTGGGGCCGGAGGATTTCCGGAGCAACCTCGCCGGCTACCGGGTCACCGATGTGGTCCGCCGCGGGAAATTCCTCTGGATGCCCCTGGGCGAACCCTCGCCGGACGCCGAGCCGGTGAACGGCGGATCACCGGTGGCACTCATGGCGCACCTCGGCATGAGCGGCCAGCTGCTCATCGAGGACCCCGGCGCGCCTGACGAAAAACATCTCAAGGTACGGCTCAGTCTGTGCACCGCCACGGACGACGACGGCAAAAGCCTGCCGGGCGAATTGCGCTTCATCGACCAGCGCATCTTCGGCGGGATGTTCGTCACGTCCCTGCAGCCCACCGCCGACGGCAAAGCCGGTGGACGAGGGAGCAGCGGACTTCCCCTGATCCCCCGGGAAGCTGCCCATATCGCCCGGGATCCTCTGGACCCTGCCTTCTCCTTCGAGAACTTCTTCGCGCGCGTCCGCGTCCGCCGGTCGGGAATCAAGAGAGCACTGCTCGACCAGGGGCTGATCTCCGGGATCGGCAACATCTACGCCGACGAAGCCCTGTGGGCGGCGAAGCTGCACTATGCGCGCGCCACCGACACGCTCCGCAGATCCGAGGCCCTCCGGCTCGTGAACGCCTGCCGGGACGTCATGACCCGCGCGCTCGACGCCGGAGGCACCAGCTTCGACTCCCTCTACGTCAACGTCAACGGAGCTTCCGGGTATTTCGAACGCTCCCTCGAGGCCTATGGGCGGACGGGTCGGCCCTGCCGGCGGTGTGCGCTCACAGGTAGGAAGTCACTGATCAGGCGGGACACCTTCATGAACCGTTCTTCTTTCAGCTGCCCCCGTTGCCAGCCGAAACCGCGCCCCCGCGCGTGAACTGACGGGTGAATCTGTGGCACAAGTTGCGCCGAACTTGAGGTAATCCGCGGGCATCCTGCGGGTTTCCGCAAGCCCTCAAACACTGCTGTGATCCAAATGTGACAATACCGTGTTCATTGGGTAATCTTTAGAGCGCGCCGGTCCAGAGGGACTGGTGCCCTTGGTCAGACTGCCTAACCCTGTCGGTGACCGAAGGAACCGTTCGTACACATCCGACAGGGGCGGGGGAACCGATAGCGGGCTTTCTCTGGAAAGCCCTAGGGGTAAAGACGCAGACGGAACACATCCACATGGGATGCGTTCCGAGACTTGTGTCCGGGTGTCCCACCCGAACCCGACAGCTAACTTCGTAGGCATTGGGAGAGGCACATCCATGTCCAAGAATCGTCATGTCGCGCGCCACAGGGCAACCCCCGAGCGCACCAACCACTTCAAATCCGCAACGCGTGCGGTATCAGCAGCAGGTCGCCCCGCAGCTGTAGTAGTCGCAGCTTCGGGCATCCTGCTCGGCGCAGCGCTTCCCGCTTCGGCTAGCGCAGTTGCCCCAGCAGCCCAGGCTGCAGCAGCAGGCTCCTACACCGTCCAGTCGGGTGACACCCTCGGAAGCATTGCTTCGGCTCACGGTGTCAGCCTCAGCGCAGTCTTCGCGGCCAACGGCCTCAACGGCTCGTCGGTCATCTACCCGGGCCAGAGCATCGCCCTCTCGGGCGGCGCAGCAGTTGCTGCAGCACCCCAGGCACAGGCCGCAGCATTCACTGCTCCCGCCGCCGTAGCCGCTCCCGCCGCGGCTCCTGCCATGAACTTCGCCGCTGCGAACACCGGCGTCTCGCTCCAGTCGGGCGGTATCACCCCGATCGGCGCAGCTTCGACGGCACCTGCGAGCTCGAAAGCAGCCACCATCGCTGCAGCAGCAAAGGCTCAGCTCGGCGTCTACCAGGACTGCACGATGCTTGTTACCAACTCGCTCAAGGCCGCCGGGATCAACTTCCACGACTGGCCAGCTGGCTACCTCAGCCTTGGAACCCAGGTGAGTGCTGCCGCAGCAGTACCGGGTGACCTCATCTACTACACCAACGGTGGCGCGGGAGTACCTCACATCGCCGTCTACATCGGGGGCGGTCAGGCCGTCCACGGTGGATTCAACGGCAACCAGACCGTTGTAGCACCGGCCGAGCTCGGCTCCGGTGGCGTCTACATCCGCGTGAGCTAGCATTACCTCTCGGGCTTCGGCTCTCCCAGTGGGACATTGATAAGGACCGGCAGATTCGTCTGCTGGTCCTTATCGTTTAATATGCTGCCCGTGAGGGCTTCTGCAACCGGCTGCGCTCAGCGCCGGTAGAACTCCTCGAGCTTCCGCAGGCCCTGGTCGATGGAGACCGCAGGCCGCCAATCGAGCAGTGCCCGGGTCTCGCGTTGGTCGAACCAGTGGGCGGTGGACAGTTGCTCGGCGAGGAACCGGGTCATGGGAGGTTCGTCGGTTGCCCCTGCAGCGGTCCACACCCGTTCGACGACGGAACCGGAGGTCCGAGCGAGCGCGCCGGGGACATTCCATCGAGGTGGTTCCACGCCTCCGGCTCGGCACATTCCGGCGATCAGCTCACCGACGGGACGCGGCTCACCGTTGGTGACCACCACCGCGCGGCCCTGCATGGAGTCGATCCTTCGGAGGCATGCGACGATTGCCGACGCCGCGTTGTCCACATACGTGGTGTCGATCAGCGCAGTACCGCCGGCAACGGTCGGCAGGCGCCCCGCCCGGGCGCGAGCGATGACCCGCTCCACGAGCTGGGTATCACCGGGACCCCACACGATGTGCGGACGCACCGCTGCGACCCGAAACTCCGGAGCGGACATTCCGAGCGCAAGCAGCTCCGCAAGCGCCTTCGACCGGGCATACTCACCGCGCGCTGTGGCAGGCTTGGCCGTCGTCGCTCCCAGGCCGACGATCGGTTGCCCAGTATGGGCGACCGACGGCGAGGACACGTAGACGACGTCGCGCACGCCTGCCCGGCGGGCCGCCTCGAGCAGATTCCGCGTGCCTTCGACGTTGACGGCCTCGAACTCGGAGCGGGGTCCCGTGAACGAGACCTTCGCCGCGAGGTGGATCACGGCGTCCATGCCGTCGACGGCTCGGCCCAGTGCTGCCCGGTCCGTCAGTGATCCCTCGCAGTCAGTGACGCCGGACAGCCCCGAGGGGCGGCGTTGCAGCGTACGCACCGACTCGCTGGCAGTGACCAGCAGGGCTGCTACGGCGCCGCCGAGCATCCCGCTTGCTCCGGTGACGAGTATTCTCACGGGATTCGGGAACCGCTGCCCGCAAGCACCGCGCCGGCCCGCTTCGCCACTTCGGAGCGGTCGATCTTCGCGTTGTGGCGGATGTCCACGGGCAGTCCCGGCACCGTCAGGACTGCCGCCAGTTCAATGCCGGCCGTTCGCGCCATGTTCCGGGCGCGTTCGGTCAGCACGGAATCGGCGAGTACGGGCTTCCGGCCTCGCCGACGGTTCCTGCCGGGTGCGGGATCGGGCTCGACGACGGCAACGATGGCCTGCGTGCCCGTCGGTCCCACTCCCACGACGGCGGCGAGGCGCACGCCCTCGAGCTTCTCAAGGGCCTGCTCGAGGCCGACCGGAGTCAGCACAGCGCCCGGTGTCGTGATGATATGGCCGAGCCGGCCTTCCACCCACAACCGGCCTGCTCCGTCGAAATGGCCGACATCGCCGGTGCGGTGCCAGGGGGCGGTGCGGGAGGAGATTCCCTCGGTACGCCACAGGCGGTGGTACCGGCTCTTGACGTGGGGGGCGTCCACCAGGATCTCACCGGTGATGCCTGGCTCCGTGGTGGGAGTGCCGTTGGGGACGCCGTCGTCGGACAGAGCGCTCACAGCAAGCCGTGCCCCCTGGACTGCATGGCCCACGCACACTCCGTTTCCCGCGCCGGGCATCGTTCCCGCGGCGTCCGCCTCGGCGGCCCGGATCCCTTCGAGGTCGATGTTCGAGACGGGCAGCGCCTCGGTCATGCCGTACGGGGTGTGGAGGGACGCGGCGGGCAGCAGTTCCTGCACCTGCTCGAGGAGGAGTGCCGGGACCGGCGCTCCAGCCGAAAGGACGGTGGTGACCCTGCCCAGGGCCTCCGCGCCGGAAGGGGTCAGGCCGCCCTTCGTCGCGACGAGGTTGCGCAGGGCGGCCGGGGCCGCGAAGACGGAAGTGGCATCGATGGCCCGGGCGGCGTCCGCCAGCGCCCGTGCCGTGAGGGTCCTGGGCGCGGTGACCTCCATGTCAGGGGTGACGGAGGCGGCTCCGAGTGCCGGTCCCAGCAGGGCGAACGGCGCAAAACCTGCAACAAGGGCACCTCCCGGACCGAGCCCGAAGGTCCCGCCGACGGTGTCGCGCATGCCGGAGAGCTGCCGGTGGGTGTACACCACGCCCTTGGCCGGTCCGGTGGAACCCGAGGTGAAGAGGATGGCGGCGTCGGCGTCGGGGTCTGGGTTCCCGAAGGATTCCGGGGGAGTGGTACGCAGCGTTTCAAGGGATGACTCGACCCGGAGGGCACGCTTCCCGGCCGAGAGTGTGCCAACACTGATCCGCCGCCCGGGCCAGCCGAAGAGCCTCGCCGCCAGGAGCGCGCGCTCGATGCCGATGACGACGTCGGGCACGCTGCCCTTAACCGCACGGGACAGGCCCTTCGTTCCGAGGCCCGCGTCGGCGACCACGATGACGGCGCCGATCCGCAGGCAGGCGTAGATCAGCACGGTCAGGTCAACACCGGGGGGGACCATCAGGCTGACGCGGCTTCCGGCGCCCACTCCGAGGCGGGCCAGGCCGGCCGCCACGGCGTCGACGTCGTCGGCCAGTTCCCGCCACGACAGCGAACGCCGGATGCCGTTCCTGCCCATTTCCGCCACGGCGAGCGAGTCCTGCTCAGCCCCCGCCGAGCGCTCCTGCAGCTGGTGCCACAAGAAGGTGTGGGAAGGAGCCGCAGGGGGCGGGGCCGAGGCCGTAGCTTCCCGGGATGTGGCAGGGAAGCGTTCGTCGAGCCAGCTGAAGATCGTTCCGGCAACATCGGCGTCCTCCTGGAGGAGGTGGCCGGCGTCCTCGAACCGGTGCACGTCGGCGGAGGGGAGCCGCCGGGTGAGGTCCTCGAGATAGGTGTCGGTGAAAATGGGGTCTCGAGGACCCCACACCATCAGGGACGGCACGTCGAGGGTGCGGATGCCCTCGGCGATGTCGGTCAGTGTCGCGTAGCTGGGGTGGGAGGGCTCCGCGGGGATGTCGGAGACGAAGTTGGCGATGCCTGCGCGGTCGGCGCGTGTCCGGTAGGGGGCGCGGAAGGCGGCATGGACGTCGCGCGGGAGCTTCGGGCGTGCAAGGGCATGCGTGACGTCGAGGAAGGCCGACGTGGTCTGCGTTCCGAGGCGGTGCACCCCGGGCAGGAGGGCCAGACGCAGCAGGGACGGGATGGGCTGCGTCGGCTCCTGGTGAATGGCGGTGTTCGTGAGGATGACGCCGGCGAGGTTCGACCGGTTACGGTGCGCGTACCCGAGGCTTACCACGCCGCCCCAGTCGTGGCCTACCGTGACGAGCGGTCCCTTAAGGGAGAGTGCTGCGGTGAAATCCTCGAGGTCGGTCACCCGGTCGGCGAGCCGGCGGAACGTCCGGGTGCGGCGGGAGAATCCCATGTCGAGCTGGTCGACCGCGACCACCCGCCAGCCCTCGGACACGCCCCGGGCCAGCAGGGTGCGCCACAGATAGGACCAGGTGGGATTGCCGTGGACGCACAGCAGCGTTCCCCGCACGGCGGTTCCGGCCTCGGAAAGCTGGGGCCCGTTGTCCAGGTAGTGCCACGAGTTGACCGTTCCCGGGTTGTCCGCCGCCGAGGTGGAGGGCACATCGGAATAGGTCGACCACGCCGGGTCGACCCCGGGCAGTGCTACCACGCAATCTCCATCATCGAGGTGTTGAGACCGGATCCGACGCCGAGGCAGAGTACACGGTCGCCCGGCGAGAGCGACTGCGCCTCCTGCGCGAGGGTCATCGGCAGGGACGCGGGACCGACGTTCCCCCAGTGGGGGAACGTGATGGGGACGCGTTCGCGGACGAGGTCGACCGCCTTGATGATGGCGTTGGTGTAGGAGTTGGACACCTGGTGGGTGACGTAGCGGTCCATGGCGTCCCACTTCCAGCCGTCGGCCTGCGCCTCGTGCCAGGCGGTCACCACGAGCTCCAGCCCGCCGTCGAGCAGTCCCTTGGTGTCGGTGTACATGCCGTCGATGCCACCGACGCACAGCTCATGGTGCTGGGTTCCCGCACGTGAGACGCCACCCAGGATGCGGTGGGAGCCGGGATGCTCGTCGGCCGGGCCGATCACTGCGGCGGCCGCACCTGAACCAAGTGTCAGGGTGGCGAACTCGCTGAGGAAGTCCTGGCGGGTGGAATCAGGCCGGTTGAGGCGCTTGAAGGTGGCTTCCTGGGTGCTCTGGGCATCCTCGCCTGCCACGATCAGGGCGTATTTGATCTGGCCCGAGTCGATCATGTTGGCGGCAAGGGTGATGCCGTTGACGAACCCGAGGCAGGCGTTCGCCAGGTCGAAGTTCATGGCCGACGACGGCAGGCCCAGGGTGTGGTGGATCTTGACGGCAACCGAGGGCTCGAGGTTTCGCCGCGTCACCGAGGTGTTGATCAGCAGTCCCACCTGGCTCGGCTCGATCCCCGCCTCGGCCATGGCCTTGGCTCCCGCCTCGATGGCGGCGTCGTCGAAATCGGATCCGGGTGACCACCAGCGCCGTTCGGTAACTCCGGCAACCCTCTCCAGGAGGCGCTTGGACAGCCGAAGCCGTTTGAGGCTCGGCGCCAGCCGTTCGTCGAACTCTGCGGAAGTGACGACTACCGGCGCCTCCACGCTCGTGACGGCCAGCAAAGCCGTGTTGTCATGTCGGAACGTCGCGTTACCGGTCAAATTTCCTGCCTCGTCAACTGTTCAGCACCATTGGCTGGCCACTGGAGTCCGCGGGGGATCCGGCCAAGGAGCTCTGGGATTCTGTCGAACCTTTTGCTAAGCCTACTTCTTAATTTCTGCGCTGGTCACACTTGTTTGTCCACAGGACTGCAGGGGATGCACGCCCGGGTCCGCCCAACCCAGTAGATTTGAAAGACCCAACCCCTCTGGAGAGCCTGACCATTGTGCATTTAAAGAGTCTAACCGTGCGAGGCTTCAAGTCTTTCGCTTCCGCGACGACTTTCGACTTCGAACCGGGCGTCACCGCTGTTGTGGGTCCGAACGGTTCGGGAAAGTCCAACGTGGTCGACGCCCTCGCCTGGGTGATGGGCGAACAGGGGGCGAAAACCCTCCGCGGCGGAAAGATGGAGGACGTGATTTTCGCCGGGACCTCGGGCAGGGCGCCGCTCGGCCGTGCGCAGGTATCGCTGACCATCGACAATGCCGACGGCGCGCTGCCCATCGAATATTCCGAGGTCACCATCTCCCGGACGCTGTTCCGTGCCGGCGGTTCGGAGTACGCAATCAACTCGAAAAGCTGCAGGCTCCTTGACATCCAGGAACTCCTGTCGGATACCGGCATGGGCCGCGAGATGCACGTCATCGTGGGACAGGGACAGCTCGACCGGGTGCTTTCCGCAACGGCCGAGGAGCGCCGGGGTTTCATCGAGGAGGCAGCCGGCATCCTCAAGCACCGGAGGCGGCGTGAGAAGACGGTGCGGAAGCTGGACGCGATGCAGGCCAACCTCACCAGGCTCACCGACCTGACGGGGGAGCTCCGCCAGCAGTTGACCCCGCTGGGCAAACAGGCCGAGGTGGCACGGCGGGCGCAGCAGGTCCAGTTCGAGGTCCGCGACGCGCGCGCCCGGCTTTTCGCCGACGACCTCTTCCGCCTCACCGAAGCCCTCGCCAGGGAGGAAGCCGACGAAACGGCGCTGCGGGAGCGCCGGGCGGAAGTCGAGCAACGCCTGCAGGCAGGCAGGGCACGCCAGGCCGAACTCGAGCAACTCGCTGCGGCGGCCACGCCCACCCTCAACGCGCTGCGGGATGCCTGGTACGCGCTGTCCTCCTCCCGCGAGCGGATCCGCTCCCTGAAAACCGTGGCCGAGGAACGACGACGATTGCTGGGCAGCGCCGACACCAGCGCCGATACGGGCCGCGACCCCTCAGAACTCGGGCGTTCGGCGGAACGCGTGCGCGGCGAGGAGCGCACGCTCGCCGGGCGGGTCGACGGGCTCCGCACCGCGCTGGATACCGCCATCGGGCATCGCAGGGCCGCCGAGGATTCGGCAACAGCAGAGGAGAAGCGCCTTGCCTCGCTGCTCCGTGCGGCAGCCGACCGGAGGGAAGGCGCAGCACGGCTGACCGGTTCGGTGGGGGCGGCGAGGTCGCGCGTCGAAGCCGCAGTCGCCGAGCTGGGCCGGCTCCGCACCTCGATCGCCGCCGCCGGCGAGCGCCGGCAGGCCGCCGGCCAGGAATTCACCGCTCTCGAGACTCAGGTTGCAGGCGTGGAGCAGGGGGAGGAGGGGCTCGACGCCGACTATGAGAAGGCCTCTGCGGCGCTCGAGGCCGTTCGGGAGGCGATAACGGCCATTGCCGGCGAGGAGCGGACCGCGGATCGGGAGCGGGGTGCCCTTGCCGCACGGCTCGAGGTGCTGCGGGAGGGCCTGAAGCGGCGCGACGGCTCGCAGGTGCTGCTCGATTCGGGGCTCGACGGCGTCCTCGGCCCCCTCGCCGCGTCCCTCCGCATCGCTCCGGGGTGGGAGAGCGCAGTCTCTGCGGCCCTCGCCGCAGTGGCCGACGCCGTCGTGGTGCGGGACGGCGGCGCGGCGACGGCGGCGCTGCTGCGGATGAAGCACGACGACGCCGGGCAGGTGGTGCTCGTGATCCAGGGCACCGGAGAACAGGGCATGGGAGAACCGGGCTCCGGAGAACCGGGCTCCGGTGAACCGGACGCACCAGCTGGGGACCAGCCATCGGCTTTCCTTCAGGAGCAGGACGTCCGGCCCGCGATGTCCCTTCTCGAGTGCAGCCGGGAACTGACGGCTCCGCTGACGGCCCTGCTGCACGGAATCGTCATGGTGGAGGACCTCGAGGCCGCGGAGGCCGTCCTGGAAGGTGCAGGGCAGAATCAGAATCAGAATCAGGATCGGGACAGCAGCCGGGATGGCAGTCCGGCCCCGGTGGCCGTAGTGACCCGGAACGGGGACGTCGTCTCCCGCCATCACGCCCGCGGAGGTACCCCCGGCGCGCCCGGCATCCTCGAGGTGCAGGCCGCCGTCGACGACACCGCCGCGCGGCTCGCCGACACCACTGCCCGCCTCGAGCAGGCAAGGTTCCGACGGGCGGGTGCCGAGGGGGAGCGGCAGCGAGCTCAGGAACGCGCTGACTCGGCCCTCCAGCGTCTCCACGAATCGGACGCGCGCCATGCGGCGGTCGCCGAGCGGCTCGGGCACCTCGGTGCGTCGTTGCGTTCCGCGGTCGGTGAGACGGACCGCCTTGCCCAGCTGGCAGCGGCTGCCGAGGTGAACCTCGCGGTCGAGGAGGAAAAGCTGGGAGTGGCCGCCGGACGGCTCGCTGCCGTCCAGAACCTTCCCGAGGAGGCCGAGCCGTCCACCTCGGACCGGGACCGGCTCGACGCGGCCGCGGTGCAGGCGCGCTCGGCCGAGATGGAGGCGCGCCTTCAGCTGCGCAGTGCCGAGGAGCGACTGAGCGCGCTGGCCAACCGGGCAGCGTCCCTCGAACGGGCTGCGGCCGCGGAACGCCAGGCGAGGCTGCAGGCCGCCGAACGCGCACGGCTGCGGCAGGTGCAGGCGGACAAAGCGCTCGCCGTGGCACGTGCTGCCCACCGGGTGCTCCAGTTCCTTGCGGTGTCCCTGGATGAGGCAGCAAGGCAGCGCGACGCCGCGGAAGAGGTGCGGGCCACGAGGGACGTCGAGTTGGCGGGCATCCGCACCACGAATGACGACTTCGCCGCCGAACTGGCGCGCCTCACCGACTCGGTGCACCGTGACGAACTGGCCCGCGCTGAGCAGCGGCTGCGCATCGAAGCACTCGAGAACCGCTCCATCGAGGAACTGGGCCTCACTCCCGAACATCTCCTGGCCGAATACGGCCCCCACCTGCCCGTGCCCTCGAGAACGGCGAGCACCGACAAGTGGGCGGAGCTGCGTGCTCCGGTGGACGGGGAGGGCAAGGTCCTGCCGCAGGGCATCCCCTTCGTTCGGGAGGAACAGGAGAAGCGCCTGCGGAAAGCACAGCGCGACCTGTCGGCGCTGGGCAGGGTCAACCCGCTGGCCCTCGAGGAGTTCGCAGCTCTCGAGGAGCGCCACCAGTTCCTCAGCTCCCAGCTGGCTGACCTGAAGGCCACGCGGAAGGACCTGCTGGACATCATCCGGGAGGTCGACGAACGCGTGGAGCAGGTCTTCACCGCCGCGTTCGAGGACACCGCGGTGCAGTTCGAGCGCGTGTTCGGCAGGCTCTTCCCGGGCGGTGAGGGGCGGCTGGTGTTGGCGGACCCCTCGGACCTGCTCACCACCGGCATCGAGGTCGAAGCGAGGCCCGCCGGGAAGAGGATCAAGCGGCTCTCGCTGCTGTCCGGTGGCGAGCGTTCGTTGACCGCCATCGCCCTGCTCATCGCGATCTTCAAGGCACGGCCGTCGCCGTTCTATGTGATGGACGAGGTGGAGGCGGCGCTCGACGACACCAACCTCGGGCGGCTGATCAGCATCCTCGAGGAGCTGCGGGAATCGAGCCAGCTGATCATCATCACGCACCAGAAGCGCACCATGGAGGTGGCGGACGCCCTCTACGGGGTCACGATGAGAGGCGACGGCGTGTCCACCGTGATCAGCCAGCGTCTCGTGGAGGCCTGAGGCGACTGCCGGTCCCGGGCTACGCGGGTTCCCCGGCGTCGCGGGCCGGAAGGGTTTCCCGGGCCTTCAGCCACAGGAGGCCGGCCCACGCGGCGAGCAGGCCGGAAATCGAGAACGCCATGCCGAAGGATCCGAAGACGAAGTAGTCGACGATCAGGCCGGCCAGTACCGGTCCCAGGATGGCGCCGAGGTCCGAGCTCATCTGGAATCCCGCGAGTACCTTTCCACCACTGCGGCCGTTCCCGACGACGTCCGCCACAGCCGCCTGCTGCGCCGGATTGAGGAGCCCGGTGCCCAGGCCGCCGATGGCACAGACTGCGAGGAACACCGGCACGCTGCCGCTGAAGCCGAGCGCCACCATGGCAGCGCCGTTCACTGCGAGGCCCACCAGCACCAGTGGCCGCCGTCCCCAGGAATCCGCCAGCCGTCCTGAGAAGGTCAGGGCAAGGGCGGTGCCCGCTGCGAAGCACGCCAGGGAGATGCCCGCTATTTCCGGGCCCGCGCCGAGGACCGCCGTCGCGAACAGCGGGACGAGCGCCATGCGCACCCCGAAGGAGGACCAGCCGTTGGCGAAGCTCGAGACCAGGGCGGCACGGTACGCCGAATCCCCGTAGGCCTCCCGCACCGACAGCACGGGCAGCGGGGCCGCCTTCTTCCGGTCTCCCAGCGGAGTGTCCTTGAGCTGGAAGAACACGACGGCGGACGCCACGAGCAGGGCGCCGGCGTACACCAGGAACGGCACACGGAGGCCGTACCCCGCGAGCAGGCCTCCCACCAGCGGACCGCCGATGCTGCCGAGGAGGAACGCCGACGCATAGGCACTCGAGACCCGTCCCCGGATCCCCGGCGGTGCAAGGCGCACGATCAGGCCCATCGCCGAAACGGTGAACATCGTGGATCCGATCCCACCGAGGCCGCGGAAGACCAGCAGCTGCCAGTAGTTTCCCGCGAACGCGCACGCCGCGGTGGACAGCGCGACGATCAGCAGCCCCAGGATGTACACCGGCCGTTCCCCGAGCCGCTCGATCAGGTGCCCGCCGGCCGGCGCGAAGACCAGCCGTGTGAAGGCGAAGGCGCTCACGATCACCGAGGAAGCGGTCACGCCGACGTCGAAACTCTGGGCGAACTGGGGCAGCACGGGCGCCACGAGGCCGAAGCCGATGGCGATCACGAAGGCGGCGGCGATCAGGACCCGGATCTCGCGGGGAATGCGCTGGACGGCAACCGAATCCGTCGTGCGGCGGCGCTTCTGCAGGCGGGGGATTCGAATCATAGTGAGCAAAGTCTTTCACTACCGGCGGAGGTTCCTTAATCGGGTGGTGTGAGAAGGTGGAATGGTGAACGAGACCCTCCAGATCGTAATCTTCGTCGTCCTTGCCATCGCTGTCCTCGGCTCCCTCGCAGTAGTCCTCCTCAAGGGGCGCCGCACCCCTCCGGGGCTGTACACCTCGCAGCGCGACGACGACGACACCCCCGGCTTGCGGGGGCACGGGTCCACGTCCACCGACCTGCTCGACCGCACCTCGGGAACTGACGCTGGGACCGATACCGCGCCCGATGTCGTCGTGCCCGATGACCTCAGCGGGCTCGACCAATCCACCACGACGGTGCCGCTCGACACCCCGGACACCGTGCAGGGCCGGCTCGCCCGGCTCCGGGCGCGGCTCGTGCGCTCCAACAACGCACTGGGCAAGGGACTGCTGGCCCTGCTGTCGAGGGACAGGATCGACGAGGACGTGTGGGACGAGGTCGAGGAGACCCTCCTGATGGCCGACCTCGGCACCGAACCGTCGATGGAGCTTGTCGACGCGCTGCGCGAGCGCGTGAAGGTCGCCGGCAGCCGGGATCCCGCCGAGGTCACGGCAATGCTCCGTGAGGAGCTCATCAAACTGGTGGACCCCACCATGGACCGTTCCCTGGCGACCCAGCGCCACGCCGACCGGCCCGCGATCGTGCTGGTGGTCGGCGTCAACGGCGTCGGCAAGACGACGACGGTGGGAAAGCTCGCGCGCGTCCTCGTGTCCGAGGACAAGGACGTCCTCCTGGGGGCGGCGGACACGTTCCGTGCCGCCGCAGCCGAGCAGCTCGCCACCTGGGGTGAGCGTGTGGGCGTCGCCACGGTGAGGTCAGACGTCGACGGCGCCGATCCCGCCTCCGTCGCGTTCGAGGCCGTGAAGGCCGGAATAGATCAGGAGGTCGACGTCGTCCTGATCGACACCGCGGGCCGCCTGCAGAACAAGGTGGGCCTGATGGACCAGCTCGGCAAGCTCAAGCGCGTCATCGAGAAGCAGGGCACCGTCGACGAGGTACTCCTGGTCCTCGACGCCACCACCGGCCAGAACGGCCTGAACCAGGCGAAGGTCTTCTCCGAGGTCGTCAACATCACCGGCATCGTCCTGACCAAGCTCGACGGGACAGCGAAGGGCGGCATCGTCGTCGCCATCCAGCGCAGCCTCGGCGTTCCCGTGAAGCTCGTGGGCATCGGAGAGGGCGCCGATGACCTGGCGCCCTTCGACGCCGAAAGCTTCGTCGACGCGCTCCTGACCTGAGCGAACCCGGCCGGCGACCCCAAAACACTCCTGAAACACGACCGTCACGATCCTTTTACACCGGTGAGGCTTCTGTAACCTCCCGGTAACGAACCGCCTCAGGTGGCGAAACACCGGCCCGGCACTCTTGAAGTGCGGGAAGTGCCCGCCTTCTTCGAGAGGATCGTGCTGATGGATCTGACAGCAGGTCACGTCTGGGTAATGATTTCGGCGGCCATGGTGCTCCTTATGACTCCAGGCCTGGCATTTTTCTATGGCGGGATGACCCGCGCCAAAGCTGCACTGAACATGATGATGATGAGTTTCGTCGCCGTAGGGCTCGTCGGGATCGTCTGGGTTCTCTGGGGCTACTCCATGACCGGTGGCGAGGGGATCGCCCAGCTGTTCGGCAATCCGTTCGCTTCCTTCGGCCTCACGGGCCTGATCGGCACCGAGGACATGATCGGAGCCGGCTACGGGGCGACCTTCGCGATCATCACCGTCGCGCTCATCAGCGGGGCCATCGCGGACCGCGCCAAGTTCGGTGCCTGGACGCTCTTCGTTCCCATCTGGGTCACCCTGGTCTACTGCCCACTGGCCTTCATGGTGTGGGGCGGTGGACTCCTCAGCGCCGACGGCGCCGTGGGCAGCGCCGTGGGCGAGGCCATCGACTTCGCGGGCGGCACCGTCGTCCACATCAGCGCAGGCGTCGCCGCACTGGTCCTCGCCCTCATCCTCGGCAAGCGCCAGGGTTTCGGCAAGGATCCCGCGCAGCGCCCCCACAACATCCCCCTGGTCATGCTGGGTGCCGCCCTCCTGTGGTTCGGCTGGTTCGGTTTCAACGGCGGCGCAGCAGGCACGGCGGAAGAGGCAGGACTCATCTGGGTCAACACCATGGCGGCCCCGGCGGCGGCCATGGTCGGCTGGATCCTCACCGAACGCTTCCGTGACGGCCGCCCCACCTCGCTCGGAGCGGCCTCGGGCATCGTCGCAGGACTGGTGGCCATCACCCCCGCATGCGCCAACGTCAGCCCGGTGGGCGCGGTGTGCCTCGGACTCGTGTCCGGCGCGGTGTGTGCGCTCGCGGTCGGCATCAAGTACCGGCTCGGCTTCGATGACTCGCTCGACGTCGTCGCCGTCCATCTGGTGGCCGGCATCACCGGCACCCTTGCCCTCGGTTTCATCGCCCTGCCCGTGGACGGCGCAGGTGGCGGACTCTTCTACGGAGGAGGTGCGGGCCAGCTGCTCGCCCAGACGGTGGCGGCAGTCGTGGCGATCGCGCTCTCGGCGATCATGACGGCGATCATCGGGCTGGGGATCCACAAGACCATCGGCTTCAGGATCACCCCTGATGACGAGGTGTCCGGCGTCGATCTCTCCGAGCACGCCGAAACCGCCTATGAGTTCGGCGGACTGGGCGTCGGAGGTTCCTTCCACCCCTTTGCAGAGCAGGCTAAGACCAAGCAGAACGTCCCGGAGGCCGTGAATTCATGAAACTCGTTACAGCAATCGTCCGCCCGGACAAGCTCGACAGTGTACGGGGCGCCCTTGAGAACTACGGGGTCCAGGGACTGACCGTGAGCCAGGCCAGCGGCTACGGCCGCCAGCGGGGCCATACCGAGGTGTACCGCGGGGCCGAATACACGGTGGACCTGCTGCAGAAGGCCCGGGTGGAAATCCTCGTAGCCGATGCGTGGGTCGTGGACATCGTCGACGTCCTCGTGTCCACCGCGAATACCGGTCGGGCAGGCGACGGGAAGGTGTGGGTCACCGCGATCGAGGACGCCGTCCGCGTCCGTACCGGAGAGCGTGGCGACGCCGCGCTGTAGGAGGAGGCGGCGCGTTCGCTACCGGTGTTTCCGCTGGTTGACGTGCCGCCCGAGTAGTCAGCTGGTAGGCGCTGCTCCCCAGGAAGCGGGACCGGGGGAGCCGGCCCTGTACTCCTCGAGGGGGACCTCGTCCGAGGCCCAGGCGGCGAGGACCGGCTCCACGATCCGCCAGCAGTCCTCGGCGGTGTCACCGCGGACGGACAGCGTCGGATCCCCGGCCAGGACGCCGTCGAGCACCTCACCGTAGGGCAGCAGGTCGGTGGCATTGAGGTTGGCGCTCAGGACCGCGCGGTCGAGCGAAAACATGTCGCCCGGGCCGTTGACGTCGAGCTCGAGCTGCAGGGTGTCCGGACCGAATCCGATGCGCAGGCGGGTCGGCGCATCCTGGCCGGTGAACCCGGTGGGCACATGGCTGACCGGTTTGAAGGTGATGATGGCTTCCTTGCGCTTGGCACCTAGTGCCTTGCCCGAGCGAAGGATGAAGGGGACACCGGCCCAGCGTTCGTTGTTGATCGATACCACGACCTCGGCGAGGGTCTCTGTTCCCTTCGAGGGATCCACGCCCGGCTCCGCTGTGTAGTCCGGGACCGACCGGCCCGCGATATCTCCGGCGGTGTACCTCGCGCGCCGGCTGCTGGCCGGATTACCGAGATCCACAGTGCTCGCCCTCAGGACGGAACCGATGTGGTCGCGCAAGTCACGTTCATGGAGCGTGGACGGCGCGTTGAGGGCGAGCAGCGCCATGACGTGGAGAAGATGGCTCTGGATCATGTCGCGGAGGGCGCCGGCGCCGTCGTAGTACCGGGCGCGGTTCTCCAGCGACAGGTCCTCGTCGAAGATCACTTCCACCTTCTCGATGTGCAGGCTGTTCCACACCGGTTCGAGGATGCGGTTGGCGAAGCGAAGGCCGAGGATGTTGAAGACTGTGGCCTTGCCGAGGAAGTGGTCCACCCGGTGGATGTTCTGCTCCGGCACCAGGGCGGCGAGCTTGGTGTTGAGGGCATGGGCCGAGGCCTGGTCGGTGCCGAAGGGCTTTTCCATCACCAGGCGCGTGCTCTTCGGGAGCGCACCCGCAGACAGCGCCGAGCAGGCCTTCTGGCTCACCGCCGGAGGGAGGGCGAAGTAGATGGCCACCGGCCCCTCGAGACCCGCGACGAGGGTCGCAAGGGCACCCTGCTTCGTCACGTCGAGGCAGGTGTACGTGCTGCCTTTCCGGACGTCCTCGAGGGCGGCCCGACCGGCGTCGTCCGCGCTCTCCCTGGCCCCGGCGAAGGAGGAGTCGATTCTCTCCTGCCACTGTTCATCCGACCACTCGTCGGAGCCGGCGCCGACGAGTTTCAGGCCGTCCGCGCGGCCCAGACGGATCAGGCGCGCAAGTCCCGGCAGGAGAAGGCGACCCGTGAGGTCGCCCGATGCACCGAGGATCAGCAGGGTCCGAACGCGGGTGTCGGCGTCGGCCGGAATGGTGGTGTGCTCGGCAAGGGATTCGGCAAGCGAAGAAGTATCCACTCCTCCACACTGCCACTTTCCGAAGGAGCTGTCTTTCGGCCCGGCAGTCCTGCAGGCTGGAGTACCCGGGGAAGGCGAGTTGATACCCTAGGGAGTTGAGTCCGCAAATCTTCCGATGAAAGTAGTTTCCGGCACGTGTTCAATTCACTCTCCGACCGGCTGACAGCAACCTTCAAGAACCTCCGCGGCAAGGGCCGCCTGACCGAAGCCGACATCGACGCCACCGTCCGCGAGATCCGCCGGGCCCTGCTCGATGCGGACGTGGCCGTTTCAGTGGTGCGTGCCTTCACCGCACGGGTCAAGGAACGCGCGCTGGGGCTCGAGGTGTCGCAGGCGCTCAACCCGGGCCAACAGATCGTCAAGATCGTCAACGAGGAGCTCGTCGGCATCCTCGGCGGCGAAACGCGCCGGATCCGCCTCGCCAAGAACCCGCCGACCGTCATCATGCTCGCAGGGCTGCAGGGCGCGGGAAAGACGACGCTCGCCGGCAAGCTCTCGAAGTGGCTCAAGGGGCAGGGACACAGTCCCCTCCTCGTCGCGTGTGACCTCCAGCGGCCGAACGCGGTCAAGCAGCTCCAGGTCAACGGCGAGCGTGCCGGCGTGCCGGTCTTCGCACCCCATCCCGGTGTCAGCTCCGAGTTCGAATCAGCCACCGGCGATCCCGTCGCCGTCGCCCGCCAGGGCGTGGCCGAGGCACGGGCGCGGCTCCACGACGTCGTCATCGTCGACACCGCCGGCCGGCTCGGCGTGGACGCCGAGCTCATGCAGCAGGCCGCAGACATCCGCGAGGCCATCAACCCCGACGAAGTGCTGTTCGTGATCGACGCCATGATCGGCCAGGACGCCGTCAACACGGCCCTGGCCTTCGACGAGGGCGTCAACTTCACGGGCGTGGTGCTGACCAAGCTCGACGGCGATGCCCGCGGCGGCGCGGCGTTGTCCGTCGCCTCGGTGACCGGCAAGCCCGTGATGTTCGCCTCGACGGGTGAGGGCCTCAACGATTTCGAACTGTTCCACCCGGACCGCATGGCTTCGCGCATCCTCGACATGGGCGACATCCTCACCCTGATCGAGCAGGCCGAGAAGTCGTGGGACTCGGACGAGGCCGCCCGGATGGCGAAGAAGTTCGCCGACCAGGAAGACTTCACCCTCGACGATTTCCTCGCCCAAATGCAGCAGATCCGCAACATGGGCTCCATGAAGAAGATGCTCATGATGATGCCCGGGGCCGCGGGCATGCGTGAGCAGCTCGAGAATTTCGACGAGCGTGAGATCGACCGCGTCGAGGCGATCGTGCGGTCGATGACCCCCCACGAACGCGTGGCTCCGAAAATCCTCAACGGCTCGAGGCGCGCCCGCATCGCCAAGGGCTCGGGTGTGCACGTCTCCGAGGTCAACGGCCTGCTGGAGCGTTTCAGCCAGGCCCAGAAGATGATGCGGAAGATGGCCGCGGGCGGCGGGATGCCCGGAATGCCGGGGATGGCCGGACCCAACGGATTCCAGGGTGCACGGAAGACGAAGGCTGCGGCCAAGGGGAAGAAGAAGCCCCGCTCGGGCAACCCGGCGAAGGCCGCGCAGGAACTCCAGGAGGCGGAGGCACGGCGGATTGCCGCTCGTTCCGCCGCCCCGACGGGCGCCGCGTTCGGTGGGCAGGGCGACTTCGATCCGTCATCGCTCAACCTGCCCAAGGGGTTCGACAAGTTCCTCGGCAAGTAGGGGCGACGGCAGGAAAATCGGCAGCATGACGCAGGAACGCATCGTCTTCGTCCACGGCGGCGGTTCATTCGGGGCTGCCGCCTGGCCCCGGCAGCACGGACTGTCCCTCGACCATGACTGTCTGTTCCTCCGGAGGTACGGCTTCGATGCCGATGCTGAGCCGCTGCCCACGGACCACGCCGAGGACGAGCGCATCATCACCGAGGCGCTCGGCGGTGGGGGTCACCTCGTGGCGCATTCACAGGGGGCCGTCTCTGCGATGCTGACGGCGGTCGAACGGCCTGACCTGATCCGTTCGCTGACGCTGGTGGAGCCCGCCTGCCTGTCGCTCACTGCCGACCTGCCCGCCACCGCGGCCCACATCGATCTCGTGGCCCCGCTGTTCGCGCGGCAGGACACCCTCACCGATGAAGAGTTCCTCCAGCGGTTCGTCCGGCTGACCCTTTCCTCCGAGGCGGAGCCTCCGACCACCTCGGAGGCACGGCGGAACGCACGGCGTCTTCGCCTGCAGGCACCGCCGTGGACGGCCCCGCTGCACATCGTGCCGGGTATTCCGACGCTCGTCCTGACGGGCGGGTGGGAGCCGCTGTACGAGGAGGTTGCCGAGTACCTCGCCGGGACTGGCGCACAACACCGCATCACCGCGGGTGGGCACCGCCCGCACGACACGGCGGAGGGCGACGCCGTCGTCCGCGGTTTCATCCGGGGCACCCCGTCCGGCACCTCCCTCCCGGAATAAGTTGAACCTTCAAGTAGTTGACCCAGGAACAGGGGGAAACCGACTACACGAGGGGCTCGCCATGCAGCAGGAATCCGATTTGTTGCCATCCGCCACGGGGATGGGAACCGTCACACTGAAGGTCGACAGCATCGCGACGATGGCTGCGTACTACCAGGCCGGCCTCGGGCTCGAGGTGCTTGCGGAATCCGCCGAAGGGGTCGACCTCGGGCGGAAGAATGCGCCGCTGATCCGTCTCCAACCGGCCGCCGGCCTGCGGCTGCCGTCCCAGGGCGAGGCCGGGCTCTTCCACACGGCGCTGCTCTTCGAGAACCGCGCCGACCTCGCGGCCACCGTGCTGAGCGCGGCGCAGGCATCCGCCGGAACCTTCGTGGGCAGCGCGGACCACCTTGTCAGTGAAGCGTTCTATTTCGCCGACCCGGAGGGCAACGGGATCGAGCTCTACTTCGACAAGCCGCGGGACACCTGGCAGTGGACGGGGTCGGGGGCGCAGAAGTCGGTGGTCATGGACAACGTCGCACTGCCGGCACGGACCTACCTCGAGGACTACCTGACCGAGGATGCAGTGACCGGACAGACCCAGGCTGCGGCCGGCGTCGGGCACGTGCACCTCCAGGTGGGTGACGTGCCGACAGCGGAGGCCTTCTACGTGGGCATCCTCGGTTTCGAGCGCACTGCGGGATGGCACGGCCAGGCGCTCTTCGTCTCGGCCGGCGGGTACCACCACCACATGGCCATGAATGTCTGGAACAGCAGGGGGGCCGGTCCGCGCAAGGACACCCTCGGGCTCGGCGAAGTCCTCATCCACGTGCCCGCACCCGACGAGGTCGATGCGCTGGCGGCACGGCTCGCAGCAGCGGGAATCGACCGGCATTCCACCGGAGCGGAACTGTGCTTCGAGGACCCCTGGAAGAACCGGATCCGGGTCCGCGCGGGCTCGCCGGGCGCTGGAATCGCGCAACCGGCCTAGGTCTGGCACAATAGAGGCGTACTCGATCCGGGCAGCCCCTCTCTCTGCGCGTGAATTGTGTCCTTTGAACCCTTCCTCATGGCCCGCCCCACGGGAGCAGAAGGTCTGGGTTCGCCCCTTTCATCATCAAGGAGTGACCACACAAGTGGCCGTAAAGATTCGCCTGAAGCGCATGGGAAAAATCCGTGCACCTTTCTACCGTGTCGTCGTCATGGACGCACGCGCCAAGCGTGATGGCCGTGCCCTCGAGGAAATCGGTAAGTACAACCCCACCGAGGAGCCCTCGTTCATCGAGATCAACTCCGAGCGCGCCCAGTACTGGCTCGGAGTCGGCGCACAGCCCACCGAGCAGGTCTCCGCGCTGCTGAAGATCACCGGTGACTGGCAGAAGTACAAGAACATCGAGGGCCAGGAAGGCACTCTGAGGACCAAGGCACCCAAGGAAGCATTCGTTGCTCCCGACAAGGGCTCGGTCATCGTTCCTGAGGCCATCACCAAGAAGTCCAAGAAGACTGACGACGCCGCTGCGGAAGCAACCGAGGCTGAGTAAGTTGCTTGCCGAAGCGCTTGAGCACCTCGTGCGCGGAATTGTCGACAACCCGGACGACGTCCGGGTTGCGGCAAAGAACAACCGCCGCGGCGAGACCCTGGAGGTGCGCGTCCACCAGGAAGACCTGGGACGCGTCATCGGCCGGCAGGGCCGGACCGCACGGGCGCTCCGCACCGTGGTCTCGGCGCTCGCCAACGGCGAGCCGGTCCGCGTCGACGTCGTGGACACGGACCGCCGTCGGGCCTAGCCCTGGGCGCCAGGCGCTTCTCGTTTCCTGTTCGGCCCCGCACCAGATTCTGGAGTGGGGCCGAACTCGTTTTTCCATCCCCATCCACTCGCCAGCCACTCGCCGCAGGAGCAGCACCATGGAAGTACTCGTAGCCCGGATCGGCAAGCCGCACGGTATCAAGGGAGAGGTCACCGTCCAGCTCTTCACCGATGCTCCCGAGGACCGCTTCGAACCCGGTGCGGTCTTCCGTGCCGAAGGTGCGCCCACGGCTGAGCTGACCGTGACGAAGGCTCGCTGGAACAAGGACATCCTCATCGTGGGGTTCGAGCAGATCCCCGACCGCAACCGGGCGGAGACGCTGCGGGGCGCCAGCCTGTTCATCGACAGTGACACCACCGAGGACGACGAAGAGGACGCCTGGTACGAGCACGAGCTCGTGGGCCTCTATGCCCGGGTCGACGGCGAGACGGTCGGCAAGGTCACGGCGCTGCGGACCATGGCCGTCCAGGACCTCCTCGTGGTCGAGCTGACCGGCGGGCACGAAGCACTGGTGCCGTTCGTCGGGAAGATCGTTCCCGAGGTAAATCCCGAGGGCGGCTACGTGTCCATTCTTCCTCCCGCCGGGCTGTTCGACCTCAACACCCCCGGCTCCAATCAGGCGCCCGACGACGGCGACGACGTTTCCGGAACGCTTCCGGGTACCTTGCCGGGCACCGGTGACAGTGACGCTGACAGTGATGCTGCGGGCCGGACCGACTCCTAGTGCGGATCGACGTCGTCACCATCTTTCCGGAGTACCTGGCGGCCCTCGAACTCTCGCTGATCGGCAAGGCGCGCCAGGACGGGCTCCTGGACGTTCGCGTCCACGACCTCCGAGCGTTCACCACGGACCGGCACCGGACCGTCGATGATACCCCGTACGGCGGCGGGGCCGGAATGGTGATGAAGCCCGAGCCGTGGGCGCTTGCCCTTGAGTCGATTGCGGCGGAATCGACCGTGCGCCCTACCCTTGTGGTCCCGTCTCCCGCCGGCGAGGTCTTTCGTCAGGCGACGGCCTCCGAATTCGCCACGCTCGACCACCTCGTGTTCGCCTGCGGACGCTACGAGGGTATCGACGAGCGGGCGATCGAATGGGCGGAGGAGTCCTTCGAGGTACGTCCCGTCAGCCTGGGGGACTATGTGCTGAACGGCGGTGAGGTGGCAGTGCTCGCCATGGTCGAGGCCGTGGGGCGGCTCATCCCGGGTGTCGTGGGAAATCCGGAGTCCCTGGTGGAGGAATCCCACGCTGACGGACTGCTCGAATACCCCGTGTACACCAAGCCGTCGTCGTGGCGTGGCCGGGACATCCCGGAGGTCCTGCTCAGCGGGAACCACGCCAGAATTGCTCAGTTCCGCCGCACGGAGCAGTACCGGCGCACCGCGCTCCGCCGTCCTGACCTGCTCGCGTCGGTCGAGGCCGGGTCGCTGACCGGAACCGACCTCACGGCTCTCAGCGGGGCCGGCTTCGTGGTCGTCGACGGGGTTCTGGTGCGCAGGGATCCCGCCGGCTCCTGAAGGGCGCCTCGGCCCTCCGGGGGAAACACGCTAGCTGCGATTCGCCGCTGTGCCGCAGGTATGGAATACTTGGTGCTTGTGTCTGCTGGGCTGGACCCTGCCACAGGGGGTGTGCGGCCAACAGTTCTACACACCGGCGTCCGGAGATCCGAACCGCCGGTACACCTTTTTCGGCGGGAATTGCTGCGCTCCCCGCGAGCCGGCCTTGACCGCCGTGACCCACGTGAATGACCTGTGGCGTTCACCAGGAGAAGCACCATGCATATTCTCGACTCCGTCGATGCGGCCTCAGCCCGCACCGACATCCCGGCGTTCCGCGCCGGGGACACCGTCAATGTCCACGTGAACATCATTGAAGGCAAGAACACCCGTGTCCAGATCTTCAAGGGCTTCGTCCTTGGACGCCAGGGCGACGGCATCCGCGAAACCTTCACGGTCCGCAAGGTCAGCTTCGGCGTCGGCGTGGAGCGTACCTTCCCGGTGCACTCCCCGGTCCTCGAGAAGATCGAGCTGGTCTCGAAGGGCGACGTTCGCCGCGCGAAGCTTTACTACATGCGCGAACTCCGCGGCAAGGCAGCCAAGATCAAGGAAAAGCGCGACCCCAAGACGGTCAAGTAACCTTCACGGGTGCCTGAAACATCCGCTTCCCCTCCTACGGCTGGGAAGCACACTCAACGCCGGTCCGCGATTACGGGCTGGCGTTTCGTGTTCTCCGCCGTGCTTTTCGCCGTCCTGGTGGTCGGCGTCGTGCGGGCTCTGCTCGTCGATGTCTACTACATACCGTCGGGCTCCATGGAACCGCTCCTCGAGGAGGGTGACCGCGTGGTGGTCAGCAAGACCGGGAACGCTGCAGAGCGAATCGAGCGGGGCGACGTTGTCGTTTTCAACGGTCGGGGATCCTTCGATCCCATTCATGATGACCGCAGCGTGCCCGTGCGCGTAGTGGACGCCGTCGGGCAGTGGCTGGGCCTGAACGGCAGCGAGACGGTGTATGTGAAGCGGGTGGTCGGCGTGCCGGGGGACCGGGTGGCCTGCTGCGCCGACGACGGCAGGGTCACCGTGAACGGCGACGCGCTGGATGAGCCGTATCTGTTCCCGTCCGACGCTCCCAGCGAAACGGAGTTCGATGTCGAGGTCCCGGAGGGTAGGTTGTGGTTGTTGGGCGATCACCGGTCCGTTTCGATGGACTCGCGGTCGCTGCTGGGGGCACCGGGCGGCGGGTTGGTGGCCGCTGATCGCGTGATCGGCGAGGTGGTGCACCTCGTCTGGCCGCCGGATCGGGCCGGTCGGATCGGGCCGTCCGCCCGGGATTGACACAGAGTCCTGAACCGCCTGTAAGAACCTTCTGAACGAGAGCAAACGCGGTGGCCGTATGACCGGCACCGGAACGACATTGAGGAATGCAGCAGATGCCACGAAACTTCCGTCGGAAGCCCGGTAACCACGCGGGCGGTCCGCTGCCCTCGAATGCTTCACGGACGGATGCTCCCGGATCCGATGGGACCCCGGGCACCCAGGACATCACCGCTTCCGGAGCGGATCCCCGGCATCCGGAGGCGCCGGACCTATCCGTGAGAGGCCGCGGACGCCGAGGTGCCCCGAAGGAGCAGGACCGCAGTTTCGCGGGCTGGCTCAAGGAGATCGCGACAATCGTCGTGATTGCGCTCGTCCTGTCCTTCCTGATCAAGACGTTCCTGTTCCGCGCCTTCTACATTCCCTCCGGGTCCATGGAGACCACCCTCCAGATCGACGACCGCATCTTCGTGAACCAACTCGTTCCCCAGCCGTTCGCGCTCGAGCGCGGGGACATCGTGGTGTTCAGCGATACCGAAGGCTGGCTCACGCCCGGCCAGCAGGTCGACAACAACTGGGTCAAGGATGCGCTGATCTTCGTGGGCCTCGCGCCCGATGACTCGCAGCAGCACCTCGTCAAGCGGGTCATCGGCATGGAAGGTGACCGCGTGATCTGCTGCGACGCCGAGGGACGTATCACGGTCAACGGCGAACCGCTGGTCGAGCCCTATCTGTTCCCCGGTGCCGCGCCGTCGGACACGCCCTTCGACGTCGTCGTACCCGAAGGGAAGGTCTGGGTGATGGGGGATCACCGCAATGCCTCGGCTGATTCCCGAGCGAACACCGACAGGCCCGGCCAGGGCTTCATCGATGTCGACGACATCGAGGGGAAGGCTGCGGTGATCGCCTGGCCACTCAACCACATGGGCTTCCTGGGCAACTATCCCGAGGTCTTCGAGGGGATCCCCGAACCGGCGGCCGCGGGTGCACCGGAGGGCAGGTGACCGCAGCGCGCCGGAAGCGCTCCGCTGCGCCCACCCTGGTCTTCGAGCGGTCCTTCTCCACCGGCGGCCACCGCTACATCGCGGGCTGCGACGAGGTCGGCAGGGGAGCGCTGGCGGGCCCGGTCTCGGTGGGAATCGTCGTCGTCGACCTCGAGGCGGGAAAGGGTCTGCGCGGGGTGCGGGACAGCAAGCTGCTCTCACCCGCCGAGCGTGAGGCGCTGGTGCCGCGCATCCGGAAGTGGTCGCTCGCTTACGGGGTGGGCCACGCGAGTTCCGCGGAGATCGACGACGTGGGCCTGATGGCTGCGCTGCAGGCTGCGGGAAACCGCGCCTGGGAACAGGTGGTCGCGACGGTGCGTCCCGACGTCGTCATCCTCGACGGAAACCATGACTGGCTCTCCTCCCGGCGGCAGGATTCCCTTTTCGACGACGCCGGAGCGGGCCCCGGAGACACAATGGTCTCCGGCTGCGATGCGCCCGTGCATACGAGGATCAAGGCCGACCTGCAGTGTCTCAGTGTTGCGGCCGCAAGCGTCCTTGCGAAGGTCGAGCGTGACGCACTGATGACGTCGCTCGCCGCCGACCACCCGGCGTACCGGTGGGACGTGAACAAGGGCTATGCGACGGCACTGCATCGGGCCGCCATCGACGCTCGAGGATCCAGTGACTACCACCGGCGGTCCTGGCGCCTGGGAAGTCCCGCACAGCCCGGAATGACCGGCCCCGAGATTGGGGCAGAATGGGATCATGAGCGCCGAAGATCTTGAGAACTATGAAACCGACATGGAGCTCCAGCTCTACCGGGAGTACCGCGACGTCGTAGGGCTCTTCAGCTACGTGGTGGAGACGGAACGGCGGTTCTACCTTGCGAACAATGTGGACCTCCAGGCGAAGTCGGCCGACGGCGAGGTCTACTTCGATCTGACGCTGCAGGACGCCTGGGTCTGGGACGTGTACCGTTCGGCCCGTTTCGTGAAGAACGTCCGGGTGATCACCTTCAAGGACGTGAATGTCGAGGAGCTGTCGAAGTCGGATGACATCGCGCTGCCCAAGGATGGGGCGCTGGGGAACTAGCTTCAACTGTCGGCTGGCGCTACCGGCCGGCGAACCGCGGTTCGCCGGGGAAAAAGCGCCGGAAGGCCTGCTTCAGTCGTCGTCCACGTCCTGGAAGTCCCCGTCGTCGAAGTCGACGTCGGCGGCTCCGTGCGGGAATCCGTCCTCGCCGTCGTCGGCTGTTTCAACTGCCTGCTCCAGGCGGTCGGCCTCGGATCCCCCCGTACCCTCACCCAGCGCCGGTCCGGCAGCGGAATCATCCGGTGTTGCCGGCGTCAGCTGTTCGAGGCGGTCGGCCTCGCTTCCGCCGGGCACGAGATCGTTGCTCGAAGCCATGGAAACCCCTCATGTAGTCGAATCGCGTACCCGTTCGCGTTGTTCCCTCATTGTCGCCGTTGGGACCCTGTTCCTCAACCGGTACCGGGCATAGCCCTTGTTCAGTGCGACCCCGATTCTTCCTCCACAGGCGGCCAGAGGGTCGACTTGCCCACATAGCGGTGCCTGCCGGCCGCCGCTGTTCCTCGTGCCCGCAGGCTTGGGATGGAGGTGGTGGACATGTTGGCGAAGGACCAGCTGGGGCGGCGCGGAGAGGCGACTGCTGCGGAGTTCCTGGAGCGGTCCGGGTTGCGGATCGTGGACCGGAACTGGCGGTGCAGTGCGGGGGAGATAGACCTGGTGGCGGTGGACGGAACCACGCTGGTGATCGTCGAGGTGAAGACGCGCAGTTCGGAGGATTTCGGGCATCCGCTGGAGGCGATCACGGCGGGCAAGCTGGAGCGGTTGTACCTGCTGGCTTCGAAGTGGGCGCGTGCTCACAACTGTCGGTTCTCCGGGTTCCGGGTGGATGCGGTTTCGGTGCTCGACGACGGCTCCGGGAATCCGCGCATCGAGCATTTGCGGGCAGTTCTCTGATGGCGCTGGGACGTACCTATTCGGTCTCCCTCGTGGGGTTGAACGGGCACATCGTCGAGGTCGAAGCCGACATCGGTCAGACCTTGCCCGCGTTCGTGCTGCTGGGGTTGCCGGATGCGTCACTGAACGAGGCGAAGGACCGCATCCGGGCTGCGGCGCGTAACGCGGGCGTCCCGCTCAGCCGGCGGAAGATCACCGTCAACCTGATTCCGGCGTCCCTTCCGAAACGCGGCTCCGGGTTCGACCTCGCGATTGTCATGGCTGCCCTTGCGGCCGCCGGGGACGTCCGCAATTGTGGGGCGATCGTCTTCCTCGCCGAGCTCGGCCTGGACGGGCAGCTGCGTCCGGTCCGCGGGGTCCTTCCGGCGGTCATGGCCGCCGTCCAGGCCGGCCACGTGCGCGTGGTCGTGGCGGAAGGCAACCGCGCCGAAGCCGCCCTGGTGCCGAACGCTGAAGTCTCCGGGTTCGCCTCCCTTGCCGAGGTGGCCCTGGCTTTCGGTGCCGACGCCTCGAAGGTGCAGCTCCCACTTCCGACGGACGCCGCCGGCCAGGAACCGACGAATACCCAGCAGTCGAGTGGTCTCTCCAGCGATATGGCCGACATCGCCGGTCAGGCGGAGGCGCGCTTCGCCGTCGAGGTGGCAGCGGCGGGTGCGCATCACCTGATGATGGTGGGGCCACCAGGGGCAGGCAAGACGATGTTGGCGGAGCGGCTGCCCGGGATCCTCCCGGACCTCACGGATGACCACGCCATGGAGGTGACGGCGATCCATTCGTTGGGTAGCGAGCATTCCTGCGCCGAGCTGCGGAGGAGGCCGCCATTCGAGAGCCCCCACCACACGTCCACCGCGGCGGCGATCATCGGCGGGGGCAGCGGCATACCGCGTCCCGGAGCCGCATCCCGGGCGCACCGCGGCGTCCTGTTCCTCGACGAGGCGCCGGAATACGAGAGACGCGTCCTCGAAGCCCTCCGCGAACCGCTTGAAAGCGGAACCCTCGTCCTGCACCGTTCGGCCGGTACCGCCTCCTACCCCGCCCGCTTCCAACTGGTCCTCGCACTCAACCCGTGCCCGTGCGGTCTCGCCAACGGAAAGGGAATCGACTGCATGTGCACGGCGCAGCAGCGGAGGCGTTACTTCAACCGGCTCTCGGGGCCGCTCCTGGACCGCGTCGACCTCCAACTCACCGTGCAGCGGGTAGCGCTGCACGACTACGTCGGCGGGGCGACAGCCGAAACCACGGCCACGGTAGCGCGGCGGGTCGCACGTGCACGGCAGGCCCAGGCCGCCCGCCTCATCCCCTGGGGATACTCCACCAATTCCGAGGTGCAGGGAAAAATCCTCCGGGAAGAACTCCGACTGCCTCGCACCGTCACCGCAGCACTGGACCGGGCGCTCGACCGGAACCTCATCAGCGCACGTGGCTGGGACCGTACGCTTCGCGTTGCCTGGACCGTCGCGGACCTGCAGGGCCACACGCAGCCGGAGGCCGACGACGTCGTTCTGGCGCTCGGCTTCCGACTTCAGGAGCGTGCGGCATGAGTAGCGTCCCAGCGGATGTACTCCTGTCCCGAGCGGCGCTGTCCCGCTTGTTCGAGCCATCGGATGCGGTGGGACTGGCTCTCACTGTGGCCGCAGGACCCGTGGACGCGCTGCGGATCGCTACTGGGTCGCTCAAGGCCGGTGCACAGCTCCACCACGAGGTGGCGGGCCGCCTCGACCTGGACTCCGGCCCGCACGATGTCCTGGCTGAGGCCCTTGAGCGGTGGGCACCGCGGCTGAAGGACCTCGCCCCTGAACGTGACCTCGCAACGATGGGCCGGTTGGGCGGAAGGCTCGTGGTGCCGGAGTCTCCGGACTGGCCCGCGGCGCTCGGTGACCTGCAGCTGGCTGCACCCCTGTGCCTCTGGGTCCGAGGTCCCGGAGAACTCCCGACGCTGAAGCGGGTGGTGGCTCTCGTCGGATCGAGGGACAGCACGAACTATGGAAACGCCGTCACCGGGGACCTCGCATCCGGCCTGGTGGGACGAGGCTTCACTATTATCTCCGGAGGGGCTTACGGTATCGACGCCCAGGCACACCGGGCCGCGCTCGCGGTCGGTGGGGGCTGGGAGGGCACCCCGACGCTAGCGGTGATGGCCTGCGGCGTCGACCGTTACTATCCCGCGGGGAACGAGGAACTGCTCCGTGCAATAGCTGGGCAGGGATTCCTGGTTTCCGAAATCCCTCCCGGCTCCTCGCCCACCCGGTGGAGGTTCCTCCAGCGCAACCGGCTCATCGCGGCCCTGAGCGCGGTGACGGTGGTCGTGGAGGCGCGCTGGAGGTCCGGAGCGCTCAACACGGCGCATCATGCGGCCGGCCTCGGTCGACCGGTCGGAGCCGTACCCGGGTCGGTACATTCCGCCAATTCGGCCGGTTGCCACCGTCTGCTGCGGGATGGCAGCGCGGTCTGCGTCACGGATGCGGCGGAAGTCGCGGAAATGGCGGGGCCGATCGGCTCGGAACCCGAAGTGGAGCCGGCGGTGCCCGTACTGGATCATGACGGGCTCCCCGTGCAGGACATCCTGCTTCTTGATGCGCTACCCGTCCGGGCAACGTCCACAGTGGACAAACTGGCGTCCGTCGCAGGATTGAGCACCCGTGAAGTCATCGCGGGGTTGTCCCGCCTGGAGATCGAAGGGCTGGCTGCGCGAGCGAATGACGGCTGGCGTCGGGCGAAGAAGCCTTGAAGCGCCGTTCATCCAACCAGGGAGGTCAGGAACCGTGAGATATCACTCCGCCATCAACAGCCGTATCGGGGGCCTTATCCTCGTAGAGGAGGACGCGGAGCTCGTGGGCGTCTACCATGCCGACCACAGTCCCTATCCGTCCCCGGCGAAGCTCGGCACCCCTTTCGGCCTGGCTGCCGGGGGAGGGCAGCCGCCCCGCCAGTCAGCAGTCGGACAAGCGGAAGTGCAGCTGGGCCAGTACTTCGCCGGGGACCGGAAGTCCTTCGATGTCCACCTCGGAATCGTCGGCACTGCGTTCCAGCTGCGGGTGTGGAAAACCGTGATGGAGATTCCCTGCGGGGAGACGCGCAGTTACCGGGACATCGCGAGCGAGTTGGGGAACCCGGCCATGGGCCGGGCGATCGGTGCGGCGATCCGGGCGAACCCGCTTTCGATCTTCATCCCCGGGCATCGGGTGGTGGCCGGTAATGGGGCCGTGACCGGATATGCCGCTGGTGTGGAGATGAAGCAGTTCCTGCTCGACCTCGAAGGCGGCGCCGGCATGCTGCCGTCATAGCATCCGAAGGACGACGGACCCGGCTCGTCCGGTGTGCCGCCTTGGCCCTGCGCACCCGGAAGTGCACAGTAGGAGAATAAGGACCGAGGCAGGAAGGAGCATGATGGCAGAGGAAGCCGAGGTACCTGTTCCCTGGGACGGCCGTGACACCGTCGGCCATGCCATGGACTTCGACGGCGCGTTGGACCGTTACCGTCTCTACCTGACGGCGGAGCGGAACCGTTCCACCCATACGGTCCGTGCCTACCTCGCTGACCTCGAATTCCTCTTCGCTTTCGTCCAGGGACAGGGCATCCACCGGCTCGACAAGCTGGAGCTCCGGCACTTCAGGGCCTGGCTCGGAGCGCTTGATGCTTCAGGCCTTGCCAGGTCAACCATCGCCCGGCGGGCGGCCACGGCACGCACCTTCATGGAGTGGGCCGTTCGGGAAGAACTCGTCGTTGCGAATCCTTCCCTACGCCTACGCGCTCCGAAACGGCAAAAGACCCTGCCGCAGGTGGTGAGCCGCGGGCAGCTGGACACGCTGTTCGCCTCGCTGGCCGAAGCTGCCGCCGAAGGGGATGCTGGAGCACTCCAGCTGAGAGCCATGGTGGAGATCCTGTATGGCACCGGGGTCCGGGTGGGGGAGCTGGTGGGGCTGGACATCGACGACCTCGACCTGGAACGCCGAACGCTACGGGTGCTGGGCAAAGGCAACAAGGAAAGAACCGTTCCCTTCGGCGTGCCGGCAGCCCATGCGCTCGACGACTGGCTTCGCCGTGGAAGGCCCGCCTTCAGAACGCCCGCCAGCGGAGCCGCGGTGTTCCTGGGACGGCGTGGGGGCAGGATCGACCAGCGGACCGTCCGCGCCGGCGTGCAGAAGATTCTCGCCGAGCTGGGCGATACCGCAGCGTCAGGGCCGCACGCCCTCCGGCACAGCGCTGCCACGCATCTTCTGGACGGTGGCGCCGACCTTCGGGCAGTGCAGGAAATACTCGGACACTCCAGCCTCGCCACAACGCAGCTGTACACCCATGTGTCAGTGGACAGGCTCCGCCGCAGTTACGAGCAAGCCCACCCCAGAGCCTGAAGAACGCCTCGGATCGAGTAGGCCTACTTGGGCTACCGAAAAAAAGCAAGTAATACCAGTGGCGCAATCAGCCCGGGTGCGGCAGAATGTTCCCTAGTTCACAACCTGCAGCAACTCCTGTGGGCAGTGGCCGGAAAGCACCAGCAAATCAGCAGTTTTCATCACCTTGAAGGTCGTTGGGGAAGACGTACCTACAGCTATGGAGGATGGAATGTCTGTTGTGATGGCGCGCGGTGTTTTGTACGTGCACTCGGCCCCTTCTGCGCTGTGCCCTCATGTCGAGTGGGCGATCGGCTCGGTCCTCGACAAGCGCACAGACCTTGAGTGGACCCCTCAGCCTGCCGCGCCCGGAATGTTCCGCGCCGAGCTCTCCTGGGTAGGTCCGCAGGGTTCGGGCGCGCAACTGGCGTCCGCGCTGCGCGGCTGGGCTCATCTTCGCTACGAGGTCACCGAGGAACAGAGTACGGGCGCCGACGGCGGGCGCTGGTCCCACACGCCCGAGCTCGGGATCTTCCACGCCACCACGGACGTCCACGGCAATATCATGGTCTCGGAGGATCGCATCCGCTACGCCTATGAAGCAGGTGCCGGAAACCCGGCCGCCGTCTACCACGAATTGTCCCTCGCGCTGGGCGAATCCTGGGACGAGGAACTCGAACCGTTCCGGCATGCTGCCGAGGGTGCGCCGGTGCGCTGGTTGCATCAGGTCGGTTGAGCCGCCCGCCCGCCATGAAGCTCCGATGATCGGCGCTGTGCAGAGCCTGCCCGCATGCGTGGTAGCCGCCGCGTCCGTCCCTTCCCGCAGGGTTCCGTAGCCGCGTCCGCGGGATCATCCCACATCGGTGCGAGCCCGGTCCGGCACTGGGCCGGACCGGGCGTTCCGCCGGGGGCTGCGTCCCGCCGGGTGCAGCGTCGGGTGTTGCTCCTAGACGTTCTTCACGGCGATGACGGCGTTGTGCCCGCCGAAGCCGAAGGAATTGCTGATGGCCACGATGTCGCCCGCGGGCAGCTTCCGCTCCGAGGTGACCACGTCGAGGGGGATCTCGGGGTCCTGGTTGTCGAGGTTGATCGTCACGGGCACCGTGCGTTCGTAGACGGCAAGGACCGTCATGACGGCCTCAACAGCGCCGGATGCTCCGAGCAGGTGCCCTGTCTGGGACTTGGTGGCAGATACCGCAACGTTGTCCAGCTGGGAGCCGAGGGCGGCCCTCAGTGCCACGTACTCCGGCTTGTCTCCCACCGGGGTGGACGTGGCGTGGGCGTTGACGTGCACCACGTCGGAGGCCTGGACACGTGCGTCGAACAGTGCTGCCTTCAGTGCGCGCGTGGCCCCGAGGCCACCGGGATCGGGGGCGGTGATGTGATAGGCGTCAGCAGTGACCGAGGTACCCGCGAGTTCGCCGTAGATACGCGCACCGCGGGCGAGGGCATGCTCCTCTGCCTCGATGACCAGGGCGCCGGCACCCTCGCCCATGACGAAGCCGTTCCGGGCGAGGTCGTAGGGGCGCGAGGCCAGTTCGGGCTCGTCGTTACGCCGGGACAGTGCCTGCATGGACGCAAAAGCGGCAATGGGCATGGGGTGGATGGCCGCCTCGGCGCCACCGCACATGACGACGTCGGCCTTGCCCGACCGGATGAGGTCCAGGCCGAGGTGCAGTGCCTCGGTCCCCGACGCGCACGCGGAGACCGGCGTGTGTGCACCGGCACGTGCACCGAGGTCGAGGCTCACCGCCGCCGCGGGGCCGTTCGGCATGAGCATGGGAACGGTCATCGGGAGGACACGGCGGGGACCCTTCGCCTGCAGGGTGTCCCATGCGTCGAGGAGTGTCCAGACACCGCCGATCCCTGTGGCGAAGGCCACCGCGAGCCGGTCATGATCGACGTCCTCGATGCCGGAATCACGCCATGCCTCGCGGGATGCGATGACGGCGAACTGGGTCGAGGGGTCCATCCGCTTGGCCTCGACGCGGGACAGGACCTCGCTCGCCGGTGTCGTCGCCTGCGCGGCGAACGTGACAGGAAGCTCGTACTTCTGCACCCAGTCGGCCTCGATGGTGCGGGCGCCCGAGACTCCCTTGAGGGAGTTCGCCCACATGGTGGGGACGTCCCCGCCGATCGGCGTGGTTGCTCCAAGGCCGGTGATGACTACTTTGCGTGGCATTCTGTCACTCTTTCAAAGCTAGGCTGCGGCCCGGGCAACCCGGGGCACGTGGTGAAAAGGCGGCCGCCCGTGGACAGAATGCCGAAGGCGGCCGCCGGACTCCCGAGGGAGCAGAACCGATGGAACTAGGACTGCGCGCCGGAGATGAAGTTCACGGCGTCGCCCACGGTCTTGAGGTTCTTGACTTCCTCATCGGGGATACGGACGCCGAACTTCTCTTCGGCGTTGACCACGATGGTCATCATCGAGATGGAATCGATGTCGAGGTCATCGGTGAAGGACTTGTCCATTTCGACCGACTCGGGCGCAAGGCCCGTTTCCTCGTTGACGATTTCAGCCAGACCGGCCAGGATCTCTTCGTTGCTAGCCATGGTGGCTCCTTTTCTGTTGATGCCGGTGTTTCCCGGCGTGGTTGGTCAAACCGCGCTGACGCGGTTTGGGTTTGGAAAACTAGGGGAGTACTACAACCTGCGCGCCGAAGACGAGACCGGCTCCGAACCCGATCTGCAGGGCGAGCCCGCCGCTCAGGGCCGGCTGCTCCTTCAGCAGGCGGTGCATGGCCAGCGGGATGGACGCCGCCGATGTGTTTCCGGCGTCGACGATGTCGCGTGCCACCTGCACGTGTCCAGGCAATTTCAGCTGCTTCACCATTTCATCGATGATACGGATGTTTGCCTGGTGCGGCACGAAAGCTACGAGGTCGGACGAGGTGATTCCCGCGGCGTCGAGCGCCTGCTGGGCAACCTTCGCCATCTCCCAGACCGCCCAGCGGAAAACTGTCTGGCCGTCCTGGCGCATCGTGGGCCACAGCGCTGCCTGTGCCTCGGCGTCTTCCGCCGGAGCACCCTCCCGGCCTGCTGCGGCAGCGAGTGAGTAGTCGCGGATCTCGAGAAGCGAATGGCTCATGCGGATCGCGCCGTGCTTGCTGCCGTCCGAACCCCATACCGAGGGCCCGATACCCGGGGAGTCGGACGGCCCGATGACGACAGCGCCTGCCCCGTCACCGAGGATGAAGGAGATGGTGCGGTCGCTGTTGTCGATGAAGTCCGACAGTTTCTCGACCCCCACCACGAGGACATATTCGGCGCTCCCCGCGTGGACCAGGGCATCCGCCTGCGCGATCCCGTAGCAGTATCCGGCGCAGGCCGCCGAGATGTCGAAGGCGGGTGCGGGGGTGGCTCCCAGGCGGTCGGTCAACTGCGCCGCGGCGGACGGCGTTGCGTGCGGGTGGGTGACGGTGGAGACCAGCACTGCACCGAGCTGCGAGGCCTGGATACCGGCGTCGGCCAGTGCCTCGCGTGCCGCCGCTTCGGCCATATCGACCACACTGACGTCCCGGGGCGCACGACGGCGCGTCACGATGCCGGTGCGCTGGCGGATCCATTCATCGGAGGAATCGATCCACTGGCAGACATCCTCGTTGGTCACGACGACACTGGGACGGTAGATGCCCAACCCGTGGATACGCGTGTGCTCGCGGAGGGCTGCCTGCTTGATGACGGGAGTGCTCACGAAAGTCCTTCTGCGGTAAGGGCTGGATCCAGGTCCGGAGTGCGGGAATGCTCGACGATGAATGTGCGAGCCGCCTCGAGGTCCTCAGGAGATTTTACGGCCAACGCCGCCGTACCGCGCATTCCGCGCTTGGCAAGACCGGTCAGGGTGCCTGCTGGGGCGAGTTCGACCATGCCGGTCACACCCATCGATTGCATCGACGCCATGCAGAGGTCCCAGCGGACCGGCCGCGAAACCTGTGCTATCAGGCTGTCGAGGTTCGCCTCGCCCGTGCTCACGGGGCGGCCGTCGAAGTTCGAAAGCAGCGTGCCCACCGGTTCCGACGGCGCGAGCGTCGGGCGGAGTGTCTCGAGCGCCATGACGGCGGGGGACATGTGGCCCGTATGGAACGCACCCGCGACCTTGAGCGGGATGACCCGCGCCTTGGCGGGAGGTGCAGCGGCCAGCGCCGCCAACTGCTCGAGGGTCCCCGCTGCCACCACCTGCCCGCCTCCGTTGGCATTCGCCGCAGTGAGCCCCACCCCGGCCAGTACCCGGGCGACGTCGTCGGGATCGCCTCCCAGCACCGCGCTCATCCCGGTGGGCGTGGCGGCGGCGGCGGAGGCCATGGCGTTTGCACGCACCCGGACGAAGGCGACGGCGTCGGCCTCGCTGAGGGCGCCGGCGATTGCCGAGGCGGTGAGCTCGCCCACCGAGTGGCCCGCCACCACTGTTCCGGCAGTGAGGGGACGTTCCTCGAGGAGTACCCGTCCCGCCACGAGTCCCGCGGCGACGATCAGCGGCTGCGCCACCGCGGTGTCCTTGATGGTGTCCTCGTCCGAGACGGTTCCATGCCGGATGAGGTCAACCCCGGCCTGCTCACTCAGGGCAGCAAGGTGGTCGGCCACTCCGGGCAACTCGAGCCACGGGTTGAGGAATCCTGGCGTCTGGGACCCCTGGCCGGGGCAGGCGATTGCAAGCACGTTTCCAGCTTTCCAAAGGACGGTCACTTTTCCGGGTGTTCGGCTGTACGAAGCTGTCCAAGCCGCTTTGTAGGAAGTCTACAAGGTACGAAGGTCCGCAGACCGCTGGGGGAGCCGCTCCGCCGGGGGTTTGACCGACTGGTAGAGCCGTCCCACCACCAGGGCGGTGTGGAGCACGTAGGCCTCACGGGGGAGCAACGGATCCCAGCCGGTGACATCGCATACCCGTCGCAACCGGTAGCGGACGGTATTGGCGTGGACGAAGAGTTCACGCGAGGTCGCCTCGAGGGAATGTCCGAGGGTGAGGTACGCGGACAGGGTTTCCTCCAGGCCGTTCGAGGCGCTCTGCAACGGTCGGTAGATGGAATGGACGAGTGACTTCCGCGCGGTGTCGTCGCCGGCGAAAACACGCTCGGGCCAGAGGTCCTCGGCAGAGACCGGGCGCGGCGCACCGGGCCAGGCAGCAGCGGCGGTCAGTCCGGCGAAGGCAGCCTGCGCTGAACTGCTCGCAGCGACCAGTGACTCCGCCTCCGGACCGTACACCACAGGACCTGCGCCGAAAAGTTCGCTGATCCGGCGGTAGGAGGAATCGCGCTCCCGCACGCCGCCGAGCACGAGGATGAGCCGTTCCCCCTGGATGCCGACGAGGGTGTCCTCCGCGAGCCTGCCCGTCACCCGGCGCAGTTCCCCCAGGAAAGCGGCGTTCGGTTCCGGGGGAGAGCTGCCCACCATGACCGTGATCCGCGCCTGCGACTTCCAGCCGACCGCGGCGATCCGGGACCGCAGGGCGTCCGAACTCTCACCGCGCAGGATTGCGTCGACGACGAGTGCTTCGAGGCGGGTGTCCCAGGAACCCCGCGTCTCGGCGGCGCGCGCGTAGACGTCGGCCGCCGCGAAGGCCACTTCACGCGAGTAGCGGAGGACGGCTTCGCGCAGCGGCCCCTGATCGGCGGCCGGCGCAAGGAAGGGCACCTGGTCCTCGACCACCTGGACCACCACCCGGATCAGCTGCAGCGCTTTCTGGAGGCTGATGGAACGGGTGAGCTCGGTGGGCGCGGTTCCGAACACGTCACTGAGTACCCAGGCAGGGGAGACCGGCCGCTGGTACCAGCTGACGAAGGATGCGATGCCCTTCTGCGCCACGAGCCCCAGGGCCGAGCGTTCGTCGGGTCGGAGCCCGCGGTACCAGGGCAGGTCGGCGTCGAGCTGCTTGAGCGTCGCCGTCGAGAGCGAACCGATCTTCGACCGCAGCTTCTCCACAGTGTCAGGATCGGGCGGTACCTGCCCGTTGTTCCGGCTACCGTTCCGCGGGACGCTGGAGGGGACTTCTGGCGACGGCATGGTCCGAGCATACGTTTTTCGAGGACCAACCTCCATTTGTGGGATGGCTACAAAATACGACGACGACGGGCGGGCCTTGGTAGGCCTGCCCGTCGTCGTCTTCAGTTGCGTGGAGGGATGGTGTTAGCTTTCGCCTCCGGTGTTGCCGGTGGTACCGGCGTTGATGTCGTGCAGTGAGTACTTCTCGATGGCCTCCCGGGGGGCGTCGGCGTCCACTTCGCCGCGTCGGGCGAGCATCTCCAGGGCGCGGACCACGACTGAGTGGCTGTCGATCTTGAAGTAGCGGCGGGCTGCGGCACGGGTATCGGAGAAACCGAAGCCGTCAGCGCCCAGGGTCGCGAACTCGTTGGGCAGGAACTGACGGATCTGATCAGGGACGGCTTTCATGAAGTCACTGACCGCCACGATAGGACCGGTTGCACCCTCGAGTTGCTGGGTGATGAAGGGCTTGCGGGGTTCGGCGTCGGGGTTCAGGAACGCTTCCTCCTCAGCATCCAGTCCGTCGCGGCGTAGTTCGTTCCACGAGGTGACGGACCAGACATCGGCGGAGACACCCCAGTCCTCGGCGAGGATCCGTTGGGCATCGATCGCCCACGGCACTGCGACACCTGAGGCCAGCAGTTGGGTGCGTGGCCCGTCGATCTTCGCCGGAGCGGCCAGGTAGATGCCCTTGAGCAGGCCCTCGACATCGAGCCCTTCCGGTTCCGGTGGCTGGACGAACGGCTCGTTGTAGACGGTGATGTAGTACATGACGTTGCGGAACGACTCGGGTCGGTCCCCGATGTCCCCGTACATCCGGTTCAGGCCGTCGCGCATGATATGCCCGATCTCGTAGCCGAAAGCCGGATCATAGGTGATGACCGCCGGGTTGGTGGAGGCCAGGATCGGGGAGTGTCCGTCCGCGTGCTGGAGTCCCTCGCCGGTGAGCGTGGTGCGTCCGGCGGTGGCCCCGATGATGAACCCGCGGGTCATCTGATCCGCCGCGGCCCAGATCGAGTCCCCGGTGCGCTGGAATCCGAACATCGAGTAGAACACGTAGATCGGGATCAGCGGCTCGCCGTGCGTGGCGTAGGCAGTGCCTGCAGCGGTGAACGCTGCCATCGAGCCGGCCTCGTTGATTCCGGCGTGGAGGATCTGCCCGCTGGTGGATTCTTTGTACGCCAGGACCAGGTCCCGGTCGACGGACAGGTAGTTCTGGCCCTTGGGGTTGTAGATCTTCGCGGTCGGGAAGAACGAGTCCATGCCGAAGGTCCGCGCCTCGTCCGGGACGATCGGCACCACCCGGGTACCGAAGCCCTTGTCGCGCATCAGCTCCTTGAGGACCCGGACGAACGCCATGGTCGTGGCGGCCTGCTGCTTACCCGAGCCCCGCTTGGCGACCTCATAGGCTGCATCGCCCGGCAGGGTCACCTCGGTGTGCTTGGTGCGCCGTTCGGGCACGAACCCGCCCAGCTCCCGCCGGCGCTCCATCAGGTACTTGATTTCCGGTGCGTCCATGCCCGGGTGGTAGTACGGAGGGTTGTACAGATCATCATCGATCTGCTCATCGGTGACCGGAATCCGCAGGTGGTCCCGGAACGCCTTCAGATCCTCCAGGGTCAGTTTCTTCATCTGGTGGGTCGCGTTGCGTCCCTCGAAGTGCGGTCCCAGGCCGTAGCCCTTGACCGTCTTGGCGAGGATGACCGTGGGTTTGCCCTTGAATTCGGTGGCTGCCTTGTACGCCGCGTAGACCTTGCGGTAGTCATGCCCGCCGCGCTTGAGGTTCCAGATCTCGGCGTCGGTGAGATCCTCCACCATGGCCTTGGTCTCCGGGGACTTGCCGAAGAAGTGATCCCGCACGAACCCGCCGGACTCGGCCTTGTAGGTCTGGTAGTCGCCGTCGGGAGTCTGGTTCATGATGTCCACCAGCGCACCCTGGCGGTCCTTCTCCAGCAGGTCATCCCACTCGCGGCCCCACACCACCTTGATGACGTTCCACCCCGCACCGCGGAAGAACGCCTCCAGCTCCTGCATGATCTTGCCGTTACCGCGCACCGGTCCGTCGAGGCGCTGCAGATTGCAGTTGATCACGAAGTTCAGGTTGTCCAGGCCCTCGTTCGCGGCGAGCTGCAACAAGCCCCGCGATTCGGGTTCGTCCATCTCTCCATCACCGAGGAATGCCCACACCTGCTGCCCGGAGGTGTCCTTCAGGCCGCGGTTGGCGAGGTACCGGTTCGACTGCGCCTGGTAGATCGCGTTCATCGGCCCGATGCCCATCGACACGGTGGGGAACTCCCAGAACCCGGGCATCAGCCGTGGGTGCGGATACGAGGAAAGCGCGGAGCCTTCCTTCGACTTCTCCTGCCGGAACCCGTTGAGGTCATCCTCGCTCAACCGGCCCTCGAGGAACGCCCGCGCATACATGCCCGGCGAGGCGTGGCCCTGGAAGAAGACATGATCTCCACCGCTGGGATGGTCCTTGCCCTTGAAGAAGTGGTTGTAGCCGACCTCATACAGGGTTGCGGCACCGGCGTACGTGGAGATATGGCCACCCACCCCGATATCCGAACGCTGGGCGCGGTGCACCATCACCGCGGCGTTCCACCGCATCCACGCACGGTATTTCCGCTCGATCTCCTCATCTCCGGGAAACTCGGGCTCCTGGTCCGCCGGAATCGTGTTGACGTAATCAGTAGTGGTCACCATCGGCACGCCGACGCTCTGCGCACCCGCCCGCTGCAGCAGGGAACGCATGATGAACTGCGCACGCTCCGTACCCTGGGACCGGATCAACTCGTCAAGGGATTCGATCCACTCAGCCGTCTCCTCAGGATCACCATCGGGCTTGCCCACGGTCAAACCACTCAGAATATCCGCCGTACCTTCTTCTGCAGCCACGCGAAACCTCTCCACTTACACAGATTCTGTCTGCGACGCTTATGACTTTTGCTCCGGAGAGATATCTCCGAGAATTGATGCGTAGCCTTGCGGTGGTTATGCCGCGGCCATCTAACCAATCACTCTATCTCCGCCGCGGCGATCCTGCGTAGCCGGGAAGCAGGGCCGGCGAGGATTACGCCTAGGGCGTCGCTTCGACTCCTATTACTGCCGGTTACAGGCCACTATGGCGCCGGTTTGGTCGTGCTGGCTTGAAGCGTGGCGTATAAAGGTGTTGGCTGGTAATAATGCACGACTACCCAGGGAGCGCGTCAGTTGACCGCCCCGGTGTTCTCAGGAGGAATCAAGTGAGTGAGGCCGAAGCCGCCACTGCAGTGAATGTGGCGGGCAAGTTGGGATTCAAGGCGGGGGATCTTGTCCAGGAACTCGGCTATGACGAGGACGTCGACTTCGATTTCCGCGACCACCTCGAGGCAGGCCTTGAATCGGACCTCCTTACTGAGGACGACCAGGAAGTTGTCGACGGCGTCATCATGTGGTGGCGGGGCGGCGATGGTGACCTTGTCGACGCCCTGGTCGACTCGCTGACCTCGCTCGGTCCGGGCGGGGTGGTGTGGCTCCTGACGCCCAAGCATGGGCGGGACGGCTACGTACCGCCGGCCGACGTGCAGGAGGCGGCTCCGACGGCCGGCCTCCACTCGACGTCGACCGCGGGTGTGTCCCGTGAATGGCTGGCCACACGACTCGTCAGCCGCCGGAAACAGTAGCGTGGCGGGGCTCCCTCTTCCAGGTGAGCCGGCGCCTCGCTTCACGCTGACGAACCAGTACGGTGAAACCGTCAGCTCGGGGGGCCTGACAGGGCAGGCGGCTGCCCTTGTCTTCTTTCCTTTCGCCTTCTCGCGTGTCTGCACCGATGAAATGACCGCGCTGCAGGCCAACTCCTCGCTCTTCTCATCGAACGGTGTCCGTCTTCTCGCCGTCTCTACCGATCATCGGTATGCTTTGCGCGCCTGGGCTGACTCCCTGGGGCTTCAGTTCGACCTGTTGTCCGACTTCTGGCCCCACGGTGCCGCGTCCCGCGGGTTCGGCGCCTTCGACGAGTTGACCGGTCATGCGGGGCGGTTCACGTTCTTCATCTCAAGCGACGGAACCGTTGCGTCGGTGGTTCGATCCGCGCCGGGGGAAAGCCGGAGCATGGCCGACTACGCCCGGTCCCTTCAAGCCCTGGCGTCGGTGTGACCAGCGACGCCGGGGAGCAGCACCCGCAGCACAATCCGCGCCTCGGTCTCACCGGATTCGCCAGTAAGGAACCTGCCGGTGGGCTCGCCGCCCTCCGCGCCTCCGAAATAGCGCAGCTCGACGCGGCGGTGGAAATACTGGGTGGTCAGAGAATTGCCGTGCTCACCGGCGCGGGACTGAGCACCGACTCCGGCATCCCCGACTATCGCGGGCCCACCTCGGTGCCCCGCAACCCGATGACGTATCAGCAGTTCGTGGGCGACGAGACCCTGCGGCGCCGGTACTGGGCGCGCAACCACGTCGGCTGGCGACATCTGCGCCACGCCGACCCGAATGCCGGACACACCGCCGTCGCGCGCATGGAGCACCGAGGCCTGCTCACCGGAGTGATCACCCAGAACGTGGACCGGCTCCACTCCTCCGCTGGAAGCCGGCAGGTCATCGACCTCCATGGCACCTTCGACCGCGTCATCTGTCTCCAGTGCGCCAGCGCCTTCCCGCGCCAGGCCATCGCGGTTCTTCTCGAGGCCCTGAACCCGGGCTACCTCGAGCGCGAGTCCGATGCCGGTGACGTGGCCCCCGACGCCGATGCCGACGTCAACGACACCGCCGGTTTCGTGATGGCACCGTGTCCCGCCTGCGGGGGAATGCTCAAACCGGACTTCGTGTATTTCGGGGAGAACGTGCCGAGGGACCGGGTGGCCGACGCCTACCGGATGGTCGACGACGCCAAATCCCTCCTTGTGGCAGGTTCCTCACTGACAGTGATGAGCGGCCTTCGTTTTGTCCGGCATGCCTTCAAGGCACAGAAGCCCGTGGTCATCATCAACCGGGGACAGACGCGGGGCGACGAGTTCGCGTCGCTGCTGATCGACGTCGGGGTGTCCGAAGGGCTGACCTATCTCGCGGAGCGATTGCCCGACCTCTGAGGCAGGCCTCGCCATCGATGCGGGATACCGGCAGGGCAGTCCGAAGACGGTGCGTTGCACATCGGACACGGTCCAGTCGAACGGCCCTGCGTGGCCATAGCATGTGAAGCGGCCGGCGTGCCGATGGAGCAGCCGGGCAGATCGAAGGATTGGGGGAGAACTGTGGGAAAGACGCGCGCCACCTCCGGTGACCACGGTGCCGGCCCCGGTGCCGCCGTCGTCCGGTCCGGCCGGCGCCCCGTCACCTTCGGCCACCACAGCGCCGGCCCTCGTGCACCCGATCGTTCCGGTCACCGAGGAGCCTGCTCCGGATCTCACCACGTACGCCGGAACCACCGTCGACGCCTCGTTCGAGTTCGACCATCCGTCCGCATGGACGGTGACCGATACTTCTGCTTCCAACGGTATTTTCGATGTGAAGAGAGCCGACGGCGAGCCGATCGCCACCCTGCAGCTGTTAATCGCCTGGGGTGCGGTGTGTGATGCAAGTACCATCCGGTGACCCATCTTCAGGAGGTTGCTGGGTCCACACTGTCGACTGGTCTGCCGTTCAGTGTCCGCAGTACTGCCATGGATCTCTCGCATGATCCCGAGGAAAGGAGGATTCATCAGTGGACCGACAACGTGCGCGTCCAGACGTCACTGAGTGCCGGCGAGACGTTGCCCGCTGATCCGGAGATGCTGCCGCGCCTTCTGTACAGCCTCGGCAGTGTGGACACTGGTGTCACCGCATCGAACGGCGTCACCACCCGCGTCATCATCTTCACTGCATCCCGCGACGTTGCCACGATGCAGGCCGCGATCGACTACACCGACTCCGTTGAGTACCTGCAGCTACAGGCGAGGATGGCGTCCTTCCGGGGATGAGCGCTCAGCAGTCGAAAGCGTAGGCGTTGACGCTTTCGAGAACGAGCTTGAGGCCTGGGTCGCACCCGGCACCCAGCAGTCTGGCGGCGTAGGGGTCGTCGCGCCATTCGGGACTGTCCGGGTACTCGGTCAACGTGAGGACGAACACGGTTCGCCCGGAAAGGGTGTTCGGCCGCAGGTTCTCCGGAGGGTGATTCGTGCCCCAGAAAGTAGCACTGTCCGATGCCGTCTCGTCGAGTAGCGCATCCTCCACGCCTGCGAAGCGCTCAGGGTAGGAGAGGGCGATTCCGCGGGTCCGGATATCGGAGTAGACGGCTGTGGAAGCAGGACCTTTCTGCGAGTCCACGAAGCGTGCAACCGCAAGGTAGTTGTCAGGTTTGAAATCCTCGGTCTTCTGGGTGACGAGGATGGGCGCCGCCAGGAGGCAGAACGCGATGGCGGCCGCCAGGCCCGCCCGCAGCGGCATAGCAGCGAGTGCCGCGCCGATGAGGATGCAGAGACCGGGGATGGTGAAGGTCAGGTACCGCTCCTGGTAGAGGGGCTTGCCGAGGACCGTCACCGCCACGAGGATCGCCGTCGGGAGGATCACCCATGCTGCGGCCAGGACGATCCCGGGGTTCCATCCGCGTCGGCGGTACCGGCCGGCCATCCCCGCAACCAGGATCGCGGTCAGGGCGGCCAACGCCCAGGCGAAGACAGCCAGGCCGCTCGAATCCACCTCGTGGGAACGTTGTCCGAAAAAGTACTGGCCGACGAGGACGCTGCCCGTGAGTTCGGTAGGACTCTGGTTGATCCATGCAACCTGCCCGGTCTGGGTCGCCGTGAGTGCGATGATCGGCGCCGATGCTGCTACCGCTCCGGCCGTCGACCATAGCCCGGGCCCGATGGTCCTCCTCGACCGGACCAGGACGGCACAGGGAAGGATGATAAGGGCGGCGAAGACGAACATCCAGATGGATGCGGCCAGGGCGACGGCGTACGCGAACCAGCGAGCAGCACCACCGTTCCGTGTGGCGGATTCCAGCAGGAGAAGGGTGGCCACCGCAAGGAACGCCGTGAAGGAGAACGACCTCAGCTCGGTACTCGTCCAGGCGAGGCCCGGCAGGAAGATCGCGACGATGCCCGCATAGGTTCCTGCCTTCGCGCTGACGAGCCGTGAACCAAGGATCACGATTCCCGCAACAGTGAGCGCAACGACGACGGCGGAGGTCAGCCGGGCAGGAAACGGCGAGGTGCCGACGAACGACATGTAGGCGCCCTGCAGGACGTAGTACGCACTGTGGACGGCGTCGACCTGCCAGATGAGCTCGGCGAGCTCGCCGAGTGTGCGGTCCGTGGCGGTCAGGGTTGCAGCCTCGTCACCCCAGAAGGTCGCCCTCGCCGAGAAGGCACTGCCGATGATGAGCTGGAGGACCCCGAGCAGGATCGCGATGGAAGCCACCCGGGACTTTTGCGCAACAACAGGCGCCTCGCGGGTCGCCCTAGACTCGGCTATAACATAAGTCACACCAGTAACACTACCTGAGTAGTGTATTTCTGGATCCCCGCGCGGCCGCAAGGAGCAGGAGGGATTGGCGAAAGCGGTTGGGGGTCGGGTATAGTCGATCCTCGTGATGATCCGCTGCCGGGTATACCCGGCAGCTTCCACGCATCACCGCGGGTCTTTAGCTCAGCTGGTAGAGCGCCACGTTTACACCGTGGATGTCATCGGTTCGATCCCGGTAGGACCCACACGGAAAAACCCCGCCAAATCAAGTCCCCCATTTGATTTGGCGGGGTTTTTTCTTGTCCTTGAGCGTTCAGGTCGCCCCGTATTTGCAATCACCGAGGCGCCGAACTGAACCGCCCACGATGCCGCACGAAGCATGACCGCCAGCGCCCCGCTTGTTCGGAGGCGGGGCGCCGTCTGCGCTTCTAAGTCCGCATCAACAGGTGCGGGATGCTGAGGGGCGAATGACCCGGGCACCAAGCGGGGCTCGCGGCTGTCGGCGGCGAAGCGCAGCATAGTGCAACCCGCGAGGGTGATGCATATGGTCCTGAACGACCGGCTGAACTGCCTCCACTGTGCAATCCTCACAGAACACTGATTCTGCGATTTCGCCACAACACTGACACTTGTGCTCCGTGTATCCCATAAGTCAACGTTATGAGGGAGGCCGGCCGGCGTCCTGAGTATTCACTACCTGTTCTCGCCAGGATGAAGGCAAGTAGTCAGTGCGAAGGTCCAGCTTCGCGCCATGGACACGGCTACCCGGGATGGCAAGGCATCCCACCATCATCCGGCCGATTCATAGGACCCACACGGAAAAACCCCGCCAAATCAAGTCCCCATTTGATTTGGCGGGGTTTTCCCTGTCTCGGGAGTCGTGTGCTTCTCCTAGCAGTCCAGTACGTAGACGATGTAGGTGTTCACGAACGGTTTCCCGTCCAGTCGGCACCCGGCGTCCAGGAGTCGCGCTCCGTACGGATCGCCCCTCAACAAGTGGTACGGGTCGGCCATCAAGGGGTGGTAGTGCGGGTACAGGGTCTGTGTCAGGACGAACACCTGGCGGCCCGCCAGCTCGTCCACCGCGAGCACGTCCGGTGACAGGTTCCGGCCCCAGAACTCCGCGCTTTCCACGGGTCCCACTGCCTGGGCCACATCCTCGAGGCCCGCGAACTGATCCGGGTAGGCGATAGCCACGCCCTTGGACTGGATCGTGGCGTGGATGACCGCCGCACCCGGTTCCTTCTCGGAGTCGACGAATCGTGCCATCGCCTCATAGTTGTCGCGTTTCGCGTCCTGGGTCTTCTGCAGCACGAGTACCGGTGTCGCGAGAAGGCAGAAGGCGGTCAACGCGGCGAGGCCTGCGCGCTTCGGCATGGCGGCCAACGCCAAACCGACCCACAGGCACAAGCCTGGCGCGGTGAACGTCACGTACCGTTCCACGTACAGCGGTTTGCCCAGCAGCGTCACGCCCACCAGGATCAGGGTAGGGGCTGCAACCCAGGCGGCGACGAGCATCACCTGCTCGCTACGGCGGTCCCGCACCGCCCTGTAGGTGAACCAGCAAAGCACCGCGAGCGTCAGGAGGGCCAGCGCTAGAGCAGCGTGGGCGAACCAGCTCCCGGAGACCCCGTTCGATCGTTGACCGAAGAAATACTGTCCGACGAACACGCTTTCCATCAGTTGTCCGGGATCGTTCCCGATCCACGTCACTTGCGAGGTCTGCCGTGAAGTCACTGCCACGATGGGTAGGGATGCGACGGCTGCGGCCCCTGTGGACCACCACCACGCCGCACCCGCCTTCCGGGATCGCGCCAGCGCTGCAGCGGGGAGGATGAGGAGCACTGCGAACACGAACACCCACACCGACATCGTCAGCGCCATGGCGTACCCCACCCAGCGGGCCGTACCGCCGCGTCGAAGGGCCGCCTCGAGCATCAGGAGAGTGGCCACCGCAAACATTGCAGAGAATGAGTACGACCTGAGCTCGAGACCGGTCCATGCCAGACCCGGCAGGAAGAGGGCGGCGACACCCGCGTACGCACCGGCGCGCCTACCCGCGAGGCGAGCACTCAGCATCACGACCCCGGACACGGTCAGCGCTACTGCCGCCACCGATGTCAGGCGGGCAGGGAAAGCGTCAGTGCCCACCAGCGACAACCAGGCGCCCTGTATTCCGTAGTAGGCCCCGTGCACCGCATCAGTCCCCGACAGCAGTCTCAGCATCTCAGGAAACGGTCGTCCGGCGACGCTCAGGGTCGCGGCTTCATCTGCCCAGTAGGATGGCGTCCCCGACCACAACCCGCCCAGGAGAAGTTGAAGGATCCCGAGCAGGACGGCGATCGCCCGGACGGAGGCCCGACCGTCTCCGACGCCGGTGCTCCGTTTCGGTGCTGCAGTAGCGGCTTCGAGGGTCACCCTGCCACATTACCCGGGAGCATCACGAGCATCACGAGCACCACGAGCACCACTCGACGAATGCCTGGATCGCTCACACCTCGGCGGCGAGTTGACCGCAGGCGCCGTCGATTTCCTTGCCGCGGGTGTCGCGCAGTGTCGTCGGAATGCCGGCGTCCCTCAACCGCTGAATGAACTCGGCCGCCACGTGCTTCTCCGACGCCGTCCAAATGGACCCCGGTGTCGGGTTCAGCGGAATCGGATTGACGTGCACCCAGCCGCGTCCCCGCTTGTTGAGTTTTTTCGCCAGGAGGTCGGCGCGCCACGCGTGGTCGTTCATGTCCTTGATGAGTGCGTACTCGATACTCACGCGTCGGCCGGTGGTGCGGTAGTAGTTGTAGGCGGCGTCGAGGGCCTCATCGACCTTCCACTGGGTGTTGACCGGGATCAGTTCGTCACGGAGTTCGTCGTCGGGCGCATGGAGCGACAGCGCGAAGGTCACAGGAACCTCTTCAGCGGCCAGCTTGTTGATGGCGGGCACCAAACCCACGGTCGAGACCGTGATGTGCCGGGCCGACATGCCGAGGCCTTCCGGGGAGTCGTCGACGAACCGGTGCACGGCCGCCATGACGCGCTTGTAGTTCGCGAGCGGCTCGCCCATGCCCATGAATACGATGTTGGTGACGCGGTCGGCGTCGTGGCCGCCGTCGGTCCGCATCCCGCCGAGGTCACCCTCGGCCAAGACGCGGTTGGCCGCGACCACCTGGTCCACGATCTCCGCCGTGGACATGTTGCGGGTAAGGCCCGCCTGGCCCGTGGCGCAGAATGGGCAGTTCATCCCGCAGCCGCACTGTGAGGAGACGCACAGCGTGATGCGGCCGGGGTACCGCATGAGGACGGACTCGACGAGGGCCCCGTCGAAAAGCCGCCACAGGAATTTGATGGTGTCGCCATTGTCGGTCTTCAGTCGCTTGATCTCGGTCAGCAGTGGAGGGAACATCGCCGCTACCAGCTCTTCGCGGCCGGCCTTCGGAAGGTCGCTCATCGCGTCGGGGTCCGTGGTGTAGTGGCTGAAGTAGTGGGTGGACAACTGCTTCGCCCGAAACGCAGGGTGGCCCAGTTCCTTCAGCCGCTCCTGCCGCTCGGCGAGCGTCAGGTCGGCAAGGTGCACCGGCGGCTGCTTGACCCGCGGTGATTTGAACTGGAGCAGGGGGCGGCCGTCGCTTGTCACCACCGGCTCCGCTCCTTCGACTTCGGGGCGCACCTGTGGGCGGCTGGAACCGGGCGTGGGGGAGAGGATAACGTCAGACATCCATACCATCCTTTCATGTTCGGTACCATCCGACGACGAATAACGCCCCGATGCCTACGCAGGGGGTGTGTTTCTGCTCTCCAAAACCCTTCGTCGGCACACCGATGCTCGAACCCAGATTTCCCTGGCGCGTGAATACTCGACCCATTGCAGCAGCACCGCCGACCTGGTCCACGCCATCGCGAAGCCCTTCACCGTGGCGACAGCGCCGTCGGAATAGACGAGCTCCGCCCAGACCGGCAGGGCCTTCGGCGGTTCGGTCACGTGGCCGGCTGCGGGCTCCGGCAGTCCCTCGGGTGCGACGAACCGGTCTGCGCTGGGGGGGATGCCATGCCAGCCGGTACTCATGCAGTGGAGGCTAGGCCGTGCCCCGGACATTCGGAGAAGTCGGGCGAACGAGCCGAAATATTACCCATCGAAAGGGGCCTGTATGGTCGTCGGCGTGCCCGCGGTAATAGTGTGAAGGGAACAAACCGAACGGCACGCATGGCGTTCCGGTCCAGCCACGGCGCCCCTGGGCGGCCTTGATGAGGAATGGAGATATTTCTTGAGTGCACAAATCGGTGTGACGGGCCTTGCGGTCATGGGAGCGAATCTGGCACGGAATCTGGCCCGGAACGGGTACACGGTGGCCCTGCATAACCGATCGGTGGAAAAGACCGACGCGCTGTTGGACAAGCACGGCACGGAGGGGAATTTCATCCGCACGGAGACACTGCAGGAGTTGGTGGACTCCCTCGAGAAGCCCCGCCGGGTGCTGATCATGGTCAAGGCCGGTGCCCCGGTGGATTCGGTGATCGATCAGCTCACCCCGCTGCTGGAGGCCGGCGACATCATCATCGATGCCGGGAATTCCCATTACGAGGACACCCGCCGCCGGGAAGCAGCCCTGGCGGCGAGGAACCTGCACTTCGTGGGCGTGGGGGTTTCGGGTGGTGAGGAAGGCGCCCTGCTGGGGCCCTCGATCATGCCCGGCGGCTCCGAGGAGTCCTACGCGTCGCTGGGCCCGATGCTGGAGAAGATCTCGGCGAAGTACGACGGAACGCCGTGCTGCACCTGGATCGGGACCGACGGCGCCGGCCATTTCGTGAAAATGGTGCATAACGGTATCGAGTATGCGGACATGCAGGTCATCGGGGAGGCCTATGACCTACTGCGCTCGGCGGCGGGTATCGAACCGGCCGAGCAGGCCAAGATCTTCACCGACTGGAACACCGGCACCCTGTCCTCCTTCCTGATCGAGATCACCGCCGAGGTCCTGGCCCACACCGATGCGCGCACCGGCAAGCCGTTCGTGGATGTCGTGGTGGATGCCGCAGGGCAGAAGGGCACCGGGCGCTGGACGGTGGTCTCGGCCCTGGAACTGGGCAGCCCGACCTCGGGCATCGCGGAGTCCGTGTTCGCCCGCGGTCTGTCCTCCCAGAAGGAACAGCGGGTCCTGGCCCAGGGCATCCTGGCCGGCCATGAAGAGACCGTCGAGGTGCCGGAATCCTTCGTGGAGGATGTGCGGCTGGCCCTGTATGCCTCGAAGCTGGTCAGCTACGCCCAGGGCATCGACATGCTCACCAATGCGGCGAAGGAATACGGGTGGGAGCTCAAGCTCGATGAGATCGCCTCGCTGTGGCGTGCCGGGTGCATCATCCGCGCCGAACTGCTCGACGACATCATGAAGGCCTACGCCGAAGCCGACACCCGCCCGGCGAACCTGCTGCTGGCCTCCGCATTCGCGGAATCGATCGCCGGAGCCGTGCCGGCCTGGCGCCGGGTCGTGGCGACCGCCGTCCGGCTCGGCATCCCCGTGCCCGTGTTCTCCGCGTCCCTGGCCTATTACGACGGCCTGCGCCGTCCACGCCTGCCCGCGGCCCTGACCCAGGGACTGCGCGACCTCTTCGGAGCCCACACCTACCAGCGCGTCGACACCGACGGCACCTTCCACACCCTCTGGGGCGAGGACAAGACCGAGATCGAGGCAGTCGACACCCACTAGGCACAGAAAAAGCCCCGGACCAGTGAGGTCCGGGGCTTTCCGTGTTCTTGCGCCTGGATGTAGCTAGATGTAGATCGCCGGATCCACGTATTCCGCCGGATCCACGGCGGGCTGGGTCTCCCGCGCCGAGTCGCGGTGCCGGAAGGTTGCGGGAATGCCCGTCACGATGGAATCGGGGGGCGTGTCCTTCACGACGACGGCGTTGGCGCCCACCGCGCTCCCGGCACCGATGGTGATGGGACCGAGAACCTTGGCGCCTGCACCGATGGTGACCCGGTCGCCGATCGTGGGGTGCCGTTTGATCTTCTCGAGCGAGCGCCCGCCGAGCGTCACACCCTGGTACAGCATGACGTCGTCGCCGATCTCGGAGGTTCCCCCGATCACGACGCCCATCCCGTGATCGATGAAGAAGCGCCGGCCGATGGTCGCGGCAGGGTGGATCTCGATCCCGGTCAGCGTCCGGGCGAGTTGCGCGAGCGCGCGGGCGGGAAAACGCAGAACCGGTTTCCGCCACATACGGTGGGTGAGCCGGTGGACCCAGATCGCATGGAGCCCCGAGTACACCACCGTGTTCTCGAAGGGTCCTCGTGCTGCTGGGTCATGGGTGCGCGCCGTCTCAAGATCCTCGCGCAGTCTCGCTAGAAAACTCACCGACTACTTTCTGATGGGATGGAACTAGTTGCGGATGTCGTCGAAAAGGACGGTCGAAATGTAGCGCTCACCGAAATCGCAGACAACGGCCACGATGAGTTTACCCGCGTTCTCGGGCCGTTTCGCGAGCTCGAGAGCCGCCCAGACGATCGCTCCCGACGAAATCCCGCCAAGGATGCCCTCACGCGTCCCGAGGTCCCGGGCAACCCGCACCGAATCCTCCACAGTGGCATCGAGCACCTCGTCGTAGGCGTTCCGGTCCAGGTTCTCAGGAACGAAGTTGGCGCCGAGGCCCTGGATCTTGTGGGGTCCGGGCGCGCCGCCATTGAGGATCGGCGAATCCGCAGGTTCGACGGCGACGATCTGCACGCCGGGCTTCCGCTTCTTCAGGACCTGCCCGACGCCGGTGATCGTACCGCCCGTACCGACGCCGGCCACGAAGATGTCGACCTTGCCGTCGGTGTCGTCCCAGACTTCCTCGGCGGTGGTGGTCCGGTGGATCTCGGGATTGGCCACATTGGCGAACTGCTGCGCCCAGATGGCGTTCTCTGTGCTCGCCACAATGTCTTTCGCCCGGTCCACCGCGCCCCGCATGCCCTCGGACCCGGGCGTGAGCACGATTTTGGCGCCGTAGGCCCGCAGCATCACGCGGCGCTCGGTGGACATCGTCTCGGGCATGGTGAGGATGACACGATAACCTCGTGCCGCTCCCACCATGGCCAGGGCGATGCCGGTGTTCCCGGAGGTTCCCTCCACGATCGTTCCACCGGGCTTCAGCGCTCCGGCCTTCTCGGCGGCGTCGATGATGGCGACGCCGATCCTGTCCTTGACGCTGTTCGCGGGATTGTAGAACTCGAGCTTGACGGCAACCTGGGCATCGAGGCCCTCGGTCAGTCGGTTCAATCGCACGAGGGGCGTGCGCCCCACCAACTGGGTGACGTCGTCGTAAATCTTTGCCATGAAAGCCTGCCTGGTCGAGGGTGGGTCAGCGGAGCTCCCCGGCGGAGCCGGGACTGATCCTAATGGCAGCGGTCCCGGAGAACTACGCGGCGAGCCACTCGGAGTAATATTTGCGTGCCTTGGCGAGCTTGGGATTGATGATCACCTGGCAGTAGCCCTGCTCCGGCTGCTTGCCATAGAAGTCCTGGTGGTACTCCTCGGCCACATGGAACTCGGGCAGGCGGCTGATCTCGGTGACGATCGGGTTGGACCAGTTCTCCTGGTTGCGCTTCACCGCCTCTTCGAAAAGGGCCTGCTGCTCAGCGTCCTGGTAGTACAGAACTGACCGGTACTGGGTGCCGACGTCATAGCCCTGCCGGTTGAGCGTGGTGGGGTCGTGGGAGACGAAGAACATATCGAGGACGACGTCCTCGGGAATGACCGTCTCGTCGAAAGTCACTGCGACGACTTCCGCGTGGCCCGTCATCCCCGAACACACCGAGTCGTAGTCAGGGTGCCGGGTGTGGCCGCCGGTGTAGCCGGAGATCACCTCGGTGACGCCGCGGGTTTGCTGGTAGAGGGCGTCGAGGCACCAGAAACAGCCACCGCCAAGTACAAAAGTCTTCATGCTCTCTACAATGCGTGCGGACGCCGGAAGATTCCCGGACCGGTTGGAGTGGTAGAACTGGAGCCATGGAGACTGACCAGCAGAACGCCGGCGGCGGTGGCGCGGACACGGTTCCGACAGTGAGGGACGTCCTCGGCGCGATCGAGGAATTGTGGCCCGAGTCGCTCGCGGAGAACTGGGACGCGGTCGGGTTGGTGGCGGGCAGGGCCGGCACCGGCGTCGAACGTATCCTCTTCACCGTCGATCCCACTGCTGCTGTTCTTGACGAAGCACTCGAGTGGGGGGCGCAGCTGATCATCTCGCACCACCCATTGCTCCTCAAGCCGGTCCATTCGGTGGCGGCGTCCGGGTTCAAGGGTGAGATCGTGCATCGCCTGATCGAAAGCGGGTGTGCGCTGGTCACCGTCCACACCAACGGCGACAGCGCTGTCGGAGGGGTATCCGATGTCCTTGCGGACGCCCTCGGTCTCCAGGACGTGCAGCCCCTGGTGAAGGCCCGCGACGGACTGCCGGAGGAGGGGATCGGCCGCGTGGGGAACCTTCCCGATGCGACAACCCTCGGTGACTTCGCCGGCGTGGTGTTCTCCCTGTTACCGGCGGTGGCCGGGGGAGTACGGGTAGCCGGCGACAAGGACGGGCTGATCCGGCGGGTCGCAGTATGCGGAGGCGCGGGAGACGCGCTGTTTCCGGAGGTCCGGGCAAGCCAGGCGGACGTATATGTCACCGCCGACCTGCGCCACCATCCGGCCTCGGAGGTCCGGGAGGCGGCGGGCAACGGAAGGCCCTACCTCATCGACGTCTCGCACTTCGGCAGCGAATGGTTGTGGCTGACGCCGGCGTCGGCAGCGCTCGGCAACATGCTGGCCGACCAGGGGTTCGACGCCGACATCCGGGTCAGCGGCATCAACACCGATCCGTGGGACTTCGTCCTCACCCCCGGCCACTGAACCGGTTCCCGCGGTGCTCATTCCCGCCGTGCCATAGGCTGGAGGAAACGTCATTCGTCCCCAACGCGGAGGTATCCCGTGGCCAAGGCTGCACCAGAGGAACAATTGCGACTGCTCGATCTGCAGGCGCTCGATTCACGGCTGAACCAGCTCCAGAGGCAGGCCGCGGTGGTGCAGAACAACCCTGAGCTTGCCGTGCTCGGTGGAAGGGTGGCCGCCGTGGACGGTGAGCTCGTCCGGGCAAGTACGGAGCTGGCGGACCTCGAGCGTGAGCTCACCCGTGCGGAAGACGACGTCCAGGCAGTGGTGGGCCGGATCGAACGTGACGAGAAACGTCTGAACAGCGGACAGGGAACCTCGAAGGACCTCACGGCCCTCCAGAGCGAGGTGGCCTCGCTGACACGGCGCCGGTCCGATCTAGAGGACGTGGAACTGGACATCATGGAACGTGCCGAGGCCGCACGAGCCGCGCAGGCGGCCGTGCAGGAGCGCACGGATTCGGTGCGGCGTGAGCTGAAAGAGCTCGAGGAGGCCCGGGACGTGGACCTGGCGCAGATTGCCGGTCAGCGCTCAACCGTCCAGGCCGAGCGGAACGAGTTGGCGGCGACCATCGACGCCCCGCTACTCGCGATCTACGAGAAAACGCTCGCCAGGCGGGGGGTGGGCGCCGCGCGCCTGTTCCATGGCACCTCAGAGGGGTCCGGAATGCAGCTCAGCCCGGGCGACCTCGCGGAGATCCTCCGGGCCGCACCGGATGACATAGTGATGTGCCCCGATTCGGGCTGCATCCTTGTCCGCTCGCCGGAGTGGGGGAACTGATCCCAGTGGCAGCCGACGCCGAACTGTTCAATCCCTATGCCCGGGATGATGCGCAGCATCCTGTTCGTGGCGGGCAGCTGATCGTGGAGGCCGACGGCGGTTCCCGTGGAAATCCGGGCCATGCGGGCTATGGCGCGCTGGTACGCGATCCTGCGACCGGCGCCATCCTCGTGGAGAAGGCGGCCTACCTCGGTAAGGCGTCGAACAATGTGGCCGAATACTCGGGCCTGGTGGCAGGACTGGAACTTGCGCAGGAGATCGACCCCGGAGCGCGGATCCACGTGAAGATGGACTCGAAGCTCGTGGTCGAGCAGATGTCGGGCCGATGGCAGATCAAGCACGCCGACATGCGCGTCCTCGCCGGTAAGGCCCGCAAGGTGGTGGACCCGCGGAACGTCACCTACGAGTGGATTCCGCGCGAGCGCAACAAAGACGCCGATCGGCTTTCCAACGAGGCGATGGACGCCGGCATGGCGGGCGTCGACTGGGTTCCGCGAAAGGCCGGCTCGTCGGTCGGAGGTTCCGGGAGTTCTCCTGCCGGCGCCGCCCTGCCCGTGACCGGCGCCGCGCCTGCGAGGCCGAAGCTTTCCGGGCGGCTGCACCACATCGAAATCTGGGTCGCCGATCTCGATAAGGGAGTCCGGAGCGTCGGCTGGCTACTCGAGCGCCTCGGTTTCCCCGCACGGGAAAACTGGAAGGACGGCGTCAGCTACGGGGGAGAGGGCTTCTACGTGGTGCTCGAATCGGGACCGGACGTGGCTCCCGAAGGCCACCACCGGCGTCGTCCCGGAGTGAATCACCTGGCCTTCGCCGCCGGTACCCGCAGCGAGGTGGACCTGCTGGCGCGACGCGCCACAAGTCACGGCTGGACGCTTCTGTTCGCCGATCGGCACCCCTTCGCCGGGGGACCGGGTCACTATGCCGCCTACCTCGAGAACGATGAAGGCTTCGAGGTGGAACTCGTGGCCGACGCGCCCGGCTAGACGGTCGGAGCGAGCAGGAGATTCAGCTGGGAGCCCCGCTTCCCGCTTCCCAGGACCAGTTCCGCGGTCCACCGTTCCTGTGCGGCCCGGAGCAGCTGCGCGGGCGACTCCGGGATCTTCCCGCGCCTGGTGATCAGGTGCCGGGCCAGTTCGCCGCGCATGTGTTTCGCGAAGTGGGAGACGACGGTCCGCTTTCCGTTGCGCTCCTGATAGACGTTCACTGCGACGCTGTTCTCCACCGGGGGTGACCAGGCGGCCGCGTAGGTGCTCGATCTGCAGTCCACCACGAGGGATGAACCTGCGTGTGTCCGCAGGGGCTCGTCCAGGACCCTCTTCCAGAACGAGGAAAGCCTGCCGGTACCAGGGAGGTCCACCGACATCGACAATCGGTACGCGGGGATCGGATCACCGAAGCGAAGTGCGCCCCAGAGTGCCGAGATGATGACGATGTGTTCGCGCGCCTTCCTTTTCTGCAGCGCGGTCAGGTGGTGGTAGTCGAGCGCGTCATACAGAACCCCTGAATACACGTCGTGGGCCGGGCCGGAGGGCTCGACGTCGAGCAGGAGGTTCCGCTGGACGTCGTCGACGAGCGAGGCGCCGACTCCGAGGATCCGGTGGGCATCGGGATGTCCGCTCGCCTGACGGAGGGCCGTCAGTACTTCCGAGCGGGCCTCGTTGAGCTCCGGGAAATGCAGTTCGGCCAGTGAGACCGGGTGCCCTTCGGATACCGCGGATTTTCCTTCGGAAGGGGGCAGCAGGATCAGCACCGGATCAACTCTACCGAAGGTACGTGCAGGGCCCACACAGACCGGCCCGGCACGCCCGGCACGCCCTAAGCCGTACAATCGGAACTGGATGGGTCGACCAGGCGGCCGCGTTGGTTCTCATGCCCTAGGGCATGAGAACCACCGAGGAACGTCCGGGCTCCGCAGGGCAGGGTGGTGGGTAACGCCCACTCGGGGTGACCCGCAGGCCAGTGCCACAGAAAATAGACCGCTTCCCGCCGTTGACCGGCAGGGGAGTAAGGGTGAAACGGTGGTGTAAGAGACCACCAGCGTGCCGGGTGACCGGTGCGGCTAGGTAAACCCCACCCGGAGCAAGGCCAGACAGTGCGCGTTTGAGGGCTGCCCGCCCGAGTGTACGGGTAGGCCGCTGGAGGGCGTCGGCAACGGCGCTCGTAGATGGATGGCCGCCACTCCCGGGCCGGTGACGGTGCGGGATGACAGAACCCGGCGTATCGGTCGACCCATCCCTTTTCCAAGTAGTCAACCCTAAAAGCAGGTAACCGCTACTGTGTCCCTGGCGCGAAGTCCGACGTAGTTTTCGGTAACAACGGAAACTAGTCATCTGGGGTGGCAAAAGTGAGAAAAGTACACAGTGGTCCAGTGTTGGCGATCGGCGGCGCGCTTTTGATCGCGTTCCTGCCTGGAACGGGCGAAGCGGCCTCGGACGGAAAGGATTCAGCAAGGGAATCCTCCTCCTCGCTGGTGGAACAAATACCTGATGTACCGGGCGCCGACAAGGTCCTTCCTCCGACTGCTGTCCCAATCAGCTCCGAGGATGCGCCCGAATCCGCGCCGTACACAGGGCCGGAAACAGCGGCACCTCCAACCGTCGAAGAGGTCGGCAGCGGCATGGGCGGCGATCTTCCTCCGGAGCTGCTGCCCAGCCCGGCCTATCCTTCATGTCCCGTGACCGACCTGGGTAACTGGTGGACCGACCCGGCAGACCCCTATACCTGCCTTCCTCCCGAATCGCGGGGGTTCTCCGAGCCGGTGCCCCCGGTCGGCCCCGGCGACTGGACTCCGTGGGATCCGGCACCAGTGCAGCCGGGCGAGGATTGCCGGGTGGACGGCGTGCAGCGATGCGAGGTGCTCATCGAGGGGCAGACCTATGTGGTGACCTTCAGCGAAGGGGCACCACTCCACGTCTATGCTGCACCTGCAGAGTGATCGACACTCGACATTCCTGAGAATCCTTCGGAGGAATTATCCGGTTGCCCAGGATAACAGTCAACCCCTAGGGAGGATTTCCCGGCGAAACGGCCGCGATGAACAAACGCGCTGCACTTGCTCCGCTACCCTGATCCAATGACCGCGAGCACCAGTGACAAGCCTCACCTTCTGGTGCGCAACCGGAACTTCCGGGCGCTGTTCATCTCCAGCACGGCCGGTATTTTCGGCAACGCCGTGGCATCCGTCGCCCTCCCGGTGATCGCGGCGGTGGAATTGCACGCGAGCGATTTCGAGGTTGCGGCGCTCGCCGGAATGACGTTCCTCCCGTGGCTCCTCTTCGGTCTTGTCATCGGGGTGTGGGTGGACAGGCTGCCGCGCCGTCCGGTCATGGTGTGGTCCCTGATCGTCCGCATTGCGGCCCTCGCGAGTCTTCCGCTCGCCTACTGGGCGGGCAGCCTCAGCGTTGCCCTGTTGTTCATCGTTGCCTTTCTTGCCGGAGTGACCTCCGTCTTCTTCACCCTCGCCGATCAGGCCATGGTTCAGCAGGCCGTCACCAAGGACGAACTGATGGAGGGCAACGGGCTGATCACAGGCTCCGGTGCCGCTGCCGACGCGGCGGGCCGTTCAATGGCGGGCTGGCTCACGAGTTCGGCAGGGGCGTCCAACTCGCTCCTGATCGAGGTGGGGACCTCTGTCGTCTCACTGGTGGCCGTGCGGCGCCTGGACGTCGCCGAGATTGTTCCTGACAAGACCGAGCACCGCATCTTCCGTGAGATGGCGGACGGCATGCGGTACACCTTCAGCACCGCCCCCCTGCGAGCCATCCTCTACAACGCGGCCCTGTGGAATCTGGGCGGCAATATCGCAGCCTCGCTCATCGTGCTGTTGGTCCTGCGGACCCTCAACGAGTCGCAGGTCTGGCTTGGCCTGTTGCTTGCGGCAGCGTCGATCGGCGGAACCGTCGGCGGGGTGACCGTCACCGCGTTGGGAAAACGGTTCGGCTCAGGGCCCCTTTGGCGCTGGTCCATGGTTCCCGGCGTACTCGGGTATGCGTCGCTTCTGGTGATGACGCCGGGCTGGGGCATGCTTCCCGGACTTGCCGGGATGTTCATCATGGGCGCGAGTGTCGCCTGGAACATCGTGATCGGCATCAGTTTCCGGCAGCGCGTATGCCCTCCGGGGATGATGGGCCGCCTCGGTGCGGCGTCGCGAACGGTGAGCTGGGGCATGCTCGCCATCGCGGCAGTGGCGGCAGGGGTGCTAGCGGAGGCATTCGGCGTGCGGACGGCCATGCTCATCGGCATCGGGATAGCCCTCGCTGCCCCGGTGGTGGCCATGCTCGGACCGCTCCGGAAGGTGCAGCGCCTCGAGGATCTGGATCAGGGGCCCGATCCCGTTCGGGGCGAGCGAGCCGCTTCCATTCCTCCGCGCTGAGACGCCGGTCAGTGACCGAAGGGGTCCGGATCGACACCGGGCAGCCAGGTTCGTCCCGGAACCCCCCACCCCTCCGCAGCGATAGCCTTGCGCGCCTTGCGCGCGTAGCGGTCGTTGAGCCGGTCCACGTACAGCAGGCCGTCGAGATGGTCGTACTCGTGCTGCAGGCACCGGGCGAACCAGCCGGTGGCCTCGAAAGCCACAGGACTGCCGTCACCGTCGAAGCCCGAGATCTTCGCCCAGTCGGCACGCTTCAGGGGAAACGCCTCGCCGGGTACTGAGAGGCACCCCTCCGCCTCCTCGTCAGGGTCGGGAGCCGACCCAGGAACCTTGGACGTCACCAGGGTGGGGTTGACCAGGACTCCACGTGGCGGCACGCCGTCGTCGTTCGCCATCGAATACACGAAGATCCTCGAACCCATGCCGATCTGCGGAGCGGCAAGGCCCACCCCGTTGGCGACGTCCATGGTCTCGAACATGTCGGCAATGAGGATCCGGAGTTCGTCGTCGAAGTGCTTCACGGGCAGCGCACGCCGGTGAAGTACCGCTTCGCCGGTGATGGTGATGGGGTGGACAGTCATGGGTCCTTCCTCGGTTCTGTGGTCAGCCCGCGATGGAGCGGCCGACGCTCTCGCGCATGATCTCGCTGGTGCCGCCGAAGATGGTGAGCAGCCGGGCCGCGAGGAAGGCCTGTGAGACGGGATATTCCAGGATGTAGCCGTAGCCGCCATGCAGCTGGAGGCAACGGTCGGTGATCGACTTCACCCGCTCGCTCGCCCACAGCTTCGCGCGGGCGGCTGACGCGCCGTCGAGCCGGCCGTCGTTGAAGGCGAGCATCGCGGCGTCGACGTAGGTTTCGGTCACCTCCACCTCGGTCAGGATGTCGGCAAGAGTGAAGCGCGTGTTCTGGAAGTCGATGACCCGTTCGCCGAAGGCGTTGCGGTCCCTGGTATAGGCGACCGTCTGCTCATAGACCGCCCGGGCGACAGCCGACGACGCCACGGCGATCCCGAGGCGGGCCTGCGGAAGCTGCTCGAGGCTGTATCGCAGGCCCTGGCCTTCCTCCCCGACGAGGTTGTTCCCCGGCACGCGGACGTTGTCGAAGAACAGCTCGGAGGTGTCCGAGGCCTTCAACCCCATCTTGTCGAGCTGGCGGCCCGTCGTGTAACCCTCGGTCTTCTCGACCATGAACAGGGAGAATGCGTCGCTCGAACCCCGGCCGGCGCTGCCGTCGGTCCTCGCCAGGACCAGTGAGGCATCTCCGCTGATGCCGTTCCCGATGAAGACCTTCTGCCCGCTGAGGAGCCAGTCGTCGCCGTCGCGCACTGCCTTGGTGCGGATTCCGCGCAGATCGCTGCCGGCGCCCGGTTCGGTCCAGGCGCACGAGGTGACCGTTTCCCCCGAAACCATGCCGGGCAGCCAGCGCTGCAACAGGTCCTCCGAGCCGTGGGCCAACAGATGAGGCAGGACGAGGTCGTCGTGCAGGTGGAAAGCAAGCCCGACGGCGAGGTGGTTGCTTCTCGCGAATTCCTCGTCGAGCACCGCGCGGAAGCGGTAGTCCGCCATACCGGCACCACCGAATTCCTCAGGAACCGCCATTCCCAGCAGGCCCTGCTCACCCGCCGCCTGCCACAACCGGCGGGGCATGATGTGTTCCTGGTCCCACTCCGCGTAATGCGGCGCCACTTCGCGGGCGTTGAACTCCCGGGCAACATCGCGGAAGAGCTCGTGATCCTCTTCGAATACCGTGCGTTCCATGCGGACAGTCCTCTCCAACACTCGCTTCGGCGTACCGGACGGGCCGGAACCCGATTCCTCCGGACATGGCGGTCAAACGTAAAGCCGCCCCGGAGCATCTCCAGGGCGGCTTTCTCGATTGTCGGGACAACCGAACTCTACGGGTGAGTAACGGGGCTTGAACCCGCGACCTCCTGGACCACAACCAGGCGCTCTGCCAACTGAGCTATACCCACCATGCAATCCGCTCCGACCCCTTGGAATTCAGCCGATTCATTCAGCGATCGTCCACCCGGGCAGGCTGCGAAAGGCAGCGGAAACAAGTTTACACACTTTTCGCCGGGCTTTTTCCACCCTGGTTCCGTCATACCCGCCGGCTCCGCGTCGGCCGGCCTCCCGCTACTGGTCGAGCGACCGGGCGATCGCCTTGCTCGTGGGGGAGTCGGGCCCCGGGCTGGGCACGAAAACCGCCTGGCGGTAGTAACGGAGCTCCCGGATCGAATCCTTGATATCGCCGAGTGCGCGGTGGCCGCCGCTTTTCGCCGGACTCTGGAAATAGGCGCGGGTGTACCAGCGGCGGGCGAGTTCCTTGATGGTCGACACGTCGATGACCCGGTAGTGAAGGTGATCGACGACAGCGGGCATGTCCCTTGCCAGGAAGTTCCTGTCAGTGCCTACCGAGTTGCCGGCGAGCTGCGCTTTGCGCGGCTCGGGCACCCACTCCTTGATGTACTCGAGGACCCGGGCCTCGGCGTCCTGCATTCCGATGCCCTGCGGGAGTTCCTCGAGCAGTCCCGAGTCGGTGTGCATCTGCCGCACGAAGTCCCCCATCTGCTCAAGGACCGCCGGTTCGGGAGCGATGACGACGTCCACTCCATCCCCCAGCACGTTCAGCTCGGAGTCGGTGACGAGGACGGCTACTTCGATGAGGCCGTCCCTCCCCAGATCGAGCCCCGTCATTTCGCAGTCGATCCACACAATTGGTTCATTTGATATCGGCACCCGTCAAATGTACCGCGCACGGTCCGGGCAGGGCCCCGGATAGCGATCCAGCCGCAAGGTGGGGCTTCCGCCTCCCAGGATGGGACGGGACCGAACTGCTAATATCGTCGAAGCCCGGCGCACTCGTTGACTCAGGTACGGCCGCCGCCGGAACACCCTCCCGCCGTACAAGGATCGGACGCACCGAGATGACCGCCCAAGTCCCTGTGACTGAGCCCTCGGCGTCGCGCCTTGAACGCCCGAATATCGCGATCATCCAGGGGTTTGTCGGCTCGATGCTGATGTGGCTCGGTTCCATGGGGGTGGGGTGGCTGTCGCTCGCGTCGACCGAGCTCCGCCGCAACCCGGTGATCATCTGGCTTCGGTTCGAGCCGGAAGGGGCGATCTTCTCCGTGCTCGTCCTCGCGATCGGCGGCATGCTGCTGGTGCGCTCGTGGCTCCGCCTCGGACAGCGACTCTCCGGTTGGGGGCCGGAGACCCGGCCCTTCGTCTTGAAAGCCGTCCTGGCCTGGGCGGCGCCGATGTGCGTCGCGCTCCCACTGTTCAGCCGTGACGTCTTCGCCTACATCGCCCAGGGCCAGGTCATGATCGCCGGGCTGAATCCGTACCGCGACGGCTACTCGCAGATCTCGAATTATCTACAGATCGGTGCCGACGACCTGTGGGCGCAGAGCCCCACCCCCTACGGCCCCGTCTTCCTATGGATCGAGGAGGCGGTGGTGCGCATCACGGGAGGCCAGCCCGATTTCTCCATCGCCCTGTTCCGGATCGTCGCCGTCGTCGGCGTCGGACTGTGCGTCTACTTCATTCCCAGACTCGCCGACCTCCACGGTATCAACGCCAACCGGGCCCTGTGGCTGACGGCCGCCAATCCGCTGTTCCTGATCAATTTCATTGCTGCCATCCACAATGACTCCCTCATGATCGGGCTCGCCCTCGCCGGGCTCTACCTTGCCGCGACCCGCCGCCCCATCTGGGGCATCATCCTCATCACGGCGTCCGTGGGCATCAAGCCGATCACCCTGATCTTCCTGCCGTTCGTGGGGCTGATGTGGGCGGGCAGGGGCGCCTCATGGCCGAGGAAATTCGGCTACTGGGCCGTCACTGCCGGCCTGTCGCTCGGCCTGCTCTGGATCATGGGCCTGATCAACGGCTTCGGCTTCGGCTGGGTGGGTGCCCTCAGTACTCCCGGCAGCGTGTGGATCTGGTACGCACCCGTCGGCTTCCTCGGGTTGATCGTGGCGACACTCGGCAACGCCGTCGGGCTGGACGGGTGGGGATTCGCCAGTGTGGTCCACACCCTGGCCCGCCTGGGCTCCCTGGTGATCATCGCGCTGCAGATCTTCCGGGGAGACCACAGCCGGCTCGTTCGTCGCCTGGCCTTCGCATTCGCGGCGATCGTGGTGCTCTCGCCCATGATCCAGTCCTGGTACGTGGTCTGGCTGATACCGCTGTTCGCCGTGACAGGGATCCGCGATGACTGGCAGGTGAAGGCGCTGTACTTCACGGTGTCCTTCTTCATGGTGTACGCCATCACCGACCAGCTGGACATTTTTCCCTACTTCGAATTCAGCCTGACGGCAGCGCGCCAGATCGCCGCCGTCTGCGCCCTCGGGTTCGCGTTCTACCTGGTCTTCCTCGACCGCAGCACGAAGGTCCTTTTCCGCCGCAGGTTCCACCAGCCCGCCCCTGGACAGCTGCACTGACAGCTGCACTAGCGACCCGCATTCGGGCTTCGGGAGCGGAAGGGAGCATGCACTTCCTTTCGGCACGGGCGATACTGAGTAGATGACCGATGCAGATGAACAGACATACTCCGGGGAGTTCGAGATCACAGAATGGGCTCCCGAACCCTATTCCGAGCCGGGCAGCACCGGCGAATTGTCGAGGGTGCGAGCGGTCAAGGTTTTCGAAGGCGGCATCACCGGGACAAGCACCGCGGAACTGCTGATGGCGGGAAACGACGTCGGCGCCGGTTACGTGGCGTCCGAACAGTTCAGCGGCACCCTCGGGGAGCGCACCGGCTCCATGGTGGTACAGCACTGGGGCGTGGCCGAAGGTACCGAAGCAGCAACATCCGGGCACATCATCCCCGGGTCCGGGACCGGCGGCCTCGCAGGCGTGTCGGGGAAGGCTCTCTACTCGCAGGGTCCCGACGGACAGCACCGGCTCGAACTGCGCGTGACCTTCACCCAGCCGGCGGAGTAGGCCACCCCACACAGGCGGTGGGCGGTGCCATAGTAAACTGGGCGAACTGCCTCCGTAGCTCAGGGGATAGAGCAGGGGCCTTCTAATCCTCTGGTCGCAGGTTCGAATCCTGCCGGGGGCACTGAAGAAGCGGCCTCGACTGACACATCGTCCGTCGGGGCCGCTTCCTTCATGATTGAGGGAACCGGAGGGGCTGCTGTCCGGCCGCAACCCGTCTGCCCGGACGGATCGCCCGCCCCGGCCGTTACGCTTGGACGATGAAAAAGCCCAGCCGCTTCGCGCAGATTGCTTTCATCTCCGCCGCGGGCGCCTTCATCACGGCCGCGCGGCTGCAGGTGTACTTCCGGGGCGAGGAAGGATTCAACGCGGTACTGGTGACGGTAGGCATCGTCGGTCTTGTGATCGGTGGGGTAGTGGCCCTGCTGATCGGAATCCTCAACTACACGCGCAGGGCGCCCTGACCTGCTTGGCGTGCCTCCTTGTCCACATAGCAGCCCCCTTGCGGTTCTTCCGTCCCCCCGGCGCAGAAACTTGAAGGAGGGTGGCGTCCCGCCGCTCGTATTTCGGGTACTTGAGGGAGAGGGAATTCCATGAATGACATCATCACGGTTCGGGGGTACGTGGCAACGGACGTCCGGCTCACACTTGCACAGAGCGGGCTGCCGATCGCCGGTTTCCGGATGTGCTCCACCGACCGGCGCTTCGACAAGGAAACGAATACCTGGGTCGACGGGCACACCAACTGGTACTCCGTCTCCATGTTCCGCCAGCTCGCGACGAATGCCGCCGCCAGCCTGAAGAAGGGGGACCGCGTGGTGATCACGGGCCGGCTCAAAGTTCGCCCCTGGGCCACCGCCGACGGCCGGACCGGTACCTCCGTCGACATCGATGCCGACACCGCCGGCCACGACCTCATGTGGGGCACCGCCAACTTCAGACGGACATTCGCGGATCGCACGGATGACCAGGGTGAGCTGCCTGCAGCCGTCGGTGAGGTGGCGGCGGGGGTGGATTCCGCAACCGGCGAGATCCTGGACGGTGACGGCTACCGGACCGGGTACGCTGCCGATCCCGACCAGGACGGCACGGCGGACGGCGGCGACGGCGACGATTCCGGGTCGGCGTCGACAGCGAAGGAACTCGACCCCGCCGGTGCTCCTTTCTGACGGGTGGATCCGCGCCGGGACGTGTGCCGTCCTCCGGCGGACCGGTCCCGCGCGGCGCTGCCTGGATGCCGGGGGCGGGGTGGCCCTGAATGTGAGTTAAGGGTGCGCACGCACTAGCCTTGAAGGTATGGCGGAATTTATCTACACAATGACCAAGGCCCGCAAGGCTGTTGGCGACAAAGTTATCCTCGACAACGTGAGTATGTCCTTCATTCCAGGGGCGAAGATCGGCGTTGTGGGGCCGAATGGTTCCGGTAAGTCCACCATCCTCAAGATCATGGCGGGCCTCGACACGCCCTCGAACGGTGAGGCACGGCTCAGCCCCGGTTATTCAGTGGGGATCCTGCTCCAGGAGCCGCCCCTGAATGAGGAGAAGACGGTGCTCGGGAACGTCCAGGAGGGCGTTGGTGAGATTTACGGGAAGATCCAACGCTTCAACCAGATCTCGGAGGAGATGGCGAGCGCCGACGCCGACTTCGGCAAACTTCTCGACGAGATGGGCAAGCTCCAGGAAGCGATCGACGCCGCTGACGCGTGGGACCTCGATTCCCAGCTGGAACAGGCGATGGATGCTCTTCGCTGCCCGCCGCCGGACTCCGATGTGACGGTTCTCTCGGGTGGAGAGCGCCGCCGCGTGGCACTGTGCAAACTGCTGCTCCAGAAGCCGGACCTCCTCCTGCTCGACGAGCCCACCAACCACCTCGACGCCGAAAGCGTGCTGTGGCTCGAGCAGCACCTCTCCGCCTACACCGGCGCTGTTCTGGCCGTTACCCACGACCGGTACTTCCTCGATCATGTGGCCGAGTGGATCGCCGAAGTGGACCGTGGTCACCTCTACCCCTATGAAGGCAACTACTCCACCTACCTGGAGAAGAAGCGCGCGCGCCTCGAGGTGCAGGGCAAGAAGGACGCCAAGCTCTCCCGACGCCTCACCGAAGAACTCGAGTGGGTGCGCTCCAACGCCAAGGGCCGCCAGACCAAGTCCAAGGCGCGCCTCGGACGCTACGAGGAGATGGCGGCGGAAGCGGACCGCACACGCAAGCTGGACTTCGAGGAGATCCAGATTCCGCCCGGACCGCGCCTCGGAAGCCAGGTCATCGAAGCCCGCAATTTGAAGAAGGGCTACGACGATCGAGTGCTCATCGACGGCCTGTCCTTCTCGCTGCCGCGCAATGGAATCGTCGGAGTCATCGGCCCCAACGGCGTCGGTAAGACGACGCTGTTCAAGACCATCGTGGGACTCGAGCCCCTGGACGGCGGGGAGCTCCGCATCGGCGAGTCGGTCAAGATCTCCTACGTCGACCAGTCCCGTGCCGGCATCGACCCCAACAAGTCCCTCTGGGAAGTCGTGTCCGACGGGCTCGACTTCATTCAGGTGGGACAGGTCGAGATGCCCTCGCGGGCCTATGTCTCGGCCTTCGGATTCAAGGGCCCGGACCAGCAGAAGAAGGCCGGAGTCCTCTCCGGCGGCGAGCGCAACCGGTTGAACCTGGCCATGACCCTCAAGCAGGGTGGAAACCTCCTGCTGCTGGATGAGCCTACCAACGACCTCGACGTCGAGACCCTGTCCAGCCTTGAGAATGCGCTGCTCGAGTTTCCGGGTTGCGCTGTCGTCGTCTCGCACGACCGTTGGTTCCTGGACCGGGTGGCCACCCACATCCTGTCCTATGAGGGAACTGAGGAAGATCCCGACGCCTGGTACTGGTTCGAAGGTAACTTCGACGCCTACGAACAGAACAAGGTGGAGCGTCTCGGCCCCGACGCCGCCAAGCCGCACCGTGTGACGCATCGCCGGCTGACGCGCGACTGATCTGCCGGGCGGGTAGGAGCTCCCGGGGACGCCGGAGGGCGGTCGTTGCGACTTCCGGGAGTTCTGGAAGTTACAACGACCGCTCCTCAGTAGACCAGGGCCGCAGCAGCACGACGGAACGCGGGTTCGCCGATTTGTTGCCGACAGCGGGGCAGGGCACGTGTGCAGGCTTCAAGTCCGATCGAGCGAGGTGCAGACGCAGACCCGGTTCCCGTCGGGGTCAGCAAGTACGGTGAAGGACGGCGCTGCGGTGTCATCGACGATGGACCCGCCGCTCGCCACCGCTGCGGCAATGCGTTCGTCGGCCATCTCGGGGGCGAGCCACAGGTCGAAGTGCCAGCGCTGGCGGGGAGTCTCGTGGTCCTCGGTGGCCTGGAACCAGAGGCTCGGCACACGACCGGCGGGGTCGAAGACCGAGTCCTGTACCCTGTTGCCCGAGCTGCCGGTGAGCAGCACCGACCAGAAGGGCGCGACGCTGCCCTCGTGTGCCGTGTCCAGTGCCATCTCGAGTTGGGCCACGGCGGACGGCGCCGGCTCCAGCCCGTTCTCGCGGGCGATCCCGCTGATCTTCCTCGCCATGTCGATGTCTTTCTGCGTGACCCAGAGGCCGCCCTCATTAGTACACAGCGAGACGTCGATGACACCGTAGGTCAACTTCAGGTCGGGGTGGTGGCCATCCGCTTCGGCGGCCTGTGCCACAGCGGTGAGGAACCTCGCTGCCATGTTGTAGTCGCGGATCGAGTAGCGCGCGTGAAGTGCCTGGGCCAGCTTGCGCCAGTCGCCGAGGCCGGCATCGATGATCTGCTGATTGCTTAGCTTCTTCATGGTGGAACTCTGCCACACCGGCGCGCAGGCCGGGGGTTCTCGCCGGACAGACCGGTCGCCGGTGCTGGGCTCCCGGTCCTCCGGTTCTACGGGTCAAGCGATTCAGGCCGGGACGGTGGTCAGGAGCCGGCAGCCGGAACCCGGATCATCCCTTCCTGGGCAACGCTTGCCACGAGTTCGCCCGCGCGGTTGTAGATCCGGCCGGCAGCGAGACCGCGGGCACCGGAAGCGCTGGGCGAGCTCTGGACATAGAGCAGCCACTCGTCGATGCGCACGGGCCGGTGCCACCACATGGCGTGGTCGAGGCTCGCGACGCTCATACCCGGGTGGATCCAGCTCAGCCCGTGCGGGCGGAGGATCGATTCGAGCAGGGTGTAGTCGCTGGCATAGGCGAGCGCCGCGCGGTGCACGTGCTGGTCATCGGGCATGGGACCGAAGGTCTTCATCCAGACCGCGTTCCGGGCTTCGCGTGATCCATTGTTCCCGATGTACAGCGGAGCGTCGATATGGCGCACGTCGATGGGCCGCTGATAGGCCCAGGAGCGCGCCACGGGGTCGTCGAAGCCGCCCAGGAGTTCCGCCGTGGTGGGCAGCGACTCCGGATCGGGTACGTTGTCGGGCATCGGATCCTGGTGGGTGACGCCGTCGTCCGGTTCCTGGAAGGACGCGATCATCGAGAGGATCGGCACGCCGTCCTGGTACGCATGCGCGCGGCGCGCCGAGAAGGACCGCCCGTCCCGCAGCCGCTGGACTCCGAAGGTGATGGGCTGGTCCGCGTTCCCTGCACGCAGGAAATACCCGTGCATCGAGTGCACCTGGCGGGTCGGCTCCACGGTCCGCATCGCCGCGATCAGCGACTGTGCAAGAACCTGTCCGCCGAAAACCCTCTTCCCCGGCTGCGGCGCGGAACTACCCACGAAGATATCCTCATCGGTGTGGGCTCCGTCGGCGCTGCTGAGATCGAGCAGGCCCAGCAGAGCCTCCGTGGGATCTGCCGGGTATTCTCCGGAATCGACAGGGCTGGCGGCGTGCGGCTGATCGGTCATGAGTCTCCTTGCGGGCGGTAGCTGCGGAGCGTCGGCCCCGGAAGATCTACCTTCGACACTAGACGGACAGGTCCGCACTGCTCAACACACGCGCCGCGGCAGGGCGCGGTCAGGCAACCGGCCGGCGAATGGCCTGCCGCACGGGCATTTGAGAGTATTGCAGTATGTCGCCTCCGCTCACCGTCCCGCTTCAGCTGCGCTTCGGCGATGAAGATTCCTACGGCCACGTCAACAACGCACGGTTCGTGCAGTTCCTCGAGGACGCGAGGGTGCGTCTGCTCTCCGAACCGGGGGGTGGCTCCGCTTTCCTCGACGTGTCCGACGCAGGCCAGTACACCCTCGTGGGACGACACGAGATCGAATACCTCGCCCCACTGAATTTCAGTAGGGAACCGGCCGGCGTGGACGTGTGGATCACCGCCGTCGGCTCCTCGAGCTTCACCCTGGGCTACGCGGTGCGGGACACCGAAGCGCCCGACGCCGGCACCACGTGCGCGGTAGCATCGACCACGATGATCCTCGTCGACCGGCAGTCCGGCCGGCCCGTGCCGATGAGCGAGGCCCAACAAGCCGCGCTGGGACAGTGGATCGGCCGTGAGGTGCCTTTCCGCCGCACCGCCGGCGCTTAGGAGCGGGCTATGTCCAGCAGTGAGTTAGTGCTCGGTGATGCCCACGTGGCTGCCGACTTCCGGACCTTCACGGCACGGGCCCGTGCCAACGGCGACGGCGCCATGCGGCTGCAGGCCTCCGGTACCGTACTCGCGGCGTACGTCTGCACGCTCAGCGCAGCAGCGCTGGGGGAGTCGACCCCGACCGTACTCGGGCTGAGGACGATGCCACTGGCGGAGCAGGCCTCCGTCGACATCACGGTGGGGCTGGGATCGGTCGCCGACCGTCTGGCACGCCTGCGGGACGACACCGTCTTCACCGTGCCCACCGTTCCGGTGACAGAGAACTGGGCCGGCGTCCTCCCGCCACGTTCAGGATGGGTGCAGGCCGGCACCGTTTCGACCACCCTCCTCGAGGAGGCAGCACACAGCGGGATCCGGAAGGTTGCGGAGCTCATCCCCGACCGCGCGGGCGCTCCCGTGGTCAACAGTGCGCGGGGAGCCGTCTGGGGGCAGCCGCTCCCCGGCGTTCCGGCAGGGCTGCCCGCAGGTGCTGCCTTCGGTGCCCTCAGCCTCGGGTTCCTCGTCCCGGGCGAAGCGTCGGCACTGTTCACCAGCGGGCGATGGACGCGCCTGAGCACCAGCCGGGGGCACATCCTGGTACGGACCGCCGCGGTCCTCTAGGGCGTCGCTGAGTTCACCATGGACTGCGCCGCGCGGTCCAGGTAGTCCCACAGCGTCGCTTCGTGGAGCGGCGCGAGGTCGAGGGAGTCGACTGCCGCACGCATGTGCCGAAGCCAGGAGTCCCGCGCCTGCGGGGTGACCCGGAACGGCATGTGCCGCATGCGGAGCCGTGGATGCCCCCGGGTTTCACCGTAGGTCTTGGGCCCGCCCCAGTACTGCTCGAGGAACAGCAGGAGCCGCTCCTTCGCGGGACCCAGATCCTCCTCGGGGTACATGGGCCGCAGCAGCTCATCCTCCGCCACACCCTCGTAGAAGACGTCCACGAGCCGAACGAATGTCTCGTGCCCGCCCACCGACTCATAGAAGTTGTATTCGGGCTGGACGAACTGTTGCCCGGCTGTCACGAGCCGGTCGGCGGGCAGCGGCGGGCGCGCGCGGCCCGTGCCCAGGTCAAGGGGCGTGGGCTCGACGCCGTCGTTGTCCCTCATGATGCGTCCTCCTGATGTGCGGTTCCTGCCGGGGCAGCTGCTGCCGGCGGTTCGACGTAGACTCCCTGGGACCGGTTGCCGACCTTGGTGATGTCGCCGTTGCGGACATACCAGATGGCCCCGTTCGCATCGATCATCCGGGTGATGCGAAGGCCGAGGGACTGGACCACTCCCACCGTCTCACCGACCTCGATGGTGTCGCCCACCCCGTACTGGTCCTCGATGGTGATGAAGACCCCCAGGAACGCGTCGCGGATGATTTCCCGCGCCCCGAAGCCGATGGCGATACCGACGATTCCCACGCTGGCGAGGATGGGGCCGATCTGGAACTGCAGCTGCTCGAGGGCCATCAACGCCGCGACGACGGCGATGGTGATTCCGGCCGTGCTGGTGAGCAGGCCGCCGATGGTCTCGGCGCGCTGGGTGCGCCGCGCGTGGTCGAGGGACCGCAGTACCGGGTGGGCCCACTTGAAGTGGGGCTTGCTGAACACGCTGTACCCGTTCTGCACACGCCGGACGGAGCGCGCCACGAGATACCGCACCGCCAGCCAGAGCAGGAGGGCCAGCAGCAGGATGATCGCCGCGCCGAGAATGTGGCTTCCGTAACCGAGCTCCGGAAAAAGATCCATGGGGGTGCAGACTACTTTCTGGTCCGCGCCGCAGGTGCTGTCCGCGGGCTGGGACGGGAGCGGCGCAATTTCTAGGCTACATGCGCTGCGCTGCTAGGACCGGGTCAGGATGACCGGCTCGTGCAGCACAGGGAAGTTCACCGAACGTGCAATGAAGCAGGCCGCCGAAGCCTCCCGATGGATTCGAAGCGCTGTGTCGCGGTGGGCAGGGTCGGCGATGGTCACCACCGGATGGAGCACGGCCGACGTGAATTCGCCGCTGCCGTCCCGGTTCAACCGCAGAGAACCGGTCGCGCTGTCCGAGTACGCGGTGACCACCACGCCCGCCTTGACCGCCATATGGAGGTAGGACAGCAGATGGCACTGCGCCAGTGCGGCCAGAAGCAGTTGCTCCGGATTCCACCGGTCACGTTGCCCGTGGAATGTCGGATCGGCAGTCCCGGCAAGGAGCGGGGGTCCCGAAGCCGTGACTTCGTTCTCGCGGCTGTACGAACGGTAGCCGGTCGTGCCCTCCCCGAGATTTCCGGTCCAGGTGACGGTGACGTCGTAGGTGTGTGCAGACACGGGGGCTCCTCCCATCAGCGGTCCACGGCCTGCGCGCGCAGGGCCCGCTGGACGCCGTCGCGGTTCTCCAGGACGAGGCGCCGCAGGGAGGGGCTGTCCTCCCCGAGCCGGTCGAGGAAGTGGTCCGCCTGCGCGAGCGCCCCCGGCGTGATGAGGCGTGAAGGATACAGCCCCACCACGATCTGCTGCGCGATCTCGTGGGTCCTGGTGTCCCACACCTCCCGCACGGAGTCGAAGTAGGTCGCAGCATAGGGCTCGAGCAGGGCTGCGTCGTGAACGCGCGTGAATCCGAGGATCGCTGCCCGCTGGGTGGCGTTGGGGAGATCCGCCCGGCGCACGATGGCATCCCACGCGGCTGCTTTCGCCTCGGGCGTGGGAATCGCCGCCGTCGCCGTTGCCGCGGCGAGCTGGCCGGCTGACGTGCCGTCGCGTGCCAGTTCGACGTCGATCTCCGGTTGTCCGTAGCGGCCGCCGGCCACCAGGCTGGTCACCAGTTCCCACCGGAGGTCGGAATCGATCTCCAGGCCCTCCAGCGCTTCGGTGCCGGTGAGCACGGCCTCCACAACGTCCAGGTGTTTCCCACTGCGGGCCCGGGCCGCGAAAGCCTTGACGAACTGCAGCTGCGAATCGGACGCCGTCTCCGCTGCGCGGGCCAGCTCCAGCAGGCTGTCCGCAGCGGCGTCGCCCATTTCCCTGCTGTCCGCAGGGCTGACGTAGTACGTCAGCGTCAGGGCCAGCTGCCTCAGCAGCACCAGCACCACGGACGAGTCGGATTCGGAGCCGATGTTCTGGAGGACAAGGTCCACGTAGTTGCGGGCCGGGGTCTCACCGTCCCGTGCCGCATCCCATGCCGACGCCCACACCAGCGTGCGGGGCAGCGAATCGGCGAAGTCCTTGAGGTGCCGCACCGAGGTCCGCAGTGATACCGGGTCGAGCCGGATCTTCGCGTAGGCAAGGTCATCGTCATTGAGGAGCACCAGCGCCGGGCGCTTCCTCCCGGCGACCTCCGGAACCTCCGTGCGCTCGCCGTCGACGTCGAGCTCGACGCGGTGGACGCGCACCAGCCGGGCGTCGTCGTCGAGGTCGTAGAACCCTACGGCGAGGCGGTGCGGGCGTAGGGTCGGATGACCTTGGGGAGCCGACTGCAGGATCGCGAAGGCGGTGATGACGCCGTCGTCGTCGGTTTCGATGTCGGGCCGCAGCGTGTTGACGCCCGCGGTCTCGAGCCACTGCGCGGACCACTGCGCGAGGTCCCGCCCGCTCGCCCGCTCAAGCTCGGAGAGCAGATCCTTCAACTCGGTATTGCCCCAGGAGTGCTGGCGGAAGTACTCCCGGACGCCCTCCATGAATTCGTCCTGGCCCACCCAGGCAACGAGCTGCTTGAGGACCGAGGCGCCCTTGGCGTAGGTGATGCCGTCGAAGTTCACCTGGACGTCGTCGAGATCGTTGATCTCGGCCACGATCGGGTGGGTCGAGGGGAGCTGGTCCTGCCGGTAGGCCCACGCCTTCTCGATGGAGGTGAACGTGGTCCAGGCCTGGGTGAACTCCGTCGCCTCCGCGGCAGCGAGGGTCGACATGTATTCGGCGAAGGATTCGTTCAGCCAGAGGTCGTTCCACCACCGCATGGTCACCAGGTCGCCGAACCACATGTGCGCCAGTTCGTGCAGGATGGTGATCGCGCGGCGCTCCACCGTCGCATCGGGCACGCGCGAACGGAAGACATACGTCTCGACGATCGTCACCGCCCCCGCGTTCTCCATGGCGCCGGCGTTAAACTGTGGGACGAAGAGCTGATCGTACTTCTCGAACGGGTAGGGCGTCCCGAACTGCTTCTCATAGAACTCGAAGCCCTGTCGGGTCAGCTCGAAGATGTTCTCCGCGTCAAGGTGCTGCATGAGCGATCTGCGGGCGAAGACCCCGAGCGGGACGATGCGGCCGTCGGAACTCGTCACTTCGCTCCGCACCGCCTGGTAGGGCCCGGCGATCAGGGCGGTGACATAGGAGGAAAGGACCGGCGTCGGATCGAACGACCACGTGGAGTAAGCTCCGCCCTCAGCGGCGGACCCGGCCTGCACGGGAGCGGGGGTGGGGGAGTTGGAGATGACGTCCCAGTGCGAGGGCGCGGTGACGGTGAAGCGGAACGTCGCCTTCAGGTCGGGCTGCTCGAAGACGGCGAACACGCGCCGGGAGTCCGGAACCTCGAACTGCGTGTAGAGGTACACCTCGTCATCCACGGGATCCACGAACCGGTGGAGCCCCTCTCCGGTGTTCATGTAGGGAAGGTCGGCGTGGACGACGAGCCGGTTCGACGCCGCCAGATCGTCCAGCTGGATGCGGACGCCGTCCGACACCACCGAGGGGTCGAGGTCCACTCCGTTCAGATTCACCCGGTGGACGGTCTCGGTGACGGCGTCGATGAAGGTGGACGCTCCCTGCGCCGCCTCGAAATGCACCACCGTCGTGGAGCCGAACGCGGTCTCCCCTCGGGTCAGATCGAGGGTGATGTCGTACGACTGGACTCTCAGCAGCTCGGCGCGGCTACGTGCTTCATCGCGCGTCAGGTTCATGCCTGGCATGGTTCGCCTCCGTGGTGGGGGATATCGATTCGTATTCTCTCACTGATCGGCGCCGGTTCCCGTACCCGCCGGCACATCGGCACCCAGTACTCTGGGGGAAACCTCTCCTGCTGCGAACGGAGCACCCATGCGCGTCCACCTTGCCACCGACCATGCGGGAATGGAGCTCAGCGCCCACCTGCTGGAGCATCTCACCCGGACCGGCTACGACGTCGTCGATCACGGCCCCCGCGACTACGACCCGGAGGATGACTACCCTTCCTTTTGCATCAACGCCGCGCTCGCCGTGGTGGCAGACCGGTCGGCGGGGACGGACGCGCTCGGGATCGTGCTGGGCGGCTCCGGGAACGGTGAGCAGATCGCGGCGAACAAGGTGCGGGGGGTCCGGGCAGCCCTCGCATGGAACCTCGACACTGCGCGCCTGGCACGCCAGCACAACGATGCGAATGTTGTTGCAGTCGGGGGACGGCAGCATCCCGTCGGTGAGGCCACCGAGATCATCGAAGCCTTCCTGGCGGAACCCTTCAGCGGTGCGGAGCGCCACGCGCGCCGCATCGGCAAGATCGCTGCCTATGAAACCAACGGCACCATTGACGGCTAGGGCCACCGTCCGTCGGACCGCGGGGACCTCCCGTGCCTGAAGGTCATTCGATCCACCGGCTCGCACGGCAGTTCACCGCGATGTTCGTCGGCGAGGAACTTGCCGTCAGCAGCCCGCAGGGCCGCTTCACGGCCGGTGCCTCCCAGCTCGACGGACACACCCTGGTCAGCGCGCTGGCCTCCGGGAAGCAGCTTTTCCTGCGCTTCGACAACGACCTCATCCTGAGGGTTCACCTCGGGCTTTACGGGGCGTGGACGTTCGGCGGCGACTCCACCTTCAGCGGGTTTCCCAGCATCGGGGCTCCGCGGCGTGTTCATGCCGCGGACGGCGTCGATGACGAGGGCGGGCGCACGGGTGCCGTGCAACTGCCCTACGCGGGGCCACCCGCGCCCGTCGGAGCCGTGCGTGTCCGCCTGGTGTCCGGGCATAGCTGGGCCGACCTCCGGGGTCCCACCGCGTGCGTCGTGATCACCGCCCGCGAGGAAGCGCTTGCGCTGGCCAGGCTCGGCCCGGATCCGCTGCGGGAGGGAGCGGACCCAACGGCCTTCACCACCCGGCTCCGCTCAAGCGCGACGGCGATCGGTGTCCAGCTGATGAACCAGGCCGTGGTCGCCGGCATCGGCAATGTGTACCGCGCGGAAGTGCTCTTCCTGCAGCGCATCAATCCGTGGCGCCCGGGGAAGGCGGTGCTCGAGTCGGAGGCCCTGGCCGCCTGGGAGACCGCAGCGCGGTTGATGCAGGACGGCGTGCGCGAGGGACGAATCTTCACGACGACGCCTTCCGAGCGCAACGGGCAGGCCGCGGAAGCCGCCCCGCACTACGTGTACAAGCGGACGGGGGAACCGTGCCGCCGGTGCGGTACGGCGATCGCCAGCGCCGACATGGCTGCGCGCACGGTTTACTGGTGTCCGAAGTGCCAGCGGGACTGAGGAGCGGCGTACAAGAACAGCCGGTCCCGAACGGGAACCGGCTGCTGGATTTGGAGGGGATGACGGGAATCGAACCCGCATCATCAGTTTGGAAGACTGAGGCTTTACCACTAAGCTACATCCCCGGAAAATGCTGCATTCCTGAAGAAATCTCTGGGACATTTCAGCCTTACGGCCGTCTGGAACGCCTTCAACTACACCACAGCCCGCCGGAAATCGCCAAATGTGCAACCGGGGTGAAAAGAAAGTACAGTTACAGCTGCAGTTACGGGGTGTAGCTCAGCTTGGTAGAGCGCCTGCTTTGGGAGCAGGAAGTCGCAGGTTCAACTCCTGTCACCCCGACTCAGAAGTTCCGGCATGATCTTGTCACTACAGAAACAATCCCAATTAGTTCAGGAGTCCTACGCCGTGAAGAGCGCCGTCGAAAACCTTTCCCCTACCAGGGTGAAGCTGAATGTCGAGGTCCCTTTCGAGGAACTCAAGCCGAGCATCGATCAGGCCTACAAGACGATCGCCTCGCAGGTGCAGGTTCCGGGCTTCCGCAAGGGCAAGGTCCCACAGAAGCTCATCGACCAGCGCGTGGGCCGCGGCTACGTCATCGAGACGGCCGTCAATGACGGGCTGAACGGTTTCTACCAGACCGCTGTGCAGGAAACAGGGATCCGCCCGTTGAGCCGGCCCGAGGTGGAAATCACCGAGGTCCCCGATCCTTCCGCTGCAGACGGCCAGCTCCTGTTCACCGTCGAACTGGACATCCGTCCCGAGATCGAGCTTCCCGACTATGCGGGAATCGAGGTCACCGTCGAGGCCGCAGAGGCATCCGACGACGACATCGAGAAGTCGATGGACGAGCTGCGCAGCCGCTTCGGCACCCTTGTCGCAGTGGACCGCCCGGCGAAGGACGGCGATTTCCTGACGATCGACCTCACCGCGACCGTCGATGGCGAAGACGTCGACTCGGCTCAGGATCTTTCCTACCAGGTCGGATCGGGGACCATGCTCGAGGGTATGGATGAGGCCGTCACCGGTCTGAGCGTGGACGAGACGGCAATCTTCGAAACCAAGCTTGCCGGTGGCGAGCACACCGGTGCGGATGCGCAGGTGAACGTGGTGGTCAAGGCCGTCAAGGAGCGCGAGCTTCCCGAGGTGAACGACGAGTTCGCCCAGCTGGCCAGCGAGTTCGACACGGTGGCCGAGCTCCGCGAGGACCTCACGAAGCGCGCCTCCGAGGGCAAGCTCATGGATCAGGGCGTCGAAGCCCGCGACAAGGTCCTGGACAAGCTCGTCGAGATGATCGCCGTTCCTGTGCCGGAGAGCGTCATCGAGGAGCAGCTCGAGCAGCACTTCAACGGCGAGAACTCCCACTCCGCCGGCGAGGACCACGACACCGAGGAGCACCGGGCGGAGATCCGCACGAACACCGGCCGGGCGTTCCAGAACGAGGTCATCCTCGACGCCGTGGCGGAGAAGGAAGAGGTGGGCGTCAGCCAGAGCGAGCTGATCGACTACATCGTCTCCACCTCGAGCCAGTACGGCATGGAGCCCAACCAGTTCGCGCAGATGCTGGATTCAAGCGGCCAGGTTCCGATGATCGTCGGAGAGGTGCGGCGCCGCAAGGCCCTCGCCAGGGTCCTCGAACTCGCAACCGTGACCGACACAGCAGGAGCGCCGGTAGACCTCAGCGAATTCGTGCGAGCCGCCGACGACGACGCCGAGACCATCTCCGCGGACGACGTCATTGAATCCGACCAGTCCGTCGAAGCTGCAGCCGTCGAGGACACTGCAGCCGAGGACACCACGGGCGAAGCCGCTCCTGCGGAGGACTCCGACGACGAGGCGACCGCCCGCGCCTGATTTCCGAACCGGGACGAGAAGCACGAGATTTCCCCGAAGCACCGCCGCCCGCCCGGGCGGCGGTGCTTCGTCGTTGGCGGCCGATTCCGGCTCTGCGGGCCGATGGTTTCGTAGGTTCCGCTGCTGCTCCGCGGCTGGTGCGCCGTCAGCGAACAGCAGCCGGAGCGGGAGCAAAACGGATCCGGCGCGGGTTAGTGTCCAGTGAGAGATAAACGGCCGGGCGGTTTCCTCGGAAATCGGCCCGCCAGAGTGAGAGGTCAACGAGAATGTCCACCGAACCAACCACACCCCGCATGGCCAGCCCGGAAGCGGCGGGCCGTGACGACTACATCTACAACCGGCTCCTCAAGGAGCGCATCATCTGGCTCGGCTCAGAGGTCCGCGACGACAACGCGAACGCGATCTGCTCACAGCTGCTGCTGCTTTCCGCCGAAGACCCCGATCGCGACATCTTCCTCTACATCAACTCGCCCGGTGGTTCGGTAACCGCAGGCATGGCGATCTACGACACCATGCAGTTCATCCCGAACGACGTCGTGACCGTGGCGACGGGCCTTGCCGCCTCGATGGGACAGTTCCTCCTGTCCTCGGGGACCAAGGGCAAGCGGTACGCCACGCCCCATGCCCGTATCCTCATGCACCAGCCATCCGGCGGCATCGGTGGAACGGCAACCGACATCCGGATCCAGGCCGAACTGATCCTGCACATGAAGCGGGTCATGGCAGAGCTGACCGCCGAGCAGACCGGCCAGACCGTCGAGAAAATCCTGGTCGATAACGACAGGGACAAGTGGTTCACCGCGCAGGAAGCCCTCGAATACGGCTTCTTCGATCACATCTCCGCGCACGCCGGATCCGTTTCCGGCGGCGGCGGCACCCAGAGCGCCTAAGGCTCCGTCCCACCTCCCTCCTCCATCAGTCGTTCCACCAGGAGACATCATGAATCACGATTTCCGCGCCTCCGCGGGTTCCCGGGCAACCAACCTGCCCACCGACCGCTACATCCTTCCCCAGTTCGAAGAGCGCACGCCCTACGGCTTCAAGCGCCAGGACCCGTACACCAAGCTGTTCGAGGACCGCATCATCTTCCTCGGCACCCAGGTGGACGACGCGTCCGCCGACGACGTCATGGCGCAGCTCCTCGTACTCGAGTCCACTGACCCCGAGCGCGACATCACCCTGTACATCAACTCACCGGGCGGTTCCTTCACCGCCATGACGGCGATCTACGACACGATGCAGTTCATCCGACCCGAAGTCCAGACCGTATGCCTGGGCCAGGCGGCGAGTGCGGCGGCCGTCCTCCTTGCAGCAGGTGCGCCGGGCAAGCGCCTTGCGCTCCCCAACGCCCGGGTTCTCATCCACCAGCCGGCACTGTCCGGTGGACAGGGTGGCCAGGCCTCGGACCTCGAGATCCAGGCCAACGAAGTGATGCGCATGAGGACCTGGCTCGAGGACACCATCGCGCTGCACAGCGGGCGGGATTCGGAGCAGGTCAACCGCGACATCGAGCGTGACAAGATCCTCACTGCCGCGGATGCGGTGGAGTACGGGCTCGTCGACGAGGTCCTCGCCTCACGCAAGATGGTCCCACCGAAGATCAATACCCCGTAGCTCGTGTCCTCCATCGAGGGTTCAGGCTCACGATGAGGCGGGAAACCCCGCGGAAATGCCCGTGGCGCCGATCGGCACCACGGGCATTCCGATACTGATTCGCTCCGGCATGTGGCCTAGAGTGGACATAGCAACCACGTACCACGTAAGGGGACTGACACATGGCTCGCATTGGTGAGAGCACAGATCTGCTGAAGTGCTCTTTCTGCGGAAAAAGCCAGAAGCAGGTTCGGAAGCTGATCGCAGGTCCCGGAGTGTATATCTGCGACGAATGCATTGAGCTGTGCAACGAGATCATCGAGGAAGAGCTGTCCGAGGTCGCGGACCTCGGGACCTTCGAACTACCCAAGCCGCGGGAGATCTTCGACTTCCTGCAGGAGTACGTGGTGGGGCAGGAACCGGCGAAACGATCACTGGCCGTCGCCGTCTACAACCACTACAAGCGCATCCAGTCCGGCAGTGCGCCGCGTGCCGCAGGCACCCTCGCCGACGTCGCCGAGGCGGAGGACGTGGAGATCGCGAAGTCGAACATCCTCCTGATCGGCCCCACCGGCTGCGGCAAGACGTACCTTGCACAGACCCTGGCGCGCAGGCTCAACGTTCCTTTCGCCGTCGCTGACGCGACAGCCCTCACCGAAGCCGGCTACGTGGGCGAGGATGTCGAGAACATCCTCCTCAAGCTCATCCAGGCCGCGGACTACGACGTGAAGAAGGCCGAGCAGGGCATCATCTACATTGACGAGATCGACAAGATCTCCCGCAAGAGCGAGAATCCGTCGATCACGCGCGACGTGTCCGGGGAGGGCGTCCAGCAGGCGCTCCTGAAAATCCTCGAAGGCACCGTCGCCTCGGTTCCCCCACAGGGCGGGCGCAAGCATCCGCACCAGGAGTTCATCCAGATCGACACCACGAACGTGCTCTTCATCGTGGCGGGAGCCTTCGCCGGGCTCGAGGAGATCATCGGATCCCGCGCAGGGCGGAAGGGCATCGGTTTCGGTGCCCCGCTGAGCTCGCTCAAGAACGAAGAGGCGAGCTACGGGGATGTGATGCCTGAGGATCTCCTGAAGTTCGGCCTCATTCCCGAGTTCATCGGCCGGCTGCCGGTCATCACCACGGTGACCCATCTCGACCGGCCCGCCCTCATGCAGATCCTCACCGAGCCCAAGAACGCCCTGATGAAGCAGTACCAGAAGATGTTCCTGCTCGACGGCGTCGAACTCAGCTTCGACCCGAAGGCGCTCGAAGCCATTGCCGATCTCGCGCTCGAGCGTGGCACCGGAGCACGCGGGCTCCGCGCCATCATGGAGGAAGTGCTCCTGCCGGTCATGTTCGACCTACCGAGCCGGAACGATGTGGCAGCGGTGGTCATCACCGCCGACGTCGTCGCCAAGCAGGCGGAGGCCACCCTCATCTCCCACGAGGTCGTCGCCAAGCGCCGCACCAAGTCCGCCTGAGCGGGATCGGGCGTGAACGGCCCGATCCTGGAATAGCTTCCTCCCTGCCCCGGTTGCACCGATAAGAGGCATATCGCCTGACCATCGATGACGAGGAGTTTTTCCATGAGCGAGTCCACCACCGCTGAGAAAGCCGATTTCTGGTTCGACCCCCTGTGCCCTTTCGCGTGGATCACGTCCCGCTGGATGGGGGAGGTGGAGCAGGTGCGCAGCGTCAGCGTCGACTGGCACGTCATGAGCCTGGCCGTCCTCAACGAGGGGCGCGATCTTCCGGCCGACTACCAGGAGCTGATGCGGAAGGGCTGGGCCCCCGTGCGGGTCATCACCGCGGCCAAGGAGCTGCATGGTTCCGAGTACGTGAAGAAGCTGTACGACGCCATGGGCACGCGCATTCACAACAAGGGCAATAAGGACTTCGACGCGGTGATCGCCGAATCCCTCGAGGAGGTGGGCCTCCCGGCGGACCTCGCTGCCTATGGAGCCACCGACGAGTACGACGCCCAGCTCCGTGCATCGCACCAGGACGGCATCGACCGTGTGGGCGACGAGGTCGGCACCCCCGTGGTGGCATTCAACGGAACCGCTTTTTTCGGCCCCGTCCTCACGAGCATTCCCCGCGGGGAGCAGGCCGGACGGATCTTCGACGGCGCTGTGATGATGTCGGAATTCCCCGAGTTCTTCGAGCTGAAGCGTTCACGCACCGGGACCCCCACCTTCGACTGACTCCTGACGGGCCGGGACGAGCACCAGCACCGCAGCACCAGGAAGGGCCCCGCCGATCCGGCGGGGCCCTTCCTGGTGCTGCTATTCGACCGGCTGCGGCGCCAGGTCCACGTCGGTGACCGCGAGGTCGCCGTCGCCCTCGGCGAGCCGGAGCTCGCGGGCGTTCCCCGCGGCCTTGAGGTCCTCAAGGCCCGCTGACAGCTGTGCCACCTGCTGCGGCGGCGCGGTCACCAGGGCCGTCACCACTTCCGTCCGCTGTTTCATCTTCGCCTCCGACTTCGCCTTGCGGATCCCGCCGAGGGCGAGAGCCACGGTGGTGAGGACCGCAGGATCCGACGATGCGGGAATTCCGACGAACGCCGTCGCGGATGGCCAGTCGGCGGTGTGGACCGAGCCGGCCCGCCACCAGCTCCAGACCTCCTCGGTGGCGAAGGGCAGGAAGGGAGCGAACAGCCGAAGCAGGGCGTCGAGCGTGGTGGCCAGGGCCGTCAGTACCGACTCCTTGCCTGCTTCGCCTGCCGCCCCGTACGCGCGGTCCTTGACGAGTTCCACGTAGTCGTCGGTGAAGGTCCAGAAGAACGCTTCGGTGAGCTGCAGGGCCCGGGCATACTCATACCGCTCGAAGGCCGCGGTGGCCTGCGCCGTGACGTCGCGCAGTTGCGCCAGAAGGGCGAGGTCGAGCGGATTGGTGACCAGCGCCAGCGCTTCCGGTGCCGCGGAACGCTCAGTGGCACCGAGGTTCAGTACGAACTTGGAGGCGTTGAGCAGCTTGATGGCGAGCCGGCGGCCGATCTTCATCTGAGCGATCTCGTAGGCGGTGTCGACACCCAGCTTGGCCGATGCGGCCCAGTAACGCACGGCGTCGGCGCCGAACTGCTCGAGCACGTCGGTGGGTACCACCACGTTGCCCTTCGACTTCGACATCTTCTTCCGGTCCGGATCGAGGATCCAGCCGGACAGTGCTGCGTGCCGCCACGGGGGCGAGTCCTGCAGGGCGTCGGCACGCACCGCCGTGGAGAACAGCCAGGTGCGGATGATGTCGTGTCCCTGCGGACGCAGGTCGAACGGGAACACCTTGGCGAACAGGTCCTCATCCCGGATCCAGCCGCCGACGATCTGGGGAGTGAGCGAGGAGGTGGCCCAGGTGTCGAGGACATCACTGTCGCCGATGAAGCCGCCGGGCTGGTTCCGCTGGTCCTCGTCGAAACCGGGTGCCGGTTCGGCCGCCGGGTCGACGGGGAGGGAGTCGAAGCCGGGAACGATCGGTGCCTCGTAGTCGGGTTCGCCGTCGCCGTCGAGGCGGTACCAGACCGGCACGGGGACTCCGAAGAAGCGCTGCCGGGAGACGAGCCAGTCGCCGTTGAGGCCCTCGATCCAGTTCTCGTAGCGCGACCGCATGAACGGCGGATGGAACTCGATCTCGCGGCCGCGTCGGATCAGGCGTTCCCGCTTCGTCTCGTCGCGGCCACCGTTCCGGATGTACCACTGGCGGCTCGTGACCACCTCGAGGGGCTTGTCGCCCTTCTCGTAGAAGTTCACCGGGTGCGTGATCTTCTTCGGTTCGCCGTCGAGGTCCCCGCTGGCGCGCAGGAGCTCGACCGCGGCCTCCTTGGCGCTGAAAATGGTCTTTCCCGCCAGCGCTTCGTAGTTGCTGCGGGCCTCCGGCGTGACGATCCACTCCGGAATCTCGCTGCGGATGCGCCCGTCACGGCCGACGACGGCGCGCGTAGGCAGCTGCAGTTCCCTCCACCAGGTGACGTCGGTGAGGTCGCCGAAGGTGCAGATCATGGCGATACCGCTGCCCTTGTCGGGCTTGGCGAGGGGATGCGCCTTGACCTCGACCTCGACGCCGAACAGGGGAGTGGTCACGGTGGTGCCGAAGAGCGGTTTGTAGCGTTCGTCGTCGGGATGGGCCACGAGGGCCACGCATGCCGGCAGGAGCTCGGGGCGCGTGGTCTCGATATGGACCTGTCGGCCCCCGGGGGCGGCGAAAGCGATCCGGTGGTACGCACCGGGCTGCTCGCGGTCCTCGAGCTCGGCCTGGGCGACGGCGGTGCGGAACGTGACGTCCCACAGCGTGGGTGCTTCAGCGAGGTAGGCGTCCCCGGCACCCAGGTTCTCCAGGAAGGCGCGCTGCGAAATCGCACGCGAGGTGTCGTCGATGGTGCGATAGGTCAGGTCCCAGTCGACGGAGAGCCCCAGAGTGCTGAAGAGGTTCTCGAAGACCTTCTCGTCCTCGACCGCGAGCTCCTCGCACAGCTCGATGAAATTGCGCCGCGACACGGCATCGAAGTCGCGCTGGTTCTTCGCCGGTTCAGCGGGGGGCCGGTAGCCGGCGTCGTAGGGAACCGACGGGTCACAGCGCACGCCGTAATAGTTCTGGACGCGGCGCTCGGTGGGCAGGCCGTTGTCATCCCACCCCATGGGGTAGAAGACGTTCTTGCCCCGCATCCGGTGGAACCGCGCCAGGACGTCGGTCTGGGTGTAGGAGAACATGTGTCCCACGTGGAGCGAACCGGAGGCCGTGGGGGGAGGAGTGTCGATCGAGTAGACGTCCTCCCGCATGGTGTCCCGGCGAAACGCGTAGGTCCCGTTGTCCCGCCACTGCCGGGCGAGGCGGGGCTCGAGCCCTTCGAGGGCAGGCTTGTCGGGAACGAGAACGGGCTGGGAGGAGGGCGTGTCTGTGCCCTGAGTAGTATCGGCCATACCCGCCATTCTGCCAGTTAAATCCTGCGACAAGACGTGCCCTGCCCTCTGCTGCAGGGTTTCCCGCCCACGCGGTCGGCGGTTCTGCCCTCCGGGCGCGGGATCCCGCTGGCTAGAGTGGGTTCATGACTCAATTTTCGCCTGCATCCATCGGTTCCCCTGCACCCGACGCGCCGAACGCGCTGCGCGCCGTCGTGACCGGCGCCAGCTCCGGCATCGGCGCAGCCACGGTCCGCGCCCTTCGGGCAGCCGGTTGGGATGTGACCGCCGCTGCCCGGCGTCTGGACCGCCTGCAGTCGCTGGCCGAGGAGACCGGGGCCACTGCCGCCGTCGTCGACGTCACCGACCAGCAATCGGTCGAGGGCCTGCTGCGCACCGTGACGGAGGCGGGACCCGTGCACGCGGTGGTCAACAATGCCGGGGGCGCGTTCGGCGCCGATCCCGTCGCCGTGGCGAAGGATGATGACTGGGAGTACATGTACAACACGAACGTGCTCGGCTCCATGAGGGTGACGCGCGCCTTCCTTCCGGCGCTCCGTTCGGGCGGACAGGGCAGCGTGCTCTTCCTGACGTCGACGGCGGCGCTGGCCGCCTATGAGGGCGGGGCGGGATACTGTGCCGCGAAAGCCGGCCAGCAGGCCCTCGCACGGGCACTGCGGCTCGAGGAGGCCGCGAACAATATCCGCGTCATCGAGGTGGCCCCCGGCATGGTGCACACCGAGGAATTCGCGCTGAACCGTCTGGCAGGCGACCAGGATGCCGCAGATCGGGTGTATGCCGGTGTGGCCCTCCCGCTCACTGCGGCCGACGTCGCCGACGCGATCGTCTTCGCGCTGAACGCGCCGCACCACGTCAACATCGACCAGATCGTCCTGCGCCCGCTCGCGCAGGCAGCCAACCACAAGGTACTGCGCGGCTGAGGAGAGCCTCAGCCGCGCCGGCCGGGCTCCAGTGCGAAGCGGAGCGAGTAGTTGTCGAGCGTCCCCGGGAGCCTGCCGCTCGGGTCCAACCGGTGGTGGCTCTTCAGGTGGAAGTCGGTCTCCCCGATCAGCCGTGCAAGCGCTGCGCTCGTCAGGAGCAGCACCAGCTGCTTCCCCGGGCACACCACGGGCCCGTCGCTGAAGGGGATCAGCGGCCAGCCCCCGGAGTCGCCGGACTCGTCCTCGAGCCAGCGCTCGGGGGCGAACTGGTGCGCCCTGGAGAGATTGCGTTCGTCCCGATGGAAGTAGGGCGCAAAGATCAGCACTCCGCACCCGGCGGGCATCAGTCCGTCCTCCCATTCCACGGGGCGCGTGGTCTGCCGCAGAATCAGTGGGGTGGTGGGCCACAGGCGCAGGGACTCGAGCACGCAGGAGCGCAGGTAGGGAAGGAATGAACCGCCGGAATCGTCGTCGCTCAGTTCCTGGCGTGCTCGCTCTCCGGCCTCCGGGTGGGTGGCGAGGACGGACAATGCGCGGAAGGTGGCCATGCCTGCGGGATCGAAAGCGAAGAGCCACTGCGGAACCTGCTCCGCAGGTGCCGCGTCCTCATGCTGCGGTGCGCGCGCCGCCAGGACGGAGGCGAGGCTGCCCTCCTCGGCACGGGCCAGTTCAGCATTGATACGGGTCAGGAATCGTGCCCTCAGCTTTTTCTGCTTCGGGTGAAGGAAGGCCCAGTTGCCGTTCTTCCGCAACTGGGTGATCATGTCCGTCAGTTCCTCGTCATTCCGTGCGGAATCGCCGAAGACCACGCGGCGCACCACGCGGTACCAGGCGGGAAGGAAGTCCTCCCAGGCCAGCTCCCCACGCTTCGCCGCCGCGGCGAGGAGCTCGTCCATCTCCTGCCGGACCACCGGGAGGAAAGCCCCGGCAAGCTGGTGGATGGCGTGCTCTCCAGGACCTGCTCCTGGAGAGCACGCCGGATGTTCCGCACCGGTCCCTTCGAAATCAGCACGTTGTTGGGCTGGAAGTGTGCGAGCGCCGCGCGCTTTTCATCGGTCGCCGGTGAGAAGGGTTCGGGGGACATGTCCAGCACGGTGTCCACGTGGCCCGGTGCGAGGATTACGGCCTGGTGGCGCCGGGGCAGGCGCAGGAGCAGCGGACCCTCCGGATGCTTGTCGGAGAGCCGGCGCACCACGCGAACAGCGCGGTCGTCGAGCCGGAAGCGCTCCGCGAACCCGACGACCCCGGGTCGCCGGATGATCGGCCCCTTGGCGAGGGTGGGAAGGAGGACTGCTCCGAGAAACATTGCCGTATCCAGCACTGAGGCCGTCGGCAGCATGGGGATGCTCATGCGTGTACCGCCTGTCGGGAAGTCGGGGGTTACGTTCTACACCCACCCTGCCAAGGGACGCCTTCCAGCACAATGTAAAGGTGCCGGGAATGGCTTCCGCCCCGATCGGGTTCTACCGGCTGACAGAGCAGCGCACCCTACTTGCCTCGGAGGAACCATGAATGCCAGTCCCGATGCCCGGGTGGAGCGCTGGACCCGCTTCCGCGAGGCCCGCAACAGGGATCTTGCGGCCGAGCACGGCTGGCTGACGCTTACGTCGTTCGAGTGGCTGGAGACCCGGCCCGGCGCCGTCGGATCCCTTCCCGGCTCATGGTCCTCGGACGGTACGACGGCGCTGCTGACCGCGGCGGTGGAGGACGGACTCACCTTCGTGGGAACGGGCCGACCCGTGACCGGGACGGTTCCTGCGACGCTGGCCGACGAGGAATCACTGATGTGGGTCCAGTACGGCGGCGACGACGGCACACAGGTGGTGGTGGAGCTTGCCCGGCGGGCCAACCGGTACGCCCTCCGCACGAGGGATTCGGAGTCACCGGTGCGCATGGCGTTCGACGGCATTCCCACCTTCGGCTATCGCCCGGACCTCGTGGTCGAAGCCCGCTACGAGGCGTATCCCGAACCGGTGGAGGAATCGATCAGCACCGCCAACCCCCTGGTGGGTGGAGTGCACCGAGCCGCGGGTGAGGTGGTCTTCCGGCTCCCCCGCATGGGTTCCGAGTACCGGCTGCAGGCGGCGGCGGACCAACATGGTGCGCTGACCGTCACCTTCTCCGACGCCACCAACGGGAACACGACCGCCGGGTGGCGGAGGGTCTCCACCGGGAAGCCCCATCCCGACGGATCAGTCATCCTGGACTTCAATCGTGCCGTCAATTACCCGAGCGCTTTCACCTCGTACGGCACGTGCCCCATGCCGGTGAAGGGGAACAGCCTCGACGTGGGGATCGAGGCCGGCGAGAAGCGGCCCGCCGGGGCGGAGGAAACCGGGCAGCCCTGATTCCGAACCTGATATAGATAGGGAAGGCGCCCCCCACAGGAGCGGGCTTCATCGGGCGAGCGGATCGGACAACGCGGCAATGGCATTCCTCCCTCCAGACGTGCTCGCGGCCCGCCGGCGATCGACGTCGGATGTGGACTGGGCGTCCTTCGAGGCGCGGTTCGAGGTCGAATTCCCCCGCCTGGAGGGCCTGTTCTCCCGCATCTACGGGAATGCCGATGACCAGCTGGCGCTGCTTGCGGTCGAGGCAGCGAACTCCTGGCAGGATCGGCCCGGTGACCTGAAGGCCATCGATGCTTCACGTGCGCGGGATCCGGACTGGTTCTCCTCGCACACCATGCTCGGCGGCGTCTGCTACGTGGACCGATACGCGGGTACCCTGTCGGGCGTCCGGTCCCGGATCCCGTACTTCCGGGAGCTGGGTCTGACCTACCTCCACCTCATGCCGCTGTTCCGCGCACCGGAGGAGAATTCCGACGGCGGGTATGCCGTGTCGAGCTACCGCGAGGTCCACCCGTCGTTGGGTACCATGGACGAACTCGCGGACCTTGCCCGGGAGCTGCGGGAGAACGGCATCGCCCTCGTGGTTGACTTCATCTTCAACCACACCTCCAACGAGCACGAGTGGGCCCGGAAGGCACTCGCGGGCGACCCGGAGTACGAGGATTTCTACCTTCTCTACCCCGATCGCCAGATGCCCGACGCCTACGAGCTGACCGTGCGCGAGATCTTCCCCGACGACCACCCCGGCTCCTTCGTCCAGCTCGACGACGGCCGGTGGGTCTGGGCCACGTTCCACTCCTTCCAGTGAAATCTCAACTACCGCAACCCGGCGGTCTTCCGTGCCATGGCGCGCGAGATGCTGTTCCTCGCCAACCAGGGCATCGACATCGTACGGATGGACGCCGTGGCGTTCATCTGGAAGCGGCTCGGCACCACCTGTGAGAGCCTTCCCGAAGCCCACCTGCTCCTGCAGGCCTTCAACGCGGTCTGCCGTCTCGCCGCGCCGTCGCTCCTGTTCAAGTCCGAGGCCATCGTCCACCCCGACGAGGTGGCCGAGTACATTCACCCGGGGGAGTGCCAGCTCAGCTACAACCCCCTGCAGATGGCCCTGACCTGGAACTCGCTGGCCACCCGCGACGCCTCGCTCCTGGCCCAGGCGCTCGAACGCCGGCATGCCACCCCGCCGGGCACCGCCTGGGTCAACTATGTGCGCAGCCATGACGACATCGGCTGGACGTTCTCGGATGAGGACGCCGCGGAGCTCGGCATTCCCGGGTTCGATCACCGGCGGTTCCTCAACGCGTTCTTCGTCGACCGGTTCCCCGGCAGTTTCGCCCGCGGTGTCCCGTTCCAGGACAACCCGCGCACCGGGGACTGCCGGATCTCGGGCACGACGGCGTCGCTGGCCGGTCTGGAGGCGGGTGATCCCGGCGCCGTCGGGCGGATCCTCCTTGCGCACTCGATCATCCTCAGCACCGGAGGGATCCCGCTGCTCTATCTGGGCGATGAGGTCGGGCAGCTCAACGACTACGGCTACCTCGAGGACCCCGCGCAGGCGGAGGACTCCCGATGGGTGGGACGCCCCGCGTACCCGGCCGGCCCTTATGCGGCCAAGGATGACCCGGCGACCGATGCAGGAGCCATTTCCACCGGCCTGCGCCGGCTCATCGACGTGCGGAAGTACACACCGGAGTTCGCCGGCGGCACGCTCATCCCCTTCTCCACCAACAATCCGCACGTCCTCGGCTACCAGCGCCCCGGCCTGCTCGACGGAAAGGAGACGACAGTCCTCGCACTCGCGAACTTCGCCGACACCCCTCAGGACATTTCCGCCGAGACGCTCTCCGGCCTGGAGCCGTCGGCCGTGGAACTGATCACCGGTACGGTGCTTCCGCTCGCCGACGGAATCACCCTTGATGCCCATGGCGTCGTCTGGCTCCGCTGCCAGGCCGGGAAGGGAAGTTCCTGGCGGAGGGATCCGGGCACGTAGGGCAGCGTCTTTAGACAAGCAATTATCCGGACGGCTAGACTTGGCACATCAGCATCGACCCGGCCATCACCGGTGAGCTTCCGGAAGAACGGCATGCCGGCCCGTAGAGGGCCGCCGGCCAAGTAGAACCGGACGGGGAAGCCCGTCACAGCCGAAAATGAGTGGCAGCCCGGACGGTCTCGCTCCCCAGGGAGCGTCACCGACGACGGCGGCAAGTGAGGTGGTACCGCGGGTTCAGCTCCCGGCAACCGGAGAGGCAACCGGTATCCGAGGGCAGCGTCCGTCCTCGCAGCAGGATCACCACCCGTTGCTCCGACCCGCCGCCACCACAGGATGACTACATGCCGCAGATCTACCCCAAAGCAGTTTCAAGCGAAGCCCAGCCGGCGGCCGCCGGTGCCCCTGCGTCGGCGTCCGCAACCGCATCGCCGAAGTTCCCCTCCATCGAGGAGCGGATCCTCAGATACTGGGACGAGGACGGCACCTTCCAGGCCTCCATCGACGCCCGCGACGCCGGCGCTGACGGCTCCAACGAATTCGTGTTCTACGACGGACCTCCCTTCGCGAACGGTCTGCCGCACTACGGCCACCTTCTGACCGGATACGCGAAGGACCTCGTGGGCCGCTACCAGACGCAGCGCGGCCGCCGCGTGGAGCGTCGTTTCGGCTGGGATACCCACGGATTGCCCGCCGAACTTGAGGCCATGAAGCAGCTCGGCATGACGGACAAGCAGCAGATCCTCGCGATGGGCATCGACAAGTTCAATGACGCCTCCAGGGCCTCCGTGATGAAGTACGCGGGGGAGTGGAAGAGCTACGTCACGCGCCAGGCCCGGTGGGTGGACTTCGACAACGACTACAAGACCCTCAACCCCGAATACATGGAATCGGTGCTGTGGGCGTTCAAGACGCTTCACGACAAGGGCCTGACCTACAACGGCTACCGCGTGCTCCCGTACTGCTGGAACGACGAAACACCCCTCTCGAACCATGAGCTCCGCATGGACGAGGACGTCTACCAGGACCGCCAGGACCAGACCGTCACCGTCACCTTCCCCATCCTCGCCGGCGGCTCCGACCTTTCCCGCGACCTCGCGGGCGTGCAGGCCCTCGCGTGGACCACCACACCCTGGACGCTGCCCACCAACGCGGCGCTCGCCGTCGGGCCCGGCATCACGTATGTGGTCGTGGAGGCGGAGCGCGACGGCGGAACCGGCCGCTACCTGATCGCCGAGGACCTCCTCGGCAACTACGCGAAGGACCTCGGCTTCGCCGATGCCGCGGCCGCGCGGACCGGGATCACCTCGACACACCTCGGCGCGGACCTCGAGGGCCTCACCTACGAGCCGCTCTGGAACTATCTTGCGGACGCCGAGGAGGGCGGCTACCGCAACGCCTTCCGATTCCTCGTCGCCGACTACGTCACGACGACCGACGGCACCGGCCTGGTCCACCAGTCCCCGGCGTACGGCGAGGAGGACCAGAAGATCTGTGAGGCCGCGGGCATCCAGGTGATCCTCTCCGTGGACGAGGGCGCCCGTTTCCTGCCGATGTTCTCCCGCGGACCACTCGCGGAGATCGCAGGACTGCAGGTCTTCGAAGCGAACAAACCCATCACCCGGATCCTGAAGGGCCAGGGCCGCCTGCTCCGCCAGGCCAGCTACGTGCACAGCTACCCCCACTGCTGGCGTTGCCGGAACCCGCTGATCTACCGTGCGGTGTCCTCCTGGTACGTCGAGGTCACCAAGTTCCGCGACCGCATGGTGGAACTCAACCAGGACATCAACTGGATCCCGGGCAACGTCAAGGACGGGCAGTTCGGCAAGTGGCTCTCCAACGCCCGGGACTGGTCCATCAGCCGCAACCGCTTCTGGGGCAGCCCCATCCCGGTGTGGCAGTCCGACAACCCCGAATACCCCCGCACCGACGTCTACGGTTCGCTCGCAGAACTGCAGGAGGCGTTCGGCCGGCTTCCCGTCAACAAGCAGGGCGAGGTGGACCTCCACCGCCCCTTCATCGACGAGCTGACCCGGCCGAACCCCGATGATCCCACGGGGCAGTCGACCATGCGCCGCGTCGAGGACGTGCTGGACGTCTGGTTCGACTCCGGATCGATGCCGTACGGCCAGGTCCATTACCCGTTCGAGAACAGCCAGTGGTTCGACACCCACAACCCCTCGGACTTCATCGTCGAGTACATCGGCCAGACACGCGGCTGGTTCTACATGCTCCACATCCTCTCCACTGCACTGTTCGACCGTCCGGCCTTCCGCAACGTCATCAGCCACGGCATCGTGCTCGGCTCCGACGGACAGAAGATGTCCAAGAGCCTGAGGAACTATCCGGACGTCTCGGAGGTGTTCGACCGTGACGGTTCGGACGCCATGCGCTGGTTCCTGATGGCCTCGCCGATCCTGCGGGGCGGCAACCTCGTGGTGACCGAGCAGGGAATCCGGGAGGGCGTGCGCCAGGTCCTGCTGCCGCTCTGGAACGTCTGGCACTTCTTCAGCCTCTACACCAACGCGGCGAACGGCGGGAAAGGGTACGACGCGAAAACGGTGTCCGCAGAAGCCGCTGCAGGACTCCGCGAGCCGATCGACCGCTACCTCCTGGCCAACACGGGCAACCTGGTACGAGATCTCACCGTCTCACTCGATGCTTTCAACATCAGCGACGCCTGCGAGTCGCTCCGGCGCTACCTCGACACGCTGACCAACTGGTACGTCCGGCGCAGCAGGCAGCGTTTCTTCGAGGAGGACACCGACGCCTTCGACGTCCTCTACACCTGCCTCGAGGCGGTGTGCCGGGTCGCGGCGCCGCTGCTGCCCCTGGTGACCGAGGAGATCTGGCGCGGGCTGACCGGCGGACGTTCGGTGCACCTCACCGACTGGCCTGCCGCCGAACTGTTCCCGGGAGCTCCGGAGCTCGTGGAGCAGATGGACCGGACACGCCAGGTCTGCTCGGCCGGGTCGAGCCTGCGCAAGGCGGCGAACCTGCGGGTGCGCCTGCCGCTGCAGGAGCTGACCGTCGTCGCCCCTGGTGCCGGGCAGCTGACCGGTCAGTACCAGTCCATCATCGCCGACGAGCTGAACCTCAAGGCCGTACGGCTGGTCGATTCGGCGGACGCGGAGCCCGCCGAATTCGGTATCACGCAGAAGCTGTCCGTGAATGCGCGCGCCGCAGGGCCGCGCCTCGGCAAGCAGGTCCAGACAGTCATTCGGGCGTCGAAGTCGGGGGACTGGTTCATCGGCGACGACGGCGCAGTCACCGCGGGCGGACTCGCCCTCGAAGCCCATGAGTACACGCTCGAGACGGTCGTGGCCGGTTCCGATGCCGGACACCGCGCGGTGACGGTGCTTCAGGACGGCGGATTCCTCGTCCTGAACACCGAGGTCACCCCCGCCCTGGCGGCGGAGGGAACCGCTCGCGATGCCATCCGGGCCATCCAGCAGGCGCGCCGCGACGCCGATCTCGACATCAGCGACCGCATCACCGCGACGGTGACGGTCGCTCCCGGGAACGTGGCCGCGCTCGAGGCGAACGCCGACCTCATCAAGGACGAAACACTGACGCGCGTCCTGCGCGTCGTCGGGAACGACGTCGAAGACGAATTCACTGTTGCAGTGGAAAGGCACCCATGAGCACCGAAGACACCGCCGGCACCGGCCCCCTCGACCGGTTCTCGGTGGAAAGCGTCTATGCCGAACTGCTGAGCCGAGCCCCTGAGAACAAGATGGAGCCGCGAATGGCACCGCTCGTCCGGGCCATGGAGATCCTGGGCGAGCCGAACCGGGCGTTCCCGATCATCCACATCACGGGCACCAACGGCAAGACGTCGACGGCCCGCATGATCGAGAGCATCCTGCTGGCGCACGACCTCCGCACGGGGCGCTTCACGAGCCCCCACCTGTCCCGCGTCACGGAACGCATCAGCATCGACGGGGAGCCCGTGCGCGACGAGACCTTCGTGCGCGTCTGGGACGAGGTCAAGCCCTACCTCGACATCGTGGACGGTGAACTGCTGGTTGCCGGTGAACCCCGGCTCACCTACTTCGAATGCGTCACCATCCTCGCGTTCGCCGTCTTCGCGGACGAACCCGTCGACGTCGCCGTTCTTGAGGTGGGCCTCGGCGGCATCACCGACGCCACCAATGTGGGGGACGGACAGGTCGCGGTGATCACGCCTATCTCGCTCGACCACACCGAGCTGCTCGGCGATACCCTGGAGGACATCGCCCGGGAGAAGGCCGGCATCATCAAGCCCAGTAGCTTCCTCGTCAGCGCCGCCCAGCCGCGCGAGGCCGCGCAGGTGCTCCTGGAGGCGGCCCGGGAAATTGGCGTCGACTTCCGCTTCGAGGGAGTCGAGTTCGGCGTCGAATCCCGCACCGTCGCGGTGGGCGGCCAGGTGGTATCCCTCACCGGGCTGGCCGGCCGGTACGGCGAACTCCTGGTCCCGCTGCACGGCGAGCACCAGGCCCAGAACGCCGCAGTGGCGGTTGCCGCCGTCGAGGCTTTCCTCGGCGGCGGGACGCGGCAGCTGGAGACCGGGCTGATCCGTGATGGCCTGCGGTCGGTCACCTCACCCGGCAGGCTGGAGGTGGTGCGCACCGCCCCGAGCATCATCGTGGACGCCGCCCACAACCCCGCGGGTGCACGGGCGGCGGCGAAAGGCATCAAGGAAGCGTTCGACTTCTCCCGGCTCGTCCTGGTCATCGGGATACTGCAGGACAAGGACGCCGCCGGCATCTTCGCCGAACTGTACGAGGAACTCGGCGGCATCCTCGAGGACGTCTGCCTCACGCAGTCCACGTCGCCGCGCTCCATTCCCGCAACCGACCTGCTGCAGGCGGCGCTCTCCGCGGGCTTCGCCGAGGAGAACATCAATATCATCGATCGGCTCGACGACGCCCTCGAATGGGCCGTCATGAAGGCGGAGGAGAACAACGACCTCGCAGGGGGAATCCTCGTCACCGGCTCGATCACCGTGGTGGGCGAAGCGCGAACCCTTCTTGGAAAGTAGGCACCCATGGCACGGATGACCAAGGCCCAGCGCGAATGGCGCCCCGGCATGCCGAAGAAGCGCCGTTCCGTGAAGGTGATGTTCGCCTCGGTGGTGCTCCTCCTCGAGGCGTTCGCGGTGTTCTTCGGAACACTCACCATCTTCGGACTGCGCCGGGACGAACTGCCGGGTGGCCTGATCCTCGGCCTCGGGGTAGCGCTGAGCGTGCTCCTGGTGCTGAACTGCGCCGTACTGACTAAGCGCTGGGGGATCGCGGTCGCGTGGCTCCTGCAGTTCGTCATCATCGCCACCGGCTTCCTCGAACCGGCCATGTTCTTCGTCGGTATCGCCTTCGCCCTGACGTGGCTCTACGGAGTTCGGACCGGGGCGCGCCTGGACACGGAGAACATCGAGCGGGACCGGCTTCAGGCGCAGTGGGAAAAGGAGAACCCCCAATCCACGGACGGCCGGCCGATGGACGCCGGCTAGTAGAGTCGAACGGGACAACCCGGCACTATTGAGGAGAATTCATGAGCGTTGAACGCACACTCGTACTGATCAAGCCCGACGGCGTTTCCCGGTACCTCACCGGGGTGATCCTTGGCCGCATCGAGGCCAAGGGCTACACCGTCGCGGACCTCAAACTGGTCTCCGCCACGCGCGAACTGCTCGAGGAACACTACGCCGAGCACGTCGGCAAGCCGTTCTACGAGCCGCTGGTCGAGTTCATGCTGAGCGGCCCCGTGGTCGCCGCAGTGTTCGAAGGCCAGCGCGTTATCGAGGGCTTCCGCTCCCTCGCCGGCACCACCGATCCGACGTCGGCGGCGCCCGGGACCATCCGCGGCGATTTCGGCCGGGACTGGGGACAGAAGGTCCAGCAGAACCTCGTCCATGGCTCGGACTCCGCCGAGTCGGCCCGGCGCGAGATCGACATCTGGTTCTCCTGACGAAGCCGGACCGGTTGCCCGGGGTGCCGTCCGGTACCCCGGGCAACCTTTTTGATAGCGTAGGGTCATGACCGACTATCGCAGATTAGGCAATTCCGGGCTCAGTGTCTCCACGGTTGGCCTGGGGTGCAACAACCTCGGCCGCGCCGGAACCCCCACGGAGACCCAGGACGGCACCAACGCCGTCATCGGCGCAGCCATCGACGCTGGAATCAATTTCTTCGACGTCGCTGACATCTATGGCAAGGCACCCGGCACCAGTGAGGAAATGCTGGGCAGGGCGCTGGGCGGCCGGCGGGACGACGTAGTCCTGGCCACGAAATTCGGTGCGGACATGGGCGGAGTCAACGGACCCGACTGGGGAGCCAGGGGATCGCGCCGCTACATCGTCCGAGCTGTCGAATCGTCCCTCCGCCGCCTCGGCACGGACTGGATCGATCTCTACCAGCTCCATGTCCCGGATCGCCTGACACCTATCGAGGAAACGCTTTCGGCGCTGGATGACCTGGTGCACAGCGGCAAGGTCCGGTACCTCGGCCACTCGAACTTCGCAGGGTGGCAGGTCGCTGCGGCGGAGCTGACCGCCGGCGCGAGCGGTTTCACCCCCTTCATCTCGGCCCAGAACCACTACAACCTGCTCGACCGCCGGACGGAGAACGAAGTGATCCCCGCCGCCGAGGCCTACGGCCTCGGCGTGCTTCCCTACTTCCCGCTCGCCAACGGGCTGCTCACCGGAAAATACCGCCAGGATGCAGTGCCCGCGGGCAGCCGGCTGACCCACTCCCGCACGAGCATCCTCGAGAAGGCGGACTGGGAGCAACTGTCGCAGTTCCGGGCCTTCGCCGATTCCCGCGGCCTCACCGAAGTGCAGGTCGCTTTCTCCTGGCTCGCCGCCCAACCCGCAGTGGCGTCCGTGATCGCCGGCGCCACCACACCGAAGCAGGTGGTGCAGAACGCGTCGGCCGTCTCCTGGGCGCCGACGGTGGAGGACCTCGATGAGCTGGACCGGATCTTTCCCCGCCAGCCGAAGTCGCTGCTCGTCTAGCGCGCCCCCGGCGCACCCGGCAAGCACTGGCGGGCCGCTGTGTAAACTCCCGGATCCGACAGCGACACCAGGGGGATAGCAAGTAGACTTACCTTTCTGCAGGCTTCGGCAGACGGGGGCTGCGCAGAAACCGCACAACCACGTGCCAGCCAGCCAGGGAGAAAAGATGAATTCCACGTACCGTCCCCTCACTCTCGTTCTCGGGTCAGTCGCCGCCGTGGCGCTGCTGACGGGATGCAACGCCGAACCGGCTCCGCAGCCCGGGGCCGCCACGACCGTCGCGAGCGAGCTTGCAACGGCCGCCCCGACCGCTGGTGGATCCTCCGAGTCCGCCTCCAGTGATCCCTCCGGGAGCGAAACGGCTTCCGCCGGCTCCAGAACCGGGAGTGCCTCCGCCAGCGCGTCGGCGTCGGAAACGGCGGGTTCCTCGAGCACTGCATCGGCGTCCGGGGACCCGGGTGCCACCACGGCCATCGCCCTGACCGCGGGCGGTGAATACAAGATCACGAGCCCGGACACAGCGGTCACCATCGAGTGCAGCGGCGGCGGGGACATCGACGTCGAGGCCGACGACACCGTACTCGAATTCACCGGCGACTGCGAGGACATCGAGGTGGATGGTGACAACAACACGATCACCGGGGACAACGCGGAGAAGACCGACGTCGAAGGAAACAACAACACCGTGACAGCCGCGACGATCGGCGAGATCGATGTGGACGGCGACAGCAACACGGTCGAGGTCGAAGAGACGCGGAGCATCGATGTCGAGGGGGACGACAACACGGTCACCTACACCTCGGGCGAACCGGTCATCGAGACCGAAGGAAACAACTCGGTGTCGGCCGCATAGCTCACCGCAACGACTCGACGGACCCCTTCGCGGACCCGCTCCTGCGACGCGGGGAATTGGACGCGACGGCAGGAAGGAAAGGCCGGGCGCGCCGCTGGAGTGGGTCAGCGGGCAGATCCCAGGCGCCTGCTGCCGGCGACGACGGCGATGAGTGTGAGAATCGCCGCGGCGACCGTCACCAGCAGTGCGACCGGGTAGCCTACCGAGGGCGCTGCAAGGGCGAGTAGGTACGGGATGGCGAGACCTGCATAGGCAAGGCTGTAGTACAGCGCCACCACCGCACCAAGCTCCTCGGGCGAGGCGAGTTCCTCGACCTCGGCCAGTCCCACGATCAGGCACAGCCCGTACCCCGCACCCAGCAGCAGAGCGGCGGCAGCCGCGCTTCCAAGGGAAGGCCAGGCGGTGGCGCCCGCGGCCGCGAGGCACCCGGCAGCGACGACCGCCAATCCGACAGCCGCGGCGGCGCCCGGACTCCTCGTCGCGGACGACAGGCGCCGGCCCGCCGGCTGGATCAGTGCGCCGGCGGCGAGTGCGAAAGCGGCCAGTAGGCCTGAGAATGCCACTGCGAGGGAGTTGTCGCGCGGCACTGCGTGCTCGCCCAGAGTAGTGAAGACGAGGGTGACGCTGCCGAAGACCCAGGGCGCCATCGGGACGATGATCAGCCGGAATGCCGGGGTGGCCGCTGCTGCCGGAAGCAGCCGCGGGGGCCGTGCCGGCGCCGGGCCGGGGAACCGGGTTTCGGGGGCGCGGAAGAGCAGCACGAGTGCCACCGCTGCGATCACGAGGTGCACGAGGTAGGGCAGTACCTGCGGAGCGGGAGCCCACTGGGCAAGGAGTCCTGCTATCAGGGGTCCGATTCCCAGCCCGGCGGTCAACGCCAGCGCTGCTCGCCGGGCGCCGGCTCCCTCCGTGGCCGTTCCGGAGAGCTCCTTGATCCAGGCCGTACCGATGCTGAAGATCGCCCCGGAGACAACACCCGTCAGGAAGCGGCCCGCATACAGACCGCCGACACCCCACTGACCGCTGATCAGCACCATGGTGGCGACCAGCGACAGGGCAGCGAAAGCGAGCATCAGACGGCGGCGACCCTGCCGGTCGCTGATCCTGCCGCCCACGAGCAGGCCGGGAATCAGGCCGACGGCGTACACGACGAAAACCGCTGTCGCCTCGGCGTCGGAAAGACCCAGCGTCCGGCGGTAGACCGCCAGGAGCGGAACGAACTGGTTCGCCCCGTAACCCACGGTGAACATGGCCAGCGCCGGCCGGCGCCACGACGTCGGTCCGACTCCGCCCAGCGGTCCGGTGGCCGTCACCGACAGGTCCGCGAACTCTGCAGCACGCGGCCGCCTAGTGGAAGGTCCTGCCGTTGACCCGTTCCGAGGCGCCCGTGCGGTCCAGGTACGGGGTGATCCCGCCGAGATGCAGGGGCCAGCCGGCCCCCAGGATGACGCACAGGTCGATGTCCTCGGGAGCAGCGACAACCCCTTCGTCGAGCATGCGGCCGATCTCGTCCGCGAGGGCGTCCTGTGTCCGTTGCAGCACTTCCGCACCCGACGACGGCAAATCCCCACGCTCGAGGAGCGCAAGGGTTGATCCCGGAACCGTCGAGGTGCCGTCGTCGTGCTTCTCCCACAGGCCCTTGACCCCGGCATCGATCAGTTTCTGCTGGTTGGCCGAGACGTGGAAGCGGTTCCCGAAGGCGGCGCGCAACGACTCCTGGACGTGCTGCCCGACGGGGAGGCCGACGAGCGCGAGGAGCCGGAAGGGGGTCATGGGAAGGCCCATCGGACGGAGCGCGTTATCGGCTGTCCCGGCGTCGGTTCCCTCGTCGAAGACCTTGGTGATCTCGCCGAACATGCGGCCGAGGATCCGGTTCACCACGAACGCCGGCGCATCCTGGACCAGGACGGCATTCTTCCTGAGCTCCTTGGCGAGGGCGAAGGCGGTCGCGAGGACGGCGTCGTCGGTTCCGGGAGCCCGGACGATCTCGAGCAGCGGCATTGCCGCCACCGGGTTGAAGAAGTGGAAGCCCACCACACGCTCGGGGTGCTGGAGGTCGGCGGCCATCTCCGCCACTGACAGCGAGGACGTGTTGGTGGCCAGGATGCACTCCGGGGTGACCACGGCCTCGACTTCGGCGAAGACCTGCTTCTTGACGGACAGCTCCTCGAAGACGGCTTCGATGACGAAATCCGCGTCGGCGAAGACGTCCTTCGACACGGAGCCGGAGACCAGCGCCCTGGTGCGGTTGGCGGCGTCCAGGGACAGTCGCTTCTTGCCCAGCAGCTTGTCCACTTCAGCGTGCACGTAGGCCACGCCCTTGTCCACGCGGGCCTGGTCGATGTCCGTGAGCACCACGGGAACCTTGAGGTTGCGGGCGAACAGCAGCGCGAGCTGACTGGCCATCAGACCGGCGCCCACGATGCCCACCTTCGTCACGGGCCGGGCCAGCTTCCGGTCCGGCGCCCCGGCCGGGCGCTTGGCACGCTTCTGCACGAGGTCGAGGAAGGCGTACACCGTCGAGTGGAACTCGGGGGTCTGCATGAGGTCGCTGAGCGCCTTGCACTCGGCGCGGGCCGATTCCTCCCTGGAATAGCTCTTCCCGGCTTCGAAGAGGTCGAGGACCCTGGACGGCGCCGGGGCGGCATTGCCGGTCCTCGCCTCGACGAAGGCCCGGCCGGCGGCGACGGCGGCGTCCCAACTGGCGTCGTCGTAGGATCCGAGCCGCGAGCGCCGCTCCTCCTGCGTCCGGATGGCAGCAGCATCCCCGGAGACGATCCTCGCCGCCCACAGGAGCGACTGCTCCAGGAAATCCGCCGGTTCGAAGAGCTGGTCGGCGATCCCGAGCTCGAACGCCGCCGCGCCGTCCAGCATCCGGTTGTTGCTCAGCGGATTCTCGATCATGACCTTCACTGCTGCGGCGGGCCCGATCAGGCGGGGCAACCGATACACGCCGCCCCAGCCGGGAACGAGCCCGATGAAAGCTTCCGGAAGACCGATGCCGTTGGCACCCGTCGACACCGTGCGGTAATCGGCGGCGAGGGCGATCTCCAGCCCGCCGCCCAGGGCGACACCGTTGATGAAAGCGAAGCTCGGAACGCCCAGGCTTCCGAAGAGGTTGTAGGCCTCGTGGCCCAGCTCGGCCATCAGGAGTCCGTACTGCTCGGTCTTCAGCGACTTCACGGTCGAGAGATCGGCGCCGGCCACCAGGAAGTACGGCTTGCCCGTCACTGCGACGGCCTGGATCTCGCCACGTCCGGCACGCTCCTTGAGGCCCTCGAGGGTGCGGCCGTATTCGATCAGCGTGTTCGGGCCCAGTGTGGTGGGCTTCGCGGAGTCGAGGTCGTTGTCGAGCGTGACCAGCGCCAGCACGCCGGCCCCGAACGGGAGGTCGATGTCCTGGACGTAGGGATGGGTGACGATTTCGGTGGGAACCAGCGCGGCAAGTTCCTCAAAGCGGTCGAAGCTCATGCTGCGTCCTGTCCATAGTCGGCGTGGTGGGGGTTCTCCCAGATGACGGTGGCGCCCATTCCGAGGCCGATGCACATTGTCGTCATTCCGTAGCGCACGGCCGGGTCCTTCCCGAACTGGCGTGCGAGCTGGTTCATGAGGCGGACGCCGGAGGACGCGAGCGGATGCCCGACGGCGATGGCACCGCCGTACTGATTGACGCGAGGGTCCTCGTCGTCGATGCCGAAGGAGTCGAGGAAGGTCAGCACCTGCACGGCGAAGGCCTCGTTGATCTCGAACAGCCCGATGTCGGAAATGTCGAGCCCTGCCTGGCGCAGGGCCTTCTCGGTGGCCGGCACCGGGCCGATTCCCATGACCTCGGGCTCGACGCCGGCGAAGGCGTAGGCCACGAGGCGCATCCGGACGGGAAGGCCCAACTCCGCTGCGGCGTCGGCAGAGGCCAGCAGTGCCGCCGTCGCGCCGTCGTTCAGTCCTGCCGCGTTGCCGGCTGTCACCCTGCCGTGGGGGCGGAACGGCGTGCGGAGCTGTGCGAGGTCCTCGACGGTGGTGCCGGGACGGGGTGGCTCATCAGCGGTGTTGAGGGTCCAGCCGGCTCCCGCCTTCTTGCCCGCGACGGGCACGAGGTCGGGCTGGATGTGCCCGGCTTCAAGCGCTGCCGCGAACTTCGCCTGGCTCCGGGCCGCGTAGGCGTCGGTGCGCTCCTTGGTGATCGCGGGGAAACGGTCGTGGAGGTTCTCCGCGGTGTTTCCCATATTGAGGGCTGCGGGGTCCACGAGGCGCTCGGACAGGAACCGGGGGTTGGGGTCGGTTCCGGCACCCATCGGGTGGTTGCCCATGTGCTCGACGCCACCGGCGATGACGACGTCGTAGGCGCCGAAGGCGATGCCCGAGGCAGTGGTGGTCACGGCCGTCAGGGCGCCCGCGCACATGCGGTCGATCGCGAATCCGGGTACGCTCCGCGGCAGGCCCGCGAGGAGCGCGGCGGTCCGCCCGATCGTCAGGCCCTGATCGCCCGTCTGGGTGGTGGCGGCGATGGCGACGTCGTCGATACGCTCCGGCGGAAGCGAGGGGTTCCGGCGCATGAGCTCGCGGATGCATTTCACGACGAGGTCATCGGCCCGTGTTCCGGCGTGGATTCCCTTGCTTCCGGCCTTGCCGAAGGGAGTGCGTACCCCGTCGACGAAGACGACGTCCCGAACGCGGCGCGATGCTCCGCGGGCAGGGGTGGTCTCGATTTCTGCGCTCACCTGTTGCTCCTCTTTGAGATGTTGGTCCGCGACTAGGTTACTGACCGGTAACTTAGGGTGGCAAGTCAGCCGGCAGAGGCATCGAGCCGGGCAGTGTTCTCCGTGCCGGACGCCGTGCCGGGTCCCCCGCCGGAATTCTTGGCGGGGAGCGGATCAGGATCGAGGAAGGCCACGGTGATGATTGCCGCGACCTGCTCGATCTGCCATTGCCGCGCTCCCAGTGCTGCAAGCGCCGAGCTGACTGTTTCAAGAGTGATGTCCGCGGGCGGGCGCCAGGCGATCCGCCGGAGGAAATCAGGGGTCAGGAGATTCTCCAGCGGCAGGTTGAGTTTCTCCGCCTGGGCGGCCACCCGGGGCCGAGCCGTTCCGAGCCGTGCAGCGGCCTCCGGGTCCTTCTCCGCCCAGATACGCGGCGGAGGCGGCGCGTTGCTCGGAACATGCAGGGGCGGCAGGTCGGTGGCCTTCCGGGCGTCGTTGATGCTCTTGATCCACCGGGGCGCCTCCTTCTGCGCGGCACGGCCGTTGAAGCCTTTGGTGGAGAGCAACTGCGGGACGGTCGACGGCATCGCCTTCGCCGCGGCCACGATGGCCGAGTCCGGGATCAGGCGACCCGGGGCGACGTCACGGCGCTGTGCGAGATCTTCTCGCTCGAGCCACATCTGGCGCACCGCCTCGAGCTGGCGGCGGTCACGCAGTTGATGGAGCCCCGAGGTGCGGCGCCAGGGATCGGTCTTCGGTTCTGCCAGGGGGGACGTGCGGATGTGCTCGAATTCCTCTTCGGCAAGGGCGAGCTTGCCGCTCTCGGCAAGGCGCTCCACCAGCTTGTCCCGCAGTTCGGTGAGGACCTCGACATCGAGGGCCGCGTAGCGCAGCCACGGCTCGGGCAGCGGGCGCTTGGACCAGTCGGCTGCCGAGTGTTCCTTCGCCAACGAGAAGCCGAGCTGGGATTCGATGACGGCGGCGAGGCCCACCCGCGGCAGTCCGGCGAGCCGTGCCGCAAGCTCGGTGTCGAACAACTTGTCCGGCCACATGCCCAGTTCCGACAGGCACGGCAGATCCTGGCTGGCCGCATGCAGGATCCATTCGACCCCTTCGAGGGCGTCATCGAGGATCTTCAGGTCCCGGAAGGGTTCGGGGTCGATGAGCCAGGTTCCAGCCCCTTCCCGCCGGATCTGTACGAGGAAGGCGCGTTGCCCGTAGCGGAAGCCCGATGCCCGTTCGGCGTCCACTCCCGCGGGACCGGTCCCGGCAGCGAGGGCCGCCGCTGCCCGCTCCAGCCCGGGAAGCGTGTCGATGACGAGGGGTACGCCGTCGCGCGGGTCGGTCAGCACGGCGAGCGGCGGACTGTTCTCGGGAGACTCGTTCGGCGGGAGTGTTTCAGGAGCGGGAATGTTGCCCGCTTGCTCGGAAGTCTGGGAACTCATGGTGATTTCAGTCTATCCCCGCGGTGATTGCCGTTCGTGCTGCTGGTGCCGGGGCTGGTGGGCGCTCGGCCGGGGCTCGTGGGCACTAGCTCCGCCGGTGCGGCAGCGGAAGGACGCCCTCGGGCAGGGGAGGGATCCCCGCGAAGGTGCAGACCATGTCCGACCATGCCTCCAGGTGGCTGCGCACGTCCCCGCTCGCCGGCGTCCAGGAGGCGCGAAGCTCGATGTCGATGGTGTCGCCCCGTTCCTCGAGGGTGCCGTAACTCTCCGAGAGGATCCGGGTCGCCGTACCACCCGCGCTGTGGTGATGTGCACCGTGGTTCTCCAGGGCTTCGACGAGCCACGTCCAGGCGACGGAGCCGAGCAGGGCGTCATTGCCCATGTCCGCGTCGAGCTGAGCGCGGATATAGGTCACCACGCGGAACGTCCCGTTCCACACTTCCGGGCGTCCGGGATCGTGAAGAAGGATGAAGCGCCCCGTGGCGAGCTCCTCGGGTTCCCGGGGAACCGGACCGAGCCGGGCAGGGCCATGACCGAAGGCTGCGGAAGCCCTCCGCGTCGGAGCTGCGTACAGCGGAGGGAAGACCTCGGCGCCCAGTGCGACGGCGAAGGGAGCAAGGCGCGACGGCGCGGGGAGCTCTTCGAGGCGCAGCTCATTGCGGCAGGTGGCCTCCCGGAGTCCGGACAGGGCACTCAGGAATTCCTGGGGGACCTCTTGCAGGCCGCCGATTGCGCTCACTACCGCAGGCTATGCCCTGCAGTAGTGAGAACAGCACAGCGACGCGCCGGGGAGCCCGGTGTGCAGGCCGGTGGTTTCCGCCTGGTGTCAGCTCCCCAGTTCGCGCCGGATCGCGGCGGCGAAGGCGTCGACGTCTTCCTCGGTGGTGTCGAAGGAGCACATCCAGCGCACTTCACGCGTCTGCTGGTCCCAGTCGTAGAACCTGAAGTGCTTCCGGATACGGTCGGCAGCCCCGGGAGGCAGGATGGCGAAGACCGCGTTGGCCCGGGTCTCCTGGGTGAGCTGGACGCCGTCGATTCCCCTCACCGCCTCGGTGAGGCGTGCCGCCATGGCATTGGCGTGGGAAGCCGATCGGAGCCACAGGTCGCCCTCGAGCAGCGCGATGAGCTGAGCCGAGACGAACCGCATCTTGGAGGCGAGCTGCATGTTCATCTTCCTCAGGAACTCGAGCCCCGTCGACGCCTGCTCGTTGAGTACCACTACGCACTCGCCGAAAATGAGTCCGTTCTTCGTACCGCCGAAGGACAGGATGTCGACGCCGGCGTCGCGCGTGAACGCCCGCAGCGGGACGCCGAGTGCGGCTGCGGCGTTCGCCAGGCGGGCGCCGTCCATGTGGAGGTGCATGCCACGTGCATGGCAGTGGTCGGCGATCGCACGGATTTCCTCGATCGAGTACAGCGTGCCGAGCTCGGTGGTCTGGGTGATGGAGACGGCCAGCGGCTGCGCACGGTGCGGGTCGCCCCAGCCCCATGCCTCGCGGTCGATGAGCTCAGGGGTGAGCTTCCCGTCCGGGGTGGCTACGGGCAGGAGCTTGATGCCTCCCACGCGCTCCGGGGCAGCATTCTCGTCGACATTGATATGGGCTGTCTGCGGGCAGACGACGGCGCCCCAGCGGGGCAGGATCGACTGCAGCGACAGGACGTTGGCGCCGGTGCCGTTGAAGACGGGGAACACGGAGATGCCCTCGCCGAAATGGCCCTCCATCACCTGCTGGAGGTGCCGGGTGTAGACGTCGTCACCGTATGCGCCCTGGTGTCCGCCGTTGGCTGCCGCGAGGGCGGCAAGGACCTCGGGATGGACGCCCGAATAGTTGTCGGACGCGAATCCGCGCACCGAGGCGTCGTGAAGCGGCTGGAGGGTCGAGAGAGTTTCAGTCACCGTGCCATTATCCACCAGCAAGCCCCGCGTCCGGGCCTGCTGGTGCGAGGAGCTCGGCGGGGAGGAACCGCCTGCCGTTCACCGCTGCCGCGGGAGCCGACATCAGTGCGGCGACGGCGTCGGCCAGCTGCTCGACCGGGGTGAAGCCCGGGAACTTTCGCTCGGGCTGCGCAAGGCGCATCTCCTCGTCCACGAGGGCCTTGACCACCAGCGCCGTGGAGGCGGCCGATGTTCCGTCCTTCGCGAACCCGTCCGCCACCGCACGCAGCCAGGTCTCGACCGCTGACTTGACGGCCGCGTAGGAAGCAGTCGACGCCGTGGGATGCTCGACGGCGGTCGCGGACACCGCCACCAGGCGCCCGTTGTTCGCGGCCAGCTGGTCATAGAAGGCCCGGCTGGTGTTGAAGAGCGTGCCGAACACGGAGGAGGAGAGGAAGGCGAAGTCCTCGTCCGTCTGCGTGGGAATTCCCTGCCCGCCGCGCCAGCCGCCCACCAGATGCACCAGGGCCGAGGCGCCGCCGTCGTCCTCCTGCGCGATCCGCGTGGCCAGGGACCGGACTGCCGCGGCATCTGCGAGGTCGCATACGCTCACTTCGACGCCGGGAACATCCCCCAGCGCGGCATCGAGCCGCCCGGCATTGGAGCCGACGCCTATCACCCGCGCCCCGCCGGCGGCGAGGCGGCGGGAAACCGCGACGCCCGCCGCGCTCGTGGCACCCGCTACCACCACGGTTCTCCCGGCAAGGGATTCGCTGGTGCTTTCTCCCGGATCGGCGTTCACCCGGCAGCTCCGGTGATGCCGGCCGTCGACTCGATGACGGGTTTCATCTTGCGCTCGAGTGCCTCGAAGAACATCGACAGGGGGAACTCGTCGTCGAGCACGGCGTCGGTCAGCCCGCGCGGCGGCCCGGTCAGCGCGAGTGCGTCGGGCCCTTTCGCCCAGACGGACGCCGGGTGCGGGGTGACGGTCTTCGACACCAGCTGGTACGCGGCGAGCCAGTGCGCCGTCTTGGGGCGGTCGATGGAGCGCCAGTACAGCTGCTCGATCTCCTCGCCGAGGGCCACGACGACGCCGGCGGCCTCGTCCCAGTCGATCGTCAGTTTGGTGTCGGTCCAGTGGAGGACGCGGTGCTGGTGCATCCAGGCGAACAACAGCTGCCCGCCCAGGCCGTCGTAGTTGCGCACACGGGTTCCCGTGATGGAGAAGCGGAAGATGCGATCGAAGATGACGGCGTACTGCACGAGCCTGGCGTGCCTGCGTGCCTCGGGGGAGGCGTCGTCGTCCTTCGCGATCTTCACCGATTCGCGGAAGGCGGTGAGGTCGCACCGCAGTTCCTCGAGCGAGTAGAGGAAGAAGGGCATGCGCTGCTTGATCATGAAGGGGTCGAAGGGCAGGTCGCCGCGCATGTGGGTGCGGTCGTGGATCAGGTCCCACATCACGAAGGTTTCCTCGGTGAGCTTCTGGTCGTCGAGTAGCTCGCGGGCCTCCTCCGGCAGGTCCAGGCGGGTGATCTCGGCAGCCGCCCGCACCACCCGGCGGAAGCGGGCAGCTTCGCGGTCGGCGAAGATGGCGCCCCAGGTGAAGGTGGGAGTCTGGCGTACGGCGACGGTTTCGGGAAAGAGGACCGCCGAGTTGGTGTCGTATCCCGCGGTGAAGTCGAGGAAGCGGATGGGTACGAAGAGGCCGTTCGAGTAGTCGCCGGCCTCGAGTTCGGCGATGAATTCAGGCCAGAGCACCTCGATCAGCACGGCCTCCACGAGGCGGCTCGAGCTGCCGTTCTGGGTGTACATGGGGAACAGGACCAGGTGGTGCAGCCCGTCGATGCGGCTCTGCTGCGGCTGGAATGCCAGCAGCGAGTCGAGGAAATCGGGAGTTTCGAAGCCCTTGGCCTCCCAGGCCTGGAAGTCCGCGATGACCAGCTCCAGGTAGGGGGCGTCGTGGGGAAACAACGGCAGCAGTTGCCGGACCGACCCGGTGAGGATGTCCGTCAGTGCCGATGCACGGGCATGGTCGTCCGGCTCGGGGATCGAACCGTCCTTGACCTGCAGTCCCTGCAGTTCGGTGGCTGCCGCCTTGAGGGCCAGCCACGCCAGATGGTGCTGCGGAGCTGTGGTGCCGAGGATTGCTGGTGCCACTGATGTCGCGGTCATGTTGCCTGCTTTCGGTGCCGGCCCGAGGTTCGCCCGGGGACTGAGCGGAGGATTGGCACGAGCGTAGCAATAAAAAAGCGTTTCTTATGCTGAGAACATCCCAGCATAAGAAACGCTTTTGCTAGACGGAGAACTCCCTGTAGGAAGCAACAGCGGCCCTGCGCCTGCTGACTGAGCGGTGGCAGGCAGCGCCGGAGCTGCCCCGGCCGCTCAGCCGCCCGTCTGCTCAGCCGCCCGTCTGCTCGGCCGCCACCGAGGGAACGAGCTTCATCGAGATCGAGTTGATGCAGAAGCGCTGGTCCACCGGGGTCTGGAATCCCTCACCCTTGAACAGATGTCCGAGGTGGGAATCACACCGGCCGCAACGGACCTCGATGCGTTCCATGCCGAGTGAACGGTCGTGGAGGTAGCGGACCCGGTCCTCGGCGAGCGGTGCCCAGAAGGACGGCCACCCGCAGGAGGAGTCGAACTTCTCATTGCTGGTAAACAGGTCCTGTCCGCAGGCACGGCACTGGTAGACCCCCTCGGTATGCGAGTCGTAGTACTCGCCCGTGTAGGGACGCTCGGTGCCGGCTTTCCGGAGCACCTGGAATTCCTGCGGCGTCAGTTCCTGGCGCCACTCGTCGTCGCTCTTGGAAACCTCGGGCTGGTGGGCATTCTTCGCGGAAGTCATATCCTGGTCAACGCCTACGAGTCACCAATAAATCCCGAACCGGAATAGAGGTGGAGCACCGCGATACCGAGCTGGTCCTGGGCCTGGTTCGCCCAGTCCCGATGGAACGTGTCCGCCACGGCATGCGGCCGGGTGATCACGACCGCCTGGGACGCATCGGTCTCCTTCGCTGTTGCCACGAGGGCCTTCACCGCGTTTCCCTCAACCGTCTCCCCGCGTGCGGCAAGTCCGTGCCGCGTTGCCACCTCCAGCGAGTTCTGCAGTGCGGTGGCAGGAGCCGGCGCGTCTGCTGGAGGCTCGTCCTTCGAAAGGCCGCGGAAGGCTTCCGCAAGCTCCAGCAGGCTCAGGTGATGGAGGAATTCACCCACCACCGAGGTATTGCGGTCCTCAGGAACCAGAAGCAGGAATTCCGTGGCGTCGTCGCCCTGCAGCGCCTGCAGATTCAGCGCGTCGGCATCGGTGAGTGCTTCCTCGGTCAGTACCACGATTGTCTGGTTCATGCTCAAAACATTAGCCGGGTATCGTCCGCGAATCAGCCTCGCCCCGGGAGTGGCTCTCCGGCCCGAATCGACGCTCCGCATCCCTGCGGGTAAGAATGTGGGTATGTCACCGAAGCAAGCAGGGTCCGCGGCAGCGGAACCCACCACCTCTCCGTGGATCAAGTGGACCGCGCTCGGCGTGGGAATCGGAGCCGTCCTCACCTCGTCGGCCGCGGGAGCCGCCTCCGGCCTCGCCGCGCACTTCGCCCGCCAGATCGTGACTCCGGCGCGATACCGGGAGGAGAACCTCGACATCCTCGCCGTCGTCAACACGGGCACCGGACAGCAGGTCATCCTTCCAGCGAACGACGACACCACCGTCGAGGGAACCTACAGCCTCTATTTCGCCAAGGGAGCCGGGCACGCGCGCATCGGCGCGATCCGCTCCTACGTCCCGCGGGAAGGCACGGTGCAGCGCGACGTCGAGAAGGTCTACGCGGGAGACCTCGCCGCCGCGACCCGCGGCTGGTGGAGCGGGGCGGTCTACGCTGTGCCCTCGGATCTCGGGCTCGCGGATGAGGAAGTGAGGATACCCGTCGACGGCGGTGGAGCTCCGGCATGGCTGGTGCGCGCTGAGGTTCCCTCCGAGACCTGGGCGATCCTGATCCATGGCAGGGGCGCCGACCGCTCGGAAACGCTGCGGGCGCTGCATCCCGCGCGGACCCTCGGCCTGACCAGTCTCGTGATTTCCTACCGGAACGACGGCGAAGCGCCCTCCGCTCCGGACGGCCGCTACGGCCTCGGCATGACCGAGTGGCGCGACGTCGAGGCCGCCATCGACTATGCGGTGTCGCACGGAGCGCGGCAGGTGGTGCTGTTCGGCTGGTCGATGGGCGGCGCTATCGCCCTCCAGACCGCTGACCTCTCGCGCCACCGCCGCAGGATCAGCGCACTGGTGCTGAACGGCCCGGTCATCAACTGGATCGAGGTACTGGCGCACCACGCCGAACTCAACAGGATTCCCGCCCCCGTCGGAAGGCTCGGCCAGTGGCTGCTGGCCAACGACGCCGCGAAGCGGATCACCGGACTCGCAGCTCCGCTGGACCTCAAGAGCATGGACTGGATAGCCCGCGCCGAGCAACTGACCATCCCCACCCTGATTTTGCACAGCGAGGACGACGAGTTCGTTCCGGTCGGTGCCTCGGCCCAGCTCGCCGAACGGAACCGGGCCTTCGTGACCTTCGAGCGGTTCCACCGCGCCCGCCACACCAAGGAGTGGAACGTAGCTCCCGAGCGCTGGGAGCAGACGGTCACCGGGTGGCTGAACGGGCTGCTGTACGAGAAGGCGATGCCGGGGGGACGAATCCCCCCGGCAAGTACCGCCTAGGCTCCCCGGCCCGCGCGGGGCATCATCCGTCCGATTCCCGGATCTTCCGCTTGATCTTGCCCAGCATGGCCGTCATTCCCCTCATTCGCAGGGGAGTGATCGCACGGGTGAGGCCGAGCCGGTCGGGGACGTCGTCGGGCACTGCGAGGATCTCGGCGGCGGGAAGACCGTCAAGGCCCTCGAGCAGGACGCCCGCGAAGCCGCGCGTGGTCGGCGCTTCCGGGGGAGCGGAGAAGAACAGGTGCACGGGACGCTCGGGCGCCTCCCCGATCTCGAGGGAGAGGAAGAGCGGACTCTGGCACTCGACCACCTGCTCAAGCAGTTCCGGGTGCTCCTTGAGTCGGGCCGGCAGTTCCGGGAGTCCCCGCGAGAAGTCGAGCAACAGCTGGAGCCGGTCCGGTTCGGTCAGGTCCTGGAAGTCGTCCACGATCTCGGCGAGCTGGCGAGGCAGTGTCTCGTTGGTCATGGTTAGCTGCCCGACACCGCGTTCGCGCGAGCCGGAGCCGAGCCGCGCTCGGTGCCCTTGACGATGGGCACGCGAACCGCGTTGCCCCACTCGGTCCAGGAGCCGTCATAGTTCCGGACCTTGTCGAAGCCCAGCAGGTACGCCAGAACGAACCAGGTGTGGCTCGAGCGCTCGCCGATGCGGCAGTAGGCCACGACGTCGTCGCCGGTCTCCAGTCCGGCCTCCTCGCGGTAGATAGCATCGAGCTCATCGCGCGGCCGGAACGTGCCGTCCTCTGCCGCGGCGCGACCCCAGGGGACTGATGCGGCGGTGGGAATGTGCCCGCCGCGCATGGCGCCCTCCTCCGGGTAGGCCGGCATGTGGGTGCGGACGCCGGTGTACTCGTCGGGAGAGCGGACATCGATCAACGGGCTGCCGAAGTGGTCGAGGACATCGCCCAGGAACGCACGGACCGGAGCATCGTTGCGCTCGATGACGGGGTAGTCGGTGGGGGAGGCGACCGGACGGTCGGTGGTCAGGGCGCGGTCCTCGGCGATCCATTTGTCCCGTCCACCGTCCAGGAGCCGGACGTCCTCGTGGCCGAAGAGAGCGAATACCCAGAGTGCATAGGCAGCCCACCAGTTGCTCTTGTCGCCGTAGATCACCACGGTGGTGCCGCGGGAGATTCCCTTGGCGGACATCAGTGCCGCGAACCCCGCGCCGTCCACGTAGTCCCGCGTCACCTCGTCATTGAGCTCGCTGTGCCAGTCGATCTTCAGCGCTCCCGGAATATGGCCGGTCTCATAGAGCAGGACATCCTCGTCGGACTCCAGAACCACCAGTCCCTCGGCTCCGAGGTGTTGCTCGAGCCACTGCGTCGACACGAGGCGCTCGGGGTGGGCGTAGGCGGCAAACTTTTCCTGGGGGTCGTTCCCGATGGTCATGGCGACCTTTCTCCTGGCGGTTGGTTTCCTTCTAGCCTAACCACGCGGGAGCCCGAATACTTCCACTGCCGCCCTTCCCGGGCACCACAGCCCGGTGCCGGACGCAAGCTCCGCCCCGGGAGCGGCAGCGTCGCAGAAGTGCCGTATTCTTGCGTAGCGTGACGGCCTCCGGGCGCAGCGCACCACCCTTCCCGGCATGAGAAAGCGGTCGAACCTGTGGCAAACATAGAGCACCTGACGCACCGGGTGCCCAAGGTCTCCGTGAATGAGCTCCTTGACGGTTTCTACCCGTCGCTCCGATTCGGGGATGTGTCCTTCGACAGTTACCGCCCCGACCCCCAGCAGCCTTCGCAGTCCGCGGCGGTCCGGGCGCTCCGTGGATTTGCAGCCTCGGTGAACGAGCCGGAACCCTCGGGGTTCCGCAAGTTCTTCGGCGCCAAGAAGGCTCCGGCCCGCGCGGGCATCTACCTCGACGGCGGGTTCGGCGTTGGCAAGACCCACCTGCTGGCGTCGCTGTGGCACGCATCCGTCGGTCCCAAGGCCTTCGGTACCTTCGTCGAATACACCAACCTCGTGGGGGCGTTGTCCTTCCGGAAGACGGTCGACGCCCTCAGCGGCTACCGGCTGGTCTGCATCGACGAATTCGAACTCGACGATCCCGGCGACACGGTGCTGATGTCCCGGCTGATGCGCGAACTCGCCGACGCCGGCGTCAAGCTCGCTGCGACCTCGAACACCCTTCCCGGCTCGCTCGGTGACGGCCGGTTCGCCGCCGTCGACTTCCAGCGCGAGATCCAGGTGCTCGCCGATCAGTTCGACGTGTCACGGATCGACGGCGAGGACTACCGCCACCGGGGTCTGCCGGAGGCACCGCGGCCCCTGACCGAGGCCGGGCTGCGCGACCGCATCCGGAGCTTCAGCGGCGGCACGCTGGCGGAGGACGGCTTCGCCGAACTCATCAACCACCTGGCCGGAGTTCACCCGAGCAGGTACCGGCAGCTCCTCGACGGCGTCGACGCCGTGGCCTGGCACAACGTCCAGACCATCACCGAGCAGGCCGTGGCCCTGCGCTTCGTGGTCCTGGCGGATCGGCTCTACGACCGGGACGTGCCGATCCTGGCCAGTGGGGCGACATTCGACAAGCTGTTCACCGATGAGATGATGCACGGCGGCTACATGAAGAAGTACTACCGCGCAGTGTCCCGCCTCACGGCCCTGGCCCGCCAGGGGAGCGACGCGAGCTGAGCGACCGGCCAGAACACGCAAAAGCGCCGGCTCCGCCTCACGGCGGGACCGGCGCTCCTTTTGTCGTGCTGCAGGCGTCTAAGCCGGGGTGGAAGGACCCGTGGTTCCGGTGCCTTCGTCGCGGATGACATCGCGATTGATCCCGTTGGACTTATGGGTCTTCTCGGCGTTGTCCACCAGCGTGGAGGCCTTGGCCTGGACTCCGGTGATGTGCTTGGAATACTTGCCACCGGTGCGGCCATTGACGAAGTGGCCGGCCTTTCCGATGCCGTTCTTCACTTTTCCGGAGTTCGAGCCAACCAGCGCGGTCGCCTTTTCCTTCAATCCACCGGCTTTGCCTTTAAGCCCGTCAAATAAAGACAACAGGCACCTCCTTTCATCCGTGGGAACGGAATTCCGTCCCCTTCGCTGTCGATCGTAGCCCACTTTCCTGAAGTTTCGCTGGCTGTTCGCTACCAGGAATACCGGCGGGAATGCTGTGCCGGGTAATCCGTGGGCCAGCCAGGAAAATCTCCTGCGAACGTTGGAAGAGGTTGGATGAACGGCTTGACGGGACGCGCAATCCAGGACGGTCCCGTGGACGGGAGCCTGCTGGGGAGGCGAGGCGAAGGAGAAACGGGGAACGGTGTGGAGCGGACGACGGGATTCGAACCCGCGACATCCACCTTGGCAAGGTGGTGCTCTAGCCAGCTGAGCTACGTCCGCAAAAAAAGCGTCCCGGACAGGGACGCTTTAGTGGGCGATACTGGGATCGAACCAGTGACCTCTTCCGTGTCAGGGAAGCGCGCTACCGCTGCGCCAATCGCCCATGGATATGGGTACTCGTACTGTACTGGAGGTGGGGACGGGATTCGAACCCGCGTGGACGGCTTTGCAGGCCGCTGCCTCGCCTCTCGGCCACCCCACCGTGACCCAAACGAGCGGCCGCCGGTCAACTCTGGAACAAACCCGGCAGTACAGTGACTTGCGAGCGGACGACGGGATTCGAACCCGCGACATCCACCTTGGCAAGGTGGTGCTCTAGCCAGCTGAGCTACGTCCGCAGAAGGAATTTCGAAAAGTTGACCGTCCGGATGCAGGGCATTTGGCCGGTTTCTTCGCTTTCCAACGAGAGAAAACTCTATAGGACGCCAGGGGGTTCGTCCAATCCGCACCTTCGCGCCCTCGGTGGACCTGCCCTACGGAAGTGTCGGAGCGGGATGACAGACTTGAGCCATGACAGAGCCGCTCCTAGCCCACCCGACCGCCAACGGCCGGATGTATGCACGGTCGACGACGGAACAGCCCACCGTCCCGTCCATCACCACCGTCATTTCACAGCTGCCCTCCTCCCTCGGCGGCTGGTTCGGCCATATGGCAGCGACGGCGTTGTCGAAGGATCCGCGCCTCGCCGGCTCGGCGGGAAAGCCGGCCGAACTGCGGGCCGCGGTGCAGGACGCCTCGAAGGCCGCTGAGCGCTACCGGGACCAGGCGGCGGAGCGGGGCACCCGTGTGCACCACTACTGCGAGCAGGTTTCGCTTCGGGCCCTTGACCGCCCGCACGAGCTCGATGCAGCCCGAACCGCTCTGGCGCAGAACGGCGAGGAAGGTTTCGCCCAGCGGTTCGACGAGTGGTGGGACCTCTACGACGTCCGCCCGATCGCTCCGGAGCTCACGATATGGAATTCCGAACTCGGCTATGCCGGAACGCTCGACCTCGTCGCCACCATCGGTGGGCGGATCTGCCTGATCGACTACAAGACGAAGAACACCGACCGCGAGGGCTTCGTCAAGGCACTCGACGACAAGGTCGTGATGCAGCTGGTGGCCGGCATGAAAGCGCAGGAGTCGCTCGTCGACCCGCACGCGGGGCAGTGGGAGGCCTGGAAGTACGGGAACGAACCGCTGCTCCTCGGAGTGGCCGTGGGCCAGACCGAAGTTCGGGCGATGCGCGCGAACCCCGCGGTCCTCAAGGAACACTGGCTCCGGTTCTGCGCGCTGCGGCGCGCGTGGGAAGCAGGCCTCGCGGCGGACGGCGCCGGCCGGGCACTGCTCCCGATCGGACCTCCGCCTTCGGGGAGCGCCGCCCAGCCGGTCGCTGTCGCCGCCCTAGACTAGGGAGGTCATTATTTCGTTCCGCCTCCCCAGAAGGATCCCCAGATGGCTGTCCTGAGTATCCGGATCATCGGAGATCCCGTCCTTCGAACACCCGCCGTCAGGGTGACGGACTTCGGGCCCGAGCTGTCGAAACTCATCACCGACATGGAAGAGACGATGATCAACGTCCAGGGTGCGGGCCTCGCCGCACCGCAGGTCGGCATCGGGCTCCAGGTCTTCACCTACCGGATCGACGGCTTCGAGGGGCACGTAGTGAACCCCGTGCTCGAGGTGGGCCAGGAGCAGCAGGAGGAAGGCGACGTCGAAGGCTGCCTCTCGGTGCCGGGCCTCGGGAACTTCCTGCCGCGCGGCCGGTGGGCGCGGGTCCGCGGGCAGGATCGGCACGGGAATCCGCTGGACATCGAAGGCACCGGCATGCTCGCGCGCTGCCTCCAGCACGAAACCGACCATCTTCGCGGCAAGCTCTACATCGACCGGCTTGAAGGAGAAGAAAAACGGGCGGCGATGCGGGCGATCCGCAGTGCCGGCTTCAACTCGGTCACCCAGCAGACAGCCCTTCAGAGGGCCAGGTCATTGGGGTCGAGCTTCAGCAGGGCGGAGCAGCCCGGAGCCGCGGCGTTCGCGCCCACCGGAGCGCGGCGGAAATCCCGCCCATGAGGATACTCTTCGCCGGAACGCCCCGTGTCGCTGTTCCTTCGCTCCAGGCGCTCTCCGACGCCGGCTTCGAAATAGCTGCAGTGCTCACCAGGGTGGACGCCCCCCTTGGCCGGAAAAAGGTGTTGACGCCAAGCCCGGTTGCCGGCCGTGCCGAGGAGCTCGGGCTTCCCGTGATCAAAGCCAACCGGTTCGACGACACCGTGATCGCCGAACTCGACGCGCTGGCCCTTGATGCTGCAGCGATCGTCGCCTACGGCGGCCTCGTCCCCAAGCGGGCCCTCACCATTCCACTGCACGGGTGGATCAACCTGCACTTCTCCCTGCTTCCCGCCTGGCGCGGAGCAGCGCCCGTCCAGCATGCCGTGCTGAACGGCGACGACATCACCGGAGCGTCGACGTTCCGCCTCGAGGAAGGGCTGGACACCGGACCCGTCTTCGGATCGATGACCGAGACGCTCCGTCCGGCTGACACGAGCGGCGAAGTGCTCGATCGGCTCTCGGTCAGCGGAGCGGTGCTGCTGATGCAGACGCTGTCGGCAATCGACGCCGGCGGAGTCGAAGCGCAGCCGCAGCAGGGCGGCATCACCCTTGCCCCCAAGATCACTATTGCCGATGCACGGATCGACTGGAACCAGCCCGCCGTCGCCGTCCGCCGGCGAATCAACGCCGTCACTCCGGAGCCGGGGGCATGGACCATCGCTGGAGGCCAGCGGATCAAGCTGGGGCCGGTGACTCCGGTGGAGGCAACCGACCAAAGCCGGCAGGCCGTATCGCCCGGTCGCGTCCTGGTGCAGGGCAACGACGTCGTCGTCGGTACCGGGACCGTGCCCGTCCTGCTCCGCGGGGTCCAGCCGGCCGGCAAGAAAATGATGGACGCGCCCGCCTGGGCGCGGGGAGCGTCAGCGCACGGAGGGTTGGTATTCGAATGAGTACATCGGAGGGCCCCGGAGGGGGCAACACCAGAGGCGGCAACACCAGTCGGGGCAGCGACAAGGGGAGCGGCGACGCCGGAACCCGAAGGCGCAACGAGCAGGGGCGGGAGCGCAACCGGGGCGGCGAGCGGAAATTCTCCGAGGCCGCTCCGTCGCAGCGCACCCGGCGTGCAGATCCGGCACGGCTGGTGGCGTTCGAAGTGCTGCGCGCCGTCGCCTCGGAGGACGCCTATGCGAACCTCGTGCTGCCGGGAAGCATCAAGAAGCACCGTCTTGACCGGCGCGATGCCGGTTTCGCCACCGAACTGGCATACGGAGCCCTCCGGGGACAGGGCACCTACGATGCCGTGCTCGCCCGCTGCGTGGACCGGCCTCTCGACCAGCTCGATCCCGCGATCCTGGATGCCCTGCGTCTCGGCGCCCATCAGCTCCTCGCGATGCGGGTTCCCGCCCATGCCGCGCTGGACCAGACGGTGGGACTCGTGCGTGCCGTCGTGGGAGCCGGGCCCAGCGGCCTGGTCAACGCCGTGCTGCGGAAGGTTTCAGCGAAGGACTCCGCTGCCTGGGTGGCGGAGCTCGTGGCAGGGCAGAGCGACGCGACGAAGATCGCGGCGCTGACCCACAGCCACCCGGAGTGGATCGTGCGGGCGCTCCGGCAGTCGCTCGTGGCCCACGGCAGGGAAGCGGCCGAGATCGACGCCCTGCTCGAGGCCGACAACGCTGCCCCGATGGTCAATCTGATTGCCCTGCCCGGGCTGGGATCGCTCGGGGAAGCCGAGGCGGAAGGGGCTGCGCCGGGTAGATTCGCCGAGGGATCGGCCTACTTCGCAGGAGGCCACCTCACCCAGCTCAGCGGGATCCGGAACGGCACGGTGAGGGTCCAGGACGAGGGATCGCAGCTCGTGGCCCGTGCACTGGCCGCCGTCGTCCTCGAGCCGGTGCGGCCGGACGCCGGCGCACCGAAGGAGCGGTGGCTTGATCTCTGCGCTGGCCCCGGCGGGAAGTCGGCCCTGCTTGCCGCCCTTGCCCAGCCCCGGGGCCATACCCTCGTGGCCAACGAGCCCGTGCCGCACCGGGCGCAGCTGGTCCGCCAGGCGCTCAACCCCATCGACGCGGGTACCTGGCGCGTACGGGTGGGGGACGGGCGCGAGCTCGGGCAGGAGGAGCCCGGGGAGTTCGACCGCGTGCTGGTGGACGCGCCCTGCACGGGCCTCGGTGCCCTACGGCGTCGGCCGGAGTCGAGGTGGCGGCGGCAGCCGTCCGACCTCGTGGATCTGGCACCCCTGCAGCGGGAACTCCTCTACTCTGCGCTCGACGCCGTGCGGCCCGGCGGCGTGGTGGCCTATGTCACCTGCTCGCCGCACCACGCGGAAACGCTCGCCGTCGTCGAAGACTGCCTGCGGAAGCGCCCTGGCATGGAACTGCTGGACTCGGGCACCGTCCTCGATTCCGTGAGCATCGGGGGTCCCCTCGACGCGGGCTCCGGCTCCACCGCCCAGCTGTGGCCCCACGTACACGGGACCGACGCCATGTTCCTCGCGCTGATCCGCAAGCCCCTCGCCGGCCCACCAGGAGCCTGACGCCGCCTGCAGCACACCTATCCACACGCATCCCGAAGGACAGCCATGGCAGCCTGCTGCATTCACCCGAGTATCCTCTCCGCCGACTTCGCCAACCTCCAAGCGGAGCTTGAGCGCATCCGGTCGGCCGACGCAGTCCATGTCGATGTCATGGACAACCATTTCGTGCCGAACCTGACGCTGGGGCTTCCCGTCGTGAAGCGGATCCAGGAGGTGAGCCCACTGCCGCTCGACGTCCACCTGATGATCGACGACGCCGACCGCTGGGCCCCCGCCTATGCGGAACTGGGAGTCGCGTCGGTGACCTTCCACGCCGAGGCGTCCGCGGCGCCGGTCCGACTCGCACGCGAGTTGAGGTTCACCGGCGCCAAGGCAGGGATGGCACTTCGTCCCGCCACGCCGGTGGAGCCCTACCTCGACATGCTGGGGGAGCTGGACCTGCTGCTCGTGATGACGGTCGAGCCCGGCTTCGGCGGGCAGTCCTTCCTTGACCTGACGCTGCCCAAGATCCGGCGTGCGGCCGCAGCGGTCCGCGGCGCGTCACTGCCCCTGGCCATCCAGGTGGACGGTGGAATCACCGAGGAGACCATCGTCCGTGCAGCCGACGCCGGTGCCACCGTCTTCGTTGCGGGTTCCTCCGTGTACGGAGCGGATGATGCGTCGGCTGCCATCGACCGGCTGCGCCGTGCTGCGATGGATTCCTGAAGCTGCCGCTAACCCGGCGGGTCGGTGATCGTGATCCGCACCGCCGTCGTCTCCATGGCGACCCTCTGGAGGATGACAAGGCGCGGATCGGGAACCGTCGCGAACGGCAAGTGGGGCAACGACCCGTACTTTCCCAGCGACGGCTGCTCGAACACTTCCGCCGCCAGTGCGCGGTCGCCGCCGCGCTGGATGCACTCGACGGGATGTCCGCCGAAAATGGCCGCTGCACGTTCCGCAGCCTCGAGGACCAGGGACGACGCCTGGTTGGCGCGGCGCCGTGCGAACCGCTGCTGCGACCACCCGCCGGCCGCGGTGCGGGACTGGACGTAGCGAGTGCCGGTCTTCGACGCGACGAGCATTCCGCTGCGGGCCACGCCCACCGAGTAGCCGCCGCGCCGGATGAGGACGACGCCGGCGGTGCGGGGCGAACCCGCGGCGGTTCGAATGGCATCGATCACCTCGGCCTCGACCGGGGGCCCCTCTTTCAGGGCCAGGGGCAGCGGGGGAGTGATCACCGCACGGCACTGGTTGGCGCCGGTGAGAACGGCCGCTCCGGGTTCGGCCGTGAAGGTATAGCCGCCGTTGCGGGCCGCGAAGCGTTCGAGCCAGCCCGGAAGACGGCCGGCAGCGACCAGCACGGTCCTCGTGTCCGTCATGAATGTGCTCCTCCGCCCGGAACAGCCCGGCCGCTGCGCTGTCCGTGCTACACAGTAGCCTTGGCGGTGTGAATGATCTATTCAGCATGGACGCGGATACCGATGCCGATGCCGACGACGATGGTGTCGTCCCGGCGGGCGGCGGGCGTGTTCCGGGAATGGGTGTTCCCGGCGGAGGGCAGCGCCCCCGGAGTCCCCTTGCTGTCCGGATGCGGCCCCGGACCCTCGACGAGGTGGTGGGCCAGCAGCATCTGCTCGGCCCGGGTTCCCCGCTGCGGACCCTCGCCGGGGATGCCGATTCCGGCGGTCCGGCCGGGCCGTCGTCAGTCATCCTGTGGGGCCCGCCGGGAACGGGGAAAACAACCCTGGCGCATGTCATCGCGCGCGGGCAGGGCCGCCAGTTCGTGGAGCTTTCCGCCATCACCGCGGGCGTCAAGGATGTGCGCCGGGTCATGGATGAGGCGCTCACCGCCAGGGACCTGCACCGTCGGACCACCATCCTCTTCCTCGATGAGATCCACCGGTTCAACAAGGCCCAGCAGGACGCCCTGCTGCCGGGCGTGGAGAACCGCTGGGTGGTGCTGATTGCGGCGACCACCGAAAACCCCTCCTTCTCCGTGGTGTCACCCCTGCTGTCGAGGTCACTCCTCCAGACCCTCAGACCCCTGACCGAGGCGGACATCGGGGGGCTGCTCCAGCGCGCCGTCGACGACGAACGCGGCCTCGCAGGATCCGTCCGCCTCACCGAGGAGGCGCTCGCCCATCTGGTGCGGCTGGCGGCGGGAGACGCGCGGCGCGGCCTCACCGCCCTTGAAGCGGCGGCGGGTGTCGCCCAATCCGTGCAGGGCAACCCCCCGGGCCCCGTCGACGTCGAACTCTCCCATGCGGAGAAAGCGGTGGACGTGGCAGCGCTGCGCTACGACCGCGCGGGCGACCAGCACTACGACGTCGCAAGCGCGTTCATCAAGTCGCTTCGCGGCTCCGACGTCGACGCAGCGCTGCACTACCTCGCGCGGATGCTCGAAGCAGGCGAGGACCCCCGTTTCGTGGCGCGGCGGCTCATGATCTCCGCTTCCGAGGACGTGGGCATGGCCGATCCCTCGGCCCTGCAGACGACGGTCGCGGCCGCGCAGGCCGTGCAGCTCGTGGGAATGCCGGAGGCGCGGATCATCCTCGCCGAGGCAGTTGTGCATGTCGCCACCGCACCCAAATCGAATGCAGCCTACAATGGCATCAATGCTGCCGTTGCTGATGTCCGGGCGGGCCGTGGCCAGGGTATCCCTGCACACCTCCGGGACGCCCACTACCCCGGCGCGGGACAGTTGGGGCACGGCAAGGGGTATGTCTACTCGCAGAACGAGCCGCATGGCATCGCTTTCCAGCAATACGCCCCGGACGACCTCGTGGGACGCGACTACTACACTCCCACTGATCGGGGTGCCGAACGCGATATCGGCACCCGGCTCGGCCGCCTGCGGCGGATCATCCGCGGGAAGTGAACGGGCCGAATCCCTCCCGCGGCGGGCTCCTGCCGTCGGAATTCAGCGGTCCGGCGCTGAACTGCTAACATTGCAGGTTGACTGGCAAGTCGCCGATCCCTCCTTATCCTTTCCGCACGTTCCGTGCGCGGCGGATGAACGGACGGCGGACTGTAGCACCGGGAAGCGGCCAATCCCGGCTCTCCTCACTGGAGGCCAGCAACATAGAGGAAGTGCCGCGCAGCTTCGAAGGCTGCGCCGGCTCTTCGCCGCAGAAATAGTGAAAGGTAGACGTGGCTAACAACACACGTGCCCGCCGTAAGGTCCGCATTTCGCGGGCCCTCGGCATTGCTCTGACTCCCAAGGCCGAGAAGTACCTCGAGCGTCGGCCCTACGCGCCCGGCCAGCACGGCCGCGCACGCCGCAAGCAGGACAGCGACTACGCCGTACGCCTGCGCGAAAAGCAGCGTCTGCGCGCCCAGTACGGAATCCGCGAGGCGCAGATGACCCGCGTCTTCGAGGAAGCCCGCCGCACGGCAGGCCTGACCGGTGAGAACCTCATCGAACTGCTCGAGATGCGTCTCGACGCCCTCGTACTCCGCTCCGGCTTCGCCCGCACGATCGCCCAGTCCCGCCAGCTCGTGGTTCACCGCCACATCATGGTCGACGGCGCCCGCGTAGACCGTCCCTCGTTCCGCGTCGCCGAAGGCCAGCTGATCCACGTCCACACCCGCAGCGAGACCATGGTTCCGCTGCAGGTTGCGGCAGCCGGTGCACACCGCGATGTCCTCCCGGCAGTTCCCGGGTACCTCGATGTGCAGCTCGACAAGCTCCAGGCCCGCCTGGTGCGTCGCCCCAAGCGCTCCGAGGTGCCTGTCACCTGCGAAGAGCAGCTCGTGGTCGAGTACTACGCACGCTAGCCGTGCCGCCCGGTGGCACTGCCCCCGGGAATAACTGAAGAGCCCTACCCGATAGCCCGCGGCACACGCCGCGGGCTATCGGGTAGGTAAGGTAAGAAGAAACCCGCTGTTCGGCGGCCCCGCAGAGAAATCGCGTAAAAGGAGACTGCCCATGACCGGTGGAGATATTGCCGGCCTGATTGCGGCCGGTGTGTTCGCTGTCCTGGTCGCATTGCTGGCTGTTCCGATCTGGAAGCTCGGCAAGGTGTTCGACGAGTTGCGCGCCTCCATCCGCACCGTCACCGACGAAACCACCCCGCTGATCGAGGAAGTCACCAGTACGGTCAGCACCACGCACCAGCAGTTGAAGACCGTCGACGGGATCACCTCGCACGTCTCGGACGCGTCAGCCAACCTCTCCGCGTTGTCCTCGCTCGCGGCGGCAACGCTCGGAGCGCCGCTCATCAAGGTGGCAGCGTTTTCCTACGGCGTCCGCTCCGCGTTCGCGGGCCGCCACGTTCCAGCACGTCGCCGTCGCAGCCGCTAGCTCCGAAGAAGCAGGAGATCAACCATGATTCGAAGAGTCTTTTGGATGGCAGCAGGCGTCGCCATCGGAGTGATCGCAGTACGAAAGGTGTCCCGGGTGAAGTCGACCCTGGGCCCGGAGGGACTGAACCGCGCGGTGGGCCAGGTCGGTGACAGCATCTCCGATTTCGCGGACGCCTTCCGGTCCGGCATGCGCGAACGCGAGACCGACCTCAAAGCGGCCCTCGGCGTCGAGGTGCCCGTCGCCTCGACGGGCGCGGCTGACCTGCAGCCCGCCGTCGCCGGCCGCCGCGCAGCTCTCTAGCCCGCGCAGTTCACTCCCCGACCTCCAGGCATGCACCGCTGATTTTGCCACGCCTGGGACACACGCCTGAGACAAAGGATTCAGTCCGATGAAATCCCAAGAAATCGCAGACCGCTGGCTGAGCTATTTCGAGAAGAACGGGCACACCGCCGTGCCCTCGGCTTCCCTGGTGTCGAGTGATCCTTCGCTGCTTTTCACCGTCGCCGGTATGGTGCCCTTCATCCCCTACCTGACGGCGCGCGAACAGGCCCCCTATGACCGTGCGGTCAGTGTGCAGAAATGCATCCGCACGGGGGACATCGAGGAAGTCGGCAAGACGGCACGGCATGGCACGTTCTTCCAGATGTGCGGCAATTTCTCCTTCGGCGACTACTTCAAGAGCGATGCGATACGCATGGCCTGGGAACTGCTGACCACCGGTGTAGAACAGGGCGGCTACGGACTGCCGGCCGAGAAATTGTGGGTCACTGTCTACACCGACGACGACGAGGCGCTCGAGATCTGGCGCGACCAGGTGGGCGTGCCCGCCGGACGGATCCAGCGAATGGGCCGCGCCGACAACTACTGGTCCACCGGACAGCCCGGCCCGGCCGGCCCCTGCTCCGAGATCTTCTACGACCGCGGGCCCGCCTACGGCATCGACGGCGGCCCGGAAGCCGACGATTCACGGTATGTGGAAATCTGGAACCTCGTCTTCATGCAGTACCAGCGTGGCGAGGGAACGGGCAAGGACGACTTCGAGATCCTCGGTGAACTGCCCAAGAAGAACATCGACACAGGCCTCGGACTGGAGCGCCTCGCGATGATCCTCCAGGGTGTCGAGAACATGTACGAGACCGACCAGGTGCGGCCCGTCCTCGACCGCGCGGCCGCGCTCAGCGGCCGGGAGTACACGAGCGCCGAGTCACCGGATGATCCCCACCACACCGACGACGTCCGCATGCGTGTGGTCGCGGACCACATCCGGTCCTCACTGATGCTGATCGCCGACGGAGTGTCGCCGTCGAACGAAGGCCGCGGCTACGTGCTCCGCCGGCTCATCCGCCGCGCTGTGCGCGCCATGCGACTTCTCGGCGTGGAGAAAGCCTGCCTCCCGGAGCTGCTCCCCGCCTCGCGGGACGCCATGAAGGGCGTCTACCCGGTCGTCGAGGAGGATTTCGCCCGGATCAGCCGGATCGCCTACGCCGAGGAGAAGGCGTTCCTCAGGACCATCGCCTCCGGCACGGCCCGGCTCGAGGACGCGGTTCGGGAGTCCAAGGCCGCCGACCGCCCGTTGTCCGGCCAGGACGCCTTCGCCCTGCATGACACCTACGGGTTCCCCATCGACCTCACGCTGGAAATGGCGGAGGAGGCAGGTCTCGCCGTCGACGCCGACGGGTTCCGCGCCCTGATGCTCGAGCAGCGCCAGCGCGCCCAGGCGGACGCCAAGGGCAAGAAGACCGGTCACGCCGATCTCTCGGTCTTTTCCGAGCTGCTCAGCGGCGGCTCGACCATCTTCACCGGCTACGACGAACTGACGGACGAGGGCACCGTCCGCGGCATCGTGGTCAACGGGCGGGCGGTGCCGGTCGCATCCCAGGGGGACGAGGTGGAGCTGATCCTCGATCGCACCCCGTTCTATGCCGAAGCCGGTGGCCAGGCCGCCGACGTCGGGCTGATCACCGGGAACGGCTTCGTCGTCGAGGTGCTCGATGTGCAGCGACCCGTGAAGGGTCTCAGTGTGCACCGTGCAGTGGTCCGGGAAGGAGAGCTCACCGTTGGCGCGACAGCTACCGCCGCCGTCGACCGCCAGCGCCGGCACGCCGGGGAGCAGGCCCACTCCGGAACCCACATCGTCCACGCGGCACTCCACCAGATCCTCGGTCCGGAAGCACTGCAGCGCGGCTCGTTCAACAAGGCCGGCTATCTGCGGTTCGACTTCGCCTGGGGCGAGGGCATCAGCCCGGCAGCCCGTTCCGAGATCGAAGAAGTGTCGAATATCGCCATCCGCAACAACCACCAGGTCGAGACGAAGATCATGTCCCTCGACGATGCGAGGGCACAGGGCGCCACCGCGCTCTTCGGAGAGGCATACGGGGACACCGTCCGCGTGGTCGAGATGAACGGCGACTGGTCAAGGGAGCTGTGCGGCGGCACGCACGTGGCATCGACGTCGCTCATCGGCAGCCTGACGCTGCTGGGCGAGCAGTCCGTCGGGTCGGGAAACCGACGGGTCGAGGCCCTCGTCGGGATGGATGCCTTCCGTCATCTCGCTGCCGAGCGGGCGCTCGTCACCCAGCTGTCGGACCTGCTCAAGGTGCCCTCCAATCAGTTGCCCGAAAGGATCTCGGCGACGCTCGGCAAGCTCAAGGCCGCCGAGAAGGAGCTCGAGAGGCTGCGCAGGGACCAGTTGACGGCGGCAGCGGCGTCATTGACCGGCACGGCCGAGGATATCGACGGCGTGCGCCTCATCGCCCACGACGCCGGTGCTGTCGGCGGTGCCGATGAGCTGCGGACCCTCGCCCTGGACCTTCGCGCCAGGCTCGGTTCCGGTGCCGCAGTGGTTGCCGCGGCGGGCACGGCCAACAACCGGCCGCTCGTGCTCGTGGCCACCAACGAAGCGGCCCGCGCTGTGGGCGTCAAGGCCGGGGCCCTCGTCCGCCAGGCCGCAGGCGTGCTCGGCGGCGGCGGCGGCGGCAAGGACGATGTCGCGCAGGGCGGCGGTGCTGACCCCGCCAGGGTGCCCCAGGCGCTCGACGCCATCCGAACCGCTGTGGCTTCACGCTGAACCGCCGACGATGATGACAGGCCCGGGTTCGGATCCGGTACCCGGCTATCCCGCCGGTCCGAAGCTCGGCGTCGACGTCGGACTGGTGCGGGTGGGACTTGCCGGCAGCGGCAGGGATTCATCGCTGGCCATGCCCATCCGCACCCTTGCACGGGATTCCAAAAGGAACAGCGACATCCGGGTGGTGGTGCGCGAAGCTGCGGAGCGCGGAGCCGTGCAGGTGTTCGTGGGTCTTCCGAAAAATCTCAGCGGCCGCGAATCGGAGTCGGCGGCCATGGCGAGAAGCTACGCCGACCTCCTTGCGGCAGCCCTGCAGAAAGCCGGCCTGGGAATCCCGGTCCGCCTGATCGACGAGCGGCTCACCACCGTGTCGGCACACCGTGCACTGCATTCGGCTGGCGTCGGCAGCCGTGGGCATCGTAAGCTGGTAGATCAGGTGGCGGCCGTTGGAATACTCCAGCACGCCATCGACATGCAACGTTCGCTTAATCGGGATGTAGGGGACCCCGTTCCAGCGCGTCAGATGGACGGCCATTCAAGCCCTTCATTGACCTTCAACGAGGAGTCGGCAATTTCCGCTAACACGTCAAAGGAGGGGGATCAGGAGCTATGAGCCATCGATCCGCCCCGCCCCCAGCGCCCCACGACCGGGAGCAGCCCTCCGATGCCGGCGACTACGACGACGGCCCGGTGCACCCGGAGCCGATCGCGCAGTTCTTCGACACGACGGATGCCGACGCACCGAAACCCAAGAGCCAGGCCTCGAAGGCCCGACTGCGACAGCGCCGGCGTCGCCGACGCACGGTGGTCATGCTCGTTGTCCTGCTAGTCTTCGCCGGCGTCGTTTTCGGGGTGGCGATGATGCTGCGGGACCTTCTGGGCCTCGATGACGTCACCGACTATGCCGGCCCCGGCGGCGAGAGCGTGATATTCACAGTGCCGGAGGGGGCCGGTTCCCTCGCCATCGGTACGGGACTGGAGTCCGAGGACATCGTTGCGGACTCCGAGGTCTTCATGTCCTCCCTGGCCGCCATCGCCGGCGGACGCGAAGTCCAGCCCGGCGAATACGAGATGCGCCGCCAGATGTCCTCCGACGGCGCCGCGGAGGCGCTGCTCGGCGAGGACCCCACCCAGGTGCACTATGCGGCAGTTGCGCGTGACCTGCGCCAGGGGGAGGTCTTCACTGTCCTCTCCGAATCCACAGGGATCCCCGTCGCCGAATTCGAGGCCCTTGCCGCCGCTCCTGCGCAGTTCGGATTGCCTGAAGAGGCCCGAAGCCTCGAGGGCTACCTGCACCCGGGCGAATACCGCTTCGACGTCGCACTGACGGCAACGGAGATCGTCCAGCAGATGGTGGACAACACCCTCGCGCAGCTCGAGGCGGACGGCATCACCGACCCCGCCGAGCAGTACCGCATCCTGACCATCGCCAGTATCGTGCAGGCGGAAGCCGGCGAGGGCGACTACGCCTCGGTGGCGGGAGCGATCATGAACAGGCTCGGGCCCGACAACGTCGAAACAAGCGGGCTCATCCAGTCCGACGCGACCGTCACCTACGGTCTGGGCAGGAAGAGCTACGACCTCACCCCTGAGGAAAAAGCCGATACCAGCAACCCCTACAACACCTATGCCAACCCGGGGCTGCCCGTAGGGCCCATCGGATCACCGAGCGAAGAGGCGATCGACGCAGCAGCGGAACCGGCGGACGTGCCCTTCTTCTACTGGGTCACCGTGAATCTCGACACCGGGGAAACCAAATTCTCCGAGACCCTGGCCGAACATGCCCGCTACGTGGCCGAATACCAGGCGTGGTGCGCCGACAACGCCGGCCGGTGCCTCTAGGTGAGCCAAGCAGACGGTACCGCCCTTAATCCGGCGGTACCGGGCCCTGCAATGCCCGCGCACGCTGCGGGTACCCGCGCAGCGGTCATCGGGCACCCGATCGCCCACTCGAAGTCACCTGCCCTGCACAGCGCCGCATACCGCCTGCTGGGCGTCGGCTGCCAGTATTCCGCGGAGGATGTCCTCCCGGGGGAGCTCGAGCAATTCCTCGCCCGGATCCGGCAGCAGGAGGACTGGCGCGGACTGTCCGTGACGATGCCGCACAAGGCCGCCATGACACACCTGACGACGAGCAATACGCCCCTGGTGGAGGCACTCGGCGTGCTCAACACCGTCACCTTCGACCGGAAGGGCGACGGGGTGCACCTCACCGGGCACAATACCGATGCCGCGGGCGTTGCCGGCGCTCTCTCCTACAGCGGGATGGGGTCTCCCACCCGTGCGGCGATCCTCGGAGGCGGCGGAACCGCCGCGGCGGCCGTCGCCGGACTGCACCTTCTCGGTGCGGACCGCGCCGACGTCTTCGTCCGGTCGCCCGAGCGAGCGCGCGGATTGACCGACGTCGGAGCCCGGCTCGGTATCGCCGTCACGATTCAGCCCTGGAGCGGGGCCCGGCACGCGCTGGCCGCCGCCGACGTCGTCGTGTCCACGCTTCCGCCGCACGCGGCCGATTCGCTCGCCGCAGAGTGGTCCGCTGCAGCGGAGCAGCGACACCCCGCCACTCCGGGCACGCTCCTCGACGTGGCGTACGACCCCTGGCCGAGCGCACTGGCGGCCGCCTGGTCCGACGCCGGGGGAACGGTGGTGCCCGGGATCGAGATGCTGCTGTACCAGGCCGTCGAACAGATCCGGCTGTTCTTCCCGGAGGCACCGGAGCCCGGGCGCGAGGTCATAAATGTGATGTGTGACGCAGTGGGGGTACCGCGGCGCTGATCCGGTCCCGGCAGCGTGGCAGTATTGAAACCATGCTGCGTTGGTTAACTGCCGGAGAGTCCCATGGCCCTGCCGTGGTCGGAATCATCGAGGGGCTTCCTGCCGGGGTGTCGGTGACCACCGCCGATATCCAGGCCGCGCTGGCCCGCCGGAGGCTCGGCTACGGCCGCGGAGCCCGGATGAAGTTCGAGTTGGACACGGTGCGGATCCTCGGAGGCGTCCGGCACGGCCTGACGCAGGGCGGGCCCGTCGCGATCGAGGTCGCCAACACCGAGTGGCCCAAATGGGAAAGCATCATGGCCGCGGACCCGGTAGCCCCGGAGGAACTCGATTCGCTCGCCCGGAACGCGCCGCTCACCCGGCCCCGGCCCGGGCATGCCGACTTCACCGGTATGCAGAAGTACGGCTTCGATGAGGCACGCCCCGTCCTCGAACGCGCGAGCGCGAGGGAGACAGCAACCCGGGTGGCACTCGGAACGGTGGCCTCCCAGTTCCTCGCGGCCCTAGGCATCCGCCTCGTCAGCCACACCGTGTCGATCGCTTCGGTATCTGTCCCGGAGGACGCGCCCCTGCCCACTCCTGCCGACGTGATCGCCCTCGACGCCGATCCCCTGAGGTGCTTCCACCGCGACACCTCCGACGCCATGGTGGCCGAGGTGGACGCCGCGCACAAGGAAGGCGAGACGCTGGGAGGGGTGGTCGAGGTGGTGGCCTACGGCCTGCCCCCGGGCCTCGGTAGCTACGTGCACTGGGACCGCCGGCTCGATTCGCGCCTCGCCGCAGCCCTGATGGGGATCCAGGCCATCAAGGGCGTGGAGGTGGGCGACGGCTTCGCGACCGCGGCCCGGCGTGGCACCGCCGCGCACGACGAGATCGTGCGCAACGACGCCGGCAAGATCGTCCGGACCAGCAATCGCGCCGGGGGTATCGAGGGCGGGATGAGCATCGGCGACGCACTACGGGTCAGGGCAGCGATGAAACCCATCGCCACGGTGCCGCGCGCCCTGAGGACCATCGACGTCAGCACCGGTGCCGCCGCCCGCGCCCACCACCAGCGGTCCGATGTCTGTGCCGTTCCGGCGGCCGGCGTGGTGGCCGAGGCGATGACCGCACTGGTGCTGGCGGAGGCCGTCACCGAGAAGTTCGGCGGCGATTCGGTCGGCGAGACGCTGCGGAATCTACAGGGCTACCTCGCCAACATCCCCGGGTCCCTGGACTCGGCCGGACACTGATGCGGCAGCACCCCGTTCCACTCGTGCTCGTCGGGCCGATGGCGGCAGGCAAGACGGCGCTGGGGCGGACCTTGGCCACACGCCGGGGTGCGGCCTTCGTCGACACCGACCGCCGCATCGTCGAGCGCCACGGTTCGATCGCACGAATCTTCGCGTCGCGGGGCGAAGCCGGTTTCCGGAAACTGGAGGCCGCCGTCGTCCGGAAAGCCCTCGCCCCGGGCGGCAGCGCGGTGGTGGCCCTCGGCGGAGGCGCCGTGCTCGACGCCGGTACACGGGCCGCCTTGAAAAGCGCCTTCGTCGTCTTCCTCGACACCGACCTACCCACAGTCCTCCCGCGCATCCTGCCCGACACCGGCAGGCCACTTTTGGCCGGTGACCCCGCGGCCCGTTGGCTCGAATTGTACGAACAGCGCCGCCCGCTCTATGAGGAGGTGGCGGACCTCGTGATCGATACGCGCGGCCGCGCCCTGCCGGATGTGCTGGAGCAGGTCCTGCGCCGGCTCGATGACCTGACAGACCAGATCCAGCAGGCCGGCGAGATCCAGCCCACCGACGAAAGTAGGACACCCGGCCATGACCACTGAAGCCACCGTCATTCACGTCACGGGAAGCACCCCCGAGCACAACTACGACGTCGTGGTGGGCAGGGGACTGCTCGAACGGCTGCCTGCACTTCTCGGGGAGCGCGTCCGCCGCGTCCTCGTGATCCACCCCCGTGCGCTGCGGGCGACGGGGGACACCGTGCGGGCGGAGCTGGCCGACGCGGGTTTCACCGCCGTCACTGCCGAGATTCCCGATGCGGAGGAGGGCAAGCACATCCAGGTCGCCGCCTTCTGCTGGCAGGTGCTGGGGCAGAATGACTTCACCCGGTCCGACGCCGTCGTCACCGTGGGTGGTGGAGCAGTCAGCGACCTCGGGGGCTTCGTGGCGGCGACATGGCTGCGCGGGGTGAAAGTGGTCCACCTGCCGACGAGCCTGCTCGGGATGGTGGACGCCGCGGTGGGCGGCAAGACCGGCATCAACACCGCCGAGGGCAAGAACCTGGTGGGCGCGTTCCATCCACCGGCCGGCGTCCTGGTGGACCTCGACGCCCTTGCCACGCTGCCGAAGAACGAGCTCGTGACCGGAATGGCGGAGGTGGTGAAATGCGGTTTCATCGCCGACCCGCAGATCCTCACCCGGATCGAGGACAATCCGGGGGCGGTGTCCGAGGCGGACTCGGCGGTAGTGCGCGAACTCGTCGAACGTTCCATCGCGGTCAAGGCGGCAGCCGTGTCCGAGGACCTCCGCGACACCGGACGCCGGGAGTTCCTCAACTACGGCCACACCCTCGGCCACGCCATCGAACTCGCTGAGCGGTACTCCTGGCGCCACGGTGCGGCCGTCTCCGTGGGCCTGGTCTTCGCGGCCGAACTCTCCCGCATGGTGGGGCGCCTCAGCGACGCCGAGGCGGACCGGCACCGCAGCATCCTTGAATCACTCGGCCTTCCGATCACCTACCGGCGTGACCGGTGGGCTGCCCTGCTCGACGGCATGAGGCGCGACAAGAAGGCGCGGGGAGACCTCCTGAGGTTCGTGGTGCTCGACGGCGTCGCACGCCCCGGCATCCTCGAAGTCCCCGACACATCGCTGCTGTTCGCCGCCTATCAGGAGATAGCCTCGTAGCGACGCAGGCTCCCGCCGCTGAGCGGGAACGGCCTAGCGGCAACAGGGTAGACTTACCGGTGGACTTTCCCGGCGCTGCCCCATGCCCCCTCGAGGCTGGGTGGCCGCTTGTAACAAGTTCTTCCAGTTCGTCGACGAAAGTGAACCCGTGGCCACCACGAATGACATCAAGAACGGCACTGTGCTGAAGCTTGAAGGAAACCTCTGGAACGTGCTCGAGTTCCAGCACGTCAAGCCAGGCAAGGGCGGCGCCTTCGTGCGCACCAAGCTGCGCAACATCCTCTCGGGCAAAGTGGTGGACAAGACGTTCAATGCCGGCCTGAAGATCGAGACGGCGACGGTCGACCGCCGCGACTACCAGTACCTGTACAAGGACGGCGAAGACTTCGTGTTCATGGACACGAGCGACTACGACCAGATCACCGTACCCGGCAAGACCGTCGGATCGGCCGAGAACTTCATGCTCGAGAGCCTGATGGTCACGATCGCCATGCACGAGGGCTCGGCGCTCTACGTCGAGCTGCCGCCGTCAGTGGTCCTCGAAATCACCTACACGGAGCCCGGCCTCCAGGGCGACCGCTCCACGGGCGGCACCAAGCCCGCGACGGTCGAAACCGGTTACGAGATCGCAGTACCGCTCTTCCTCGGTACCGGAACGAAGGTCAAGGTGGATACCCGTACCGGCGATTACCTGGGACGCGTCAACGAGTGAGTGCCCGCAGCAAGGCCCGACGCCGGGCACTGGACATCCTTTTCGAAGCTGAGCAGCGCGCGGTGACGCCGCTCGAGGTCATCAAGGCCCGCCGCGAGAAGACCGACATGATCATTGCCGACTACTCGGTGGACGTGGTCGAGGGAGTCCTCGCCCACAGCGAGCAGATCGACGAGTACCTGAGCACCTACTCCCAGGGCTGGACCCTGGACCGCATGCCCGCCGTGGACCGCATGATCCTGCGGATCGGGAGCTGGGAACTGCTGTACAACGACGACGTCCCCGACGGCGTCGCGGTCAGCGAAGCGGTGGAACTCGCCAAGATGCTGTCTACGGACGAATCCCCGGTGTTCATCAACGGCCTTCTCGGCCGTCTGCAGCAGCTCAAGCCGACACTGCTGGCCTGAATCCGACGCCGGCCGCCCTGCTTTCCCAGGGGGCCGGCCGGTCGGGTCCTGCATGATGCCAACCCGACCCGGACACCTAGTTCCCGCTGCAGGTTCTCCCCGCCGAAGTCAGCTCGCGCCCAACTGCTCGAGGATTCCGGCCTCGTCGGTGGCACCCCAACGCTCGACGATCTTTCCGTCATCGAACCGGGCGACCTGGATTCCCCGGACGGTGAACCGCTTGCCGGTTGGTTCCACTCCCTGGAACGGGCCCCGGTGGGTGCCGGTGACCGTCAGCACCACGGCAACGTTCTCATCATCGGCGACCATTGTCTCCGGGGTGAGGACCAGGTCGGGAAAGGCAGTGAGGAACTGCGTCCAGAAGTCCTTGAATCCCTGAACGCCCGGGCCCTGGTCCGGCGCCGGGTCATGGTCATGCACGTTGTCCGCGAATACTTCATCGAACTGGTCGATCGCGCGGCGTTCAATCAACTGACCCAGTTTCTGCTGGGCCGTCATGTTCTTCTCGCGTGACATGCTGATCCTCCGTTGTCGGAAAGTAAGTACGCTTACGACACTAACGAGGCTGGCCGCGGACCGCAAAGATCCGCGGGAATCCGTGGGAGGTGCATACGGAGCCGCGCACCAGTGGCGGAGGCACAAAGCGGGCAGCCGCCAGCAGTGCACAAAGCCCCGAATGAGCAGCCTACCCGGGAGGCCCGGGGGCCGGCTGCCGACCGCCTAGGGCGAGGTGGTGACGGCGGTGGCGTCGATGTAGTACTCGCCCTCCCAGTCCAGGAAAACCTCGTCAGCAAGATCGACGCCGGATGTTTCTTCGAAGGCCTGGACATCGAACCCCTCGCGCACCAGGCCAGCTATTTCCACCGTCTGCCCGGTCTCCAGCCCCGGAACCTCGGATCCGGTGACCACCAGCAGGGGCTCGGCCTCATCGTCACCGACGATCGTCAGGGCCTCCGCCGTAAGGACTTCTCCCACTTCCGCGGACAGTGTGACCCCACTTCCCAGATAGCTTGGGATGTCGCCCCGGAAGTCGGCGTCGAACACTCCTGAGAAAGGACCTACATCAGCACCGTTCGCAACCTGCCCGGGCGCGTTCGGCTCCGTTTCCCCGATGATCTCCTGAAGATCCGCGGCCTCGGGCTCCGAGGAGCACCCGGCCAGACCGATCACCACCACCGGTGCCATCACCAGCGGGGCCAACACTTGTTTGAGTCGGTTGTTCATCCTGATATCTCCTCCAGTCATCGTGCCCGCCTGTGCCTACGGCTGACTCACGGGTCGGTCTTCGAGTTGCACTTCGAGCGGGATCTGCTCGCCATCCCGCCGAACCGTCAGATCCACGGTGGTTCCCGGATCCTGTTCCCGCAGGGCGGCCAGCAGCGCCTCCGGCGAGACGATGTCGGTGCCGGCCATCGAGACGACGACGTCACCGGGGCGTACTCCTGCGTCGTCGGCAGGGCTGCCGTCCTGAACGGACAGCACGACTGCGCCTTCAGCGCTTTCCAGGCCGAGCTGCTGGGCGATTTGTGCGGTGATTGCTCCCGGCACGAGCCCCAGGAAGGCGTGCTCGGCCGTGCCGTCCTCGAGCAGCTGCTCGGTCACCTCCACGGCAGTTGCAGCGGGGATGGCGAAACCAAGCGCCACGGCCCCGGCCTGGGGAGGTATGTAGGCCTCACTGATGCCGATGATCATCCCCTGCCCGTTGACTACGGCACCTCCGGAATTACCGGGGCTGATGGGGGCGTCGGTCTGGATCAGATCAACGAGCGACTGGCTCGTTCGGGCGGATCCCGGAATCTCCCGGTGGAGCCCCGAGATGATTCCCGCCGTCACGGTGTTCTCGAAGCCGAGGGGAGAGCCGATGACGATGGCGGTCTCGCCGGTCCGCGGCAGGTCGGTCTCGAATTCGGCGGCAGGCAGACCGGTCCGGTCCGCCCGCACCAGGGCGAGGTCGGAGACGACATCCGTCGCCTCGACCGTGCCACTCACGCGCTGCCCGTCGGCGAAGGCCACCTCGACCTCGGTGTTCCCCCGCACTACGTGCTCATTGGTGAGGATCAAGCCATCCTCTGAATAGATGACGCCGCTCCCGAGCCCGCCGCCTCCGGTGAAGATGGTGACTACCGAGGGCTGGACCTCGTCCACGATCTCGGGGATGGTCGGCGCTGCCGCTGATTCGCTCTGCTCGGCGGTTGCCGGGGCGGAGGCGCTGCGCGAGGTCTGAGCCTGCGGTGGACCGTCAGTCGTGCAGGCTCCCAATCCGAGGGCAAGGGCAACGGCCAGGGGTATGGCCCCGGCGGGCCGCAGGTTTCGGGACGGGGGCGGTGAAACGTGACTCATGAAAATCCTTCCGGCATCGGCTGGTGGGGGACTGGTGCTAGCGCTCGGGGTCGGCTGGAGCAAAATCGCGGTACTCCTCGTCGGTGCCGTCCACGACGGGGATTTCCACTGCTTCGTCGTCGGAACCGACGCCGATGGAGACGGTCATGATGGTTCCCGGCGTGACATCGGCGGATTCGAAGAATGTAGGGGTCGCTGCGAACGCGAACTCGCTATCCGCGGGGACCGTGACGACCACCTCGTCGTCCGCATCGGAGAGCGTGACGTCCATGGGGAAAGCCGACTGGTTGATGAGGGTGCCGAGGAACCGGGCAGGTTCTCCCTCCTCCAGTGCCACGAGATAGAGGTCCTCCATCTCGACCACATTCACCTGGGCATCGGCCCCGTTCAGTTCGGCGCTCCCGGTGCTGTCTGCGGAGGAACAACCCGCCGCGAGGAGGGTCGCCAGTGCGGCCCCGCCCATGGCTGGTAAACGCGCATCTGCGCTGCGTGCGACCTTGATGGTCATCGTCGAAACTCCTTCGGATTCGTGGAGAAGGCAGGCGCGCGCACCACCCGGGAAATCCGGAGCAGCGGCACCATGTCTCTGCCGGAGCCGACCTGATGATCAGCACACTTACTACCACGCTAGGTGCTCAGGCGGTGCGGGAACAACCGCCTTAATCCGATTGTGACTCGCAGCGGCTCCTCCAGCGGTCCGTGCTGCGTCCCGAGTAGTTCGAAACCGAATCTTGACTTCCGCCCCGGGCCGACGATGATTTCACGGCCGGAATCGTCTCGTCATCCGCCGTTCGGTACACCATTCCGGGGTTCGGTGGACGACGATCCGACCGCAATGGGTCTGGCCGGCGACCGCAAGCGGCGCACCGTCAGGCGGTCTTCGGCACGCTTACGCTAGGCGTGGCGGTTCCCGGCGATCTGGAGGATGCGGGACCGCCTCCGGGTTGCTTCATCGAGCAGGAAACGTTCCTCCTCCACGTCGCCGGCGTCGTGCCGTCCACCGAGCATCCGCTGGCGCGTGTAGGCGATGCGTGACGCCGTCCGGATGAAAGCCGCCATGTCGGCTTTCGCCCCCACACTTCGCGCCCAGGCCAGCGCCTGCTGGCGTCCGGGGCGGGTTGCGAGCATGGCGACTTCCTGCGGTGTGAACCAGCCTGCCCTGGCGTAGTCACCAAGACGCGCCTCGGTCAGCCGGCGTTCCGAGCGGCGCAGCAGGATCACGCACAGGACGGCGGCAAGGAAGAGCGGAACCTGCACGTAGAAGTAGAAGGAGAAGAAGTCGCTGAACAGGATCACTGTGCCGCCGTTCCACAGCATGTGTCCGGCGATCGCGGGGACCAGGCCGACGACGAAGGCCGGAAGGACCCGCCGGCTCCCGCCGCCGCGGCTGACCGCCAGTCCGAGGACGAAACCGAGTGCCGCCGTGAACATCACGTGCGCGAAGGGCGAGAACAACCCACGGAGGATGAATACGCTGACCAGTGCGCCCGTGCTGCCCGTGTCGATCACCGCCGTACCGAAGTAGAGAATGTTCTCGGTGAAAGCGAAGCCGGCCGCGACGGTCCCGGCGTAGACGATGCCGTCCACGGGGCCGTCGAAATGGCTTCGGCGCGTGTACACGAGTATCAGGACACCGAATCCCTTGGCAACCTCCTCGAGGATGGGCGCCTGCAGTACCGGCCCGATGACGTCGTCGGGTGTGGTGGTCAGCGCCGCCCCGAGCAGCTCGACCACGTAGTTCCCGAGCAGCAGGGTGACCACCACCGAGACGCCTGCACCCCACAGGAAGGCGAACAGCACCGCACCCCGCGGCTCCGGATCCCAGCGGTCGATCCAGCGGATGCCGAGCAGGCAGATGGCCAGCGGAATCAGCGCAAGGACGCCGCACAGCAGCAGCGCGGCGGGACCGAGGGACACGGAGAGGAACAGCAGCACCAGCGCGGTGATTCCGGCCGCCGCGATGGCGAGAATGATGTTGAGCGCGCCCGCGCCACGGGCGCGGGGCTGCTCCCACACGGGAGGGAAGGGAGCGGACAGGCTCACGGGAGGTGCCACCTGGGCGTTCCGCGAGGTCGAGGTCTCCCACCAACCGGAGTCCGATGGCCGGAACGCGGCGGGCAGGGGGCGATGCGGGTCGTTGCTGGCCATGGCTTCACCCTAAGGGCAGATGCGCCTGTGGTAGTTTTGTCAACGCAACCACCCTTTAAGTTCCGTCCAGTGAGGCGGGGAAGGAGGAAGCGTGTTATGACCGTGCCTGCACCGTATTCCGGAGCCAAACAGCGCGTTGTTCTCGCCGAAGCCGATATCGACCGGGCCCTGACCCGCATCGCCCACGAAATCCTCGAAGCCAACCGGGGTACCACCGACCTGGTACTGCTCGGGATTCCCCGCCGCGGATTCCCGCTGGCGCAGCGCCTCGCGCGGAAGATCGCCGACGTCGATCCCACAGTGGACCCGGACGCGATCACCGGGCAGCTGGACGTCACCATGTACCGCGACGACCTCCGGCGGAACCCCACGAGATCCCCCCTGGCCACCCAGCTCCCCGCCACCGGGATCGATGACAAGGTGGTGGTCCTCGTCGACGATGTCCTCTATTCCGGCCGGACCATCCGCTCGGCGCTTGACGCCCTGGTGGACCTCGGCAGGCCCCGGATCGTCCGCCTCGCCGTCCTCGTGGACCGTGGCCACCGTGAACTTCCCATCCGGGCCGACCATGTGGGGAAGAACCTCCCGACGTCGTCGTCCGAACGGGTCCGCGTGCACCTGCGCGAAGTCGACGCCGCCGGCGTGGCGGCCAGCGGTGGGCCCGGCGACGAGGTCGTCATCGAGGGCGGCGCATGAAGCACCTGCTCTCCACCTCCGACCTGTCGGCCGTCAATGCCCTCCACCTGCTGGACGTCGCCGAGGAGATGGCGGCGGTGGGGGAGCGGGAGATCAAGAAGCTGCCCGCCCTTCGCGGTCGCACGGTGGTGAACCTGTTCTTCGAGGACTCCACCCGCACCCGGATCTCCTTCGAGGCCGCGGCCAAGCGCCTGTCAGCCGACGTCATCAACTTCGCGGCCAAGGGTTCGTCGGTTTCCAAGGGTGAATCGCTGAAGGACACCGCGCAGACCCTCGAGGCCATGAGCGCCGACGCCGTCGTGATCCGCCACCCGGCCTCGGGGGCTCCGGCGCGCCTCGCGGCGTCGGGGTGGATCGACGCCGCCGTGGTCAATGCGGGCGACGGGACCCACGAACACCCTACCCAGGCGCTCCTGGACGCCTTCACCCTCCGCCGGCACTGGGCCAGGATCGCGGGGACCAGGTCCGCCGGAACGGACCTGACCGGGATGCGCATCCTGATCGTCGGCGATATCCTCCACTCACGGGTCGCCCGCTCCAACGTGTGGCTCCTGACGACCCTCGGCGCGCACATCACGCTGGTCGGCCCGCCCACCCTGCTGCCGGTCGGCGTCGGGTCCTGGCCCTGCGAGGTCCGGTACAACCTCGACGACGCCCTGGCGACCCGGCCCGACGCCGTCATGATGCTGCGGCTCCAGGCCGAACGCATGAACGCCGCGTTCTTTCCCTCGACCCGGGAGTATTCCCGGAACTGGGGCTTCGACGACGCCCGGCTCGCGCTGCTCGACGTCATGGGCCTCGACGACACTGTCATCATGCACCCCGGTCCCATGAACCGTGGGCTGGAGATTTCCTCAGCGGCAGCCGACTCGCCCCGCTCGACGGTGCTCGCGCAGGTGCGTAACGGCGTGTCGGTCCGGATGGCAGCGCTGTACCTGCTGCTGTCCGGCCAGGGCCATTCCGACGAAGTGCCGGACCCGGGCGGCGCTACCCCGGCAGCCGCCACCCCGACAACCGCGAACCGGACAACGCAGGAGCCAGCATGAGCAAGCACAGCACCCAGTACCTCATCCGGGGTGCCTCGATCCTCGGAGGCCGGACAGCGGACCTCCTGATCGCCGACGGCATCATCGCCGCCGTCGGCCCCGATGCCACGGACGGCGCCGGATCAGCTGCATCCATCATCGACGCCGACGGGCTCGTCGCCCTCCCCGGCATGGTCGACCTCCACACCCACCTCCGGGAACCGGGCCGCGAGGATGCCGAAACGGTGGAGACCGGTTCCCGAGCGGCGGCCCTCGGCGGCTTCACCGCCATCCACGCCATGGCGAACAGTTCGCCCGTGGCCGATACCGCCGGCGTGGTGGAGCAGGTGTACAGCCTCGGCCGGAAATCTGGCTGGGTCGAGGTCCGCCCGGTCGGCGCAGTGACCGTGGGGCTCGCCGGTCTGCGCCTGGCGGAACTGGGGGCCATGGCGGAGTCACGGGCCAACGTGCGGGTGTTCTCCGACGACGGCATCTGCGTCTCCGACCCCGTCCTGATGCGGCGCGCCCTCGAGTACGTCAAGGCGTTCGACGGCGTCATCGCCCAGCACGCCCAGGAACCCCGCCTGACCGAGGGTGCCCAGATGAACGAGGGTGACGTCTCCGCCGTGCTCGGGCTCACCGGCTGGCCCGCCGTGGCGGAGGAGAGCATCATCGCCCGCGATGTGCTCCTGGCCCAGCACGTCGACTCCCGTCTCCACGTGTGCCATGTCTCCACTGCCGGTTCCGTCGACATCCTCCGCTGGGCCAAAGCGCGCGGCATCCGCGTCACTGCGGAAGTCACACCCCACCACCTCCTCCTGACCGAGGAACTCGTCCGCAGCTACGACCCCGTGTACAAGGTGAACCCGCCGCTGCGCACCTCCACGGACGTCCAGGCGCTGCGCGAAGCGCTCGCGGACGGCACCATCGACGTCGTCGGAACCGACCACGCGCCCCACCCGAGCGAACACAAGGAGTGCGAGTGGGCACAGGCCGCCATGGGCATGACGGGGCTCGAAACCGCACTCTCGGTGGTCCAGCACGCCATGATCGAAACGGGACTGATGGACTGGGAGGGTTTCGCGCGCGTCACCTCGGCCGGCCCGGCGCGCATCGGACGGCTGGAATCCCAGGGCAGGCCGCTCCACAAGGGCGAACCCGCGAACGTCCTGCTCGTCGATCCCGCGGCCCGGTGGACCGTCGAGCCGCATAAAATGGCAACCAAAGGGCGTAACAGTCCCTTCGCCGGGACGGTCCTTCCCGGCCGGGTCATCGCAACGTTCTACCGCGGTCATCCCACGGTGCTCGACGGCGCGCTCAACAGCCCGCTCCTTCCCGATGCAGAGGAACCGGCGTGGAATATCTAGGCATCATCGCCACGACCCTGGGGATGATCGCCCTCATCGTCGCCCTCATCGCCCTCGGCTGGCGCGGCCGACTCCGGCGCCAGTCGGGAATCGGCGCACCGCCGGCAACGCCGTCGGACCTCGGACCGGTCCTGTACGAGACCGAGGGCCAGTATGTCGCCACGACGACGGCAGGAGACTGGCTGGACCGCGTCGCGGTCCATGGCATGGGAATCCGCTCCAACGCCGTGGCGACCGTGCACCCGGAGGGCGTGCTCCTCGCACGCGCCGGCGCCCCGGACATCTTCATTCCTCGGGAAGATCTCGACTCGGTCCGGCTCGAAGGCGGCATGGCGGGCAAGTTCGTCGAGAAGGACGGGCTCGTCGTCCTCACCTGGCGGCTGACGGACAAGCGCGTCGATACAGGTTTCCGCACCCGCCATGCCGCACACAAACCGCAGCTGCTGGCGGCCGCCGCCGCGCTGACACCCGACACGACACCACCACAAGACTCCACAGGCAGGGAATTCCAGTGACCACATCCACCCCAACCGCAGCCGTGCTGATGCTGGAGGACGGCCGATGCTTCCGCGGGCGCAGCTACGGCGCCACCGGCACGGCGTTCGGCGAAGCAGTCTTCGCCACCGGAATGACCGGCTACCAGGAAACCATCACCGACCCCTCCTACGCGCGGCAGCTCGTGGTGCAGACCGCCCCCCACATCGGCAACACCGGCGTCAACGCCGACGACGCCGAATCGCGCCGTATCTGGGTCGCGGGCTACATCGTCCGCGATGCAGCACGGCGTCCCTCGAACTGGCGGTCCGAGCAGAGCCTCGACGACCAGCTGCGCAGCCAGGGCGTGGTCGGCATCGAGGGGGTGGATACACGCGCCATCACCCGTCACCTCCGCGAGCGCGGCGCGATGCGGGCCGGGATCTTCTCCGGAGCCGATGCAGCCCTGGCGGAGTCCGAGCTTCGGAACCGGGTGCTGGCCCAGGAGTCCATGGAGGGCGCCCGGCTCGCCGAGGAGGTGAGTGTGACCGAGCAGTACACCGTGGACCCGTCGAACCACGGCTGGGAAGGCGAGCCGCTGTTCACCGTCGCCGCGCTCGACCTCGGCATCAAGGCCATGACCCCTCGCCACTTCGCCCAGCGCGGCGTCCGCACCGTAGTGTTTCCCGCTGCGGCAACCCTCGAGGAGATCCGGGCGGTGGAGCCGGACGGCGTCTTCCTGTCCAACGGACCAGGCGACCCCTCGACCGCTGATACGCAGGTGGCGCTGCTGCGCGAGGTCCTCTCCGAGCGCATCCCCTTCTTCGGTATCTGCTTCGGGAACCAGATCCTGGGCAGGGCCCTCGGGTTCGGCACCTACAAACTCCGCTACGGCCACCGCGGCATCAACCAGCCGGTCATGGACCGCCGCACGCGCAAGGTGGAAATCACCTCCCACAACCACGGGTTCGCCGTCGATGCACCCCTGGACGGTCCCGTCGACGCGCCGCACGGTGGCTTCGGCCGTGTGGAGGTCAGCCACGTCTGCCTCAACGACGACGTCGTCGAGGGCCTTGCCTGCCTCGACATCCCCGCCTTCTCCGTGCAGTACCATCCCGAAGCGGCGGCCGGTCCCCACGACTCCGCGTACCTCTTCGACCGTTTCGTCGACCTCATGACGGCGGAGAAGAAATTCCCGGGCGGAACCGACGCCAGCACGGTCTCGCTCGCCACCACCAGCACCCACCAGCTCCCCGCCCAGGAAGATCACTGATGCCCCGCAGAACCGACCTCAAAAGTGTCCTGGTGATCGGCTCCGGTCCCATCGTGATCGGCCAGGCAGCCGAATTCGATTATTCGGGAACGCAGGCGCTGCGGGTTCTGAAGGAGGAGGGCCTGAGGGTCATCCTCGTCAACTCCAACCCGGCCACCATCATGACCGACCCGGAGTTCGCCGACGCCACCTATGTGGAGCCGATCACCCCGGAGGTGGTGGCGAAGATCATCGCGAAGGAGCGACCCGACGCACTGCTCCCCACCCTCGGCGGGCAGACCGCGTTGAACACCGCCATCGCCCTCGACAAGAACGGCGTCCTGGAGGAATTCGGCGTGGAACTCATCGGGGCGAACATCGCCGCGATCGAGCTCGGCGAGGACCGCGAGAAGTTCAAGGGAGTGGTGGAGCGCTGCGGCGCGGAGTCGGCCCGTTCCATGATCATCCACACCCTGGCCGAAGCCTTCATCGCCGCCGAGGACCTCGGGTACCCGATGGTGGTCCGGCCGTCCTTCACGATGGGCGGCCTCGGCTCCGGTCTGGCCTACAACGAGGGCGACCTCCGCCGCATCGTCGGCCAGGGCCTCCAGTACAGCCCCACCAGCGAAGTGCTCCTCGAAGAGAGCATCCTCGGCTGGAAGGAGTACGAACTGGAGATGATGCGGGACAAGAACGACAACGTGGTGGTGGTCTGCTCCATCGAGAACTTCGACCCGGTGGGTGTCCACACCGGCGATTCCATCACCGTGGCCCCCGCGCTGACCCTTACCGACCGTGAGTACCAGCGGCTGCGGGACATCTCCATTGCGGTCATCCGCGAGGTCGGGGTCGACACCGGCGGCTGCAACATCCAGTTCGCCATCGAACCGGACACCGGTAGGGTCGTCGTCATCGAGATGAACCCCCGCGTGTCAAGGTCTTCGGCCCTCGCCTCGAAGGCGACCGGCTTCGCGATCGCGAAGATCGCCACCAAACTCTCGCTCGGCTACACGCTCGACGAGATTCCCAACGACATCACCCGCAAGACACCGGCATCGTTCGAACCGACGCTCGACTACGTGGTGGTCAAGGTCCCTCGGTTCGCCTTCGAGAAGTTCCCTGCCGCCGATCCCACGCTGACCACCACCATGAAGTCGGTGGGTGAGGCGATGGCGATGGGACGGAACTTCACCGAGGCCCTGCAGAAAGCGCTGCGCTCGCTCGAGCAGAAGGGCTCCCAGCTGGTCTTCGAGCCGGTCGCCGAGGATGACGTCGCAGCCCTCATCGAAGCGGCCAAACGCCCGACGACGGAACGCCTAGCCCAGGTCCAGCAGGCGCTGCTCGGCGGAGCGAGCGTGGATCAGCTGTACGAGGCCACCGGCATCGACCCCTGGTTCCTCGACCAGCTGGTACTCCTCAACGAGGTCGCCGGAGAGGTGCGGAGCGCCCGCGCGCTGACGGAGGAGGTCCTCCGCTCCGCCAAGCGCCATGGTTTCTCCGACGAGCAGATCGGCGCAATCCGCCGCATGCCCGAAGCCGTGGTGCGCGGGGTGCGCCACGCGCTCGGCATCCGGCCCGTCTACAAGACCGTCGACACCTGTGCTGCCGAATTCGCCGCCTACACGCCCTACCACTACTCGTCCTACGACGAGGAGGACGAGGTGGAGCAGCACGAGAAGCCCTCGATCATCATCCTCGGCTCCGGCCCCAACCGCATCGGCCAGGGGATCGAGTTCGACTACTCGTGCGTCCACGCGACGATGGCCCTGCGGAAGGCCGGCCACGAGACCGTCATGATCAATTGCAATCCCGAGACGGTCTCCACCGACTACGACATCTCCACGCGGCTCTACTTCGAGCCACTCACGCTCGAGGACGTGCTCGAGGTCATCGCCGCCGAGGAGCGCACGGGCGGCGTGCTGGGCGTGTTCGTGCAGCTCGGCGGCCAGACTCCGCTGAAGCTCGCGCAGGAACTGGCCGACGCCGGGATCCCGATTCTCGGCACCTCTCCCGAGGCCATCGACCTCGCCGAGCACCGTGGTGCTTTCAGCCGCGTGCTCGACGCCGCGGGGCTGATCGCGCCGAAGAACGGCACCGCGGTGTCCTTCGAGGATTCGAAGAAGATCGCCGACGAGATCGGGTACCCCGTGCTGGTCCGGCCGTCCTACGTCCTCGGTGGACGCGGCATGGAGATCGTCTACGACGAGGCGAACCTGTCGCGCTACATCGCCAATGCCACCGAGATCACCGAGGCCCACCCCGTCCTGATCGACCGCTTCCTCGAGGATGCCATCGAGATCGACGTCGACGCCCTCTACGACGGCACCGAGATGTACCTCGGCGGCATCATGGAGCACATCGAGGAGGCCGGCATCCACTCCGGCGACTCCGCGTGCGTGCTTCCGCCCATCACGCTCGGTGCGGACGTCCTGCAGCGGGTCCGCACGGCCACGCTGGCCATCGCCGAGGGCGTGGGAGTGCGCGGTCTCATCAACATCCAGTTCGCCCTCGCCTCCGACGTCCTCTACGTCCTCGAGGCGAACCCGCGTGCCTCCCGCACCGTGCCGTTCGTCTCGAAGGCGACCGGCGTCCAGCTCGCCAAGGGAGCAGCCCTGATCGGAACCGGGGTGAGCATCGCCGAGCTCCGCACCGTGCACCACCTGCTGCCGGCCCAGGGCGACGGCGGATCGCTTCCGTTCGACGCCCCCGTCTCGGTCAAGGAGGCAGTGCTCCCGTTCAGCCGGTTCCGCACCGTCGACGGCACCGTCGTCGACTCCCTGCTGGGGCCGGAGATGCGCTCCACGGGTGAGGTGATGGGCATCGACAAGTATTTCGACACTGCCTTCGCCAAGAGCCAGGCCGCTGCCAACGCGGCGCTGCCCGTCGAGGGGAAGGTCTTCGTGTCGGTCGCCAACCGGGACAAGCGCGCCATCATCCTGCCCGTCAAACGCCTCGTGGACCTCGGTTTCGAGATCGTGTCCACCGGGGGAACAGCCGATGTCCTCCGACGCAACGGCATCCAGGCCACCACGGTGCGCAAGGTCGCCGAGGGAACCGGCGAGCACGGTGAAGGCACCGTGGTGGACCTCATCACCGACGGCGGCATCGACATGATCATCAACACGCCCTCGGGGGGCCAGGCGCGCGGTGACGGCTACGAGATCCGTGCCGCGGCGACGTCCTACGGACTGCCGGTCATCACCACGATCCCCGAGGTCGGGGCCGCAGTCCAGGCCATCGAGGCCATGCGGTCCTTCGAATGGTCGGTGACGAGCCTGCAGGAGCATGCGGCGAACCTCCGGGAATCGACGCTGCGCGCGTTCGCGGAGGCCGGGAATGCCGGCTAGCGGCCCGGCATCCCGACCCGGAACCGGGGTGCCGCCGTCGCCTGCCCAGCCCGGGAACAGCGCGGTGGCCGAGCCCGCCGGACGTGCTGCCGGGCGCGAGCCCTTCGGGGTCCGCCTCGCGCGTGCGAGGGTTTCCCGGAGCAGCCTCTGCGTGGGCATCGACCCGCATCCGGCGCTGCTGGCGGCCTGGGGGCTGAACGACTCGGCGGCCGGGCTCGAGCGCTTCTCGCTGAGCGTGCTCGACGCCGTCGGGCCTGTGGCCGCCGCGGTCAAGCCGCAGGTCGCGCTCTACGAAAGGCACGGCTCCCGCGGCATCGCCGTCCTCGAGACGGTGCTGGCACGTGCCGCCGAGCAGGGCACGCTGACGATCGCCGACGCCAAGCGCGGTGACATCGGGTCCACCATGACGGCGTACGCAGAAGCATGGCTCGCCGACGGATCGCCTCTCGCGGCGGACGCGGTGACGCTCAACCCGTACCTCGGGTTCGAGTCACTGCGTCCTGCCCTGGACCTCGCCCGCTCCACCGGGCGCGGCGTTTTCGTCCTCGCGCTGACATCGAACCCCGAGGGCGCGTCGGTCCAGCATGCAGGGGGAGCGGCATCGGTTGCCCTCGCCATCACGCGGGCTGCGGCCGCAGAGAATTCCATCCCACGCGAAGCGTCGACCACGCCCGGTTCGGTGGGCCTGGTGGTCGGTGCGACGGCCGGCTCCGCGGTGAAGGCGCTCGGTCTGGACCTCGCCGCCCTGAACGGCCCGATCCTGGCTCCGGGTGTCGGCGCGCAGGGTGCCGGCGCACGGGAGCTCGCCGCGACGTTCGGGGAGGCCCTCGCCCTCGTGGTGCCGACGTCGAGCCGTGCAGTACTTGCTGCGGGTCCCACCATCGCGGCGCTGCGGGCTGCTGCCAGGGAGGCCGCGCAGGAGCTGGAAACCCTCCCGTCCGCGGATTGATTTGGAATACCCGAACCGATAGGTTCAGTTCAAGCCCATTCCACTCGATCAGCGGTCCCGCGGTGCCCACCGACGGTCCGCTCACTGCAGGGAGCACCCGTGACCCTCAAGCCCCTCACCGACTCCGAACGGACGCAGGCGCGCGAGAAGGCGGCGGCGGCACGCGCCGTGCGGGCGGAACTGAAGGTCCGGCTCAAAACGGGTAAAGTGACAGTCGCGGAGGTCATCGCCAGCAGTTCGGGGGATGACGCCGTCGGGCGCCTGAGGGTGCTCGATCTCCTCAAGGCCCTGCCCGGTGTAGGGGACGTGCGTGCGCTGGCCATCATGAACGACGTCGGCATCGCCGCCACTCGCCGGGTGCGCGGGCTCGGTATCCACCAGCGCAAGGCACTGGTCAATCATCTCGAACAACAGCACCCTGGCCCGGCCAGTAAGTAAGGAACTCTTCGTGACGCAGCCCCGGCTGACAGTACTGGCCGGCCCGACGGCTGTCGGCAAGGGTACGGTGTCCACCTACATCCGGGACAACTACCCCGAGGTGTGGCTCTCGGTGTCGGCCACCACCCGGCCCCCACGGCCCGGTGAAGTCCACGGCCTGCACTACTTCTTCGTCTCCGCGGACGAATTCGACACCCTGGCCCGCGACGGCGAGCTCCTCGAATGGGCGGTCGTCCACGGCCGCAACCGCTATGGGACCCTGCGCCGCACGGTGCAGGAAGCCATGGACGAGGGCAGGACCGTGCTGCTGGAAATCGATCTCCAGGGCGCGAGGCAGGTCAAGGAGAGCATGCCCGAGGCGAATTTCGTCTTCCTGGCACCTCCCACGTGGGATGAGATGGTCCGCCGGCTCGTGGGTCGGGGCACCGAAACGCCCGATGAACAACGGCAGCGCCTGGAAACCGCTAAACTGGAACTTGCCGCCGAACCTGAATTCGACCACACCGTGGTCAACGACAGTGTCGAGCATGCGGCGGACGAGCTCGTTTCATTGATGGGACTACGCCCTCTCCAGCGCTAAACCGCAGGTCAGGGACCGGTAACAGCTATTTTTTGGAGATTTTGTGTCAACTCAGCCTGAAGGCATCATCAACCCGTCGATCGACTCCCTCCTTGAGGTCTCGGACTCGAAGTATGCCCTGGTGATTTACGGTGCGAAGCGCGCGCGCCAGATCAACGCCTACTACTCACAGCTCCACGAGGGCCTGTTCGAGTACGTCGGCCCCCTCGTGGACACCAAGCTGAACGAGAAGCCACTGTCGATCGCACTGCGTGAAATCAACGAGGGCATGCTCGTCTCGGCACCCCTGGACGCGGCAGAGTAGTACGGGCAGCGTCAAACCGGCAGAACAGACGCCAGTGCGGATAGTTCTCGGCGTGGGAGGAGGGATCGCGGCCTACAAGGCTGCGTCCCTCCTTCGTTTGTTGACTGAGGCGGGCCACACCGTGACCGTCATTCCCACGGAGGCAGCCCTCCGCTTCGTGGGATCAGCCACCTGGGAGGCGCTGTCCGGCAATCCGGTCAGCAACAGCGTCTGGGACGACGTCGACAGGGTCAACCACGTGCGTCTCGGACACGAAGCCGACCTCGTCATTGTTGCGCCCGCAACAGCAGATGTCCTGGCCCGGGCTGCTGCGGGCCTGGCGAACGACCTGCTGACCGGCACCCTGCTGATGGCCACCTGTCCGGTGTTCTTCGCCCCCGCGATGCACACCGAGATGTGGCGGCATGCGGCGACGCAGACCAATGTGGCAACCCTACGATCCCGCGGCGTCACAGTGATGGAACCGGCGTCGGGCCGGTTGACCGGTGCCGATTCAGGTCCTGGACGGCTACCGGAACCTGCGGAGATCTTCGCTGCCGCCCTGAGGGTGTACGGCGCATCCCAGGCCGCCACCGGCGAGCTCGCAGGCCGCACCGTGACCATCACTGCCGGCGGCACCCGGGAACCGCTGGACCCGGTGCGGTTCCTCGGCAACCGGTCCTCCGGGAAACAGGGGATCGCCCTCGCCCAGGCAGCTTGCGCCGCCGGCGCCGAGGTACACCTGATCGCAGCCCACCTCGAGGTGCCGGTGCCGGCAGACCTGCAGGTGACCCGGGTCGAAACCGCACGTGAACTGAGGTCTGCAGTCCTCGCGGCGCTACCGGCTTCCGACGTCCTCATCATGGCCGCGGCGGTCGCCGATTTCCGGCCGGCCGACGTGATGACCTCGAAGATCAAGAAGGGCGACGACGGCGTCGACCCCGTCATTTCGCTGGTGCGCAATCCCGACATCCTGAAGGAGTCGGTGGAGCGGCGCCGGTCTGCCGGCGGGCCCGCCGTGATCGTGGGCTTCGCTGCCGAAACCGGCGACGCCGACGGCGATCCCCTGGCCCACGCGCGCGTCAAACTGCTGCGGAAGGGTTGCGACCTCCTGGTGCTCAACGACGTCGGACAGGGTCGGGTTTTCGGCGAGGACGCCAGCGCGGTCGTGATCCTCGGCTCCGACGGCAGCGAATCGGCGCCGGTGAGCGGCTCGAAGCGGGATATCGCCGACGCCGTCGTGACGCGGATCACCCGGATCCTCGTCGGCTGAGACCGCCCCGTAACAGTCGCCTCCCGCAGGCACCACCGCCCGGAACCGTCCCTCCGACCAAGTAGAGTGGGCACGTGAATCCAGCAACGCCCATCCCCGCCCTGCGGCTTTTCACCTCCGAATCCGTGACCGAGGGTCACCCCGACAAGATCTGCGATCAGATCAGCGACGCCATCCTCGACGGGCTGCTGAAACAGGACCCCGATTCCCGCGTCGCCGTCGAGACCCTCGTCACCACGGGGCTCGTCCACGTCGCAGGCGAGGTGACCACCGAGGCCTACGTCGAGATCCCGGAAATCGTCCGGCAGACCATTCTCGGCATCGGCTACGACTCCTCGGCCAACGGTTTCGACGGCGCACGCTGCGGTGTCTCCGTCTCGATCGGACAGCAGTCCCCGGAAATCGCCTCCGGCGTGTTCCGGTCACTCGAAACCCGCGAGGGGACGGGATCTGATCCGTACGACGCCCAGGGTGCCGGGGACCAGGGCATCATGTTCGGCTACGCCAGTGACGAAACACCCGTCCTGATGCCCACCCCCATCTGGCTTGCACACCGCCTCTCGGAGCGGCTGACCGCGGTACGGAAGGACGGCACGTTGCCGGACCTGCGGCCCGATGGCAAAACCCAGGTCACCATCGGCTACGACGGCGATGTCCCCGTGTCGGTCGACTCCATCGTCATCTCCTCCCAGCACGCGGCCGGGGTGTCACTCGAACAGCTGCGAGCCGACCTCGTCACCTTCGTCATCGAACCCGTCCTGCAGACCACGGACCTCGATACGTCGAACGTCCGGCACATCCTCAACCCGGGCGGCGAGTTCGTGATCGGTGGCCCCGTGGGGGACGCGGGCCTGACCGGGCGGAAGATCATCGTGGACACCTACGGTGGAATGGCGCGTCACGGCGGAGGAGCCTTCAGCGGCAAGGACCCCTCGAAGGTCGACCGATCGGCTGCGTACGCGATGCGCTGGGTAGCGAAGAACGTGGTAGCAGCCGGGTTGGCGCGCCGCGCCGAGATCCAGATCGCCTATGCGATCGGCATGGCCCAGCCGGTGGGGATCTACGTCGAGACCTTCGGCACGGAGACCGTCGATCCGGCAGCGATCGGAATCGCCGTCCGCGAGACCTTCGATCTCCGGCCGCTCGGCATCATCGACGCGCTCGACCTCAAGCGCCCCATTTACCAGAAGACGGCAGCCCATGGGCACTTCGGACGCGAGGACGAGGGCTTTCGCTGGGAGTTGACCGACCGCGTCGACAAGCTCAGGAGCTATTTCAACGCCTGACGGCCGGCCTGACCGGCCGGTCGTCCCCGAGGAGCGCAGGGTGAGCAGGACATGAGCGGCAGTGCGGACACCGGGGGGATGCAGCTCTCCCTGCTGCACGGCTTCGGGGTTCCCAAACTTCCGCGGGGCGTTCCCGGTGCTGCCGCAGTGAATCCGATCGCGCAGGTCATCCTCGACTCGCCGTTGCCGCACCTGGACCGGCTCTTCGATTACTTCGTGCCGGCCGACCTCGATGCCGAGGCCCGCCCCGGCGTCCGAGTGAAGGTTCGCTTCGCCGGGCGCGAGCACACGGGCTATGTGGCGCAGCGGTGCGCCTCCTCCTCCACCAGCGCCACCCTCCAGCCGCTGGGCACTGTGGTGTCCGGCCAGCCGGTCCTGACGCCGGAGATCCTCGCGCTGGCCCACGCAGTCGCCGCGCGTTCGGCCGGGCTGGTCAGCGACGTCCTTCGGCTGGCCATCCCGCCGCGCGCCGCGCGGGTGGACCAGGAATTCGATCCCGACCAGTTCGCCCCGGTTGGTCCTGCAGCATCCGGCGCACACCCCGCCCCTGCGAGCGCCGGCCGAATGCCGGTCCCCGATGGCGGGATCCCCACGGGCAGCCGGGCCGGATCGGGCAGCTTCAGCCGCTATGAGAACGGTGAGGCGTTCCTCCTGCACCTTGCGGCGGGGGAGTCGCCGCGCGCTGTCCTCACATCGGTGGGCGGGTACGGGCCCCGGGCCTGGCCGCAGGAGGTGACCGACGCGGTCGCGGCAACGGTGACTTCCGGCCGCGGTGCCGTCGTCGTCGTTCCTGACCAGCGCGACCTGGCCCGCGTGGAAGCGGCGCTGGTGGACCGCCTCGGTCCGGACGTCGTGGCGCGCCTGACCGGGGAGGACGGCCCCACGCCGCGCTACCGCAACTTCCTGCGGCTGCTCCATGGGCAGGCGCGCGTGGCGGTGGGCACGCGATCGGCGGCCTACGCGCCGGTGCAGGATCTCGGTCTCATCTGCCTGTGGGACGACGGCGACGACCTCCACCTCGAGCAGCGCGCCCCCTACCACCACGTGCGGGACGTCGTGCTGCTGCGTGCCGACCAGGAGCATGCGGCGGTACTCCTCGCCTCGGTGGCGCGGAGCACGGAGGCGCAGCGGCTGGTCGACGGCGGCTGGGCGCGGTCCATCCACCCCGGCCGCCCCGAGATCCGGCGCAGCACCCCGCGCGTGCAGCATGCCACGGATGCCTTCCAGGTGGAGCGGGATCCCCTCGCAGCCCAGGCTCGCATCCCGCATGCCGCCTGGAAGGCAGCCCAGGAGGGGCTGAGGAAAGGACCGGTGCTGCTGCAGGTCGCGCGGACGGGGTTCTCGCCCGCCACCGCCTGCGAACAGTGCAGGAACCCCGCGCGGTGCGCCACGTGCACCGGTCCGCTGGCCCAGCTGAGCCGCGGCGGTCCGTTGTCCTGCCGGTGGTGCGGACGCCCGGATCCCTCCTGGCGTTGCCCGCACTGCGGCAGCGGTCGGATCCGGGCCACCGTGTCGGGTGCCACACGCACGGCGGAGGAACTGGGACGTGCCTTCCCCGGGGTTCCCGTGGTGTCCTCAGCGGGGGAGCACATCGTCGACACCGTGCCGGATGTGCCCGCCGTCGTCGTCGCGACGCCGGGTGCCGAGCCGCTTGCCGCCAAGGGGTACGCGGCGGTGATCCTGCTCGACGGCACGTCGCTGCTGAGCCGCGAATCGCTGCGCGCAGGCGAGGACGCACTCAGGAAATGGTTCACCGCGGCGGTCCTTGCCCGACCTGCGGACCAGGGCGGCCTCGTGGTGGCCACCGGGGACGACGACGCCACGATCGGTCACCTCGTCCGCTGGGACCCGCTGGGTGCGGCCTCGAGGGAGTTGGCGCTCCGGAAGGAACTCGGGCTTCCGCCGTCGGTGCGGTATGCGGCCCTGACGGGCAGCAGGGAGAGCCTCGCGGCGTTCGTGGAGGGAATCGATCTGCAGCTGTTCGTGCGCCGCGCCGGGCCTGTTCCGGTGCCAACCGGAGGAGGGAGGCCGGTGGAGACCGATCCGGACTCCCTGGCGGGAAGCGGCGGACACCGGCTGCTGCTCTTCTTCTCCTACCGGAACGCCGCGGCTGCCGTGGCCGGATTGCGGGCGCGGCGGGTCGAGCTGTCTGCCAAACGCACGAGCGAGCCGGTACACATCCGCTGCGATGCCGTCGACATCCTTTGACATCTTTGACATCCCTACCGTCCCCTACCGTCCCGGGCGGGCCTGCGGTCACCGCTCCCGATGCAGGCGGAGGGCCTCCTCGGCGGCATCGAGGAGTTGGCGTGCCGAGCGCTCCCAGGAGTAGGTCGCGGCCCGTGCCCTTCCTTCGGACGCGGCGCGGTCCCACCGGTCGTGGTCGCCGAGCGCCCGGATCGCGGCAGTGAATGCCGCAGGATCGTCCGGGTCGACCAGGAGTGCTGCACTGCCGCCCACTTCCCGGAAGATCGGCGTGTCCGCAGCGACGACTGGGGTTCCCGCGGCCATCGCCTCGATGACCGGCAGGCCGTAACCTTCCGCCCTGGACAGCGTCACGAGGGCCGTGGCCCTGCCGAGCAGGGCGTCGTATTCGTCGTCACTCACGCCGTCATGGAAGATGACATCGGCCCCATGCGGGATCAGCTGCTCGAGTTCCGCCCTGCGGCCGGCGGAAACCCGGCTCAGCAGGTGCAGGGTGTAGCCCTGCAGCCCGGCCATTCCCGCGATCACGGTCTCGACGTTCTTGTAGGGCATGAAGGATCCCATGTAGAGGAGGGATTTCTCAGGCTCTCCGCCCCGCGTCCGGGCGACGGCGGACGCCTGCGGAGCGTTTCCGACAACCCGGACGGGGCGCCGAGTGAGACGGTGACGGGCCATAAGTGAGGCCGTGGTGTCCGAGATGGTCGCCACGACGTCGGCACGGTTCAGCAGGAGCCGCTGCGGCCAGTACCCGAGGTGGTAGAGCCGCCACAGCACGCGGACGGGAAGCGGAAGGAACGACGGCGGGGTGCGGTTCTGGTAGTAGATGAGGTCGTGAAGCGTCAGCACCAGCGCATACTTCCTTCCCCACGAACCCATGGTCTGCATCGGACTGAAAACGACGTCGGGTGCCAGCCGGTTGATTCTCCGGGCGAGGAAGACCTCGGCGGGGGAGAGCGGGCTTCCCACCAGGACATGGGGGACGTCGGGCAGCAGGGCGAGCTGCCGCTCGTCGCTGATGAGCATTGTGACGTCCGCGAGCCCGGCGACGGCGGCGATGAGGCTCGCTCCGTAACGGCTGATGCCGTCGTGGTGATCGGTTCGGGTGAACCGGGCGTCGATCAGGATCCTCACTTGGCCGGCTCCGCGGGCGAGGGTGCCGGTGGACCGGGGGAAGGCGCGACGGCGTGGCCGGCGGAATTGCTGGGGGCCCGTCCGGGATCGTGTTCAGCAGCCGGCCCTGCGGCCGGGACACCCGCGAGGAATTCGGTGATGACCTGCGCTGCCTCGCCGGGCTTCTCATAGTGGATGAGATGCCCCACGCCGGGAAGGATCGACAGGGTCGAGGAGGGAATGAGGGCGGCGAGTCGGCGCTGGCCCTCGAGGGAACCGATGTCGTCGAGCTCGGCGGCGATCAGGAGGACCGGCATCCGCAGGTCCGCCGCGCTGTCACGGACGGTACCGGAGATGGAGGCACGGAACGCCTCGAGGACCACGCGCCGCGACGCGAAGGAGCTGAAGTGGGCGGAGTGCTGCGCGTGGATGTAGCGGCGCACCTCGGGAACGCGGGTCTTGGCCATGAAGACGCTCATGAGGCGCACGATCAGCGGATTGGCGAGGAGCGCCCTGCCCCCGGCCTCGGGCAGGTGCGCGGCTGCGACGTAGTAGAGCTCGGCGGCCTTGGACGCCAGGCGGCTGGGGCCCTCGAGGGCCGGAGCGCAGATGGGGTTGACCAGCACGAGGGCGGCAATTCTGCCGGGATGCCTCGCGGCGAAGTCGGCTGCCACGATCGAACCGAAGGAATGCCCGAGGAGCACTGTAGACGGTCCGAGCGCAAGCACGCCAAGGCTGTGCTCCACGAAACTCGAGTAGGCCTCGGTGGTGTGCGCGCCGTCGAGCTGCCCTGACTGACCGAAGCCCGGGAGATCCGGCACGATGACGCGGTTCCGTGGGAGGGCTTCGACGATCCGGAGGAGCCCGTGATGGTCCCCGCGGAATCCGTGGACCATGAGAACGGCCGCAGCGGCACCGCCGGCCGCGGTCTCAACCGGCGGGAAATCCCAGTAGTGCTGGAGCACCCCGTTCCACGGCACGGTCCGGACGACGGCGGTCCTTTCCGTGCGGACGGCGCCGACGGCGGGGCCGGATCCAGCCGTCATCAATTCACCCGATCCGGATGGGAGCCGAACCGCTGGCCACGGTCCAACTGCCCGATGGCGGCTCTGTGTCCGGCGTCGAGCTCGAAACCGAAGATGTCCAGGTTGCCCGCGATGCGGTCGGCGCTGCTCGCCTTCGGGATGGTGAGGTTGCCGGCTTCGTAGTGCCATCGCAGGATCACCTGGGCGGGCGTGCGCCCGCACTCGGCGGCGATTCCCGAGATGACCGGATCCTGGAGGACCGCGCCCCGCCCCAGGGGGCTCCAGGCCTGTGTCGCGATCGAGTGGGCGTCGTGGAACTTCCGCAGCTCGTGCTGCTGGAGGTAGGGGTGGAGTTCCACCTGGTTGACGGCCGGCACGACTGTTGCGTTCTCGAGGAGCCGCTCGAGGTGGGCCTGCTGGAAGTTCGACACACCGATTCCGCGCACGCGGCCGTTCCGGTGCAGCTGTTCGAGCGCGCGGTAGGTATCCCCGTACAGTCCACGCTCCGGGCACGGCCAGTGGATGAGGTACAGGTCCACGTAGTCGAGCCCCAGGCGGCCCAAGGATTCCTCGAAGGCACGCAGCGTTGCATCATAGCCGTGATCGCTGTTCCAGACCTTCGTCGTCACGAAGAGCTCCGAGCGGCCCACGGTGTCCGCTGCCTGCCGCACAGCCTGCCCGACGCCTTCCTCGTTCCCGTAGAGCGCCGCGGTGTCCAGGGTGCGGTAGCCCGCGTCGATCGCCGTCGTACACAGCACAGCAGTTCGATCCGGCGGCACCTTGTACACGCCGTAGCCGACGGCGTCGATGCCGGAGCCGTTGTTGAGCTGAATTCTCGGAGCGCGTTGCATAGTGGAACTCTACCGAGAAGCAGCCCCTCTGCCTGGTCGATCCAGGGACGATCGGTGCGATAGTCGTCCTCATGAGTACTGACCGCGATCCTGGCCCGCCGGCGAGATATCTCGACCCGAGCCCCGCCCTGTACCGGCTGCAATGGATACTGGAGGGACTCTCGGGAGAACCAGGGTGGGGTTCTGACAGTGCCGCAGCGCTCGATCCAGGATTCGTCGATGCCATCCACCCCGTCGACTACGTACAGAGAACCCTCGATCGGGCGCCCGCATATGCACCGTTGACCGTCTCTCTCCTCGAAAGCGCCGGACATACCGCTCGGGCGCAGCTGCGCAACAGGGACGGTTCCATCGATGTCCTCAGCTGTACCGTCGCCGAGCGTGCTCCGCATCGAATTCTTTCCACCTGGCTTCACCCACTCGTACCTACCGACCTGTCGCCGCGCCTGCCCGCGGTCTTCGAAGCGGCCGCTGCGGGACGATCGCCGACTCAGCTCATCATCATCACGGGCGTGCCGGGCACGGGGAAAAGCACCCTCGCCGAAGCCCTCGGTCGAGAACTCGGCATGCCGGTCTTCTCCATCGACTGGATCCTTGGAGCTTTCACACCGTTCGGCGGGCGGACATTCGAGCACGCGTGGGAGATGGGCCTGGAAGTTCTGACCACCCTCGCCTTCCAGCAACTGGAGCAGGGCCGGTCGGTCATCCTCGACGCCCCCGCCGAAGAGGTAGCCACCCGAACCCCATGGCTGAGCCTCGCATCCCACTTCGGGTCCGCCGTGCTGGTGATCGAGTGCGTGTGTACTGATGCTGATGAACACCGACGCCGGCTCGCAGCGCGAACCCGCGGCATACCGGGATGGCACGAAGTCGGCGATTGGGAGCAGGTCCGACAACGAGTATGGGGCCTGCAGCCATGGAGTTCTGACGTGCTGACCCTCGACGCCGTCCATCCGGTGACGGAGAATCTCGACGCCGTGCTGGAGTCCCTGGGTAGCTCGCGTCCGTCGCAGGTGGCGGTGCCGGGAGTCCCACCGGTTCGGTGAACCAGCGGGACTCTCGCGGCGTTCGCTCAGGAGTGCATCAGCCGACGGGCCGAGCCCTCGTCGAGGATCAGGTCCGTGGCGAGTCCCGCGGCGAGCGCTCCCCGAAGTCCATGGATCTTCGATTCGCCGGATACGACGCAGATCCGCCGTTGGACCTTCTTCAGCAGCGTGAGGTCCGGCCCGGTGCTGCGCCCGTTGAGGAGGATGTCCCGGTACGTGCCGTCCGCGCGGTAGAACATGGTGGCGATGTCGCCCACCACGCGGTCCCGCTCGAGCTGCTCGAGGTCACGGGCGTCGAGGTAGCCGCCGCTGTACACGTGGCTGGGGACGCCGGCGCCCATTGAGCCGACGCCGAAGATGGCCATGGTCATGCGGTGCTGCAGGTCGAGGATGCGCCGGACGCTGCGCTCGTTCCACATGGCCGTCTTGGTCTCAGCGTGGTCGAAGAAAGCGGGAACAGGGAACTGCTCGACGCGCGCACCGTACGCCTGACCGAACCGGCGCAGGATCTCACTGGCGTAGCTGATACCGGTGGTCTGCGTGTTTCCCGCGCCGTTCAGCTGCACGATTGCACTGTCGTGCGTGAGTTTCCGGGTCAGGTGGTGGCTCACGGCGCTCAGTGTGGAGCCCCAGGCCACACCGATGATGGCGTTGGAGTCGACGAGGGGCCCGATGGTGCGTGCCGCCTGGATGGCCACGCGCTCGAGGGCCTCGGAATCGCTCACGGTGTCCGCGACCGGCACAACGTGCGCCTCGACACCGAAGCGGCGCCGGATGTGCTGCTCAAGGGCTGGTGCCCGTTCGGACGGGTTATTGACCTGAATCTGCACCAGGCCCGTCTCCCTCGCCATCGACAGCAGCCTGGACACGGTGGAGCGCGAAGTCCCCAGCTCCCGCGCGATGGCGTTCATCGTCAGGTCCTGCAGGTAGTACATCTGCGCGGCACGGAGGGCATCCCGGGAGCGGTATCCGGAAGCACCGGGTACCGGGGGTCTGGCGTCGTCGTCGATGACCGTCATCCTGCCAGTCTCCGCGCCTCTGCACGTTTGTGCAATTCGGTTGACTATTATTCCCACCGGTCAGAAGAATGGGCAACAGCCACCTGAACCGATCAGTTACGGAGAAGTACCTTGAGGAATACCGCCGACCGCACCAACGGGTATGGCACTCGAACTCAGCCCCGCGCCGGGGTCCAGCGGCTGAAGAACAACCCCCGTGCCTCGGTGCTCATCATCGGAGGCGGGATCAACGGAGTCGGCACCTTCCGGGACCTCGCGCTGCAGGGCATCGACGTCGCTCTCGTGGAGCGCGGCGACTACTGCCAGGGCGCATCCGGGGCATCGTCCCATATGATCCACGGCGGTATCCGCTACCTCGAGAACGGCGAATTCCGCCTCGTCCGTGAGTCCGTCGTCGAGCGCAACGCCCTGATGAAGATCGCACCGCATTACGTGAAGCCGCTCCAGACCACCATCCCCATCTACACCACGTTCTCGGGAATCCTCTCCGCCCCTCTGCGCTTCCTGACGCATCGGCAAGGCAAGCAGGTGGAGCGCGGTGCGGTCCTCATCAAGGCCGGCCTCACAATGTATGACTTCTTCTCGCGCGATGGCGGCAACGTGCCCCGGCACTCGTTCGTCGGGAGGAAAAAGGCCCTTGCAGCGATGCCCCGACTGCGCAAGGACGTCAAGTACGCGGCCACCTACTACGACGCATCGGTCCATAATCCCGAGCGGCTCACCCTGGACGTGCTGAGGGACGGCCAGCTCGCGAACCCCGCTGCCCGCGCCGCCAACTACGTGAGCGCCATCGGCAGCGGCGAGGAGGGGGTCCTCCTCCGCGACGAACTGAGCGGCGAGACCTTCCCGTTCTCGGCCGACGTCGTCGTCAACGCCACGGGTGCCTGGACCGACGGCACGAATGCCGCGCTGGGCGCCAACACCCTCTTCATGGGCGGCACGAAGGGCTCGCACATCGTGCTGGACCATCCCGAACTGCTCGAGGCATGCAACGGAACCGAGATCTTCTTCGAGCACCTCGACGGGCGCATCGTGCTCATCTATCCGATGGGTGACCGCGTCCTCGTGGGGACCACGGACATCGACGTCGACGTCGACGAGCAGGCCGTCTGTACCGACGAGGAGATCGCGTACTTCTTCGAACTGATCGGGCATGTTTTCCCGGACATCAAGGTCGCCCAGGAGAACATCGTCTACAGCTTCTCCGGTGTCCGTCCGCTTCCCCGTCACGACGACACCCAGCCCGGCTTCGTCTCGCGGGACTACCGCATCGAGAAGCGCGAGGAGACGCGGGGGAGCCGGAAGGTCACCACACTCAGCCTCGTCGGTGGCAAATGGACCACGTTCCGTGCACTGTCGGAGCATCTCGCCGATGATGCACTCGCCGCACTCGGGGAACAGCGGTCCACCTCGACAGCAGGGGTGGCGATCGGCGGAGGAAAGGACTTCCCGAGGAGCGGGGCCGAGGAGCGCGACTGGATCCGGAAGGCCGTCCGTCCCGGAATCGACGAGGCAAGGGTCCAAGTCCTCCTGACCCGTTACGGTACCCGGGCGGAGGAAGTTCTCGACTTCCTCGCCGAAGAGCCCGAAACGCTGTTTAATTCCACCAGGGAACTCAGCGGGCGTGAAGTGGCCTACATGGTGGAGCGCGAGCAGATCGGCCACCTCGTCGACATTCTGATCCGGCGCACCTCGCTCGCTTTCCGTGGGCTGGTAACGGCTGAGCTACTCACCGAACTCGCGCAGGCCCTCGCGCCGTTACTCGGGTGGAACGAAGCGGAGACGGCCGAGGAGATCCACCGGGCCGCAAGGGTCCTCGCCCAGTCGCACCGGGTGAAGGTGGAAAGTTTGATCGCGTAGGGCCTTCCCTTCGTGATCGGGCCGTTGATGCAAACAGCGGTCGCAGGGCCATCGGCAGTGGTTGCCGGGGGGAACCAACGGTGCCGTCGAGGCGGCGGTGCCGTCAATAAATGAATAGACAGAGGAGTCAAAGATGTCTCTTGAAGTATTTATCGCTGAAACGTTCGGTACGTTCCTGCTGTTGTTGCTGGGTACCGGCGTCGTCGCCAACGTTGCCCTGGCTCGAACCAAAGGCAACAACGGGGGCTTTCTGATGGTCAACTTCGGCTGGGGCCTCGCGGTCTTCGCCGGTGTCTATGTAGCAGCCCTGTCCGGTGCCCACCTGAACTTCGCGGTGACGGTAGGCCTCTGGGTGAACGGCGACACCGCCGAGTTCGCGGGCGGTGTCGACAAGTCGTTCATGAACGCCATGGGCTACCTCGCAGCGCAGATGCTGGGCTCCATCCTCGGAGCCGTTGCGTGCTGGCTTGCCTACAAACAGCACTTCGATGAGGAGCCGGATCCCGCGAACAAGCTGGGTGTCTTCGCCACGGGCCCGGCTATCCGCTCCGCAGGCTGGAACGTCGTCACGGAAGTCATCGGAACGTTCGTGCTGGTGTTCGTCATCCTGTCCTTCGGCAACACCCCCTCGGGCCTCGGTCCGCTCGCGGTTGCGCTGCTCGTCGTCGGAATCGGCGCATCGCTCGGCGGGCCCACCGGGTACGCGATCAACCCCAACCGCGACCTCGGCCCGCGTATCGCCCACGCCTTCCTGCCCATCAAAGGCAAGGGCGGCAGCGATTGGGGCTATGCCTGGGTGCCAATCGTGGGACCGATCATCGGCGGCATCCTGGCCGGACTGGCCATCCAGTTCGTCGACTTCCCGCTTCCCGCCTAGCACCAGCCAGCCACCGAAACGGCGCCGCAGGGCGCCGGCAGGACCACCGACATTCAACAAAGGAGTAAGACATGTCGCAGTACGTTATCGCCATCGACCAGGGGACCACGTCGAGCCGCGCCATCATCTTCGACCACCACGGGGACATCGTTTCCTCGGGCCAGAAGGAGCACGAGCAGATCTTCCCGAAGGCCGGCTGGGTGGAGCACGATCCCGCCGAGATCTGGAACAACACCCGCGAGGTGATCGGCAACGCGCTGTCGAAGGCCAACCTGACGCGCCACGACATCGCCGCCGTGGGCATCACCAACCAGCGCGAGACCGCCGTCGTCTGGGACAGGACCACCGGCAAGGCCGTCTACAACGCCATCGTCTGGCAGGACACGCGGACGCAGAACATCGTCGACGACCTCGCGAAGGACGGCGGCGTCGAGCGCTACAAGGAGAAGGTCGGCCTGCCGCTGGCCACCTACTTCTCGGGAACGAAGATCAAGTGGATCCTCGACAACGTCGACGGCGCCCGGCAGAAAGCCGAAGCCGGTGACCTGCTCTTCGGCAATACCGATTCCTGGGTCACCTGGAACCTGACGGGAGGCACCGACGGCGGCGTGCACATCACGGACGTCACCAACGCGTCCCGCACGCTGTTCATGGACCTCGAGACGCTGTCGTGGGACGAGTCCATCCTCGCCGACTTCGGCGTCCCGCTGTCCATGATGCCGGAGATCAGGTCATCCTCCGAGGTCTACGGCACCGTCCATACCTCGCAGCTCCTGCGCGAGGTGCCGGTTGCCGGCATCCTCGGTGACCAGCAGGCGGCGACCTTCGGCCAGGCGGCGTTCGATCAGGGCGGTGCCAAGAACACGTACGGCACCGGCAATTTCATGATCGTGAACACCGGCGAGGAGATCGTCCACTCGAAGAACGGCCTGCTCACGACGGTCTGCTACAAGCTCGGGGACGCGAAGCCGGTCTATGCACTGGAGGGTTCGATCGCCGTCACCGGTTCACTCGTGCAGTGGCTCCGGGACAACCTGGGCATCATCAAGAGCGCGCCCGAGGTCGAGCAGCTCGCGACGACGGTGGACGACAACGGCGGCGTCTACATCGTTCCTGCGTTCTCGGGACTCTTCGCACCGTACTGGCGCGCGGATGCTCGCGGGGCGATCGTCGGCCTGACCCGATTCGTGAACAAGGGGCACATCGCCCGCGCGGCACTGGAAGCGACGGCTTTCCAGACCCGCGAGGTGCTGGACGCGGCCAACGCCGATTCCGGCGTCAACATGGAGGACCTCAGGGTCGACGGCGGCATGGTCGCCAACGACGCCCTGATGCAGTTCCAGGCGGACATCCTGGGTATCCCGGTCATCCGGCCGAAGGTCACCGAGACCACCGCGCTCGGTGCCGCGTATGCGGCGGGACTCGCCGTCGGTTTCTGGAAGGATACCGCCGAGCTCGCGACCAACTGGGCGGAGGACAAGCGCTGGAACCCGTCCATGGAGGAAGCCGAGCGCGAGCGCCAGCTGCGCAACTGGAAGAAGGCCGTCACGAAGACCTTCGACTGGGTCGACGAGGACGTCCAGTAGCGCATACTGCCGCCGCGTTCCCTCACCTGCCGGCTGCCCGGTCCGTCCCCTTCGGGGAACGGGCCGGGCAGCCGGGCGTAAGGTGCCCGGCGTAGGTGGCCTGCTCAGCGGCTGTTGTCAGCGGCTCAGCGACTCAGGGGGTCCGGTCCGGGACACTGCTAAGGTGTTTCCATGCTTGTTTCTCTGCCGCACGAGCTCCTTCTTACCTAGCCGCCCGGTTCCAACCGTGCGGCGGCCCCTCCATGTGTGAGGGGCTTTTGTGTGTCCGGCCGGACCGTAATCCCGGGCGCGCACGCCGCCGCAGCAGCGGCGGCAAGCCGCACCACGCACGCACGATGAACGTTTCTTCGAACAGGACAGGGCGATACCCAGTGAGTACCCACCCCGAGGCCGCGCAGCCGAACGAGAACACCTATGACGCCGCTGCCATCGAAGCGCGATGGCCCGCAGTGTGGGAGGAACTCCAGCCCTTCCGGCCGGCCGATGACGGTGTCCGGAAACGCCGCTACGTGCTCGACATGTTTCCCTACCCCTCGGGGGATCTCCACATGGGCCACGCCGAGGCTTTCGCGATGGGGGACGTCGCCGCGCGTTACTACCGCCAGCAGGGCTTCGATGTCCTGCACCCCATCGGGTGGGACTCCTTCGGCCTGCCGGCCGAGAACGCGGCCATCAAGCGGAACACCCATCCCGCCGAGTGGACCTACGCGAACATCGAGACACAGGCCAACTCGTTCAAGCGCTATGCCATCAGCGTCGACTGGTCCCGGAGGATCCACACTTCCGACCCCGAGTACTACCGGTGGACGCAGTGGCTCTTCGTCCGGTTCTTCCAGAAGGGCCTCGCGTACCGCCGCAATTCACCGGTGAACTGGTGCCCGAAGGACCAGACCGTCCTGGCGAACGAGCAGGTCATCAACGGAGCCTGCGACCGCTGCGGGACCCTCGTGACCAAGAAGGACCTGAACCAGTGGTACTTCAAGATCACGGATTACGCGGACCGCCTGCTGGATGACATGGAGCAGCTCAAGGGCCACTGGCCCGAGCGCGTCCTGGCGATGCAGCGCAACTGGATCGGACGTTCCGAGGGTGCGCACGTCAGCTTCGCCATCGAGCCCGTCGACGGTCAGGCCGGCCATCAGGTGGAAGTCTTCACGACCCGCCCGGATACCCTGTACGGCGCAACTTTCTTCGTGGTGGCAGCCGATGCGCCGCTGGCACTTGACCTGGTCATCCCGGACAAGCGCGGTGAGCTGGAGGCCTACCGCGAGGAGGTCAAGGCGCTGTCCGAGATCGAGCGCCAGGCCACCGAGCGGGAAAAGACCGGCGTCTTCACCGGACGGTACGCCGTCAATCCATTGAATGGTGAGAAACTGCCCGTCTGGGCCGCGGACTACGTCCTGGCCGACTACGGCACGGGCGCGATCATGGCTGTTCCGGCGCATGACCAGCGCGACCTCGACTTCGCCCGTCGCTTCGACCTTCCTGTCCGCACCGTCGTCGACACCGGCGCAGAGGACGCGGCCGTGACCGGCATTGCGACCACCGGCGAGGGAACTCTCGTGAACTCCGGCGAGCTGAGCGGCCTGGTCAAGGACGCAGCGATCGCCAGGGCCATCGAGCTGGTGACTGCGCAGGGTACGGGTGAGCGCACCATCAACTACCGCCTGCGCGACTGGCTGTTATCCCGGCAGCGGTTCTGGGGCACGCCCATCCCGATCATCCACTGCCCATCCTGCGGCGAGGTCCCGGTCCCTGATGACCAGCTGCCCGTCCGGTTGCCTGAGAACCTGCGCGGTGAGGACCTCTCCCCGAAGGGCACGTCCCCCCTGGCGGCAGTGGAGGATTGGGTCAACGTTCCGTGCCCCTCCTGCGGCGGGGCGGCCAAGCGGGACACCGACACGATGGACACCTTCGTCGACTCGTCCTGGTACTACCTGCGCTTCCTGTCACCCGACCTCGAGACGGCACCCTTCGACACCGACGCCGTCAACAAGTGGCTGCCCGTCGGCCAGTACGTCGGCGGCGTGGAACACGCGATCCTGCACCTGCTGTACAGCAGGTTCTTCACCAAGGTCCTGTACGACCTGGGAATGGTCGGCTTCACCGAGCCCTTCGCCGCGCTCCTGAACCAGGGCCAGGTGCTCAACGGTGGAAAGGCGATGAGCAAATCGCTGGGCAACGGTGTCGACCTGAGCGAGCAGCTCGACCGGTACGGAGTCGACGCCATCCGGCTCACCATGGTGTTCGCTTCCCCTCCCGAGGACGACGTCGACTGGGCGGATGTTTCGCCGTCGGGCTCGGCGAAGTTCCTCGCCCGCGCCTGGCGCCTCGGAGCCGACGTGACGAGTGAGCTGGGAGCCGATCCCGCGTCCGGCGACCAGGAGCTCCGCTCCATCACCCACCGAACGGTGGCCGACGCCGCCGAACTCATGAACGCCAACAAGTTCAACGTGGTGGTCGCGAAGCTGATGGAACTGGTCAACGCCACGCGCAAGGCCATCGACTCCGGTCCCGGCGGCGCGGACCCTGCGGTCCGGGAAGCCGCTGAAGCCGTGGCGATCCTGCTCAGCCTCTTCGCGCCGTACACGGCCGAGGACCTGTGGAGCCGGCTGGGCCGCAGCGCGACGGTCGCCACCGCCGGTTGGCCCGCCGTCGACGGGAACCTGCTGACCCAGAACACCGTGGTGGCAGTGGTCCAGGTGCAGGGCAAGGTCCGGGACAGGCTGGAGGTGTCCCCGGACATCTCCGAGGACGAGCTGCGGACACTGGCTCTCGGGAGCGAACAGGTCACCAGGATCCTCGACGGACGGAGCATCCGCACGGTGATCGTGCGGGCACCCAAACTGGTCAACATCGTTCCGAACTGACCGTGTCTGCGATTCCGCCCCGCATCGCCGTGGTGACAGATTCCGCCGCGGGCTTTCCGCCCGGCTGGCTCGAGGGACCCGGATCCGCCCGGGGAATCACCGTGGTGCCGGTTCCCGTGTCGATCGGCGGGGAGACCCTCGACCAGGACGATGCCGCGCTGTTCCGGCCGCTCAGCGTTGCGCTCGCCCAGGGGACGGACGTCAGGACGTCCCGACCGTCCCCGGGCCGGTTCGAGCAGGTCTACCGGGCACTGGAGACAGCAGGATTCGACGGCATCATCTCGGTGCACCTGTCGGGCCTGCTGTCGGGGACCGTTGACGCGGCACGCCTTGCAGCGGCAGCGGTGGACATCCCCGTCGAGGTCATCGACACCGGCACCACAGGGATGGCGCAGGGCTATGCCGCGCTGGAAGCGGCCGCCGCCCTCCGTGCCGGCCTCAACCTCGAGCGCAGCGCGGCGGCCGCCGCAATGGCCGGACGGGGGTCGGCCCTCTACGTCTACGTGCCGAGCCTGGACCGGCTGCGTCGCGGGGGCAGGATCAGTGCCGCGGCGGGATGGCTCGGCTCGGTGCTGTCCGTCAAGGTCCTGCTCAGGGTGCAGGAGGGGCGCCTGGTGCCGCTCGAGAAGGTCCGGACACCCAGGCGCGCCCTGGAACGCGTCGAGGAACTGGTGCGCGCGGACCTCGCAACCCGCGACCCTGCGGTTGAACTGACCGTCCACCACTACGGCAACGAGGACCAGGCTGCAGGTGTCGCCGGGCGTCTCGGTGCCGCGGCACCGGTGGCACGGATCTCGGTGGCACCCTGTCCCGCCGTGCTCGCAGCGCATGTCGGCCTCGGGGTCGTCGCCGTGGCAATCAGCGGAAGGGCGGCCCCCGGGTAGGTCGATGCAGGTAGGGCGTTGTCCACATAGCCTCCGCAGCGAGCCTCCGGAAGCGGGTGTGCTGCCTACCGTGGAACATGCCAAGACACCGGTGGGCTACCACAGACCCTCGCGGGCGAGTTCAACAAATTCCAGGCTATCGGGCCGACGCCGTCGAGGGTTGTCCGGAACCCGACGTGCCGCCGGGGCAGGGCCCGGCCCGACGGCGCTGGGCAGCGACCAGGGCAGCCGCCCTGGTCTTCCTGGGGGTTGCGCTGACTGTGGGTACTGCCCTGTTCTTCGTGCGCAGCAGCGATCCGTCGTCGGCCGCCACCTCGGTTGAACTCGGCCAGGATCCCGCGGTCGAAGCGGAGGATACCCGTTCTTCCGGCTCCGGCCCGGTCGGGATTGACCGGGGTAGCGGGCAGGGGGAGGGTGCTTCTCCGGGAGACCTCCCGGAAAAGGTACCGGAGGGCGTACCGTCGGCCGCCGGCGCGGAGACGCTCTACGTGCACGTCACGGGAGCGGTTGTGCAGCCCGGCGTCGTCGAAGTGGCGCCCGGGTCGAGGATCTTCACCGTGCTGGAGAAGGCAGGAGGCGCGCTGGGGGAGGCCGACCTCGCCGGGGTGAACCTCGCTGCGGTGGCGCAGGACGGTGCGCAACTGCATGTTCCAGTCCGTGGCGAGCCGCTGCGGCCGGCAGAACCAGGCCATCCGGCACCTGCCGGCCCGGTGGAGGGCCCACCGGCACCGGTCATCGATCTCAACACCGCAACGCTTGCCGAGCTCGACAGCCTGCCCCGTGTAGGGCCCGTCCTCGCGCAACGAATCCTCGAGTGGCGCACGCTGAATGGCAGCTTCGCCCAGCCGGGCGACCTCGACGCCGTGCCCGGCATCGGGCCGGCCCTGCTCGAGGCGATCCTGCCTCTCGTCGCGGCAACGTGACCTCGGCCGAGGCAAGAGCAAGCGCTGCCCGTCGCCGGCGATTCCGGGATGCCGGTTTGCGCCCCGGGCCGGCAGTTCCTCCGCGGAGCAGGTCGGACGCGGAAAAAGCGCCGACTCGGCTCGGCGGGCTGCGGCCCGGCGGGTGGTCCGGTGAACCGCGTAGGACGCGGGGGCCGACGCCGCGCCCGGCGCAGGGCGGACCGCGCCGCGCCGGGACCGGGATCATCGCGTGGGTCGGGATCCGTGCGGCCCTGGATGCATTGGTTCCCGACGCCGAGCGGGCCCCAAGGCAGTCAGTCCGGCTGGAACCATCAGCTCCCCTCGACCTTCGGCTCGGACTGCCGGCCGTTGCGGCGTGGGCCGCGGCAGCGATATCAACGGATTTGGAACCAGGCACGGCCCTGTTCGCCGGGCTGCTCCTCGCAGCTGTGGCGCTGATCACCGCCTGCGCCCACGCGATGTTCAGCAACGCCCGGACGAACAGCGAACGGCCGGTTCGGCTGATCCTGGCGTCGGTCCTCAGGGCATCGGTGGTACCCGCCGCGGCCGCGTGCCTCATCTGCCTGGCCACTGCAGGCAGCCTGGTCCGCTTCACGGCAGGACCGGTAGCGGAAGCAGCCGTGCAGGGTGGCAGCCTTGCAGTGATCCTGAGCATCGACGGAGAACCCGCCACTGTCACGCCGGACAGATTCAGCGGCCAGGAGCGTGTGATGATCGACGCCACCGTGACCGGCGGTCAGTATCGGGGTGAGCCTTTCAGCTCAGCCACTCCCGTGACCGTGCTCGCGGGTCGCGAGTGGCTCGATATGACTCCCGGTGACACCGTGCGGGTTCTGGGAACGCTGGCACCACCCCTCGGGCCGGGCAAGCAGATAGCCCTGTTCATTCCCACCGCCGGGCCCCGTATCGCACCGGCGCGAGGGTGGCAGGCGTATACCGCGGGCCTACGGGACGGTTTCACCGACGCTGCGCTGGCCCGCGGAGCAAATGACGGCGGACTTCTGCCGGGGATGGCAATCGGCGACCGCTCGGGGCTCGACGACGCCCTCGCCGGGGCGATGAGAACCACCGGCCTGACCCACCTGACGGCGGTCAGCGGAGCCAACTGTTCCTACGTGCTGGCCTTCGTTTTCCTGGGAGCCCGATGTGCCAGGCTGCCACGGCTCTGGGCCGCTGGAGCGGCACTCGCCGCTCTGGTGTGTTTCGTCCTCCTTGTCCGGCCTGAACCGAGCGTTCTCCGCGCGGCTGTCATGGGATCGATCGGCGTTCTTGCTGTCCTGACGGGCCGCGGACGCCTCTCGCTGTCGCTGCTGTTCCTTTCCATCATCGCCCTGCTCGCCGCGGATCCGTGGCTCCATTCGTCCTATGCGTTCATCCTGTCGGTGTGCGCTACGGGAGGGCTGGTGGTGGCCGGTCCCTATTTGGCAGCACGGCTCGGCTGCATCATGCCCACCTTCGCGGCGCAGCTGCTCGCCGTGCCGGTCACGGCACAGCTCTTCTGCACGCCCGTTCTGGTAATGCTGCAGCCCTCCCTGCCGCTCTATTCGGTGCCCGCGAACGTCGCGGCGGCGCCGCTGGTACCGTTCATCACCATTGCGGGGATGCTGTCGATCGGCGCCCTGGCCCTGTTCCCTCCCGCGGTGGTCCCTTTCCTTGTTTCCGGTCAGTTCGGTACGTCCTGGGTAGCAGCGGTGGCCCGAACCCTCGAGAATGCCCCCTACGCCTCGGTGCCCTGGCTGGGCGGTCCGGCGGGTGCCGCGTTGACAGGCGGTCTGTGCCTCGCCGTGGTCCTCTGTTTCGTCTTCGCGCCGGCGCTCAGCCGCACCGGAAGGAGGGTGCGGCAGTCCATCCGGCCGCCTCCCTGGCTGGTCCTGGTCAGCGCCGGGTGCGGGCTCGGCGTCCTGCTCGTGGTGGTCCTGCCGCTGGACGAGGAGAACGAGGCGGGCGGATGGGTACTGGCCGCATGCGACGTAGGGCAGGGTGATTCGTTCGTCCTACGGACAGGGGCCGGACGGGCGGTGGTGATCGACGCGGGTCCAGACGCCGCGGCGGTCGACCGTTGCCTGTCCGACCTCTCCATCGACGTAGTGGAGGTCCTGCTCCTCACACACCTCCACCTCGACCACTACGGAGGAATTGCGGGCGTCGTCGAGGGCCGCCGGCTCGATGCCGTCTTCTATTCCTCGGCGGAGTCCGAATTGCCGCGTGAGGTGGTTGATGCCGCCAGGGAGGCTGGAACTGAACCCGTCCGGATCGGTACGGGGGACTCCTTTCGCGCCGGCGAGGCAGAATTCGCCGTGCTCTGGCCGCCACCGGGCGCATTACCGGGCGAGGAGAACGATGCCAGCGCAGTGGTGCAGGCCGAGGTGGGCACAGCAGGGCGTGCGCTCAGCATCCTTTTCACCGGCGACATCGAGGAGGCTGCTGCTGCGCGGATGGTCGCCGCGAATCCCGCACTCACCCGACAGGGCATCGACGTCCTGAAAGTGGCTCATCATGGTGCACGTAACGGAGGTTCCGCCATCATCGAGGAACTTCGGCCGAAAGTAGCACTGATCTCCGTCGGGGAGGGCAACGACTACGGCCACCCCCATCCCGCCATCGTCGCTACCCTGGACGCGGAGGGCATCGTCACTGCCCGGACAGACCAGCTCGGCTCGTTCACCCTGACCCTCAACGGTTCGGTCCTCGATATCCGCAGCGCGCAGTGACCCTTACTTGGCGGAAGATCCACCGCATGGCAGAGTGAAGTGTCGCATCAATCAGCCGGAATGAAGGACTCGTGGCCACCAAGGGGAACACCAACCGCAACACGGTGAACAGCGCACCGGCATCCTGGCGGGACGTCCAGCCGGCACCGGTGGTCCTGCTCAGCGGACCCGAGGACTTCCTTGCGGCGAAGGCCTCCGAGTCCATCCGGCACCAGGTGCGCCGCGCCCAGCCATCAGCGGAACTGGTAACCCTGGATGCCGCCACCTATGAACCGGGAAGCCTGACCAACCACGCCAGTCCATCCCTCTTCGGCGACTGGAAAGTCATCGAGGCCGGGGGACTCGCCCAAATGAATGACAGCTTCCTCGAGGATGCCCTGGCGTATCTCCGCGACCCTGCCCCGGATGTCGTTCTGGTGTTACGGCACAGCGGAGGGAACAGGGGCAAGAAGCTTCTCGATGCCCTTCGAGCCGGAGGGGTGGTGCTGGTGGATTGCCAACCTCTCAAGAAGGATTCGGAAAAGGTCGATTTCGTGACCGCTGAATTCCGGCTGGCGCACCGCAGGATCGACGGAGACGCCGTACGGGCGCTGGTTGCCGCCGTCGGAACCCAGCTGGCGGAGCTCGCCGCAGCATGCCAGCAGTTGATCTCCGACTCGGTGGGCGATGTCACCGCCGAAACAGTCGAGAAATACCATGGCGGGCGGGTCGAGGCCACTGGATTCAAGGTTGCCGATGCGGCGCTCGCCGGCAGGACGGCCCAGGCGTTGTCCATGCTGCGGCACGCGCTGGCGACCGGCGCCGATCCGGTTCCGCTCGTCGCGGCCCTCGCCATGAAGGTGAGGGCAGTGGCCCGGGTGCACGGAGCCCGCGGCTCCTCGGCGCAGCTTGCCCGCGAACTCGGTATGGCACCCTGGCAGGTCGACCAGGCGCGCCGTGAAGCGCAGCGGTTCTCCTCATCGTCCCTGGCACGGTGCGTCCAGGTACTTGCAGAGGCCGACGCACAGGTCAAAGGAGGCTCCCGTGACCCTGTCTACGCGGTGGAGCGGGCGGTTACGGTCATCGCCGTCGGCGAGGGGTAGCCTCGCGCATCCGAAGATCGCCCTACCGGCCCGGCCAGCGGCGGCCGGGAGCGGCTGCCGATCGGCCGGTGGGATGACTGGCCGGTGAAAAGTGTGATCAATTGGAATGACTGGCCGACTGGAACGACTGGCCAACTGAAACGACTGGTCGATTGAAGGGCCGGCCGGTTGAGTGGCTTGTCCATTGAAGAACGAGCCGGCCGGTTGAAGGATCGGCGGGTTGAACAACTGGCCGGTTTAACGACAGTTCGGTTAAAGGACTGTGGCCGGCCCATCGGGCCGGCCACGCAAAACAGAAAGCGGTAGTCGCTTAGAGGGCGTTGACCCTCTTGGAGATTGCGGACTTGCGGTTAGCTGCGTTGTTCCTATGAAGAACACCCTTGCTGACTGCCTTGTCCAGCTTGCGGCCGGCGTTCTGCAGGGCTGCCGTTGCAGCATCCTTGTCCGACGAATCAACAGCAGTGGTTACTGCCCGAATTGCGGTCTTGAGCTCGGATTTGACCGAGTTGTTGCGCTGCCTCGCCTTTTCGTTGGTGAGGATGCGCTTTTTCTGGGACTTGATATTTGCCACGTATGAGAACTTTCTTTGTATTGCGGACTGGTCGTGAGGGTATTTCGGCCAACCATCGACTGAGCGGCGTGGGGATACCGTGGCGATTGGTCCAAAGTGCCCGTCGACCTGCTCGGACACACAGCTATACAGATTAGCAGAATTCAGGCCGGTGTGCGGTCACCCGTTCCGCAGGGCCGGTGGCCGTCCGGCTCCCCGGGGGGAAAGCGCACCGCAGTCACGCGTGCGTCGCCCGCAGTGCCGCCACCACCCGGTCGAACCGGGCCCGCGGGAGCAGCGCACCGATCCGCCGCACACCTGCCGGATCGACGGGAACGATGCGGTCGATCTTCACCTCGCTGGGACGCCCCTGCGGATCCCACGGACCGGTGCCGATATCGACGTACCGGTCATCGGAGGCGGAGGTGTTGTTGCGGTCGCGCGTCGTCAGCATCAGGCCGAGCAGGTTGCCGCCGTTCCGGCCGATCAGGAGGACAGGACGGTCCTTGCCCCGGGAGGCGTCCTCCTCATAGGGCACCCAGGTCCAGACGATCTCGCCCGGGTCGGGTTTGCCGTCGAGGTTGGGCGAATACGAGATGCGGGGGATCGGCGTCGTCCGGGATTTCGGCGCCGAGCGCCGGAGCAGCTTTCCAGCGGAGGTTGCCAGGCGGAACAGGGTACGGGCGTCAAGGCGCATGGCCCCACGGTACGCGCCTTCGCCTGGGCCTGCGCGACACCGGATTCAACCGGCATTCACCGTCCATGGGACACTGTTAATCGAGCAGCCAGGGAACAGGTTCACCGTCCTGGTGCCCATCCGTCCCGTAGTAGTGAGGAACCAACGTGTCACCCATGGCCCGCACCGCACCGGTGCCAGCCTCCACTGATCCGGCGATCATCAGGAATTTCTGCATCATCGCCCATATCGATCATGGAAAGTCGACCCTCGCGGACCGGATGCTCCAGCTGACCGGTGCGGTGGAGCAGCGCGACATGAAGGCCCAGTACCTGGACCGGATGGACATCGAACGTGAGCGCGGCATCACCATCAAGTCGCAGGCCGTCCGCCTTCCCTGGGAGGTCGACGGTACTGCCTACGCCCTGAACATGATCGACACGCCCGGGCACGTCGACTTCACCTACGAGGTTTCGCGGTCGCTCGCCGCCTGCGAAGGGGCAATCCTCCTGGTGGACGCAGCGCAGGGCATCGAAGCCCAGACGCTCGCGAACCTGTACCTCGCGATGGAGAACAACCTCACGATCATTCCTGTCCTCAACAAGATCGATCTGCCCGCCGCGCAGCCGGAGAAGTATGCAGCCGAACTGGCGAGCCTCATCGGCGGTGAGCCCGAGGACGTGATGATGGTCTCCGGTAAGACCGGCGTCGGCGTCGAGGCCCTGATGGACAAGATCGTACGTGACCTGCCGGCCCCGACCGGTGACCCCAATGCTCCTGCACGCGCCATGATTTTCGACTCCGTGTATGACACCTACCGAGGCGTGGTCACCTACGTCCGGGTGGTGGACGGCAAATTGAGCCCGCGGGAGCGGATCCAGATGATGTCCACGCGGGCGAGCCATGAACTGCTCGAGATCGGCGTCAGCTCACCTGAACCCAAACCGTCGAAGGGCCTGGGCGTCGGTGAGGTCGGCTACCTGATCACCGGTGTGAAGGACGTGCGGCAGTCGAAGGTCGGCGACACCGTCACCAACCTCGCCAAGCCCGCCGCGACGTCGCTGGGCGGATACCAGGACCCGAAACCCATGGTGTTCTCCGGGCTGTACCCGCTGGACGGCACCGACTACCCGGTGCTCCGCGACGCCCTGGCCAAGTTCACCCTGAACGACGCCGCCCTCCTGTACGAGCCCGAAACCTCGGCGGCCCTCGGCTTCGGCTTCCGCGTCGGATTCCTAGGGCTGCTGCACCTGGAGATCACGCGGGAGCGCCTTGAGCGTGAGTACAACCTCGACCTGATTTCGACTGCCCCGAACGTCGAATACGAGGTCACTCTCGAGGACAAGAGCGTCCTGAAGGTGACCAACCCCAGCGAGTACCCCACCGGCAAGATCGCCGAGGTCCGCGAACCGATGGTGTCGGCGACGATCCTTGCGCCCTCGGAGTTCGTTGGAGCCATCATGGAGCTCTGCCAGCAGCGTCGCGGCGTACTGGGCGGGATGGACTACCTGTCCGAGGAGCGGGTCGAGATCCGCTACCGGCTGCCCCTGGCCGAGATCGTCTTCGACTTCTTCGACCTGCTGAAGTCGAAAACCCGCGGATATGGCTCGCTCGACTGGAAGGCGGACGGCGAGCAGGTCGCCGACCTTGTGAAGGTGGACATCCTGCTTCAGGGTGAGCAGGTCGATGCCTTCAGTGCGATCACCCACCGCGACAAGGCTTACGCGTACGGGGTGATGATGACCGGCAAGCTGCGCGAGCTCATCCCGCGGCAGCAGTTCGAGGTGCCGATCCAGGCCGCGATCGGCGCGCGCATCATCGCCCGTGAGAGCATCCGCGCCATCCGCAAGGACGTTCTGGCCAAGTGTTACGGCGGTGACATCACCCGAAAGCGCAAGCTGCTGGAGAAGCAGAAAGAGGGAAAGAAACGCATGAAGATGGTGGGCCGCGTCGAAGTGCCGCAGGAAGCCTTCATCGCAGCGCTTTCCTCGGATGAGTCGAAGGACAAAGCCAAGAAGTGACGCTCCAACCCGCCTGTCCCGTCCGTGCCTAGCGCCCTCCCGCTCGGGCTCCCTGCTCCGGCCGACGGCGTGCTGCCGGAGCACGCCGCCATAGGCGCCAATGCCCGGAACTTCGGACTGTACGTCCATATCCCCTTCTGCGCCGTGCGCTGCGGCTACTGCGACTTCAACACCTACACGGCAACGGAACTGGGTGGGGGAGCCTCCCAGGACGAGTACGCAGGTACTGCCCGGCAGGAGCTGACGTTTGCGGCAGGGGCCCTTTCGACGTCCGGCGTGCCCCGCAGGCCGATGTCGACGGTCTTCTTCGGCGGTGGTACGCCGACGCTCCTTCCCGCCCGGGACCTTGGGGGCATCCTCACATCTGCCGTCGAGCTCTGGGGGCTTGTTCCCGGGGCGGAGGTCACCACTGAGGCGAACCCGGACTCCGTGACCGAGGAATCGTTGCAGGTACTTGCAGAAGCCGGCTTCACCCGGGTCTCCTTCGGTATGCAGTCGGCTGTGCCGCACGTCCTGCAGGTCCTCGACCGGACCCACTCTCCGGAGCGGGTCCCGCAAGCCGTGGAGTGGGCCAGGCATGCCGGCTTGAAAGTCAGCATCGACCTGATCTACGGAACGCCGGGCGAGTCCATGGCCGACTGGCGGACGTCTCTTGAAACCGCACTATCGTACGGCCCCGACCATGTGTCGGCGTACGCTCTCATCATCGAGGAGGGTACCAAGCTCGCCGGCCGGATCCGTCGCGGCGAAGTCCCAGCCATCGACGACGACGACCACGCGGACAAATACGCCGTCGCAGACGAGATGCTCGGCGTAGGCGGCCTGCACTGGTACGAGGTGAGCAACTGGGCGCGGACTGCCGATGACCAGTGCCGTCACAACCTCGCGTACTGGAAGGGCGACGACTGGTGGGGGATAGGCCCCGGCGCCCATTCCCATGTGGGCGGCGTGCGCTGGTGGAACGCCAAGCACCCCCGCGCGTACGCTGCGGCACTTGACGCCGGGAGCTCCCCGGCTGCCGGCCGGGAGGTGCTCTCGGCCCGGGACCGGTACGTCGAGGATGTGATGCTACGGGTCAGGTTGCTGGAAGGACTGCCCACCGTCGCGCTGGAACCCGAGGGCAGGCGGGCAGTGGCCGGGCTCATTGCCGACCGCCTGGTCGAACCCGCGGACGCGTTCCGGGGTCTGGTCCGCCTGACGGACGGCGGACGACTCCTTGCCGACGCCGTCGTACGTCGGCTGCTGCCGGACTGAGGACGGGCCTTCTGCGGCCGACCCGCGCTCGGCATTTCGCCGACGGCCGGGCGTTTCGCGATCCTACGAAAGAAGGCGCAGGTTGAGGGCGTAGCGGTACGGCCTGCCCCGGTTGACCTGGATTCCCGCCGTGACCGAGCAGATGGCGATGGCCACCCAGATCAGGGCGTTGAGAACCGCGAAGACTCCGCCGACAGCCGGGAGGAGGGACAGGAGCCACGTGGCAAGCGCGAGTATCGTGGGCGGAAGAGTGAAGTTCAACGCCTCTTTGGACTCCTGCGCCGTGAACGGGCCACGATCCTTGAAGATGAGGTAGATCAGCAGCGATGGCAGGAACCCGAGGATGCCGCCGAAGTGGGCGAGTGTGGCGAACTGCCGGTCCTCGGAAGCCGTGAGGGGAAGCGCGTTTGCCGGAGAGCCCTCGAACGCGGACCGGCCCTCGTCAGGGCCGGTGTGCTGATGCCTGTCGGCGGTGTTGGACAACGTTCTTCCTTTGCTGCGCGGCGGGACTTCCCGTTCAAACCGTTTCCCCTAGGATACTTTGGATCCGGTCGGGAGTATGTCAGGTTCCGGCCTGAGGCGCCGTCAGGAAGTCGATGACTTCCTCCACCCGCCCCAGGAGTGACGGCTCCACGTCGGCATAGGTCGTGACACTCCCAAGGATTCTCTTCCACCCTCTGGCAACGTCAGCGGGGTCGGCGTGCGGCCAGCCGAGCCCGGCGAGGATGCCGGTCTTCCAGTCCTGGTGGCGTGGCACCACAGGCCAGGCGGCGAGGCCCAGCGCGCCGGGCTTCACTGCCTGCCACACATCCACGTAGGGGTGTCCCACGATGAGCACGGAGCCGGCGGCGCCGCGCTGTGCCATCGCCTGCTCGGCGATCCGGAACTCCTTGGTACCCGGGAGGAGGTGGTCCACCAGGATTCCGAGGCGTCGGCCGGGGCCCGGCGAGAAAGCACGGATCGCTCCCTCGAGGTCGTCGATGCCGTGGAGGGGTTCCACGACGATCCCCTCGTGCCGGAGATCGTCTCCCCAGACCTTCTCCACCAGTTCGGCGTCATGCTTGCCCTCCACCCAGATGCGGCTCGCTTTGGCCGTTTTTGCACGACCGGCCTCGACCCGCACGGACCCCGACGCCGTGCGCTGAGGTCCGGCAGGCGCTGCCTTCGTAGGTGCAGTAACACGGACAGGGCTGCCGTCGAGGAGGAATCCGTGCCCCAGCCGGAAGGTCCGGTGCCGCAGCTTCCGGTCCTCGAGGACCATCACATGGAGGCCCCCGGACTTCTCCACGCGCACCACCGCGCCGACGAATCCGGTCTGCACATCCTCGAGCACCAGGCCCGCAGCAGCCGCCACTTCCGGCAACTCGGTGCGCGCGGGCGCGGAAATGTCCTGTGCCCCCCAGGCGTAGTCGGCCACTGCTGTATCTCGCTTTCATTTTCCGGCGCTGTTCGTCCGGCGCCATTTCCCCGGGTCCGGGGCCGGGCCGGATTTTCCAATGCTAACAATCCGCGCAGACGTACTAGACTTGGCACTTGGGTGTGTTGAGTGCCAATCGTTTCCGGTGCCGGCGGGAATGCCGGATAAGTGTCCTGGAGGTGATGAAGGATGAGTGAGCCACGGCGTCTGGAAGTGCTGCGGGCCATCGTTGAGGACTATGTCCATTCGCGGGAGCCGGTAGGATCCAAAGCCCTCGTCGACCGCCATGGCCTCGGAGTCTCCTCCGCCACCATCCGCAACGACATGGCCGTCCTCGAGGAGGAGGGGCTGATCACTGCGCCCCACACGAGCTCGGGAAGAATCCCCACCGACAAGGGCTATCGGCTCTTCGTCGACCGCATCTCGGAGGTGAAGCCGCTCTCGGCTCCCGAGAAACGCGCCATCCAGGCACTGCTCGAGGGGGCGGAGGATCTCGACGACGTCGTCGATCGCACCGTCCGCATCCTCGCCCAACTCACCAATCAGGTGGCGGTGGTGCAGTTTCCCCGGCTCGGCGGTGCCGCGGTGAGGCACATCGAGTTCGTGCTGCTCGCGCCGCAGCAGGTCCTGGTGGTGCTGATCGCTACCAATGGAACCGTCCAGCAGCGGGTGGTGCCCGTCCCCGGAACGCTTCAGGAAGCGGAACTCGCGGACCTGAAACAGCGCATCCTCGGCGCGGTGTCCGGGGTCCGGTTGACGGCCCTGCCCGCCGAGCTGGCGCACGCGGCGCAGGTCTTGCCGCAGCACCTGCGCCATGCCGGAGGTGCACTGCTGAAATCACTCGAGCACCTGGCCGGACTCGGGCGGGAGGACCGCATCGTGCTGGCCGGAACAGCGAACCTGGCGCGGTCGACCGTCGACTTTCCCCTCAGTATCGGCCCCGTACTCGAAGCGCTCGAGGAACAGGTGGTCATGCTGCGCCTCCTGTCGGAGATGGAGCAGGACTACCGGGGAGTTTCGGTGCGGATCGGAAGCGAGAACCCCTACGGTGGTCTTTCGGAGGCCTCGGTCATCGCGACGGGGTACGGGCCCGATGCCGGGGCGAAGCTGGGCATCCTCGGCCCGACGCGGATGGATTACCCCACCACCATGGCGGCGGTGCGCGCCGTCGCACGGTATCTTTCGCGGATCCTCGAGGAATAGCGCGGAGGAATATTGTGCCGTGCGACCGGTGTCGGGAAGGAACGCGGCCCGTCGCCGGTTGATAGAGGAAACAGTAGCGACAGAGACCAAGATCCTGCGGGACACGCCGCGGGTTGCAGGATGAAGAGTTCGTCAACAGGAAGTGATGTGCAGGAGTGAGTAATCACTATGAAGTTCTCGGTGTGGCGCAGGGTGCCAGCGGAGAGGAAATCAAGAAGGCCTACCGAAAGCTGGCCCGGAAACTCCACCCCGACGTGAATTCAGGGCCGGACGCCGCCGAGGAGTTCAAGCGCGTCACGCACGCCTACGAGGTACTGGCCGACCCGCAGAAGCGCAGGGTCTATGACACCACCGGCAATGAGAACGGAACCGACACCGGGTTCGGTGGCGGCTACTCCGGTTCCGGATTCGCCTTCCAGGACATTTTCGAGACGTTCTTCGGCGGCCAGAGCGGCCAGGGCGGGCCGCCCTCACGCATGCGCCGCGGTCAGGATGCCCTGATCAACGTCCGTATCGATCTGAAGGACGCCGTCTTCGGCACCAACAAGAAGATCGACGTCGACACCGCGGCCGTGTGCCCCACCTGTGACGGGAGCTGCTGCCAGCCCGGCACGTCGCCGCGCACCTGCGACATCTGCGGAGGTTCCGGTCAGGTCCAGCGCGCAGTCCGGTCCATCCTCGGGCAGGTGATGACGACCGCGCCCTGCGGCTCCTGCCAGGGGTACGGGACGGTCATCCCCAATCCCTGCCATGAGTGCAGCGGCGACGGACGCATCCGTGCGCGCCGCACCCTCACCATCAAGGTGCCCGCGGGCGTCGCCACCGGGACGCGCATCCAGCTGTCGGGCCAGGGTGAGGCGGGAACGGCCGGCGGACCGCAGGGTGACCTGTACGTGGAGATCCGGGTCAATACCGACTCGACGTTCCTTCGCGAGGGCGACGACCTCCATGTCACACTGAGCGTTCCCATGACCGCGGCTTCCCTCGGGACGTCGGTCCGGCTCGATACGTTCGACGGCGACCAGGAGCTCGCCATCAAGGCCGGGACCCAGTCCGGCGAAATCCTGACGCTCCGAGGCCTCGGAGTCACCCACCTGCGGGGCAGCGGCCGCGGCGACCTGCGGGTTCACCTCAACGTCGAGACGCCGAGGAACCTCGATCCCGAGCAGGAAGAGTTGCTGCGCAAGCTTGCAGGCCTGCGCGGCGAGGAATATACGGACGGCCAACTCGCCTCCAGCGGCTCCGGGGTCTTCGCACGCCTGCGCGAGCGCCTGGGCAACCTCTGACCGTGACGAACCCGCTGTTCTTCGGCGATCCTGCCGACGTCCGCTCAACCACTGCGGGCAGCGTCTTCGAGCTGCGGGGCGAGGAGGCGCGGCATGCCGCGACGGTCCGCCGCATGGAACCGGGTGAGGCAGTCGATATTTCGGACGGGGCAGGATTTCGGCTCAGCGGTACGGTGCTTGACGCAGCACCGACGCTCCTGGCGTTGACAGTGAACTCCGCGGCACAGGAGGACCCGCCTCGAAACCGCCTCGTGCTCGTTCAGGCCCTGGCCAAGGGCGACCGCGACGAACAGGCCATCGAGGCCGCGACGGAACTGGGGGTCGACGGCGTCGTGCCCTGGCAGTCTGAACGCAGCATCGTGAGATGGCGCGGCGAGAAGGCCGACAAGGGCCGCCGGAAGTGGGAGGCTGTGGTTCGGGGAGCTGCGAAACAGTCGCGTCGCGCGTTCGTTCCCTCGGTGCACCCGCTGATGTACAGCACGCAGCTCACCACATGGATTCCGTCCGTGGACCGGGTGTTCGTGCTCTCCGAGAATGCTGTCGAGTCGTTGGCTGACCGCATTGCGGCCGCGTCCGGGACCGGTGCCCTGGCCGCAGGAGGTACCACCGCCGTCGTGGTGGGCCCGGAGGGCGGGATCAGCGGGAGCGAGGTCGACGGATTCGTCGGTGCCGGTGCGCTGACAGCGAGGCTCGGACCGCACGTGTTGCGGTCCTCCTCAGCAGGACCTGCTGCACTGGTTCTCCTTAATCAGCTGCTCGGACGCTGGTAGGCTCCCTGGGACGTCAGCATCGGCCTGCTCTCCAGTTGCCCAGTTGCGCGAACCCGGGTCCGGCTGCGCGATCCGCAATGGCACTGACCCGGGTCCGGCTACTCGTGATTCCGGTTACTTGATCTCAATAATCTTGGTGTCGGTGAACCGCTCGTGCTGCTCGCCGGCGTCGTCCGACTCGAGGCGGAAGACGCTGATCTCGTAGCGTCCGGGCGGCAGTGCGACGGTGAAGCTGTACGTCCCCGTGGTGCCCGCGGGGCTCTCCAGGCCGGTGGCGCCTTCCTTGACAGGGTCGCCGCCGGTAGTCTCCCCGTCAGCCGGTTCACCGTTTGCCACCTCAGCATCGGGGGCGCTGTCGATCCGCCATGACAGGGTCGACGAATCGGAGCGCCCGCTCCCGGAAACCACGACCGTCGAAGGATCACGCACTTCGCCGTCCTGGGGATTGATGATCCAGACCGGCGCGACGAGCGAATTGTCCCTCTGGAGTTCACCACTGAGCTCGATGTCACCGAACGCCCTGTACCCCGCTTCGCCGTCCACCAGCACCAACACCGAGCTCACCTCGCCGCCGGTGATCAGCCCGGCATTCGCAGCTGCCGCGGTCGCCGTGAAGACCAGCTGCTGGACGGCATTTTCCGCCATGCCTGGCGACAGTTGTTCCTCGAATGCATCGGAGGAGATGTCGACGGTGATGACGTTCCGGGTGGAGATCGAGGAACTGACGCGGGAGGCAGGCGACCAGGGGCTGAAAAAATCCTCGTCGAGCGGCTTTTCGGCGGTCATATGGCGCACTGCGTCGGCAATCGGGTCACCAGAACTGTTCGGTCCGGCCGCTGGTGTGAACTCCCGGTACAGCAGGACGCTGTCTTCCGGATCCCCGGCGCGGCCCAGCCAGTACACCGGAAGGACGGTGCTGGGCGCTGAGCTCTGTGTGCCCGGTTCCTGCCGCGGCGCGGCTTGCGACCCGAGGTCGGCGGCGACGACGTCGGAGCTCGACGGTGCCGACAGGGTTTCAGGCTCGCCGCTGTAGAACCCGGTGCAGCCTGGTAGGAAAAGGAGGCTGCTGACCAGGAGCACCCCTCCGGTGGAGAAGAGAAGCCCGCGAAAGCCGAGCCGGCTCTCGCGCAGTGGATTCGAGTTGCCCATCTGCCTCCTCCTCTCCGAAAGATTACGGTGCACCGCAGCGCACCGGGGTGCGTCCGAGGCACCTTCGCTATATCCGGATAAAAGCTTGGCATAGCCACCACGGGCGAGTACTGAAAAGGTGCAGTGCTGCCACTACTGAAACGGTATCGATACGAAGCTGATACGAAGTTGGAATCTTTGATCCCTCAACCCCGATTGCCGGTAGAGCCGGATCCGGCTACCTTTCGCTTTCGCTTCAAGGGAAGTTCAGAGGTCCTCGGGTTGCCGTGCCGTACGATTAACCAAGGAAACTTCAGCAGATAAGGGGCGATCAAAGGCCGAACGGCCGTGCTATGAGCGAATTTTCACCGGGCACCACACCGAGCACTTCAGGAATCAACGCAGCAGGACTTGACACCAGGATTCTGAAATTCGAATCCGGCGAACAGATGGTCCAGGCGTTGGGCACGAACGACGAAGCGCTGCAGCTCATCGAAACCTCCTTTCCAGGCGTGGAACTCCAGGCGCGGGGAAATGAACTCACCATCACGGGTCCCGCCGCGGACGTGCTGAGGACGGAGCGGCTCGTCGAGGAGATCCGGAGCATGGCGGACAAGAACGCCCCCATGAGCCCGCAGGTGCTCGATCAGCTGATCTCCATGCTGAAGACCCAGAGCGCCGGCCGCCCCTCGACCGCCCTTTCGGTGAACATCCTGACGTCGCGTGGGCGCACCATCCGTCCGAAGACCCTCAATCAAAGCACCTATGTCGATGCCATCGACAGCAACACGATCGTCTTCGGCATCGGGCCCGCCGGAACTGGCAAGACCTATCTCGCCATGGCCAAGGCAGTCCAGGCCCTGCAGCAGAAGGAAGTGAACCGTATCATCCTGACCCGCCCGGCCGTCGAGGCGGGGGAACGGCTCGGATTCCTGCCGGGGACGCTCAGCGACAAGATCGATCCCTACCTGCGCCCGCTGTATGACGCGCTGCACGACATGATGGATCCCGACTCCATCCCCCGCCTGATGGCTGCTGGCACCATCGAGGTCGCACCCCTCGCCTACATGCGCGGACGAACCCTCAACGACGCGTTCATCATCCTCGACGAGGCGCAGAACACCACACCGGAGCAGATGAAGATGTTCCTGACGCGCCTGGGCTTCGGTGCGAAGATGGTGGTCACCGGCGACGTCACCCAGGTGGACCTTCCCGGAGGAACGAGCTCGGGGTTACGCGTGGTCAGTGAGATCCTTCGGGGAGTTCCCGATGTCCACTTCGCAGAGCTCGACGCCTCCGACGTCGTGCGTCACCGGCTCGTCGGGGATATCGTGAGCGCCTACAGCAGGTGGGATGAAGCCCAGGCCGCGGGGCATTCCCGCAACGGGTCGAAGTCGGGTTCCGCATGAGCGTCGAGGTCAACAACGAGTCCGGCTTCGAGGCGGACGAGACGACTCTGGTGCGCCTTGCCAACTTCATCTTCGAGGCGATGTTCGTCCACCCCGAAGCGGAGCTCTCCATCATCCTCGTCGACATCGCGGCCATGGAGAAGCTCCACGTGGAGTGGATGGACGAGCCGGGGCCCACCGATGTCCTTTCCTTCCCCATGGATGAACTGAGGCCGGGCACCACCGGCCGCGTAACGCCTGCGGGCATGCTGGGCGATGTCGTGCTGTGCCCCGAGGTGGCCACGAGCCAGGCTGCGGCCGCCGGCCACAGCACCGGAGAGGAACTGCTGCTCCTGACCACTCACGGGATCCTCCACCTTCTCGGATTCGACCATGCCGAGCCCGAGGAAGAGAAAGAGATGTTCGGGTTGCAGCGCCAACTGCTCACCGAGTTCCTTGGCGGACAGGCACCCCAGGAGACGACCGCTTGATCATCTGGCTCCTCGCGCTCATGGGCCTGGCCTTCATCCTCATCGCGGCCCTCGTCACCGCAGCGGAGGCGGCGTTCAGTTACCTCCCACGGCAGGACGGCGAAGCCCTGCTGCAGTCCGCAAAAGGGGCGTCGCTCCGCCGGATCCTCGAATCGCCGGTCGCCCACATGCATGCGCTCCGTTTCTGGCGGGTGTGGTTCGAGATGGCCGGAGCGGTTGCGGTCGCCATCCTGTTCCACGACGTGCTCGACAACGTATGGCTCGCCGGGCTCCTGGCGACCGCAGTGATGGCAGGCATCGGTTTTGTTCTCGTCGGGGTCTCACCCCGCCAGCTGGGCCGCGCCCACGCGTCCGCCGTCGTGCAGTTCACAGCGGGTTTCGTCTCTCTGCTGTGCACGCTGCTCGGTCCCGTTCCACAGTGGCTCGTGCGCATCGGCAGCACGGTGACCCCGGGAGCGTCGCTCGATGAAGCCGCGTTCTTCACGCAGGAGGAGTTCCGGGAGTTGCTGTCCCGCGCCAGCGACGCGGAGATGATCGAGGACAACGAGGCCGAACTGATCCACTCCGTCTTCGAACTCGGCGACACGAAGGTGCGCGCCGTGATGGTTCCGCGAACCGACATGGTCACTCTCGAATCCGGTTCGACCCTGCATCAGGCGCTGTCGCTGTTCCTGCGTTCCGGCTACTCGCGCGTTCCGGTCATTGGAGAGAGCTCCGACGACATCCTGGGTATTTTGTACCTCAAGGATGTGGTCGCGGAGCTGCATGGGCGTCCGCCGCAGAGCCAGAGCCGATCGGTGGATCCGGTATGCCGCGAGGTGCGCTACGTTCCGGAGTCGAAGCCGGTCGGGGACTTCCTCCAGGAGCTCCAGCGCGAATCGACGCACGTGGCGATCGTCATCGACGAGTACGGCGGAACCGCCGGTCTGGTGACGCTGGAGGATCTCATCGAGGAGATTGTCGGCGAGATCGTCGACGAGTACGATTCCGAGGTTCCGGAGCAGGAACGGCTCGACGACGGCACCTACCGGGTGAGCGCCCGCATGGCGATCGACGATCTGGGTGAGCTGTTCGGCATCGACCTCGAGGACGAGGAAGTCGACACCGTGGGTGGCCTGCTGGCGAAGACCCTCGGGAGGGTGCCGATCGTCGGCAGTGAGGTGACAATTGATGGAATAGGCCTGCGCGCCGAACGGCTCGAGGGCCGCCGGAACCGGGTGTCACACATCATCGTCTTCCTGCGGGAGCAGGATTTCCCGGACCAGCACACCAACGAGAAGGAAATGGCGGCAGAACATGAGCGGCGATAATCACAGGGCCGGGTTCGTGTCCCTGGTGGGCAGGCCGAACGCAGGCAAGTCCACCCTGACCAATGCCCTGGTGGGGCAGAAGGTCGCCATCACCTCGGCCAAGCCTCAGACGACCCGCCACACGATCCGTGGCATCGTCAACCGGGAGGACTCCCAGGTTGTCCTGGTGGATACGCCGGGCCTCCACCGTCCGCGCACGCTCCTGGGCCAGAGGCTCAACGACCTGGTGGCGGACACGCTCTCCGAGGTCGACGCCGTGGGCTTCTGCCTGCCGGCGAATGAGAAGATCGGTCCGGGTGACCGGTTCATCTCGGAGCAGCTGGGGAGGCTCAGGCGCAAGCCGCTCATCGCCGTCGTCACCAAGACCGACCTCGTGGACCGGCAGGCCCTGACGGAACAGCTCCTGGCCGTGGCCAAACTGGGAACAGATGTCCTCGGAGCGGACGGCTGGACGGATATCGTGCCGGTGTCGGCAGCGGATGGATTCCAGGTGGAGACCGTGGGAGAGGTGTTCAGCAGGCAGATGCCGCTTTCGCCTGTGCTGTACCCGGGCGGCGAGCTGACCGACGAACCCGAAGCGGTCATGGTCGCCGAGCTGGTGCGTGAAGCCGCCCTCGAAGGCGTCCGTGACGAGCTTCCGCACTCCCTGGCGGTGGTGGTCGAGGAGATGGTGCCACGTGAGGGCCGCCCGGACGACGACCCGATGCTCACTGTCTATGTGAACCTCTATGTGGAGCGGTCCTCCCAGAAGGCGATCATCATCGGCAAGGGTGGTGCACGGCTCCGCGAGGTGGGGACCAACGCCCGCCGCGGAATCGAAGCACTGCTCGGTACCCGCGTTTACCTCGACCTTCATGTGAAGATTGCCAAGGACTGGCAGCGCGACCCGAAGCAGCTCGTCCGCCTGGGGTTCTGACGCTGGCAGAGCCCTACCCACCTGGAAGAGGCCGTTCATGAGCAACCGACGTCAGTTCCGGCCTGCCGGTGCTTCCGTTTCCGCCTCTGGCGACCGGGATTCCGCGGGAGTGCCGGGCGGCCGCCATCTGGGACGAACGCGTGCCGGGCGCGGCCTGCTGATGGTTGCGTTCACGCTCGCCGCCGTGCTGGTTGCGCTCGTCGGATTCGTCGCCATCCAGTTGTTCCGTCTCCAGGCGAACGTCGACACGCAGCCCCTCAACCTGGGGTCGGGCCAGGAATCGGCGCTGCCGGTGGATCTGAACACCGACCCGGTGCAGATCCTGATCCTCGGCACCGATACGCGCACCGGCCCCGACGGGGAGACCGCGGGGGGAGCGGACCTCCCCCCGGGAGGAGGGAACTCCGATGTGATGATGCTGATGAACCTCTCGGCGGACCGCGAGGACGTGACGGTCCTCAGTTTCCCGCGGGACCTTCTGGTTCCTCTTCCCAGTTGCCTTCCGCCGGCCGGCGGAGAACCCTCGACGGCCATGGACCTCGGCCAGCTCAACGGTGCCCTTGCGTCCGGCGGACCGGGCTGCACTGTTGCAGCAATCAACAGCATCACAGGCCTGAGCATCGACCACTTCATGATGGCCGACTTCGACGCCGTGAAGGAACTTTCGGAAACCCTCGGCGGCGTCGAGGTCTGTGTCACCGAACCGGTGGAGGACGAGTACTCGGGGTTGAGCCTGCCCGCGGGAACCAGCGAGGTGGAGGGCGAGCAGGCCCTGGCCTTCCTGAGGACGCGCCATGCCTTCGGCGATGGCGGCGATGCCGGAAGGATCAAGGCACAGCAGGCCTTTCTCGCCTCGATGGCGCGGAAGGTCCAGGCCGAGGAAACCCTGAGCAATCTTCCCCGGCTCTACTCCATCGCCGAGACGATCACGCGCAACCTGACGGTCGACGACGGCCTGTCCCAGGTGACGGCCCTCCTGAAACTGGCGGACCGGGTCAAGGACGTGGACCTTGGCAACATGGCCTTCGTGACCGTACCAACCATGCCCTGGGAACTGGATCCCAACCGCCTGGTCCTGGATGAGGAAGCGGCCGAGCCGTTGTTCGCCGCGATGCGCGAGGATCGCAGCCTCACCGAGCCGTCCCCGTCACCGTCGCCGGCGCCCTCCGGGGACTCCGGTCCGGATGAGACCGATGCGCCGGCTCCCGCGCCCCCCGCCATCGACGCCGCCGCCGTTCCGGTCATCGTGGTGAACGGTACGGGGTCCGAAGCACGCGGAACCCGGGTGCAGGCGATGCTGGTGGCGGAGGGCTATGAATCAGCCCAGACACTGGAATCGATCGGAGCGCCGGTCACCCAGGTGTACTTCGGCGCCGGCTATGACGCCGCAGCCGCGGAGATCGCGGCCCTGTTCGGGGTCGATGCCGTCCAGCTGATTCCCAGTCCCTCGGCCGTCGGCGTCGAAGTGCTGGTGGGAGCCGACTTCCTGACAGGTGTCACCGTCAAACCCGATCCGCTGGGCGGCCAGCTGCAGGGGCAGACCGCCGAGGAAGAGGTGTGCCAGCAGGCATCGGGGTTCTAGCGCAGCCGAGAGTACCGAACCGTCACCAGATACGGACGCGCTGGTCCGGTTCGAGCCAGAGGCCGTCCCCGGGGGTGGTTGCGAATGCCTCGTGGAACTCGTCGAGATTCCGCACCACCTGATTGCACCGGAACTCGTTGGGTGAGTGCGGATCGACCGTGATGCGGCGTGCCGCCTCTTCAGGGCGAATCTTCTGGCGCCAGCAGCTAGCCCACGAGGAGAAGAACCTCTGTGCGCCCGTTCGTCCGTCAATGACCGGTGCTTCGGCGCCGTCCAGGCTGATGAGATAGGCCAGGTAGCTGATGCTGAGCCCACCGAGGTCGCCGATATTCTCCCCCAGGGTCAGTTCGCCGTTCACATACTGGGTGGGTGCCTCCACGGGCGCCAGGACGGCGTACTGGTCGACGAGCTGTGACGTGAGGGCGTCGAAGGCCGACCGGTCCTTGTCCGACCACCAGTTGGCCAGCGCGCCGCGGCCGTCGAACTGGGACCCCTTGTCGTCGAAGCCGTGTCCGATCTCGTGCCCGATGACGGCGCCGATGGCGCCGTAGTTCACCGCCGGATCAGCACCGGCATCGAAGAACGGCGGCTGGAGGATGGCTGCCGGGAAAACGATCTCATTCATGGTGGGCATGTAATACGCATTGACCGTCTGGGGGGTCATCAGCCAGGCCCCGCGGTCGATCGGTCCGCCGAGCTTGCCCAGTTGGCGCCGGTGTTCGAACTCGCTCGCGCGGCAGACGTTGCCGAACAGGTCGCCCGCCCTGATTTCCAGCCGTGCATAGTCGATCCACTCGTCCGGGTAGCCGATCTTCGTGGTGAACTGGGAAAGTTTCAGCAGCGCCTTGTCGCGGGTCCCGTCACTCATCCAGGCCAGGGACGAGATGCTCCTTGAGTAGGCTTCGATGAGGTTCGCCACCAGCTCGAGCATCTGCTGCTTGTGGCTCTCCGGAAAGTGCCGTGCCACGTACTCCCTGCCGACCGCTTCGCCGAGCGACCCTTCCACCAGTGCGACGCCCCGCTTCCAGCGCTCCTTGAGCCGGGGGGTGCCGGCGAGGTGCGTTCCGTAGAAGGCGAAAACGGCATCGACGAACGGCTCGTCGAGGTAGTCCGCCGCGGAGAGAAGGACGCGGCTCGCAAGCCAGTTCTTCCAGGCGGGCAACGGCACCGTCGACAGCGCGTCCTCGACGCCGACCAGGTAGGCCGGCTGGGACACCACCAGCTCCGCTGCCTGGGAGGCATCGTCGGTGATCACCGACAGCCACGCGTCGGTGAAGGGCGCCAGCCCGACAGCACCCTGCAGGGTGCTGAGGTTGTAGGTTTTCTGCGGGTCCCGGCGGTCTACCGTGCTCATGTGGAACGCTGCAAGGACCGTCTCCAACTCGAGGACGCGTGCCGCGGCCTCGCGGGCCCCGGCGTATCCGGCCAGTTCGAAGAGCCTCTCGAGCAGGGAGCTGTACTTCTCGCGGGTCCCGGCGAACTGCGGCTCCCGGTAATAGGACTCGTCGGGCATGCCGAGCCCCGACTGGTACACGTGCAGCAGGTACCGGTCGGGATTGCCGGCGTCGTTGCTGACATACGGCGCGCAGACTCCCTGGATGCCGGACCGCGTGAGCTCGGCACTCAGGCGGATCAGTTCCTCCGGATCCGACACGCTGTCGATGCGGGTGAGCATGCCCTCGAGGGGAGCAAGGCCCTGCTCGGCGATGCGCGCGATATCCAGGAAATCCGCGTACAGCGTCCCGATCTTCGTGCTGTCGCCTGCATTTTCGCCTGCACTGTCACTAGGAGCGACGGACTCGATGATGCTGCGCACGGCGAGCTCCGAGGCGTCACGCAGGGCCGTGAAGGAGCCCTCCTGTGCCCGGTCCTCCGGTATCCCGGTGACTTCCAGCCATTCGTGGTTCACGGAGCGGAAAAGGTCGTCCTGCGGGCGGACGCCCGTTTTCACGGCGTTCGCCTGGTTCCTGGTCTCTACCATTGGTGCTCCTTCGTCGATTCCCGATCGGTTCTGCCGGCACTGCGCCAAAAGCCCATTCTAGGTGCCGTGCTATCGTGGAAAAATGCGTGCAGAGCTGACCCTTCTTATCTGCCGCGGCGAGGTTTCCTAAGCCCCCGAGCTTGTTTCAGCTGCTGGCCACACCTCGCTGCGGAGTCCGTGTTGCCCGGCCGCCAGCGCTTAGTAGGTTCGAGAGATAAGGCCAGCCCCCATGCGAAACGCACAAAAGACCTCCGGAATGCCGTTCTCCAAATACACGCCGTTCCAGGATCAGATCACCGTTGAACTCCCGGACCGCACCTGGCCGGACAAGCTGATCACCAAGGCGCCGCGCTGGTGCGCGGTGGACCTCCGGGACGGTAACCAGGCGCTGATCGACCCCATGAGCCCCGAGCGCAAGCATCGGATGTTCGACCTCCTGGTGGGTATGGGCTACAAGGAGATCGAGGTGGGCTTCCCGTCGGCATCGCAGACGGATTTCGATTTCGTCCGGCAGCTCATCGAGGGCGACCGCATTCCCGACGACGTGACCATCCAGGTCCTCACGCAGGCCCGCGAGCACCTGATCGAGCGCACCTACGAATCCCTCGAGGGCGCGGACCGTGCGATCGTCCACCTCTACAATTCCACCTCCGTGCTCCAGCGCAGGGTCGTCTTCAACCAGGACCGCGACGGCATCATCGACATCGCGCTGCAGGGTGCCAGGCTCTGCCGCAAGTTCGAGGAAAGCCTCGGCAACACCCATGTCACGTACGAGTACTCACCGGAGTCCTTCACCGGCACCGAACTCGATTTCGCAGCACGCATCAGCAACGAGGTGGCGGCGGTCTTCGAAGCGTCAGCGGACCGCCAGATGATCCTGAACCTGCCGGCCACCGTGGAGATGGCCACCCCCAACGTCTACGCCGATTCCATCGAATGGATGTGCAGGAACCTGGAGAACCGCGACAGCATCATCGTGTCCCTCCACCCGCACAATGACCGCGGAACGGGCGTTGCCGCGGCCGAACTGGGCTATCTGGCGGGAGCGGACCGCATCGAGGGATGCCTCTTCGGGAACGGCGAGCGGACCGGCAACGTCGATCTCGTGACCCTCGGGATGAATCTCTACAGCCAGGGCATCGACCCGCAGATCGACTTCTCCGACATGGATGCCATCCGCCGCACCGCGGAGTACTGCAACCAGCTGGCGGTTCCCGAACGCTCCCCGTACGGCGGTGACCTCGTGTTCACTGCCTTTTCCGGCTCCCACCAGGACGCCATCAAAAAGGGCTTCGACAGCATGGAGCGCGACGCCGCAGCCGCCGGTGCCACTGTCAATGACATCCCCTGGGGCGTCCCCTACCTGCCGATCGACCCCAAGGACATCGGCCGCAGCTACGAGGCGGTCATCCGGGTCAACTCGCAGTCGGGCAAGGGCGGCGTGGCCTACCTCCTCAAGAGCGAGCACAGCCTGGACCTGCCGCGGCGCGCACAGATCGAATTCTCCGGCGTCATCCAGCGCCGCACGGAGACCGTGGGTGGCGAGATCAGCGGACCCCAGCTGTGGGCCGCTTTCCAGGACGAGTACCTGCCGACGCGCGCAGCCGGGGATCCGGGCGCAGGCAGCGCCGGGCAGTGGGGCCACTACGCCCTCACCTCGGTCAACACCGACACAGCCGAGGACGGCCAGTTCAAGCTCACCGCGACCCTTGTGGTGGACGGCGTGCAGCAGCGGCGGTCGTCGCAGGGGAGCGGTCCGATCGCGGCCCTGCTGGAGATCCTCGGCCAGGACGGGGTGGACGTGCGTGTGCTCGACTACACGGAGCATGCGTTGTCCTCCGGAGGGAACGCGAGGGCCGCCGCCTACGTGGAGTGCGCCGTCGGCGAACGGGTCCTGTGGGGTATCGGAATCGATGCCAACACCACCATGGCAGCGCTCAAGGCCGTCGTCTCCGCCGTCAACCGCGCCATCCGCGACAGCGACTGACCCTGCCGGAGTGCCAGATCCTGCCGCCGGGCTTTCGGTGGGCTTTCGGTGGGAACGAGGTGCGAACGAGGTGGGAGACTGGGGGAGTGTCAAGAGCATCAGCATCCCGGACCTACCGCTCCGAGGGAGTGGTCCTGCGGACCTACAAGCTCGGTGAGGCGGACCGGATCATCGTCCTGCTGACCCGCGAGCACGGGCAGGTGCGGGCTGTGGCCAAGGGCGTCCGCAGGACGAGCAGCAAATTCGGCTCGCGCCTCGAGCCGTTCATGGCCGTTGACCTGCAGCTCGCATCAGGGCGCAACCTCGACGTCGTCACCCAGGCACAGACCAAGGGAGCCTACGGGCACGGTATAGCGGCCGACTACGGCCGCTATACCGCCGCCACGGCCATCGCCGAGACAGCCGAACGGCTCACGGACATCGGCAGTGAAGGATCAGGTGCGCACTATGCCCTGGTGGCCGGCGCTTTCTCGGCGCTGAGCAGGGGGCTCCACCCGGCAGAACTCATCCTCGACTCGTACCTGCTGCGGGCGCTCTCCATCGCCGGGTGGGCGCCGAGCTTCACCGACTGCGCCCGGTGCGGTGCGCCGGGGCCGCACGATGCCTTCTCGGCGGCTCTCGGCGGCGCGGTGTGCGCAACCTGCCGCCCGCCGGGCGCGGCGTCGCCGTCGGGCCCCACCATGGCACTGCTCGCAGCGCTGCTGACGGGGGACTGGGACGCCGCGGATGCTTCGGACAACCAGGCACGGCGGGAGGCCGCGGGGCTCGTGGCGGGTTACCTGCAGTGGCACCTCGAACGCGTCGTCAAATCCCTCAAGCATGTGGAGCGTGTATGAAGAACCCGGTACTGCCGCCTCGACCACCGGAACCGCACCCCAGTGGTGAGAAAGCCCCATCGATCCCCCCGCAGTTCGTTCCGCAGCACGTGGCGATCGTCATGGACGGCAATGGGCGCTGGGCCAACGAGCGCGGGCTTCCACGGACGGAGGGTCACCGGGCGGGCGAAGCGGCCCTGCTCGACGTCATGGCGGGAGCGATCGAGATCGGCGTCCGCCATGTGTCGGTGTATGCCTTCTCGACGGAGAATTGGAAGCGCTCGCCCGACGAGGTGCGGTTCCTCATGGGCTTCAGCAGGGACGTGCTGCGACGGCAGCGGAACCAGCTCAATGAGTGGGGCGTGGAGATCCGCTGGTCGGGACGGAGGCCCCGGCTGTGGCAGTCGGTCATCAACGAGCTCGAGGAAGCCGAGCGATACACCCGGGGAAACGCCACGTGCACACTGAACATGTGCGTGAACTACGGCGGACGTGCCGAGATCGCCGACGCGGCGAAGGCGATAGCCGAACAGGTGGCGGCAGGGAAGCTGCGGGCGTCGACGGTGAGCGAGAAGACCATCCAGCGTTTCCTCGACGAGCCCGACCTGCCGGACGTGGACCTGTTCCTGCGGACCTCCGGGGAACAGCGACTGTCGAACTTCCTCCTGTGGCAGTCCGCCTATGCCGAGATGGTCTTCATGAACACCCTGTGGCCTGACGTGGACCGCCGGACCCTGTGGCGCGCCATCGAGGAATACGCGGCGCGCGACCGGCGGTACGGCGGGGCCGTGGACCGCGCCGCGTCAGGAACCGGCCCGGCATAGGAAGCAGCTGTCAGGAGCCGTGTTCCTCCGTGTCCTGGAAGCCATAGGCGTCGAGCCAGCGGCCCAGTTGCAGGTACGCCCGGGACCGGACCGGCGGGCGGGAGAGCAGGACGTCGTGCAGTGCGCCGTCGAAACGGCACACGGTCACGCAGGACCCCAGTTCGACGGCGCGACGCACCATGACCGAGACGTCCAGGACACTGTCCGACTCGAGCATCGCCTCGTTCCAGGTGGTGCCGATGGTCGAGGAAGAAGAGGCCAGCACGAGTACCGGCATGGGCAGCGAGAGGCCGCGGGCCACCTCGGCCTGACCGGCGAGGATCGCGGCCAGCCAGCCGGCCCGCAGCGGGAATCCTGTCTCGGGCCGCCAGAAGGGCTCCAGGTCCCATTCGCCCTCGGCGCTCCGGCTGATGCTCCGCCAGTAGAAGCCGAGCTCGGGAACGCGGAGCCGGGCTTTCGGGCGGAACCGGCTGACCGTTTCCAGCAGGCCCTGCGTCGCGGAACGCAACAGTGCACTGCCCTGGGTGTCCAGCCAGGGGCCGTTGAGGACGAGGGACTGGGCGGTGCCGGGGTTCCGCGCCGCCCAGAGAGCTGCGGTGAGGGCACCGGCCGAGTGCGCCATCACGCTGAGGAGGACGACGGCGTCCGCTCCATGGCGGTGCCGGAGCGCGTCGGTGAGGGCGTCGATCGCGGCGCTGATGTCGGCGTCGTACTCAGAAAGGTCCGTGATGAAGCCGGGGGTCTGCCAGGGTCGAAGGCTCCTGCCGAACTTCCGGAGGTCCAGCGCGAAGAATGCCACACCGCGGGCTGTGAAGAACTCCGCCGTCGCTCTCTGGAAGAAATAGTCGCTCCAGCCGTGCACGTACAGGACGGCGCGAACGGTGCGGGATCCGTCGGCAGGAACGTGTGCCGGCGGGAGTGCCTCCTGCGGCTCATGGGCTACGAGGGTTGCAGTGCAGGGTCCCTCGTCGTCGGGCGGAAGCCCGAGCTCGGCCATCCGGTAGTCAGGGCCCAAGTAGTCCGGCTCCCACAGCAAGCTCATTCTCCCGAGGATAACGCCCGTCGTGTGCCGAAGTTGTTCGAGCGCCGCCGAACGTGGGACTTTATTAGCATGCGTATCTACCCAGCGTTCTTCCGCCTTGCCTTCGCCGGCATGGACGCGGAGCGCGCACACACCGTCGGCGCAACGCTGATCCGGACTATCGACCGGACTCCTGCGGGGTGGGCGCTGCGCCGCTTCTGCGCGCCGCACCCTCGCCTGAGGACGACCGCGTTCGGTCTGGAGTTCCCGTCCCCGTTCGGTCTGGCGGCGGGCTTCGACAAGGGAGGGCGGGGAATCCTGTCGCTGACGGCGCTCGGGTTCGGCCATGTCGAGATCGGGACGATCACCGGGGCCGCGCAGCCCGGCAACCCGCGCCCGCGCCTCTTCCGGCTCGTCGAGGACCGTGCCGTCCTGAACCGGATGGGCTTCAACAACGACGGCGCCGCCGCCGTGGCGCCCCGCCTGGTGTCGGCGCGGACGCGGCTCGAGCAGCGCTACGGTGCGAACCGGCCCATCGTGGGCGTGAACATCGGCAAGACGAAGAACGTGGATCTCCGCCACGCTACTGCGGATTACCTGACCAGCGCGCGGGAACTGGCACCCGCTGCCGATTACCTCGTGGTGAACGTCAGTTCGCCGAACACCCCGGGCCTCCGCCTGCTCCAGAACGTTGCGTCGCTCGAGCCGCTGCTCACCGCTGTGCGGGAGGCCGCGGACGACGCGGCGGGCCGTTCCGTCCCGCTGCTGGTCAAGATCGCGCCGGACCTGACGGACCAGGATATCGACGACGTCGCGGGGCTGGCGCTGAAGCTCGGCCTCGACGGCATCGTGGCCACCAACACCACCATCACCAGGTCCGGTCTCCGCACGGATCCCGAGGCGGTCATCGCGCTCGGCGTCGGCGGCATGAGCGGCGCACCGCTGAAGGCCCGCTCGATGGAAGTCCTCAAGAGGCTACGGGCAGCAGTGGGCGAGAACCTCGCGATCGTGTCGGTGGGCGGGGTCGAGGACGCCGACGACGTCGCGGCCCGCCTTGCTGCCGGCGCCACCCTGGTGCAGGGGTATACGGCGTTCCTCTACGAGGGTCCCTTCTGGGCCGCCCGCATCAACCGCAGCCTGGCCAAGCGCCTCCGCTGAGAAGGATCGAAGGACAGCGGCGCAACCAGCTCCGTATCAGGAGGGGTAGGCTCCGCGCTTCACCTGCGGCTTGGGCAGGCGCAGGCGGCGCAGCTGCAGTGCACGGGTGATGCCGTACCAGAGATCGCCGGACAGCGGACCACCGAACTTGGCGGTGAGCTTGGCCTTGAGCTTGCGCCGAAGGAGGAAGCAGTCAAGGATCACGGCCATGATCAGCACCCAGAAAGCGAAAAGGACGGCGCTCTGCACCGCTAGTGACTGGAAGAAACTGAGGACCACGAACACCAGCGCCGCGATCATCAGGAATTCTCCGATGTTCCACCGGGCGTCGACGAACTGGCGGATGTAACGCCGGTTGGGGCCTTTGTCCCGCAGCGGGAGGTAACGTTCGTCGTCGGTGTCCAGCGCCTGGCGCATCCGCGCTCGATCATCGCGCGCAGCAGATTTGCCCTGCTCGCGCGCCGCCTTGCGGTCATGGGGAACCAGGGGCCGCTTCCGCGCGGCTTCCTGGACGCTCCGTTTGGGAGTGGGTGCTCCCTTGCCGGAAACGCGTGTGCTCCCTCTCGCCTCGGGGCGGGTACTGTCGATTACTTCCTGAGCCGCTGGGGCGTCTTTCTTTCGTCCAAACACACTCTCAGGATACCCGCCGCCCGGCACCACCACTCCACCGGTACTGTGCGGCTGGTCCGCTGATCCGGGCCTCGGCGTGTGTAGGGTCGATGCCATGGACTCCTTTGATCAGGCCGCTCCGACGGCCGACCGCACCCATCCCAGCGCGCAGGCACTCAGTGCCAGCGTCGACGCCGATTTCCCCCGGATCGTCGAACAGCTGACCGCCCTGGTGAATATCCGGGGCATCGCCTGGGAGGCTTTCGACCCGAACGAGCTGGACCGCAGCGCCGAAGCCGTTGCGCAGCTCATCCGCGATGCCGGCATCGACGAGGTCTCCATCCTCCGCGTGGACAACGACGGCGTTCCCGGCGGTCCTGCCGTCGTCGCCCGCCGACCCGCGGCGGAAGGCCAGCCGACCGTGCTCCTCTACGCACACCATGATGTCCAGCCGCCGGGGGACCCGGATCCTTGGGAGAGCGAACCGTTCACGGCCGTCGAGCGGGACGGCCGCCTGTACGGAAGGGGTGCCGCCGACGACAAAGCGGGAATCATGGCGCATGTCGGAGCGCTGCGGTCGCTCACCGAGGTCCTCGGACCTGATTTCGGGGTGGGCGTCACCCTCTTCATAGAGGGCGAGGAGGAGGCCGGGTCGCCCACGTTCCGGAAGTTCCTCGAGACGCACCGCGACCTCCTCACCGCGGACGTCATCGTGGTGGCCGACTCGAGCAACTGGAAGGTGGGCGTACCTGCCCTCACCACCAGCCTGCGCGGACTGGTGGACGGCACCGTCGAGGTGCAGGTACTCGACCACGCGGTGCACTCGGGCATGTTCGGGGGCCCGGTGCTTGACGCGCCGACCCTGTTGGCGCGCCTGATCTCCACGTTCCACGACGACGCCGGGGATGTCTGCATCCCGGGACTCGTCGGCGGCGACTCCGCGTCGGTCGACTACGACGAACAGGATTACCGGGCTGATGCTTCAGTGCTGGACGGCGTTCGGCTCGCAGGCACGGGATCGGTCGCGTCCCGGCTATGGAACAAGCCGGCGCTGTCCATCATCGGGATGGACATCCCCAGTGTGGCGCTCTCCTCGAACACCCTCCTTCCCCGGGCGAAGGCGAAGTTCAGTCTCCGTCTCGCCCCCGGCCAGGGCCCAGAGGAGGCCATGCACGCGGTGCAGGCCCATGTAGAGGCCAACGCACCCTTCGGCGCCCGCGTCCTGTTCGCTGCGGGGGAGACAGGCAGCCCGTTCTCGACCGATACATCGGAACCTGCTTCGCAGCTTGCCCTCGCATCGCTCGAAGAGGCATGGGGCGTGCCCGCCGTCGAGGCCGGCATGGGAGGCTCAATCCCGTTCATCGCCGACCTCACCGAACTGTTCCCTGCGGCCCAGATCCTGATCACCGGCGTCGAGGACCCGGACTCCCGGGCACACAGTGCCAACGAGTCGCTGCACCTCGACGAGTTCCGCAAGGCGGTCCTCGCCGAGGCGCTCCTGCTGGCCCGCATCAACGACGGCGGTCTGCGCCGCGCGTGACGCTCCGCCCGTGATGCGCCGCGCGTGACGCTCCGCCCGTGATGCGCCGCGCGTGACGCTCCGCCCGTGATGCGCCCGAGGAAATGAAATGGGAGCCCCGTGCGTTGTAATGGTTGCCGTGTTGCTTGGCAGGACCGGCGTACCATTGGACCAACCCGCGCACTTCGACACCGTGGACGGAACCGACGCGGTCGTTTCAGCAACGGATCCGAGCTAGGAGAGACACAATGAGCACTTCCATCACCGAGACCGGTACTGAGCAGGCAGGGGCAAACCTTGCCGAGCACGAGGTCAAGCTTTCCGACGTCGCCGCAGGGAAGGTCCGCAGCCTTCTCGAGCAGGAGGGCCGCACCGACCTACGCCTCCGCGTCGCCGTCCAGCCCGGCGGCTGCTCGGGCCTGATCTACCAGCTGTACTTCGATGAGCGCGTGCTCGACGGCGATGCCGTCAAGGATTTCGACGGCGTCGAGGTCATCGTCGACAAGATGAGCGTCCCCTACCTGTCGGGCGCCTCGATCGATTTCGAGGACACCATTTCCAAGCAGGGCTTCACCATCGACAACCCCAACGCCGGCGGATCCTGCGCCTGCGGAGACTCCTTCCACTAGCACTCCATTAGCACGTCCCGAGGGCCGTTCCAAAGCACCGTTCCCGGTGCGGGACGGCCCTTTTGCTTGTCACAGGATGGCCTCGACTGAGGGTAAGCTCTACAGTGAGTAGTAAAACTGGATGTGCACCCCGGACTGCAGCAGACTGCGGGTGGCAACACGCGTAGAAAAGGAAGGTCCGTCTGTGAGTTCGCAGGACCGAACCGGCAGCAGGAAAGCCAGGATCGCGAAGATCTCCAGCATCTCGCTGGGCGGCGCACTGCTATTGTCCGGTTGTTCAGTTGAAGCCCAAAAGGGCTGGTTGCCCGCCGAGCGCGACAACACCAACCACACGGGAATCATCATGGACCTGTGGGTCAACTCGTGGATTGCGGCCCTTGTGGTCGGCATCATCACGTGGGGCCTGATCATCTGGTGCATGGTGGCATACCGCCGCCGCCGCAACGACACGGGCTTTCCCCGGCAGTTGAGCTACAACCTGCCCCTCGAGATCTTCTACCTGACCATTCCGCTCTTCATGGTCCTCGTGTTCTTCTACTTCACCGAGCGTGAGCAGAGCGCTATCGACGCGAGGGTCGCAGAACCGGACGTCATCGTCGATGTGCGTGGCAAGCAGTGGTCCTGGGACTTCAACTACGTCAACGAGGACAAGTACTCCGTAGGGGTCCAGGCGAATCTCACCGGGGAGCCGGGGGTTCCGGAAACCCTTCCCACGCTCTACCTGCCGGTCAACCGGTCGGTCGAGCTCCAGCTGAATGCCCGCGACGTGCAGCACTCCTTCTGGGTTCCGGCCTTCCTCCAGAAGCGGGACCTCTATCCCGGGCGCACGAACTACATCAACCTCACTCCCACCCGGGAGGGAACGTTCGACGGCAAATGTGCCGAGCTCTGCGGCCAGTACCACTCCGAGATGCTCTTCAATGTGGCAGTCGTCTCCCAGGAGGAGTTCGATCGCCAGATGGCACAACTGGAAGACGGCCAGCTCGGAGACGAGTACGACCGCGATTCCTACCCGGAAGCGGATCCAGACTTCGACCCCGCCAGGAGTAGCTGATGTCAACCTACGAATACACCCTTGAGGAAGCAGGCACGATAGCCGCTCCTCGCGTGGTCCCAAGGTCAAAAGGCAGGATCGTGGTCAACTGGATCACGTCCACCGACCACAAGACCATCGGGTACATGTACCTCATTGCCTCGTTCGTCTTCTTCTGCTTCGCGGGAGTCATGGCACTGGTCATCCGCGCCGAACTCTTCGAGCCCGGCATGCAGATCCTTCAGACGAAGGAGCAGTACAACCAGCTGTTCACCATGCACGGCACTATCATGCTCCTGATGTTCGCGACACCCCTGTTCGCCGGATTCGCGAACGTCATCATGCCCCTGCAGATCGGTGCGCCTGACGTCGCCTTCCCTCGGCTCAACGCGCTGGCCTTCTGGTTCTTCCTCTTCGGCAGCACCATCGCCGTCTCGGGCTTCATCACCCCGCAGGGAGCGGCCTCCTTCGGCTGGTTCGCCTACGCGCCTCTCTCGAGCACTACATTCTCACCCGGCGTCGGCGGAGATCTCTGGGTGTTCGGCCTGGCGTTGTCCGGGTTCGGCACCATCCTCGGCTCGGTCAACTTCATCACGACCATCATCTGCATGAGGGCTCCGGGAATGACGATGTGGCGGATGCCCATCTTCACCTGGAACACCCTCGTCACGGCGATCCTCGTGCTGATGGCGTTCCCGCCACTCGCCGCCGCGCTCTTCGCACTCGGCGCCGACCGCCGCTTCGGCGCCCACATCTTCGATCCGGAGAACGGTGGGGCGATCCTCTGGCAGCACCTGTTCTGGTTCTTCGGGCACCCCGAGGTGTACATCATCGCGCTGCCCTTCTTCGGCATCGTCTCGGAGATCTTCCCGGTGTTCAGCAGGAAACCGATCTTCGGCTACAAAGGCATCGTTTATGCGACGATCGCCATCGCAGCCCTGTCGGTAACCGTCTGGGCGCACCACATGTACGTCACCGGTGCGGTGCTGCTGCCGTTCTTCGCCTTCATGACCATGCTGATCGCGGTACCCACCGGGGTGAAGTTCTTCAACTGGATCGGCACCATGTGGCGGGGGTCCCTGACCTTCGAGACCCCGATGCTCTGGAGCCTCGGCTTCCTCGTCACCTTCCTCTTCGGCGGGCTGACCGGGATCATCCTGGCGTCACCGCCGCTTGACTTCCATGTTTCGGACACCTACTTCGTGGTTGCCCACTTCCACTACGTGGTCTTCGGCACCGTGGTCTTCGCGATGTTCGCCGGGTTCTACTTCTGGTGGCCGAAGTTCACCGGCAAGATGCTCAACGAGCGCCTCGGCAAGATCCATTTCTGGCTCCTGTTCCTCGGCTTCCACGGAACGTTCCTCATCCAGCACTGGCTCGGCGTCATCGGCATGCCGCGCCGCTATGCGGACTACCTGCCGGAAGACGGGTTCACTGCGATGAACCAGTTCTCCACAATTGCCTCCTTCGTCCTGGGCGCATCGCTCATCCCGTTCTTCTGGAACGTGTACATCACCTGGCGAAGCGGCAAGAAGGTAGAGGTCGATGATCCGTGGGGCTTCGGAGCGTCACTCGAATGGGCCACCTCCTGCCCACCGCCACGGCACAACTTCACTTCGCTGCCCCGGATCCGCTCCGAGCGGCCAGCTCTTGACCTCCACCACCCGGAGCTGCAGCAGACGCACACCCCTGAGGGTGCGGTTGGGCAGGCGCTGGGCGCTGCGGACCGGAAGGACGCCTAAGGCATGCGCGTAGAAACCAAGCTCTTCGTCTATCTGGCGCCCTTTTTCGCCCTGGTGGGAACCGTCTACGGTGTCCTCGTCGAATGGCAGGAACCGGTCGGTTTCCTGGGGCTCTTCCTTACCGCCGGCCTGGCCGGCATGATCGGCTTCTACCTCGGTTTCACCGGCAAACGGGTAGGCCTTCGTCCCGAAGACCGCCTCGACGCCGAGATCCACGAAGGCTCGGGGGAGCAGGGCCACTTCAGCCCCTGGAGCTGGTGGCCGCTCGTTCTGGGTCTCGCCTCGGCGACAGGCTTCCTCGGCCTGGCAATCGGCTGGTGGATTCTCTATATCGGGGCAGGACTTGCAGTGGTCGCTCTGGTCGGCTGGGTGTACGAATACAGTCGCGGAGACCACGCCCACTAGTCGCATACCGTGCGGCGGCTCGCACGGCGGGTCAGGACGAAGTAGCCGTGCAGTAGAAACAAGAATGGGGTGACGAAGGTGCCGGCGGTCAGGCTGATCGATGTCGCAGCCTTGGATGATTCGTCTCCAGTGGCCAAGCACGTCCAGCTCCGCGAGATCCTGCGGAACTATGTGCTCGACCACGGAGAACCCGGTGCCGCCATTCCCTCCGAACGTCAGCTCACCCTCCATTTCGGAGTAGCGCGAATGACGGTCCGCCACGCCATCGACGCACTAGTGGCCGAAGAGGTGCTCGAGCGCATTGTCGGACTGGGGACCTTCGTCGCCCATACCAAGCTCGACCTTCAGATGAAGCTGACCTCCTACAGCGAGGAGATGCTTCGCCGGGGGATGGTGCCTGATGCCCACGTGCTCAGCTTCGAACAGATCGCAGCCAGTCCGCACGTGGCCCGGGAACTCCAGGTGGAACTCGGACTGCCCGTGGTGCGGTTTCGGCGCCAGCTCCTCGCCGACGGGGAGCCGATGAGCGTGGACGAGAATTTCATCCCGGCCCACCGTGTCCCGGGTATCCTCGATCAACCTCCACCGACGTCGCTCTACAACGTCCTCAGCGAGAAGTACGGGCTCGTGATGGAGTGGGGAGAAGACACCATCGAGGCGACAGCAGCATCTCCGTCCATCGCAAGGCTGCTCAACGTCGAGATGGGTGCACCACTGCTCAAGATCCAGCGCCACGCATACGTCTCGCGGACCATGGTGGACTTCTCGGTGTCCTATTATCGGGCTGACCGGTACAAGCTTTGGGTGCCGCTCCAGCGCCCCGGCGTCCGGACGCCGCGAGGGTACAGCTCCAAGCGCCTGGGCTGAACCCACCCAGAACCTCCTGAACCTCTCCCGCCGGTGGTCGTCGTCCGTGGCCGCGCGTCAGGGGACCAGCGTCAGGTACAACAGTGCAATGCCTCCGCCGACAAGCCAACCCGCCAGGACCTGGGCTACAGTATGCGCCTCCAGTACGACTCGGGACCAGCCCACTGCGACCGGAATTGCCAGTGCCGCCATGCCGGGTAATCCGATAAGGAACAGGACGACCAGCGAGAAGAAAACCGCGACGGCCGAGTGGGCGGAGAGCTTCCAAAACAGGTTGACGACGAGAACCGCGACGATCCCAGCCACTGAACTGAGGACGGCCCGGATCAGATCCGCCGGCGCATCGATCAGCTGAAGGATCCACACGCCGAGGGCGATGGAAACCAGAGATCCGCCGAGGATCGGAGCGCGCTGCCGGCGGTTGCCGATGTGGTGGTCGGTGACCTTACCTGCTCGGACCAGCAGGACCACCGCGACGAGTGGAAGCCCGGTGACGAACAGGACGGCCAACAGGCCGGAACCGATGCCACGGGCGAGGCCCGCGGTGTGGACGCTCACGATCAACAGCAGTGCTGAGAGGAGCACAGCGGGAGCGAAAACCTCGGTCACCACCTTCGCTACGAGGCGGGCATGGGAACGCGGAATTGCGGGATGCATGGGGAGAGCCGAATCTATGGTCGCCGGGCGAACGGGAGAGGGTCCGGACAGCCGAGCTGTTCGGACCCTCTCCACGCGGAACTTCGTAGCTAGTGGCTCGCGATCGACTCCCGGTCCTGGGATTCGGCGATCTCGCCATGGTGACCGGAGTGAGCGGCGCTCAGTTCGGATGGCGTCACCGGGGCAACGCGGTCCTCGAAGAAGAACCGTGAAGCCCTGCTCCTGGCCTTCTCCGACAGGCCGACCTTGCCGTGCGCGTCCGCCGCCGGAAGTGCAACCTGGGGAGAATCGAAGCTGACGAGCCGATACCGCTTGTATTCGTCCACCGGCTCATGCACTTCGATGAACTCTCCGTGGGGGAGCCTGACGATCCGTCCCGTCTCCCTGCCGTGCAGCGCGATCTCGCGGTCCTTGCGCTGCAAGGCGAGCGCGATGCGCCGTGCGACCATGAAGCCGAGGACCGGCCCGAAGATCGCGAGGAAACGGAGCCAGTAGGTCACGTCATTCAGGGAGACCAGGAAGTGGGTGGCGATGAGGTCGGAGCTCGCAGCAGCCCATAGGACGCAGTAGAAAACGATTCCTGCCACGCCGATCCCGGTGCGGGTCGGTGCATTGCGGGGCCGGTCGAGCAGGTGCTTCTCGCGCCGGTCCCTGGTGACCCAGGCTTCGATCCAGGGCCAGGCGAACATCAGCGTGAAGACGATGCCCGCCGGGACGAGAGCCGGAATCAGGACGTTCAGCGAGAGCGTGTTCACGCCCCAGGGGAACGGAATGTTCCATTCGAAGTCGAACGCTCCGAGTGTTCCGGGCATCAACCGCAGTGCGCCGTCCACCCACCCGATGTACCAGTCCGGCTGGGTTCCAGCCGAGACGGGGGAGGGATCATAGGGACCGTAGTTCCAGATCGGGTTGATGGTGAAGGCGGCGGAGATCGCGGCGACGATTCCGAAGACGATGAAGAAGAAGCCGCCGGCTTTCGCTGCGTAGACGGGGCCGACCGGGTAGCCGACGACGTTCGTGTTGGTGCGGCCCGGGCCGGGGAACTGGGTGTGCTTGTGCAGGACCACCATGAACAGGTGGATGCCGATGAGCAGCAGGATCAGCGCGGGAATCAGGAGGATGTGCAGGACGTACAGCCTGCCGATGATCGCGGTACCGGGGAATTCTCCTCCGAAGAGGAAGAAGCTGAGGTAAGTTCCGACGACCGGGATGGCTTTCATGACGCCGTCGATGATGCGCAGGCCGTTTCCGGAGAGCAGGTCGTCGGGGAGCGAGTAACCGGTGAAGCCCGCTGCCAGGCTCATGATCAGGAGGACGCAGCCGACGACCCAGTTGAATTCCCGAGGCTTCCGGAAGGCGCCGGTGAAGAAGACGCGCAGCATATGGACGGCCACTGCTGCAACGAAGAGGAGAGCAGACCAGTGGTGAACCTGCCGCATGAACAGCCCGCCACGGATGTCGAAGGAGATATCGAGCGACGACGCGTAGGCGACCGACATCTCGACCCCGCGCAGTGGCAGGTAGCTTCCCTCATAGTGCGTCTCGGCCATGGACGGATCGTAGAAGAAGGTCAGGAACGTTCCGGAGATCAGGAGGATGACGAAGGTGTAGAGCGCTACTTCGCCGAACATGAAGGTCCAGTGGTCCGGGAAGATCTTCCGCCCGAACTCCTTGACCATTGCTGATCCACCTACGCGGGAGTCGACATAGTTGGTGACTTTGCCGACGCGCGTCTTCGGCTCATATGCCGGTGTCGCAGTTGAGCTGCTCATGGTCAGCCTCGCTCCCAGAAACTAGGTCCTACGGGTTCTTGGAAATCGCTCGTCGCCACGAGGTAGCCCTCGTCGTCGACATCGATCGGAAGCTGTGGAAGCGGGCGGGCCGCCGGGCCGAAGATGACCTTGGCCTCCTGTGTCACGTCGAAGGTCGACTGGTGACACGGGCACAGCAAGTGGTGGGTTTGCTGTTCGTACAGCGCTACCGGACAGCCGACGTGCGTGCAGATCTTCGAGTACGCGACAATTCCCTCGTAGGCCCAATCCTCACGCCCGGGGGAAGGATTGAGTTCCTCGGGGTCAAGACGCATGAGCAGGACGACTGCCTTCGCCTTTTCCTCGAGCTTGTGCTCTGCTTCGTTCAGTCCCTCGGGGATGACGTGGAACGCCGAACCCACCGTCACATCGGCGGCGCGAATAGGGGTGCCGCTCGGGTCGCGGGTGAGACGGGTGCCTGCCTCCCACATGGTCTCCCGGAGGACGTTTCCGGGAAGGGGACCCAGATCGCGGAAGATGGCGATGGCGGGGAGGGGAGCGAGCACCATCGCACCGAGCAGGGTGTTCCGGATGAGGGGGCGACGCTTGATTCCCGTCTCCTCGAAGATGTCGCCGATGATCTTCTCTGCGTCAGCGCGATCCTTCTCGGGACGGATCTCGTGGCGGCTCTCGGTCACCTCGTGATCCGGCATGAGCGTCCTTGCCCAGTGCACGATTCCCACGCCGATTCCCAGCATCGCGAATGCCGTCCCGAAGCCGAGCATCAGGTTCTGCAGACGAAGCCGGGCGATGGAGTCGTTCAGCGGGACGAAGAAGTAGCCGACGAAGAAGAGGAGGGTGCCGATGATCGAGATCACGAAGAGGAGTGCGACCTGACGTTCAGCCCTCTTCTCGGCGCGCCGATCCCGGTCAGCGAGGCGTGGGCGGTGTGGCGGGAGGCCAGGGTTCTCGAACGTATCAACGCCGCCCTGGCCCGGCTTAGCTACGGTGGCCGAGGTGTTCGGACTGCCGTGACTACTGTCGGCCATGATCCCTCTCAACTTTCTTTAGGTTCTTCGCAATTCGTCGGTAAACCGCCAACCCCGGGAGGGCTGGGAAAACTAGGAGGACCTGGACGTCAGCCAGATGGTGAAGGCAATGATGACACCGAGGCCGGCGATCCAGATGAACAAACCCTCGGACACCGGTCCCAGCGCACCGAGTTCGGCTCCACCGGGGGAGCCCTGCTCATTGATCGTGTCGAGGAAAGCGATGATGTCCTGCTTGTCCTCGGGAGTGATGTTGGCATCACTGAATACGGGCATGTTCTGCGGTCCGGTGACCATGGCTTCGTACACGTGCTTCGGACTGGTGCCGTCGATCGACGGTGCGAACTTCCCGCGGGTCAATGCTCCGCCGGCGGCCGCGGCGTTGTGGCACATTGCGCAGTTGACGCGGAACAACTCGCCGCCGTTCGAGGAGTCTCCCTCGGAAGGATCGAGGATGTCTTCACCGGGGATGGCGGGACCCGCTCCGAGGGAGGCCACGTATGCGGCCATCTGCCGGATCTGCTCGTCCGTGAACTGAACCGGCTTCACCTGGGCCTGGGGCCCGTCCATCTGCATGGGCATGCGTCCGGTGCCCACCTGGAAGTCGACAGAGGCTGCGCCGACGCCGATCAGCGAAGGAGCGGCATCGGATCCTGAAGCGCCGAGCCCATGGCAGGAAGCGCAGTTCGCGACGAAGAGCTTGCTGCCCTCTTCCACATCGGTGGCTGAGAAGGACGTCGTCTGGGCCTTGGCTTCGTTGGCAGTACTGGCGAAAGCGTAGATTCCGCCGGTGACGAGCAGGGCCAGCAACAGCAGCGCTACTGCCGCCAGTGGGTGACGCCGGCTCTGTGATAATGCCTTCACGCGATGGTTCCTGTCTGCCGTATTGCCATAGCTTTGAACTTCTTCCTTGAATTCTACCGCTAGTAGAAAAGTCTACAGGAGGATCACTTCAAGAAGTAGATAATGATGAAGAGGCCGATCCAGACCACGTCGACGAAGTGCCAGTAGTAGGACGTCACGATGGCCGAGGTCGCCTCGAAGTGGCCGAACCGCTTCGCCGCGTAGGCTCGGCCGATGATGAAGAGGAAGGCGATCAGGCCACCGAGGACGTGGAGTCCGTGGAAGCCCGTAGTGATGTAGAACGCCGATCCGTAGGCGTTGGAGGAGAGTGCAACACCTTCCGACACCAGCATCGCGTACTCATAGGCCTGCACGGCAACGAAGACCGCCCCTAGGAGGAAGGTGAGGAAGAACCACTCGACCATGCCCCAGCGCAGCGGGGAGAAGAGCCCTCCGGTGCGGCGTGCCTGGAGCCGCTCGGCAGCGAAGACGCCGAACTGGCAACTGAAGGAGCTCGACACGAGGATGATCGTGTTCACAAGCGCGAACGGGACGTTGAGCTTGTCCGATTCGAGTGCCCACAGCTCGCCCGAGGTGGAGCGCAGGGTGAAGTACATGGCAAAAAGGCCGGCAAAGAACATCAGTTCACTCGACAGCCACACGACGGTTCCGACGGAGACCATGTTGGGGCGGTTGAGCGCGGGATGAGCGGCGGCGCTGGGAGCTTGAGTCGCAGATGTCACAGGTTCATTATGTCTCTAAGTTCGGCAGGATCACCAATGCAAAAAGGGGCGGGTCGGGCGCTATGCCCGTCGGTGAGGAGGAGTTCCCTTTACTGGCGCGGAAGAACAGGCGGGATGACTTTCTACAATTCGTAGATAACCTAGGGGGGTGACTGCAATATCCAGCGTTCGAAGCCCTCAGACCACGTGGCCTCTGCTCTTCGGCGCCCTGATTGCCCGGCAGGATCTGACGGTTGTGCAGACCCGCTGGGCGATGGACAGCATCATGTCGGGGGAGGCGACGCACTCCCAGATTGCGGGGTTCCTGCTCGCGCTTCGCGCCAAGGGCGAATCGGTGGATGAGCTGGTCGGCCTCGTCGAGGCGATGCTCGGACGCGCCAACCGCATTGCCGTCTCCGGAGAAACGCTCGACATCGTGGGCACCGGGGGGGACGGGCTGGACACGCTCAATATTTCGACGATGGCTTCGCTTGTCGCTGTGGGCGCCGGCGCGAAAGTGGTCAAGCACGGCAACCGGGGTGCGTCGTCGTCCTCGGGTGCGGCAGACGTCATCGAAGCGCTCGGGGTGCGGCTCGATCTGGCTCCGGCGGAGGTCGCGGTCACCGCCGAGCGGGCGGGGATCACCTTCTGCTTCGCCCAGGTGTTCCACCCGTCGATGAGGCATGTGGCTGTACCGCGGAGGGAGTTGGGCGTTCCGACGGCGTTCAACTTCCTCGGGCCGCTCAGCAATCCGGCGGGGGTTGCCGCGCAAGCGGTGGGTTGTGCCGATGCCCGGATGGCACCGCTGATGGCAGGAGTTCTCGCGGCGCGTGGAATCCGGGCCCTGGTGTTCCGGGGGAGCGACGGACGCGACAAGCTGACCACGAGCGGCTCGTCGGCTGTCTGGGAGGTACGGAACGGGAAGGTGCAGGAGTATCTGGTTCACCCCTCCGATTTCGGGGTCCCCGTCGTGGACGTGGACGCTCTCCGTGGTACGGACGCACAGGGCAACGCCGGCGTGGTGCGGCGGCTGTTGACGGGCGACCGCGGACCGGTGCGCGACGCCGTCGTCCTCAATGCCGCGGCCGGGCTCGTAGCGCTTGACGACAGCTCCGACGGCGCGCTCATCACCCGTATCTCGACTGCGATGGAGCGAGCGCGCGAGTCGATCGACTCCGGGGCGGCGGCGAAGGTGCTCGACCGTTGGGTAGCGGTGAGCGGATCCTTCTAGCGACGGTGAGCCGCCGCTCCTTCGGGAAGTGCTACTAGCTGTCGAAGCCGAGGGAGAAAGCGGCGTCGATGTCGTGCCGCGAGTACGAGCGGAACGCGATCTGCGTCGTCGTTGATTCGACGCCCTCGACCTTCGACAGGCGGTCTGCAATGACGTCGGCCAGATCCTCATGCTTGGTGACCCGTGCAACCGCAATCAGATCCCATTCGCCCGTCACCGAGTACACCTCGCTGATGCCCTCGATTTCGGAGATTTCCTGGGCGCATTCCGGGATCCGTGAGGCATCGGTCTGGATGAGGACGAAAGCGGTGATCATCGGTGCCCTTTCATGGGGATGGGGTTCTCCAACACCGTACCTCCCTGAGAGCGTCCCGGTGCACCCGCGCCCCTCGATCGGCCGCCGAACCGGCGGACGAGTATTGCCGCCAGCCGGGGCAGGGCGAGCAGTACACCGAGGGCAGCAAGGGCTACCAGCTGGAAGCTCACGGCCATCCCGCCACCCGTGGCGAATCGCAGCAGGAGTCCCAACAGCACGGTGATGAGCCAGATCCCGACGCCGGTGGGCCACACGCGGGTGGGCATCCGCCAGGCCCGCAGGACCAGCCACGCGGCGGTGCACGCGATCAGGAAAGGGGCAGCGGTGGCGAGGATTCCCGCGGGGGAGAGGCCGTGGTCATGGGTGCTTCGGCCTGAGGCTGCAAAGACGACGATCAATCCCAGGTCAGCAGCGAACCAGCCAAGCCGCGGGAAGCGGGACCGGGTGGAAGGGTGTTTCGGCATACCTCCAGCCTAGGTCTTGATGGCGGGGGGCAGGTGGACTAGCGTCTGCGCTGAAGCCCCGACGGGCGACGACAGGCAACGACGAACAGCGATTATGGCGGCGGAGACCTGCCGCACGGAAAGGAAAGGCCATGAGTGTCATCACACCTTGCCTCTGGTTCGAAAGTGAGGCAGAGGACGCGGCCGCACTTTATACGGGGGTGGTGCGCAACTCGCGGATCCTTGCTGTTGCGAGATCGGGGGTTGAGGAGGATGCCCCGGCGGTAAGTGTGTCCTTCGAACTCGACGGACAGCCCTTCCTCGCTCTCAACGGTGCGCGAGCGGTGCCCTTCACCGACGCGGTATCCTTCCAGATCGGCTGCTCCGGCCAGGACGAGGTTGACCACTATTGGGACTCACTGACCGCGGGCGGGGGGCAGGCCGGCCGATGCGGCTGGCTCAAGGATCGGTACGGAGTGAGTTGGCAGGTCGTGCCGACCGCCCTGCCGTCGCTGATCGGCGGTGAGGATACCGCCGGAGCCCAGCGTGCGCTGTCCGCGATGCTGACTATGGGCAAGCTCGACATCGGGGTGCTGGAGCGCGCGTACTCAGGTGAATGAGGTGCGCGACGCCAGTGAACCAAGTAGCAGGTAGTTCGCAACGGCGGATTCGAGTGGCGAGTACTCGTGTGCAGGATGGAACGTCCTCCATAAAGTCATGGAAGTGAGTTCGGCGCCGTCGAACGCCGGCTCACCTCACTGCTTCCCGACCCGCCATCCGGCCCCGACTGGCCTGGTGGATCGCTTCGGTGCGGCAGTCCCCTATTCGAGAGCCGGCGGCGTTGTGCCTCCTGAGACCAGGCACCCCCCAGCCGCCGCCGGCTCTCTTCTGCTGCGATCAAGGCGAACCAGGACCCGACCCACGCCCGCGTTCGGCGGCGACGCTGATCCTTTCCCTTGTCCTGGTAGAAAGTGCTGCTACCCCGTCTCCACAACGCCTGGACAATCGCCCTCCCGCGCACCGGTTCCTCCGGCATAACGCGCTGACCGGGTGGGATAGGCATTTCCTATACGTGTAAGAGGATTTCTGTCTGCGACACGAAGTTCCGGCGCGATTAGTCTTCACTGCATGGCCGCGTCTGGCGCGACCTCTACGGTGGTACAGGACTGACACTCCTGTCCGGTGCCAGCCGTACGAACCAGCACTGCACGACATGATCAGCGCTAACGCTTACCAATGGAGGTAAAGATGAAAAGCCGTCGTATATTCACTTCTGTCGTCGGGATGGCCGCCCTGGCTCTGACAGCAACAGGATGTGGTGCTGGTGGTGGCGCTGCCGCTGAATTTCCCCAGAAGCGCATCGACTACGTTCTTCCCTTCGACGCGGGAGGGGAATCCGACATCACCGCACGGCTGCAGCAGGAAAAGCTGGGTGAGATTCTCGGGCAGACCGTCAACGTTTCCTACAAGCCCGGTGGCGGTGGAGCGCTTGGGTGGTCAGAGCTGACCCGTACCGCGCCTGACGGCTACACGGTCATGGGAAGCAACCTTCCGCACATCATCCTGCAGCCCATGCTGCGCGGCGACGCGGGTTACACCACCGAAGACCTCAAGCAGGTGTACATTTTCCAGAGCACGCCGAATGTTCTGCTGGTGCCTGCGGACAGCGATATCCAGACCCTCGATGACTTCATCGCGGAGGCCGAGGAGAACCCCGGAGCCATCTCCGTGGGCGGTAGCGGTGACTTCACGGCCAACCATATCGGCACGCTCATGTTGTCGGACATGGCCGGTATCGACCTCACCTACACACCGTTCTCCGGCACAGGTACCGCAGTGCCTGCCCTCCTGGGAGGGCATGTGGATGCGCTGATGTCCTACACCCCACAGATTTCGCAGCTGGGGGATCAGGTGCGTGCGATCGCTGTGGCGACCGAGGAGCGCATGCCAAGTTTCCCTGACGTGCCGACCTTCGCCGAACAGGGCTATGAACTCGCCGACGGCGCATACCGCGGGGTGTCAGTGCCCAAGGAAACGCCTGACGAGATCGTCCAGACCCTCGCGGACGCCTTCCAGGAGGTGAACGAGGACCCCGAACTCATCAAGGCCTTCGAAGAGCAGGGTTTCGTACTGGAAAACTACGGGCCCGACGAGGCAGCCACACTGACCGAGGAGCGGACGGCCGTCTACGAGGACCTGCTGACCAGGCTCGGAATGGTTCCCTGACATGTTCGAAGCACTAGGGCAAGGCCTGTTGGCCAACCTTGCCCCCTCCATGCTGCTCCTGGTGCTGATCGGCACCTTGAGCGGCATGGCCCTCGGGGCAATGCCGGGACTCAGCGCGACGATGGGCGTCGCGCTGCTCGTACCCTTCACCTTCGCGATGGACCCGACGCCGGGACTGGTTCTGCTCGGTGCCTTCTATATGGGCGCAATCTACGGCGGCGCGTTTACTGCGATTCTTGTCAATGCGCCCGGAACTCCATCCTCGATCGCCACCGCCTTCGACGGTTACCCTCTGACCCGGCAGGGCCGCAGCGAGTACGCAATCGTCGGAGCAACGATGGGCTCATTCGTGGGCGGAATCATCGGGGTCGTCGCCTTGATCTTCCTTGCACCTCCGCTCGCATCCTTCTCCCTGCGATTCGGTCCCCAGGAGTACTTCTGGGTGGCGATGTTCGGACTCACGATCATCGCGAGCCTTGCCTCAGGGTCCCTTCTCAAGGGCCTTATCGGAGGCCTGATCGGTCTACTCATCGCGACAATAGGAATTGCCCCCGTCGGAGGTGACGTCCGATTCACCTTTGGCGACCCGATGCTTCAGGGCGGAGTTCCGCTGGTGCCGGCGCTCATCGGCCTCTTCACGGTTCCGGAGGTCATCCGACTCATTGCCTTGCGGACCCGCGACGCGCAGATGGCCGACGACAGCGGGCAGAAGGCCGGCCTGTTCGGCATGGTGAAGGACGTCCTCGGACGGCCGGTGAACCTGCTGCGGTCGTCACTGATCGGCACGGCGGTGGGAATCCTTCCCGGAGCCGGCGGTAGTGTGGCGAACCTCGTGGCATACAACGAGGCGAAACGGGCCTCGAAGCATCCCGAGACGTTCGGGAAGGGCGAGATCGATGGTGTCATCGCTTCGGAGTCGGCGAACAACGGGACAGTCGGCGGCGGGTTCATTCCCACGCTCACGCTTGGAGTACCGGGAACCCCGCCCGATGCGATCATCCTGGGGGTGCTGCTCCTGCACGGCCTGCGTCCGGGCGCTGAACTTTTCGAAACCTCGGGGACACTGGTGTACACCTTCATCCTTGCCCTGGCGGTATCGGCCGTGATGATGGTTCCGGTGGGTCTCATAGCAGGACGGGGCCTTCAGCGCGGCGTCATGGCCCTGCCTGTCCGTTATCTCGCCCCCTCCATCACCGTCCTATCGATCATCGGCGCCTATGCGATTCGGAGTTCGGTCTTCGATGTGTTCATCATGCTCGCACTCGGTATCGTGGCGTACCTGCTGCAGCGCGTCGGCATCGGCGGAGCAGCCATCGTCCTCGGTCTGGTTCTTGGATCGATCGCGGAGACCGGCCTCGTGCAGGGCATCCTGACATCGTCGGGCGCCGACATGCCGTGGACCACGTTCTTCACCCGGCCGATCAGTCTTGTCCTCATAGCCATGTGCCTGATCTCCGCGGTCTGGCCTTTGCTCCAGAAAAGACGAGCCCGACGGAACCCCCCGGAGGCAGCGCCGGCTGTCGCTGCCGACCGAGCAGAGAACGGTTGATATGGGAAATATAATCGGAGGCTTCATTGTCCTTCTCTTCTGCTTCATTTTCTGGATCCAGCGGAACTACACCAGCGATTACGGAGGGCTTTTCCCCGACGTGGTGATGGCCGTGCTCGCGTTACTCAGCGTGATGCTGATTGCCCGCGGCGTGTTCTGGCGGCACGAAAGCGGCTGGGACACCACCGGTCGTCTGGGTTATCGGGACCTCGGCCGCGCCCTCTTGCTGCTGATTGCCTGGGTCATCTCGTTGCCAGTGCTCGGTTACCTCATCGGTGGAATCTTGTTCTTCACCCTGGTCGCCGTGATGATGCGCACGGAACGGCCCAGTGTGAAAAACCTTGCCCTGGATCTCGGCGTGGCCATTGCGGTGGTAGGTGCTTTCTATCTTGCCTTCACCCAGGTCCTGTACGTCAGTTTGCCCGAACTTTCCCTGTAACCCCGGAGCTAACCCATGACAACACCTAGTTATCACATTGCCGTCATCCCTGGTGACGGAATCGGCACGGAAGTGATGCCGCCGGCGCAGAAGCTCCTCGACCTCGCGGGCCAACGATACGGCTTTTCCTTCGAATGGGAGGAATTCGACTGGGGATGCGAGTACTACTCCCGTACGGGTCGGATGATGTCCGAGAACGGAATCGAGCAGCTTGCGGAGTGCGATCAGATCTTCCTCGGAGCAGTGGGTTTTCCGGGAGTTCCGGACCACGTGTCGCTCTGGGGCCTGCTCATTCCCATCCGGCGTGCCTTCCAGCAGTACATCAATCTGCGACCGGTGAAACTTCTTGCCGGAATAGAAAGCCCTCTGAGGAAGATCCCCGCAGGGGGTATCGATTTCCTCGTGGTGCGCGAGAACAACGAGGGGGAGTACTCCGAAAGCGGAGGACGCCTGTACCGGGGTACTCCCCAGGAACTCGCCATCCAGGAGTCGGTTTTCACCAGGTTCGGGGTCGAGCGCGCGATGCGTTACGCCATCAACCTCGCTGAGCAGCGAAAGGGGATCCTCGCCTCGGCAACGAAGTCGAACGGCATCATCCACACCATGCCGTTCTGGGACGAGATCCTCCGGGAACTCGGAACGGAACACCCCGACCTGAAAATTTCCGAGTATCACATCGACGCCCTCGCAGCACTGTTCGTGCTGGATCCCGCCCGCTTCGACGTCGTCGTTGCATCCAATCTCTTCGGTGACATCCTGACCGACCTCGGCGCCGCCATCATCGGAAGTATAGGCATCGCGCCGTCGGCGAACCTGAACCCCGAGGGCAGGTTTCCGTCGATGTTCGAGCCCGTCCACGGTTCAGCGCCCGATATCGCGGGTCAGGGGAAGGCGAACCCGATGGGCCAGATCTGGGCTGCCTCCATGATGTTGGACCATCTGGGACAGGAGGAAGCAGGCAAGGCGCTGCTTGACACCATGGAGCATGTGCTGGAGAAGACGAGCGTGCGGACGGCCGACATTGGTGGATCCTCAACCACTGACGAAGTATCCGACGCGCTTGTAGCTGCGTTTGATCAAGTGTCGAATGCAGGTGCAACCGCGTGAGGATCGTCGAGATCCGCGAGGAAACCCTGCCCATCAGCTCGTCAATCCGCAATGCCTTCATCGACTTCAGCAAGATGACGCTGAGCCTGGTGGCCGTGATCACCGACGTGCAGCGCGACGGACGCCCGGTGGTCGGGTACGGGTTCAACTCCAACGGTAGGTACGGGCAAGGCTCGATGATGCGGGAGCGCTTCATTCCCCGGGTGATGGTCGCTGATGACGCAGACCTGCTCGACGACACGGGGGAGAACCTTGACCCCGGCCGGATTTGGGACGTCATGATGGCAAATGAGAAGCCGGGCGGACACGGTGAACGATCGGTCGCCGTCGGAGCGATGGACATGGCCGTGTGGGACGCTGTGGCGAAGATCGAGAACAAGCCCCTCTTCCAGCTACTGGCCGAGCGCCACGGCAACGGGCTGGCGGACAACAAAGTGTTCGTCTATGCCGCCGGTGGGTATTACCAGCCGGGTCGCGGGATCCAGGGACTCCGTGACGAGATGCAGAGCTACCTCGACCGGGGCTACACGACGGTCAAGGCGAAAATCGGCGGAGCTTCCCTGGTTGAGGACATGCGGCGAATCGAAGCAGTGCTGGGGATGCTTCGCCCGGGGCAGCGGCTGGCGGTCGACGCCAACGGGCGATTCGATGCACGGACAGCTGTGGAGTACGCGAAAGCGCTGTCGGCGTATGACCTGTTCTGGTATGAGGAGCCGGTGGATCCCCTCGACTTCGAGGCCCAGGCCGAGGTGGCAGGTGTCTACGCGAAGCCGCTCGCGACGGGGGAGAACCTGTTCTCGATGCAGGACGCCCGCAACCTTATCCGTTACGGCGGCCTCCGTGCCGACAGGGACTGGCTGCAATTCGACTGCGCGCTGAGCTATGGCTTGGTGGAATATTTGCGGACCCTCTCGATGCTCGACGAGCACGGCTGGTCCCGGACGCGCTGCATTCCCCACGGGGGACACCAGATGTCCCTGAACATCGCGGCGGGACTGGGACTGGGCGGAAACGAGTCCTACCCCGACCTGTTCCAGCCGTTCGGGGGATTCCCCGACGGCGTGGAAGTCGAGGACGGCTATATCACCATGCCTGACCTTCCAGGAATAGGTTTCGAAGGGAAGAGCGACCTTTACTCGGTGATGCGCTCGCTGAGCGACTGACAGATCCAGGCATCTGCTCGACAGGAGAGACGATGAAAACCCCTGAGCTCCTTCAACGCCGTCCTATGGTCGCCGTCACGCGTTCGTCCCTGCCCGGCTCAGGGGTTGACCGCCTTCGCGAACACGCGGACGTCGTGCTCTGGCCCGACGACGAGATAGTCCCCGCGTCCGGGGCGGCGCTTCGGGCGTTCGCTGCGGACGCGGACGCCCTGCTTGCCGTTTATGCTTCGGTTGACCGCGCTTTTTTCGAGGCCGCACCGAATCTGAAGATCGTGGCCCTGCCGCACGCAGGGTTTGACAGCGTGGACGTCGAGGCCGCCAGGGATTCCGGTGTGATCGTCACGAATACTCCGAACGTCCTGTTCGATACCACTGCGGACACCACCTTTGCGCTCATTTTATCTGCGCGGCGGTTACTGATCGGAGCGAATGACGACCTCCGCTCCGGCAACTGGCGGCGAACCCGCTTCGATGAGCATCTCGGACTCGACGTGTCGGGTGCAACCCTGGGGCTGGCGGGGTTCGGCCAGATCGCGAGGGCCGTGGCCCGCCGGGCCGCGGGATTTGGTATGACCGTACTTCACAGCTTATCCCGGACCGGCACGACCGAACTGTCGAGCGCTGTTCCCTGGGGTGAACTGCTCGAACGCTCCGACATCGTGTCGCTGCACGTACCCCTGGCGCTGGAGACCCGGAACCTCATCGGTGCGGCGGAACTCAGGAGGATGAAGAACACCGCGACCCTCATCAACACTGCGCGCGGACCGGTGGTGGACACCGCAGCGCTGCTTGCGGCTCTCGACAGCGGGCAGATCCACTCGGCCGGCCTCGACGTGTTCGACACGGAGCCACTCCGCGATCCGTCGGCGCCTGTCCTGCTCCACCCTCGCATCACCGCCTTTCCCCACGTCGGTTCAGCCACGCACGCCACCCGTGAGCACATGGTGAACCTTGCTGTGGACAATATTTTGGCCGTGCTCAGCGGCAAGGGCGCGCTCACTCCTACACCGGACGCCGGATGACCGCTGGATAACGTTTCCGGGAGCTCTCCATACCCGCGCCGAGGCTGCCGGCGCGGGTATGGAGAGCACTTCTCGATCTTCGCTTGCCGGCGGGTCCGGCTACCAGCGGCGGCTCAGCCTGCTAGACGGCAGCCAGGCTCCGCACGAGGGCCTCGACGACGGCGTCGGTTACTGCTTCGGTGCCGGTGTTGCCTCCCACGTCCTGCGTGAGGTGGCCTGCCGCCGTCGTCTGTTCGATCGCCGCCTCTATGAGGCGGGCTTCCTCGTGCAGGCCGAAATGGTCCAGCATGAGGGCGGCGCTGGCGATCGCGCCGATCGGATTGCTGATGCCCTTGCCGGCGATGTCGGGTGCGGTGCCGTGTACCGGTTCGAACATGCTCGGGAAGCGCCGTTCGGGGTTGAGGTTGGCGCTAGCGGCCAGACCGAGGCTACCGGCAAGAGCTGAGCCGAGATCGGACAGAATGTCCGCATTGAGGTTGGATGCGACGACGACGGAGAGGTCTTCGGGGCGCAGGACGAACTTGGCGCTCATTGCGTCCACCAGTACGCTCTCGGTGTCCACGTCCGGATAGTCGCCCGAGACCCGGTTGAAGGTCTCGTCCCACAGGACCATGCCGTACTGCTGCGCGTTGGACTTGGTGACACTGGACACCTTCCTCACGGTACGGGTGCGTGCCAGATCGAAGGCGAAACGCATGATCCGTTCACAGCCCTTCTCGGTGAAGAGCGCGGTCTGTAGGGCAACCTCATTGCCCGGCCCCCGGCCGCTCAGATTGCGTCCTCCCAGCCCGGCGTATTCGCCTTCACTGTTCTCGCGCACTACAACCCAGTCCAGCTCGGTGGTGTCTGCCTTGCGCAGGGGGGACTGGATCCCGGGCAGGAATCTCACGGGCCGCACGTTGGCCCACTGGTCGAAGTTCTGGGTGATGTTCAGCCGCAGTCCCCAGAGGCTGATGTGGTCGGGCACGTTCTTCCAACCCACAGCACCGAAGTAGATGGCGTCGAAACCTTTGAGTGTTTCGAGCCCGTCAGCGGCCATCATTTGCCCGGTCTGCTCGTAGTATTCCGATCCCCAAGGGAATTCGGTCCAGTTGAAGGCGAACTTGCCCGAGGAATTATCGGCCAGGGCGTCGAGAACACGCCGGCCCGCGGCCACGACTTCCTTGCCGATCCCGTCCGCGGGGATGGATGCAATATCGAATGTCTGGGTAACTCCCATTGCCGACCTCCTGGGTTGAGTGTTAGCAGTGTGGGACTGCCGGTTCCTCAACAAGTAGACTTCCAGCCCCGAGCGGGTGTCCAAGACCAAGATTCGATACGGCAGATAGGCCCAACCTATCAACGGCAGTCAGTCCACGTGGGCGGACTGCCGAGCCACGGCGAGGAACGACTGTGCAGCGGGAGTGAGGTTCGCCAACCGGCTCAGGAGGGCCACATTCAGATACGACACAGGCTCGATGACGAGGGTGCGAAGGCCGGATTTCTGGGCCAGTGGAGCCCACGAGGACGGCATCACGGCATGGCCGATCCCTCCGAGGACCAGCGGAAGCACTGATGTGCGGTGGGCCACTTCGACGACAATTTCCGTATCGACCCCGCGGGCAAGCGCATCATCCACCAACCACCGCATCAGTGACCCGCGCTGGCTGGCTATCAGGCGGTGTCCGGCGAGGTCTTCCCGTTGGATGGCGGTTCCGGAGCCGAAGCGGTCAGCCTGTGGATTGACGATGAGGATCAGGGGTTGTCGGCCGAGCTCGAGGACATTGACTCCGGGCACCCGGATAGGTTCGTGGGAGCCGGCCAACCCCAGCTCGAAGCTGCCGTTCCGGACCGATTCGATGACGTCCTCCGGAGTGAAGGCAGCGCCGATGTTCAGCCGGACGGATGGATGCAACCGGGTGTAGGCCGCCACCATCGAGGTGAGCGGCTCGATCCCGGGGGACGGCATGGTGGTGATATCCAGTCGACCGCTGCGAACCCCGCGTAGCGCCTGAACCGCCGACTGTGCGGCGTCGAGGTCCCTCATGACGAGCCGGGCGGGACCTACCAGTTCCTTACCCGCCTCGCTCAGCACCACCCGCCGTCCGATCCGGTGAAACAGGGGGATGCCGAGGTCACGTTCCAGGCCGGCGATCGTCTGGGACAGCGACGGCTGCGCGATCAACAGGTGTTCCGCCGCGCGGTTGAACCCATCGTGATCGACGACCGCCAGGAAATACTTCAGCTTCCGCGTGTCCAATACTGCTCCTAACGAAGGTTCACAAGGGCTGCTGCCCACCACGACCCCAGCCTATCGATCGGAATCCTTCAGTCCTGCTGGTGCTTGCTGAACGGGATCATAAGGGGCGAACTCCCTTTCCACTAGGCCCGGAACGAATAGCAATCCGTCTGTGCGTTCCGTCACACCTTCGTCACTCCACGGTGCTACTGTCCCACCTAGAACATGTGCCTCAGGCAACACGTTCGTAACAGCGATTCCCTTACCCCGGGTGCTTCGCTACAGCTGGGCTAGTCACTAGAAGGAGAACAGTTGAACCTCAACACTCGTACTCGAGGCCTACGGTGCGCGATGGCACTCGCCGTAACCAGCGCCGTCGTTCTCACCCCTGTCAGTGCGACCGCGACCACCGGTGCCCCGGTAGCATCCGTTGCAACTAATTCGTCCAGCTCCTCGCCGAGCGCCGACGGAGCGGTCGCCAAGGCCGACGATCGCTCCGACGCCGTGGCCGAGGAACGCCGTGAGCTCAACCAGCAGGCAGTGGAGAAGGTCATCTCCGGCGAGGCCAGAGTGGAGGACCGCAACGGCTCGAAGGCCGTCCAGGTTGCCCCCGGCCAGTGGGCGCAGTACGGACTGCAGGACAGCGACCAGATCCTTTCCTTCCTCGTCGACTTCGGGGACCAGGTGGATCCCCGCTTTCCAGCCTCAGCGCCCGGCCCCCAACGCAACACCATCAGGGAACCGAACCGGGAGGTCGACAACTCCACCTACTGGTCGGATACGTTCGACCGCGGGCACTTCCTCGACATGTTCTTCAGCGAGGAGAATGAGTCGCTCAAGGGTGTCTATGAGGAAATGTCCAGTGGCCGCTACACGGTCGACGGCGACGTCAGTGAGTGGGTGACCGTTCCCTACAACTCGGCCAGCTATGGCGAAACCGAGAGCCATACCGACATGACCCGCTTCGTCCAGGACACCGCCGATGCCTGGTACGACTCCCAGATCGCAGCCGGCAAGACTTCCGCCGACATCGACGCGTACCTCGCGTCCTTCGACCTGTGGGACCGCTACGACTTCGACAAGGACGGCGACTTCGACGAGGCCGACGGCTACATCGACCACTTCCAGGCCATCCACGCTGGTGAGGGCGAGGAAGCCGGCGCAGCATCCTCGGCCATCTGGTCACACCGCTGGGCTGTCGGCCAGGCGGGCCGCGGTTCCTCGGGCCCGGCCGCCAACCCCTTCGGCGGTATCAGGATCGGCGAGTCCGATGTCTGGATCCGCGATTACACCACGGAGCCGGAGAACGGCGGCCTCGGCGTCTTCGCGCACGAATACGGCCACGACCTCGGCCTGCCCGACCTCTACGATACGAGCGGCGGGGAGAACGGCACCGGCTTCTGGACCCTCATGAGCTCCGGCTCCTGGCTCGGCCACGGCGACGGATCGATCGGCACCACCCCCAACCACATGGGTGCCTGGGAGAAGCTGCAGCTGGGTTGGCTGGACTATGAGGTAGCTGCCGCCGGTGTGAAGTCGACCCACAAGCTCGGCCCGTCGTACCACGCAACGAAGGCGCCTCAGGCCGTCGTCGTGAACCTTCCGAAGGACGCGGCGGGCAACAACCGCTTCTACATCGCGGAGAACCGCCAGTACGCAGGCTATGACGCTACCCTCGCTACCGGCCCCTACAACTTCGGCTGGGCCGTGACCGCGCCGGACACCGTTGAGCACTTCGCCTACCAGGACGGTTTGAGCATTACCTACTGGAACACTGCGCAGCGCAATAACAATGTCCGCCAGCACCCGGGCGCCGGGCTTGCCCTGCCCGTGGATGCACACGCAAAGGCGCTCACCTGGTCGGACGGCACGGTGGCGCGTAACCGTATCCAGACTTACGACGCCACCTTCGGCAAGGAGGCCACCGATGCGCTCGGCCTCCACCGTGAGCTGGCCAGCGGCATGACGACGCTCGCCGCGCCTCCGCAGCCCGGCGTCGCCGTCTTCGACGACACCAACCCCAACGCCTATTACGACGCCGCCAACCCGGGCGGTTCCGTGATCGTTGCGGGCACGGGAACGAAGATCGAGGTCGTCCAGTCCAACTCGGCAGGCATGATGACGGTCCAGGTCAAGTAGGACGCACATCTTGGGCGCAGAAGGAGCCGGGAGGCATCTCCCGGCTCCTTCTGCGCCCGGGACATTTCGGCACCACCTGCCACCGGGCGTAGCATGGGCGGCATGTTGGAACGAGACCTTACACAGCCCACCACCTCCCTCGGCCGCACCGGCGTGGAGGTCAGCCGTCTCTGCCTCGGCACCATGATGTTCGGCGACTGGGGGAACAAGGATCACAAGGAATCGATCCGGGTCATTCGACATGCCATCGATTCCGGTATCAACTTCATCGACAGCGCCGACATCTATGCCTACGGCGAGTCGGAGGAGATCCTCGGGCGAGCGATCGCCGAGCATGGGCGCCGTGAGGACCTCGTGATCGCCACCAAGTTCTTCAATGGAATGAAGCAACAACCGAACTACCGCGGCGGGTCTCGCCGATGGATCCTGCGGTCAGTTGAGGACTCACTGCGGCGCCTGGGCACGGACTACATCGACCTGTACCAGATGCATCGGCCGGATGAGCACACTGATATCGAGGAGACGCTCGGGGCGCTGGATGATCTGGTGCGGCAGGGCAAGGTGCGGTACATCGGTTCCTCGACCTTCCAGCCGTCCCAGGTGGTCGAGGCCCAGTGGGTCTCACGCCAGAACCACACGGCCCGCTTCGTGACGGAGCAGCCACCCTACTCCATGCTGGTGCGCGGAATTGAAGCCGACCTTCTCCCGACCACTCACCGGCACAACATGGGCACCCTCGTGTGGAGTCCGCTGGCCGGCGGGTGGCTCAGCGGGAAGTACCGCAAGGGCAAGGATCTTCCCGCCACACGCCGCGGTTCGCAGCAGGGGGCACCCGATCTCGACGACCCGAAGATCGCAGCCAAGCTCGACGCCGCGGATCAGTTCGGGGCGCTTGCCGATGATCTCGGCGTTCCGCTCGTCCATCTGGCTCTAGCATTCGTGCTGCGGCATCCCGCGGTCTCGAGCGCGATCATTGGACCGCGGACCATGGAGCAGCTCGAGTCGCAGCTCGGTGCTGCCTCACTGGAGCTCGACACGGCGACCCTGGACCGGATTGACGAGATCGTCGCGCCCGGCACCAACGTCCATCCGGACGACGCTGGCTTCAGTAATTACTGGCTCGACCCTGAGCGTCGCCGTCGTGAGAGGTAGCCGGAGCCTCTGCAGGCGGCTGGGTATATGACGCGGTGACCCGGCGATAGACCGGGGTCAGGAAGGCCAGCAGTGCCGCTGCGATGATGGTGACCCCAGCGAACAGGAACACCAGGGCGATGCCGCGGGAGGTGCCCTCGCCCAGCAGCGGGGCCAGCTGCTCCGCACCCTCAGCGGAGCGTGCGTATGGGATGATCCAGATCTGGGCGATCGGCGCGATGAGGAACGCGGTGATCGGGGCTGCTGCGGACTCGAACGCCATGGCGAATCCGAACACCCGCCCCTGCCGATGCAGGGGCACCACCCGCTGGATGATCGTCTGCTCGGCGGCCTCCACAAAAGGCACCAGTGCCAGGTAGAGCCAGATGCCGACAATGTACAGCCAGGCCCACTCCCGCAGCGTGAAGACTGCACCGAGGCCACCCATCCCGGTCACCGCGATGAGCATGGTGCGCAACGGATTGGATCCGAGTCCGAACTTGCCGATCAGCGCACCTCCCACGATGAACCCCGTGGCGCCGAGAGCGAAATAGGTTCCCCACAATTCCACGGGGAACAGCTCGAGGCCGTAAGGATCCATCAACGCCATGTAGACGCCACCGACGAAGTTGTTGAAGGTGGAGAACAGGATCAGCGCGAAGAGCCCGGAAACGGCCAGCACGGCGGCGAGTGAACCGCGCAGATCGAATCCGCCCTGCGCATCCGTAGCTGCAGCCCGCACCTCTTCGGGCATGTGGAGCGTGAGCAGGTGTGCAAAGGCCAGTGCCGTGAGCACCACGGCCACGACAACAGTCCAGCCCATGCCCAGCAGTCCGACCGATAGCCCGGAGAGCACCGAGGTGACGATGAACATCAGTCCCTGGACCATGCCCACCAGTCCGTTGGCATTGGCGCGTCGAGCCGGCTCGATAAGGATGGTGACCGTGGTGGAGAGGGCGATGTTGCGCATATTCTCGACCACCGCACCGATCAGGATGATCAGGGTGAAGACCCAGAACCACGGCTGAGTCAGGTCCAGCAGCCAGGCGGAGGGTGTCAGGAGGAACATGGCACCTGCCAGCAGGAACATTCCCAGGGTGAAGCCCGCGGCGAAGCGCATCACGACAAGCTTGCGGTAGCGGTCCACGAAGGTGCCGAAGCTGATGCTGGAAAGGGCGATCAACAGCATGTACGCACCACCGATCACTCCAGTGGCGATGACGTTACGCGTCTGCAGGTAGGCCCAGAACGTCAGCGCGAACCACAGGTAGCTGGTGGTGATGTTGGCCAGGGTGGTGTTCACCAGGATCCCGGCAAACGTGCGGGACCGCTGTGCCGCACTGCGCAGGGACGTGTCGATGGCATTGCTGCTCGCCAGCCCCGGAGCGTCGCCGGTCGTGACCGGTAAAGAGCCGACGGCGCCATCCTCCAGGATGCCTGCGTCGCCGTGAGGAGCCGCAACGGCCCTGGACAGGGCCGGGTCCTGCCCGGTCATGCGTCCCAGTGTACTGACATCGACCAGCAGCGGAAACTGGTGCCGCCCGTCGAAAAGGCGAACCAATAACACCGCACATCGGACACTTCCTGCTGCAGTCCTCCTGCCCTTCCAGCAAACCCTATAGCTTCGACAACTTCCCTGAAGGTGATGAAAGAGCATGACCACGGAGAACAGCGCCGAGCACCCGATCCGGCAGCTACGCCTCGCGTCGAGGCAGAGGACTAGGAGGCGGCCCTCACGTTCCATCGCGACGTTCTCGGTCTGGCGGAGTAAGCCCCCTTCAAAAGCGAAGGGGGTCGGCAGGAGCTGCGGCGGGAGGATGTAGCGGAAGGACTGCAGGGGCTCACGCCGTCGAGCAGCGCGGCTTCCTCTGTTTCGGAGGGATGGTTACGAGTCCAGCCATGAGGAAGGACTGGGGGCTGGGCATGGTGCGCCGGACGACGGTGGCACGGTCGAAGGTCCTTCCGCGGAACGCCTTGAGGACCGCCACCGCGAGGACGATGAGCAGGGTCGAGGACATCAGGAGGAACCCCGTACGCGCGGGGTACTCGATGACAGCGGGGCCATCGTGTCGAGGCCGGCCTGGATCGTCGGCGCATTCGGGCAGGATCCGAGGGAAGCCGTGCCGGATCTTCCAAGGGGTGTTGACCCTGGTGGGGGTCCCAGCTCCGGGTAGGGTTCTCATCCAGTCATGCTCCGTACGGAGGATTCCGCCGCTGTGCCCCCGATTCGGGTCCAGGGCTCAGGTTTGGGGTGTTCCGACCAGAATCCCATCGTCATCACTCCAGAGGGTGTGACCAGGCCGGAAAATTACTCCGCCAAAGACAACCTCTACGTCGATGTCTCCCACACCCTGTTTGGAGCTTTTTCGCGGGTTGGTCCCGAGAGCCTTGATGCCAACGTCCAGTCCGGCCAGCGCTTCTGAATCACGCACAACCCCGTTGACCACGATTCCCTCCCAGCCGTTGTCAACTGCGCTTCCGGCGATCAGGTCTCCAACCAGGGCACTGCGCAGCGACCCTCCACCGTCGATGACGAGCACGCACCCGTTCCCGGGCTCAGCGAGCACCTGCTTGACGAGTGCGTTGTCGCGCTCGCAACGGATGGTCCGGATGGTTCCGGTAAACTGGCGCCGGCCTCCCATCTGGCGCATTTGGAGGTCACAGCTGTCCACGGCATCAGCATGTTCATCGACGAGGTCTGCGGTCGTGAAGTGCATGGTCTGTTCCTTCGCTCGATCGAATGGGTGTGGCATAGGTTGTGCTGCAGGCCTAGATCTGCGCGGCTTTGACTGCGAGTACCGAACATGTCGATTGCAGGAGGATGCGCTGGGCGGTGCTTCCCATGATCATCTTTCCGACGGGTGTCCGTTTCCGCAGTCCGATGACGATGAGGTCGGCCTGGTGTTCCTCGGCTGCGGTGAGGACTTCCTCAGCCGCATCGTGGCCGCGCAGGGGCTGCACCAGCTCATAGGCTATTCCGGCTTGTTGTAGCCGGTTCTCGAGCGTGGCTGCTTGCTCCGGTTGAACGAAGTGATTATCGACGAGAGCTTCTCCGCGGGAGGAATTGACGACTACGAGCCGATCCTGGTGACGGAGGGTTTCTTCGATGGCGCGGGTCAGCGCTGCCTCGCCTTCGGCGGTAGGGATGTACCCGACGACTATGCTCATGGGTTTTCTCTGTCCTTATTCGCGGAATTGTTGATGGTGTCGGTGCTCGAGTGGGATCCGGTGTGGCGGGAGTGGGCGGGCTCGCCGGCCGCCCCTTCGTGGGTTGGGCCGGACCCGGCGGCTGGTTCGAGGAGTGCGGGCCGCTGGGGGTGTGAGCGTTTCCACAGTCGGGCCATCAGAGGCCAAGCGAGCACCAGCAGGATGATGAAGTAAGTGCCGATGGCGATGGGCTCACTCCATAGCCCGGAGATTTCACCGGCGCTGAGCTGCAGGGACTTGCGCAGTTCCTCTTCAATCCGTGGACCGAGGATCAGCCCGAGGACCAGGGGCAGGATGGGGAGGCCATAGCGGCGCATCGCGAATCCCAGCAGGCCCAGGACGAGGAGGATGATGAGGTCGAAGGTTTGAAGGTTCACCGCGTAAGCGCCCAGGGTCGCAAAGAACAGGATCCCCGAGTACAGGTAGGGCCGTGGGATTTGCAGGAGCTTCGCCCAGACTGGGGCAAGAGGCAGGTTGATGAGCAGGAGAAGGGTATTGCCGATGAACAGGCTCGCGATCAGCGCCCAGACCAGTTCCGGTTCGTTCTCGAACAGGAGAGGGCCGGGCTGGATGCCGAACTGGACGAAAGCGGCGAGCATCACCGCAGCGGTGGCGTTGGTCGGAAGTCCCAGGGCCAGGAGGGGAGTGAGCGTTCCGGCGGCGGAGGCGTTGTTGGCGGCTTCGGGGCCGGCGACACCTTCGATGGCGCCGTGGCCGAACTCCTCGGGGTGTTTGGAGAGTTTCTTTTCCGTTACATAGGACAGGAAGGTCGGGATTTCCGCGCCGCCAGCAGGCAGCGCGCCGAAGGGGAACCCGTAGGCGGTGCCTCGCAGCCAAGGTTTCCAGGATCTTTTGAAATCTTCCTTGCCCATCCATGGACGCCCCACGGGGATGGTTTGCATGGGGTTCCTACGCAGGTGGGCGGCGATCCAGAGAGCCTCACCGATGGCGAAGATCGCGACTGCGACCACAACAATGTCAAGTCCGTCGCTGAGGAGGGGTTGACCGAAAATGAGGCGCTGCTGGCCTGACACCGGGTCGATGCCGACCAGGCCAATGGCCAGGCCGAGACCGAGGGATGCAAAGCCACGCAGTCTGGAAGCACCAAGGACAGCTGTTACGGCAAGCAGGGCAAGCAACATGATGGCCAGGTAGCTGGGCGAGCCCAGGGAGACCGCGAAACTCACGACAATAGGTGCGAAGAAGACCAGCAGTGCGGTTCCAATGGTTCCAGCGACGAATGATCCGATGGCGGCGGTGGCCAGCGCCTGGGCGGCGCGGCCGGCTTTGGCCATTTTGTGGCCTTCGATGGCCGTGATGACGGTTGATGATTCGCCTGGTGTGTTGAGGAGGATCGAGGTGGTTGATCCTCCGTACATTCCGCCGTAGTAGATGCCGGCGAACATGATGAAGGCACTGGTCGGTTCCAGCGCGTAGGTCACCGGAAGGAGGAGTGCAATTGCCATTGCGGGGCCGATACCGGGCAGGACGCCGACAGCCGTTCCGAGGAGCACCCCGATGAATGCATAGAGAAAATTCAGGGGGGTCGCGGCTGTGGCGAAGCCCTCCATGAGCATGTTCAAGGAGTCCATCTAGAGCACCCCTTCCAGGAGGCCTGCGGGTAGGCGGATGCCTAGACCGATGTAGAAGCCATAGAAAGTACCAATGGCCAGCAGGAGGCTGATGATGCCGTCCCTGACGTAGTGGCGGCTGCCCAGGGACCAAACGCTGCCCCAGAATAGAATGGTCCCTGAGATGACCCAGCCCGTGTAGTCGATGAGGATGATGTTCAGGGTGAAGAAGGCCAGCAAGAAGAGAATGGTGCGCCAGTCGCTGGGATGGGTAAGGTCGACGTCTTCGCCGCCCTCTGCCTCACCTTGCCCGCCTTTGAGGACGTTCACAGTCAGGAGAACCGCGCAGATGAGCAGCAGACCTCCCACGATGTAGGGCAGGGTTCGCGGTCCGACGGGGTCGGCCTGCGAGTAGGGGACGTTGATTCCCGCTGCGTCGATGAGGACGATGATGCCGACCGCTCCGAGCAGGGCGGCCATGCCCAGCTCGGAGCGGCCTGCAAATCGTGTGCGTACTGAACTCACGCCAAGCCGAGTTCCGTCAGGACGTCGGAGACGCGCTGGTCCTGTTCGGTGAGGAAGGTTGCGAATTCCTCGCCGGTGAGGAATGCGTCCGACCAGCCATTGGTTTCAAGGGCTTCCTGCCACTCGGGGGTGCCATGCATCTCCTCAAGGGCTGCAATCAGGCGGTCGCGGTCTGCATCGGAGACCCCGGGGGGCGCGACGATTCCGCGCCAGTTGGTGAAGACCAGGTCAATGTCGGATTCCTGCAGGGTCGGTGCGTCGACGCCTTCGAGGCGTTCCTCACCGCTGGTTGCCAGGACGCGGACTTCGCCGGAATTGATCTGGTCGATGTACTCACCGGCACCGGAGGCTGCGAAACCGAGCTTGTTTCCCAGGATGGCGGGAAGCAGATCGCCACCGCCGTCGTAGGACACGAAGTTCACGCTTTTGGGGTCGATGCCTACTGCTTCGGCGAGCTGCATGGGAAGGAGGTGATCCGGGCCGCCGGGGGATGACCCGCCGCCGACACTGATCTGTGAGGGGTCTTCCTTCCAGGCTGCAATTAGGTCATCGATGGTCTGGTAGGGCGAATCCTTGGACACCATGATTGCACCGGGCTCTTCGATGAGCCGGGCCAGGGGAGTGGTGTCGGTGAGCTTGGCTTCTGATTCATTGGTGTAGCTGGCGCCCACGACACCCAGGCCCATCAGCATGGTCAGGTCGCCGTTGCCTGTTTCGTTTACGGTGCGGGCCAGGCCCACGGTACCGCCGGCGCCTGCAAGGTTGAACACCTCGATACTGGAGGCGAGGTCGGCGTCCTCCATGACTTTGGCCGCTACCCGGGCGGTGGTGTCGTAACCGCCGCCCGCGGTGTTGGGCACCAGGATCCGCAGGTCGGTAATGGGACCTTCAGCTGCGGCGCTGCCGGAGGCACCGGCAGTATCTTCGCCACCTGTCACCCCGCAACCCGTGGCGGCCAACATGATTCCTGCCATCACTGCCGTGAGACGGACTGTTTTTGATCCACGCATAATATTCCTCTTCATCGAGTGGGTGTGCATGAAACCAACGTACGAGCCAATGTGACCTGCGTCTCTCTTGTGTTCTCAAAGATCATTGTGTTCATTGAGTTCACCCCATTGGACCGAATAATGCCGATCTGCCGTAGAGTTTCGGCAGCCTGACTTCCGGTGCAGACACCTTGGGGCTGGCAATGCGAGGAAAGGGCGCTCATGCAGCGGGCACACCGAGGAAGGCCAGCCAAGGTCAAGGGGATGTCTCTGGCCGGGCAGTTCTTGGTACTGCAACTCGCCATCGTTTTCGCTGTCCTGATCGGCGTCCTGGCGATCTCACTGGCTCAATCGGCGGAGACCTTCCAGCGGGTGGAGGGCCGGCGTTCCCTTGCGGCGGCGGAGACCCTGGCCGCGCTGCCGGCCGTCAGATCTTTGGTGCCGAGTGCCGAGCCTCGGATAGGGGCGGCCCTACCCGCAGCAGCCGAATCGGTGCGGTCGGTCTCCGAATCGAAATACGCGATCCTTGCCAAACCTGACGGCACTGTGTTGACGTCACAGGACCCCGCGCAACTGGGCACCATCATGCAGTTCGGGGACAGCGATGTCCGCAGCGGACGATCCTGGACAGGGCTGGTGGAAACGGATGATGAAGTGGCGTTGACAGCCCATGTGCCGATCATCGGCGATACCGGCGAGATGGTTGGTATCGCCGTCGTGGGTCGGCAGTACCCCTCCATCTGGGAGCGTCTAGGGCAGGCCACCCCTGACCTCATCACCTATCTGGGTGTCTCCAGCATCGTTGGACTGGCAGGATCTCTTCTTCTTGCCCGGCGCGTGAAACGCCAGACTCTGGGAATGGAACCCGACGAGATCTCAGGCCTGGTCGAACACCGTGAAGCCATCCTGTACGGCGTGAAAGAAGGAGTGGTGGCCCTCGATCCGAACCATCGGGTCACCCTGGCCAATGACAGCGCGAAGAAGCTCCTCCATCTCCCGGCGGACTGCATCGGACAGGACCTGGATGAACTTTCGGTCCACCCGGATTTGCGCGACATTCTCACCCAGGACCACGCCGTTCCGGATCAATTGGTCCTGGTGGAAGGCCGCCTGGTCGCATGCAACAGGATGCCCATCGAATCCCATGGGCGCGTCATCGGTTCAGTGACGACGTTGCGGGACCGGACGGAACTATCAACCCTCGAAACCGAGCTAGGTGCCACCCGCACCACCACCGACACGCTCCGGGCCCAGACCCACGAGTTCGCCAACCAGCTTCACACCATTTCAGGACTGATCCAGCTGGGTGAATATGATGAAGTGACGCGGTTCGTGGACGGCGTCAGCCACAGCCGCACACGCCTCTACGACGATGTCACCACTGTGATCAAGGATCCCGCCCTGGCGGCCCTGTTCATCGCCAAGGCTAGCCTTGCCACGGAACGCGGGGTGAGCCTCAGGCTCGCCGAAGATTCCTACCTTCCCCGTATGGAAGAGGAACTCTCCAGGGACGTGAACACGGTAGTAGGGAACCTCGTCGACAACGCCATGGACGCCGCCGGCGGGCTTGAGAACCCGACAGTAGAAGTGCTCCTGGTCGAAGAAACCGACCACGTCATTGTCACCGTGCAGGATTCCGGACCCGGAGTGCCCGCCGAATTCACCGACTCGATCTTCAAACAGGGCTTCACCACAAAGACTTCTGTCGCGGATACCGGCAGGGGCTTCGGACTGGCTTTGGCCCGCCTTATCTGCCGCAAACGCGGAGGAGACATCGAGGTATACAACGACGAAGGAGCAGTCTTCACGGCGACCCTTGGAAAGACGAGTTCATACCCATGATCCGAGTACTCATCATCGATGACGATTTCATGGTGGCCAAAGTCCATGCCGGATTTGTTCGGCAGTCCCCCGGATACGAGGTAATTGGTATCGCCCACACCGGGGCTCAAGCGCTGATCAAGGTCCGTCAGGAAAAACCAGACCTGGTCCTTCTTGATATTCATCTTCCTGATATCAACGGGTTGGACCTCCTCCACCAGTTGCGGGCTGCATTACCGGAACTTGACGTCATCGTCATCAGCGCAGCCCGTGAGGTCGAAACGGTCCGGCGTGCCTTGCGGGGAGGGATCGTTCATTACCTCATCAAACCGTTCTCCAGCCAGGAGCTCCGCGAACGGCTGGAACACTACCAGCAGGCCTACCGGCAACTTGCGTCAGCCAAAAGCCAGGCTGAACAAGCGGACGTGAACAAGGTGTTCGGCATCAGCCGCCCCGACCGCCCCCTCCCGAAAGGATGCAGTGTCGAAACCCTGCACCTGGTCGAGACACTCCTCCAGAGGGTCAGCACCGACCTCTCAGCCGCAGAAGCCGCTGACGCCCTCGGTACTTCCCGTGTCAGCGCTAGACGCTACCTCGAATACCTCAGCGAGGAAGGCCGCGTCGTCGTACAACTTCGCTACGGCGGTGTCGGCCGCCCCGAACGGCGGTATCACTGGAAGACGCAGGGCAAGTAACACCCCGAACGAGAGTGCGCAGAATCCTGTTGACCGGCATCTGGGCACTTCCCCCGCCCCGTATGCCGATCCCGCTTCTGGGCATCTTGAGCGGAGTGGATTCTTATGGAATCCGCCTCAGGGATGTAGGCCGTGTCCGTCCTTCCCTCTGTGATGGGGCAAGGATCAGGACTGGGTGGCGCGTGCTGCTCCAGCTGCTGCCGAGTTCCCCAGGTCGCTTCCGGGAAGTGCCTGTTGGGCGGTTAGGGCTGTAGTCCAGGCGGCGGTGGTGCCGACGGCGGCCCAGTTGGAGTTCAGCAACGCGAGCAGGGTTGTATGCACGGTCCTGGCGTCAGCGAAACCGGCGTCGTTGGCGATGTTGATCGCACCTGTGGCATCGGAGAGGACTTCGGTGGCGAAGCCGAGGCCTTCCGCCTCGACCGCTGAGCCCAGGATGCAGTTGTTGGTCATGTAGCCCACGAGGGTGACGGTGTCGACGTCGTTCTCACGCAGCCACCTTGCGAGGTCCGTGTCTGCGTAGACAGAGCCGTACTGCTTCACGACGCTCTTCCACGCTTCGGTGCGTCGGCTCTCAACCTCGGGGTGGAGTTCGAATTCCGGCGTGCCCGGGGCGAAGACGGGAGCTCCTTCGCCTGCTGTGTGCTGAATGACCGCGATGGGAATGCCGGCGGCGGTGGCCGCATCGATGGCCGCAGTGATCTGCGGCAGCGATTGCTCGTGGGGTGGGTCCTGGATCTCGAGGAGACCGCTGAAGTACTGCTGCTGGACATCGACGAGAACGAGGGCTCGGCGGGGGTTGCTCATGGTTGGCTCCTCCTGGATCAAGGGAATGATGCACGCTGGGTCAGCGTTGATTCCATCCTTTCCGGTGAAACACCGCACCAACAGTGGCACGTATGCCGATATACGATGGATTCAGGCCACTAGGGGGGATTTCTCGTGAAGATTGCGGTCTATGCCTTTGACGGCGTCACCATGTTTCATCTGGCCGTGCCGCAGATGGTCTTCGATGAGGTGACGCGGCAGGGGCTCGCAGAGTGGACGACCAGTCTGTTCTCTGACGGTCCGGATGTGATCTGCACGGCTGAGGGCTACCAGCTGGGCGGGCTCGAGGGCCCCGAGGCCGCTGAGGGGGCGGACGTTGTGGTGGTGCCGTCGTGGTTCGACGACGGGCGCGTGCTGGGCGACACGCTGCGGGCCGTGCTGCAACATGCACACCAGCAAAACGTGGCAGTTGTAGGACTGTGTCTTGGTGCGATCGCCGTGGCGGACGCCGGCCTGCTGGCCGGACGTCAAGCTGTCACCCACTGGCAAGCCTTCACCACCTTGGCCGAACGACACCCGGACATCCTCCTCGACCGCTCTGTTCTGTATATCGATCACGGCGATGTTCTGACCTCGGCGGGCACGGCATCAGGCCTGGATGCATGCCTGCATCTTGTGCGGAACCGTCTGGGAGCCGATGCCGCGAACACGGTAGCTCGCAGTCTTGTTGTTGCACCCCACCGTGAGGGCGGGCAGGCACAGTACATCGAGCACCCGGTTCCGCAGCGTTCGACCGACGATCCGATCGCGCACCTGCTCGAGTGGGCACTGGGCAACCTCCGTGAACCGCTCACCATCGACCGTCTGGCGGAGCGGGCGCATATGAGCCGCCGGACGTTCGTCCGTGCTTTCCGCGCAGCCACCGGGGCAACGCCCTCCGCGTGGATACGGTGCCGGCGTCTCGACACAGCACGTCGCCTCCTGGAGACCACGGACCTGTCCGTTGACCAGATCGCCGCAGACTGCGGGTTCGGCAACCCCGTCACTCTCCGCCAGAACTTCGCGGCAGCCTTCTCGACCACCCCGACCGACTACAGGCGCCGCTTCGACACCCGCCCCTCCACGCCGACCCGGCACTGACGCCGGGCCCGCGATCGCGGGAACGCATCAGACGGGAACAATCAGGGTCCCTTACTTACTGCGGTGACGATGCTGATCCGATCTATGGCGAGAGAAGGCAATGATGCCGATATTGGAATTCTTGATCGGAGTGGACAGGGGGTCTCTCATCAGGAGCGAGGCCGCTGATCGCGGCGCGGAGGCCATCGGTGACCATCTTGACGCTCGGAGACGGACCTGTCATGAAAGAAACGCTCCGGTTGTCATAGAGATCAAGAACTGGCGAGACGTAAACCTTGGAGGCGCCAACCGTGAACTCGGTGACGTCGGTGGCCCACTTGGTGTGTCTGACCGCAGCCTCGAACTGACGGTTCAACACGTTCTCAGCAGCCTTCCCGACCTCGCCACGGAAGGAGTTGTATCTGCGCCAGCGGCGCACCGGGCTTTGCAACCCGAGCCCGCACATGAGCTTCAGCACGGTCTTCTTCGACACTTTCCATTCCTGCCGCAGCAGCATGGCCAGAACGCGTCGATGCCCGTAAGCACCCCGCGCCCGCGCGAAAGCCATCGTCGATCGCTTGGACTTTCAGCGTCGTTGCTGTGATCCCAAGGCCCGCAATTTTCCCAGATATGCCACTTCCGCACGCAACCGCTCATTCTCTCTGCGGAGCTGCTCGACCTCGCTCTCAAGGACAGGATTCTCCCGAGCGACCGGTGGTCGGCCCCGTTTCTTTGGGCGTAACCCGTCTTCACCATCGCGCCGATAAATTCTCGTCCAGTTCGTGACGGTGCCAGGTGAGGGAAGGTCGTACTCCTTGGCCAGGAACCGCCCGGACACGCCTTGAATATGACGCCGCACGATCAAGAGCTTGGTTTCGACGTCGTACTGCTTACGGTCTCTTGTCATCGGCGCACCCGATCCTCGTACCTGCCATCGTTCATACAACATCTGGACAGAATTGGGTGCCAGATCAAGAGCAAGCGCGACAGACTTCGCGGTCAACCCTTGCTCGAACAACTCGACCGCCGACACGGCATGGGAGTGACTCAACGTGTTTCCTGAGTACATCTGATTACTCGCTGAAGAAGGATCCTACATTCGGTGTCCAACTTCCGGGGACCACTCCACTGTTAAGGCAGCACTTCCCGAAGGGCACGGACCTTTCCGTCCAATCACCCCAGCGGTTGCTCGAGGTCTCTACCGATCTCAGCAACCGGCTGCGCAAAACTCTCGACGGAATCCGCCCACGAGCCATGCAACAAGCAACTACTATTCGAACCAGAAAATCCCCACCGTTGCAACGACCGCCTAAATTCACCATCCCTCAACGCGACACTATCTTCTGCACGAACTGCCACCAGATTTCGTATAAATCACGTGACTGTTGATCAGAAAGGGCGGTTTATCTCAGCACGGGATGGCGGGACGCCTCGAACCCGGCAGAAATTATTCAGATGAGGGCGCTGAATGCTTCTGCTTTGGCGGTGGGGCCGGCGACGATGATTTCGTCGTCGTTGTAGAGGGTGGTTTCGGTTGTGGTGTAATCCCACTCGCCATTATTGCGCTTCACGGCAACGACGGTAATGCCGTACCTCGCGCGGATTTTGGTGGTGCCGAGCTCCCGGTTCCAGGTTTCGCGTGGCGGGCGGGTCTTCACCATGGCGAAGTTGTCCTCAAATTCGACGTAGTCCAGCATGTTTCCGCGAACCAGATGGGCTACCCGCTTGCCCATGTCCTGTTCGGGTTGGACAACGTTCTTGACGCCGAGCTGGCGCAGGATTTCGGCGTGGGGTCGGCTGATTGCTTTGGCCCAGAGGGTGGGCTTTTCGAACCGCAGCAGGATCGAGGTGGTCAGGATGCTCGCTTCAAGGTCGGTGCCGATTCCGACGACGACGCGGTCGAACTCGTGCACGGAGAGCTGGCGGAGGGCGTCTTCCTTCGTGGAGTCGGCACGGACTACGTGGGTGAGTATGCCGTTGAAGGACTGGACAACGTCCTCGTTGTCGTCGATTCCGAGCACTTCGGTGCCGGCATCTGCCAATTCACGGGCCAGGGCGCCACCGAACCGGCCCAGTCCGATGACCGCAACTGAGTCCGCTTCCGCGATCCGGTCCGTGCTCTTGGGGGATAATAGGTTCGCCTTAGCCAATGAGGGGCCTTTCTTTGGGGTATTCATACAGAACAGGTTTCGCACGCAATGCCAGTGCTGATGCCAGGGTGATGGGTCCGAGCCTGCCGATGAACATGATGGTGACCAGCAGGACGTGGGCAATTGGTGGCAGTTGCGCGGTGATACCAGTGGACAGACCCACAGTGCCGAACGCGGAGACCACTTCGAACAGGAGGCGGTCCAGGCCGAAGTCGGTGATCAGCATCAGGAACATGGTGGATCCAACGACCAGTGCCACGGCGAGCAGGACAATCGTGATCGCCTGGCGGTGTACAGCCCGGGAGAGTCGTTTGCCGAAAATATTGACTGCAGACCCTCCACGGATTTCCGTATAGAGGATGAAGAACAGAACCGCGAAGGTGGTGATCTTCAGTCCGCCCGCGGTGCCTGCCGGTCCGCCTCCAATGAACATCAGCACGTCCATGGCCAGCCAGGTGACCGGATGGAGTTCGGCGAAGTCCACGCTGTTGTATCCGGCGGTGCGGGTCATAACCGACTGAAAGAAGCCGGCATGAATCTTTTCCGCCGAGTTCATCGGGCCGAGGGTGCCGGGGTTGGACCATTCGACGGCGGTGATGAAGATCCCGCCGCCGAGCAGCAGGATTGCAGTGCCACTGAGGACGAGTTTGGTGTTCATCGACCAGTGCAGGGGTTGGCGGTATTCCCGATGAAGTTCGAAGAGCACTGGAAACCCCAAACCGCCGATGATGACAGCCAGGGCCACCGGGACGCAGATCCACGGATCGCTGACGAACTGGATGAGACTGTCACTGAACAGGGCGAACCCGGCATTATTGAAGGAGGACGCCGAGTGAAAAATCCCCAGCCAGGCGGCTTCAGGTAGCGAGTAGCCATAGCCCACCGCAAAACGGGCTGCGAGTGCAAGCGCGGTGACCGCCTCGATCAGGACGCTGAGCTTCAAGACACCAAGCAGTACGCGCCGGACGTCCCCAAATCCGGTAGTCTTCGTCTCCGCGGCGGCGGTAAGCCGGGACCGCAGGCCGAGCCTGCGGGCAAGGAGCACACCAAGCAGGGACGCGAAGGACATGATGCCAAACCCTCCAAGTTGGATGAGTCCCAGAATGATCCCATGCCCGAGCGGACTCCAGTACACCGGAGTGTCCACGATGATCAACCCTGTTACGCACACCGCCGACGTCGCTGTGAACAGAGCCTCAAGGAAAGTCGCACCTCCCGCGCCGGCCTTGGCGACCGGCAGCATCAAAAGCGTCGTGCCGGCCAGGATCGCCGCAGCGAAACCGAGCACAATGAACTGGGCCGGATGCCTCGGTGCTAGGTAAGCCCTGAACCAAGCAGCCCTTCGGCTGAACCGAGAGGCAAAAGCTCGCAATCTTGGACTGGAATTCAAATTTCGGAACACATGCCGGACACGGGCATCACGCGAACGAACCTTCACCGGCAGGGAAATCCTCGAATGCTCCAGTACATTGCCACTATCAAGAGTGCCGACTTCGCATCACGCCGACGACTGTATAGCCGAGTCCCACCGGAATCGAACACTCGAGGCAACTCCATTTGTTCAATTCACCTGTTCTAGCGTATCGGGCCGAAGCCGTTTTTATTCTGCGGTGGATCATCGTCGGAAGGAGTATTTTATTCATCGGCTAGGAACTTACCTTGTCTTCATCTCCCTCGTAGCCTGAGGCTCAGCCAACAGTTGCTGAATGATGGGAAAGCCCTCGGCGAGGAATCGGCTTACGAACGTTAGTAGGAGGTGTGAGGTCGGGCTAGAGACCAATTCCCAACTGAAAACCGAGCGATACCAACCGTGCAGGGCGGTAACAGCAGGACGCATTCCGCCGGATTGGTGAGACTCCATTCCTGAACTAGCCCACGTGTACCCATGGCCTTTGGGACACGTCGGGTTCGGCTTCGCGCAGCACTTCCCGGGTGACAGGTGCGATCTCTCCTTCTCCGATGATCAGGAATTTGAAGAGATTGACCAGTGGGTCCCCCTCGGTCCAGCGGAAGTAGACGTGCGGCATGACTCCGGTGATGTCACGGATATGGAGCATCACTGCGGCAATGGTGTTGGGTACGTTCGAGCTGTGGACCTGGAGGATGTGGAAACCGTGGCGGGTGATGCCACGCACGTGAAGGTGGGTCTCGAACTCCGATGAGTCATCGACGATCACTTCGATGAACAGTGGCGTGTCCGTTGCGTTGAGGTGGCTGACGGAACAGGCGTGGTCGAATTTGCGGCGGTATGCTGCGGCGCTGAGCCTCTCGGGCTCGTGGGCGATCAGCGAGATCTGGCCGGAGTGCCGTGCCGCGACGAACGTCAGGGCTTCGTCGTCGAGGGTGATGGTTGTCGCTCGTAGTTCAAGAGCCCGCCGCGCCCTTGATGCGAAGGACACCACGAGGATACCGAGGATGAACAGAGCGGCGATGCCGGCACCATCGGGACGGTTCCACAGGTTGGTGATCGTGGTCCAGATGAGGATCAGGGAGATGACCCCGAAGCCGAACGAGGCTCGATGTTGACTGCGGCGGCGAGCGGAGAGAGCGACAGCTACCGACGCCGAGGTGATCAGCACCAGCACGCCCGTCGCGTAGGCGCCGCTTTGGGCTTCGACGTCGGCTTTGAAGGCGATGGTGACCGCGGCGGCGACCGCGGTGAACACCAGAACCATCGGTCGGACGGCGCGCGACCAGGCCGGTGCCATGCCGTAGCGCGGCAGGTACCGTGGCACGAGGTTCAGCAGCCCGGTCATGGCGGAGGCGCCGGCGAACCACAGGATGGCGATGGTACTCACGTCGTAGAGCGTTCCGAAACCTTCCCCAAGGTACTTGTGCGCGAGGAAGGCGAGAGCTCGGCCACTGGCTTCGCCTCCCTCCTCGAATTCGGCTGCGGGAACGAGGAGGGTCGTCACGAAACTCGAGGCGATCAGGAAACCGCTCATGATCAGAGCGGCTGAAGTGAGCAGTTTCTGAGCGCCGAGGATCCGGCCCTGGGGCCTGTCCGGCGTGTCCTCGACGGCGCCTTTGATTTGCGGCATGACGACGACGCCGGTTTCGAACCCCGAGAGCCCGAGGGCGAGGCGGGGGAAGACCAGCAGGGCGACGGCGATCATGGCCAGGGGGTTGCTGTGCTGCGTGGTGAGGGTTGTCCACCAGTTTTCGACAAGCACGGGATTCGCGCTAATTTCTGCCGCGGCGGTGATCACGACCACGAGGTTCAGGGTGAGGAAGGCGGCGACGAGGGCGACGGCGATGCCGATCGCCTCGTGGAAGCCCCGGAGGAAGACGATGGCGAGGAGCAGCAGGAACACCAGTGTCACGGCCACTTCCTGGCCATGAAGCCAGGTCGGAGCGAACGGGTTCTCGATCAGGTGGGCGCTGGCATCAGCGGCGGAAAGGGTCATGGTGATGATGAAGCTGGTCGCGGCGAACCCGAGCAGTGCGAGAACGAAGAGTTTGCCTTTCCATTTAGGTAGCAGCTTTTCCAGCATCGCGATGGAACCCTCACCGTTGGGGCTTTCGCGGGCCACGCGCTTATAGACAGGTAGCGCGCCGAAGAGTGTGACGGCGACGAGGATGAGCGTGGCAACAGGGGCCAGTGCACCCGCTGCAGCAGCGGCGATCGCCGGTTGGTACCCGAGCGTTGAGAAGTAGTCGACGCCGGTCAGGCACATGACTTTCCACCACGGCTGCACGGTGGAGGTGGTGCGGCGCCTTGGCTTGCGCTGGTTCTCGTCGTCCTGCAGCCAGTGGCCGAGCCGACGGGCCCTGCGGGTTTCGATGAGATGATCTTTGATGGTGCTCACAGGGTCGAACCTACGCCGCGGTTGGTGGGCCGACGGGGGTTCTTAACGGATCCTTAACGCCTTTCCACGCTGTTTGTGCCCAATGGCATATTTCTCGACTCGATCACATCACTGCCCGACGCCGGCGTCAGGGTTCGAAGCGGTATCCCATGCCGCTTTCGGTGATGAAGTAGCGGGGCCGGGTCGGGTCCGGTTCCAGCTTGCGCCGCAGTTGGTTCAGGTAAACCCGCAGGTACTGCGCTTCGCGGGCGTACGCGGGGCCCCATACCTCCAGTAGGAGTTGTTGCTGTCCGACGAGTTGGCCGGGGTTACGCACCAGCAGTTCAACGATCTTCCATTCCGTCGGGGTCAGTCGCACCTGCTCGCCGTGGCGTTCGGCTTTGCGGCCAACTACGTCGAGACGGAAATCCTTGGTGGTGACTACCGGTGTTTCTGGCGCTGGGATGGAGCGTCGTTCGGCGGCCCGTAGGCGGGCCAGCAGCTCCTCGAGGCCGAAGGGTTTGGTCACATAGTCGTCAGCTCCGGCGTCGAGGGCTTCTACCTTGTCCTCTGGGGCGTGGCGTGCGGACAGGACGATGATGGGCACCTGGCTCCAGGTTCGAAGAGCGGTGATGACCTGCACACCGTCCATGTCCGGAAGGCCGAGGTCGAGGACCACCAGGTCCGGGCGGTGCTCGGATGCTGCTGTGAGCGCGGATGTGCCATTAGTGGCTGTCACCGGGTGGTAGCCATGGGTGCGCAGGTTGATCTGGAGAGCACGCAGGAGCTGTGGTTCGTCCTCGACGATCAGTACGGTAGTCACTGCCTCACTCCTGTTGAGAGGGGGAGCCGGACGATCAAGGTCAATCCACCGCCGGGTGCAGGTTCGGCAAGCAGCTTCCCGCCCATTACCTCAGTGAATCCGCGGGCGACGGCCAACCCCAGCCCCACCCCCGTGGTGCCTGTGTCATCCAACCGCTGAAATGGTTGAAACATGCGCTCGATCGTGGCCTCGTCGACGCCGCGCCCATAGTCGCGAACCCGTAGCTCGCCCGCGGGGAAATTCCGGACCATGCCGGAGACAGCAGCAGTAATCACGATGTCGGACTCGCCAGCGTACTTTTGGGCGTTCTCGGCAATATTGGCGATGACCCGTTCGAGCATCCCGAAGTCCGCTTCCACGGTTGGAGGATTGGGTGGTAATAGGATCCGGATATTTTCCGACGTCATTCCCTTCAGGGCGGCTGCTACTACATCCGGCCAATGCACGGGACCGAGGTGCGGGGTGGCTGTATCGCCACTGAGCCGCGACATGTCGAGCAGGTTATCGATCAGGGACGCCAGCCGGTCTGATGAGGTTTCGATGGTGCCGAGCAGTTCGGCCTCTTCGCTGGGGGTGAAGGCGATGTCCTGCTGCCGGAGGCTGGTGACCGCCAGTTTGATCGCAGCGAGAGGAGTGCGCAGGTCATGGGAGACTGCTCGGAGGATTGCGGTACGCATGACGTTTCCTTCGGCAAGGCGGCGGTTTTCCTCGGTACTGGCCAGGAGTTGCTGGCGTTGCCGTAGCGCTGTCAGCTGGGATCCGAAGGCGACCAGCAGCCGCTGTTCCCGCCCCGTCAGTGCGCGGCCGTACAGCACCAGCTCCAGGCCGTCGGGGAGGCGCGTGCCGGCGTCACCGTCACCGGACAGTCGATGGGTAGCCGGATCGCCGTCGTCGGGAAATGTCTCCTGCATGCCGTCCAGAGCAACCAGCGTCGGGACGGTGGCGTCGCCGGGGTGGACGGCGTCCTCGTTGTTCCGGTTGTACAGTGCGGCTCCCGCCATGCCGAAGTGGTTGCGTACATGATGGAGGAAACCCTGCAGCGTGTCTTCCGCGGCGAGCACTCCCCGGGCGAGCTCTCCAAGAGTCGCGGCATCGGCGGAAGCATTAGCAGCCTCCCGGGAACGTCGGGCGGCGAGGCCGACCACCAAAGAGACCGCGACCGCAACTGCCACAAAGATAAGGAGAGTGAGTAGATTCTCCGGATCGGCGATCTCCAAGGACCCGAACGGCTGCGTCGAATAGTAGTTGAGGATGAGACTGCTCCACAGCGCGCCCAGCAGCGCCGGCCATAACCCGCCGACCAGGGCCACTGCCACCACGCCGGCGAGCTGGAGGAGGACGTCTGCGGCAAGGAAGTCACTCCCCGCCGCGAACATCCCCCACTCAAGCGACGGCGGAAGCGCTAATGCCAGAACGAATCCGACCTCGGTGCGTACACGGCCCAGTTCGGGTGCCGCCAATGTTGCCATGCCGGAATTCTCGCAGGTCATCCGGGAACCCGGATCATCAGGACCATCGAGTATCGCCTATGCGCTGTTGGTCCTGGTTGTCGACCGAAGAAGCACCTGACCTTCACGCGGCGCGACTTTTAGGGCTATCTGCCAACCGGCGAAGATGCAGGATCAGGCGCAGTGTCGACGCCGTACCTGCATGAAGAATCGCAAACGAGGGCGTCCGGCAAGCCGATGGCCGACCGCTACCCGCGAAGCTCAGCCAGCCGCGGTACCGCTTATGGTTAGGCTTCGTGTATGGATCGTGCGTTTCGTCAGGTTGATGTTTTCGGTGTTGAGTCGTGTATGGGTAATCCCGTTGCGGTGCTTCTGGAGGCGGAAGGGCTCGATGATGAGATGCTGCGCAGGTTCTCGGTGTGGTCGAATCTGTCCGAGTGCACGTTCGTGCTGCCGCCCGAGGCGCCGGGAGCGGATTATCGGGTGCGCATTTTCAGCCTGAGGACGGAGTTGCCTTTCGCAGGGCATCCGACCCTGGGTACGGCGCGGGCCTGGCTTGACGCCGGTGGCACTCCGGCCATTCCAGGTGTAGTGATGCAGGAATGCGATGCGGGCCTGGTGCCGGTGCGCATCGATGAAGACCGGCTCGCTTTCAGTGCGCCGTCGCGTCTACGATCCGGCCCCGTTGATCTGAATACACTTGCTGTCCTGATTGAGATTCTCGGGGTTGGCCGTGAGCAGGTGGTGGATGCCGAGTGGCTGGACAATGGGCCCGGTTGGGTGGGGATCCTCTTGGACAGCGCGCGCACTGTCCTTGACCTGCGCCCTGATGTGTCTGCGCATTCGGGCCGGTGGGATATCGGCGTGATAGGACCTCACGAGCCGGGTTCCGAGGCTGCGTTCGAGTTGCGGGCGTTCTTCACCGACGGCGGGGAACCGTTGCGCGAGGATCCTGTAACAGGGAGTCTGAATGCCGCGGCTGCGGAATGGCTCATCCTTTCCGATCGCGCTCCTACCAGCTATATCGCTACGCAGGGAACGGCGATGGGGCGGCAGGGGCGGGTTCACATCAGCCGCGGCGACGGCAAGGTCTGGGTGGGAGGACGAGCCGAAATCGTCCTCTCCGGGTCGGCAGCCCTGTAATAACTGTTTCCCGCAATTATGTCTTCAGAGCTGCGGTGGCCGGCCGGTGCCGCTGCTGGGCGTTCGACGTTGCTCAGTCACGAAGAGCCCCGAATCAGGTCGTATGTATTGCAATCGCGAAGACTCTTCGACAATGACTGCACAGCGAGTGAATCAGTCGTGCTGCCGACCCGTTAGCTGTACTGCCCGGGGAGGTTGGTTAGCCGGATGATGGGTGGTTTGCCTCCGATGGCGGTGTGGGGCCTGTGGTGATTGTATTCGTGGAGCCATGCTGGCAGTGCTGCTCGGCGGGCTGATTCGCTGGTGTAGTGGCGGCTGAAGGCCCACCCGTCGGCGAGGTTCGGTGGAAGCGTTCGATCTTCCCGTTGGTTTGCGGCCGGTAGGGTCTGGTCTTCTTGGCCTTGATACCCAGGGTGGGGGCGAGGATCACCAGGGTCAGCCCTGCTGCTACGAGGACCGCCAGGAAGCTCGTGAGCCGGTCGACGTTCCCGCGAAACGGCCGGAGCATCAGACCTGTGGATCCCAGCAGATTGCCTACTCCGTAGGCGGCGACCAGGAGCCCGGATGCGGACACGCTGCCCATTACGGGAGCGATGGCGACTGCGTAGATCGGTAACGCGGCGACCGAGAACGCGACCGTGATGGTGAGTCCGAGCGTGCGGCGAAGAGGACCGTGTCTCCAGATGTGTTTCAGGGTCTCACCGGGTGAGGGCACTGTTATTGCGTGGATCAAGCCGGACCCTCACACACCGTTTTTCTAACAGTCCCCGAATGCCCACCATGAATGTGTCGCTTTCAGGCGGGGGAGAGGGGACGCCTTTCAGCTCTGGTTTGAAGTCGCTGGACCGCGGAAAGCTCAACAAGGTATTGAGGAACGTTTCTGGCAGTGGGCACTTCTCATGGTCAGATTGCTTGCAGGCAGGTACGGAGTCGCTGGATGCCGTCCCGGATGCGTGTTTTCGCGGTGGCTGCGGGGATGCCGAGGTGTTGGGCGACGTCGCTGTAGCTCAGGCCGGTGTAGTAGGCCAGATGGATTGCTTCGCGTTGAAGTGCAGACAGATCATCCAGGCATGCAGTGATGGTTGCAGCCTCGTTGCGGGTGATGACGGTTTCGGACACGTGGTCGTAGTCAACGTCCTGGTTGGCGATGCCCCACCGAAGGGCTCTGACGCGGTGGGCTTGTTCTGATCGGACTTTGTCGACGGCTTTACGGTGAGCGATGGTCAGGATCCAGGACATTGCGGAGCCCTTGTGCGGATCGTAGCGGGCAGTTCCGCCTTGCCAGAGGGTCAGGAACACCTCCTGTGTGGTGTCCGCACTCATTCCAGGGTCCACGACGACTTTGTGGACCAGCCAGTACACCCGGCGTGAACACTGCCGGTACAGCTCATCGAAGGCTTCCTCGTCGTGTCCGGCGACGCCGGACAGCAAGTCAGCTAACTCGGAAGGCGGACGAGGTGCGGACCGGTCGTTGGGCGGGTGGGGGATTGACATGCAGTGGGAGACCTCCACGGTGAAATAGTGCGCTGTCAGAGATACCGGCGGATGGACTGACGGTGTTCTCCCCCACAGAACGACCACCGGCAGTACAGGTGAGAGTGTCCCATCGGCAGCACCGCGGCGTCACTGCCCTCTCTGATACTGAACCTAACGGGCTGCAACTCCCGCATCAAGGTCTGTAACCAACCTGTAATGGTCAGAGGGAACGCGAGATGTAAGGAGTTTCCTGGGACACGACATGACCTCTTGGCCCTAAAATGTGGGCCATGATGAACATCTCCGGGGTGTCCGCCCCGAAGTAGACGTACCCTGGGAGCCGGTGTCGCCTTCGGAGGGCGCTCCGCCGGCTTCGCAGGCCGCGATCGTGGTTTTCATGTCGTCCATGGCGGCGCGGGAGACGGTGGTGTCGGAGGAGGCCGCGCGGTGTGGTTGCTGAAGAACTCCCCGTTGCTAAGCCCGTAGAGGAGAAGGGTCACGGCTTGCGGATCCTCCAGTGTTTGCTGTGGTCCGGTGATGCTGCCCCGGACGATGTAGGTTTCCCCATCGGCTTCGAAGGGAATTGCGCTGCGCTTGAGGTGTTGGACTTCGAAGCTCACCTCGCGCTGCATGGTCTGCGAGCCATCCGCCGAGCCGGCACCCGCGCCGGGCTGAGCGGCTGCACCAGCAGAGCCGTTCCGAGAAGAAGCAATGTTTTTACCAGGATTTTTACTGGGGGCGGGTTTTGGAGAGTTGTCGGCGGTCGTATTCGCGAGAGCTGAAGGTGGCTTTTCTGACGGACTCTTCATCATCCAGGCTTGAGCCGAGTGCTCCCGCGATAGTGCCCAGAGACGCGGAGAGCCAGGCGAGGTTGAAATATTCGTCGATGCCGGCGGGGTGCCCCAGCTGGGCCGCGAGGTATTCGCTGTTGATGACCACGAGGGCGCCTCCGAAGATCACGGCGAACAGCCCCAGGTACATGGCGGCGACCGCGATCAGGATCGTGATGACGGTGGCGAGGTTGTAGCTCACTTTGCGTTCTGTGCGCCGGCCGCCGCGGGGGCGTTCCCATAAGTCGTTATGTGCTATCAGCCAGATAGTCATGATCGTGATGGAGAGCAGGCTGATGGAGGTCAGGCGGGGGGCGCTGAGATAATCGGCCATGGACCAGATGCTGGTGTAGAAAACACCGAACGCCCCGGTGGCTGTCGCTGCGGCCATGGCGCCGGAGAGTCCGGGCAGGATCCGCCAGGGGCGGTTGCCGCGCACCATGCCGGCCAGGAGCTGGGCCCTGCCCCGGATCCCTTTCAGTGTCTCGTACGAGTTCTGATTCGTCTCAGGGGCGGGGGTGCTCCGCTCCGGCGAGAAAGGGAGGATAGCAGCGGACACTCTGCCACGGCCCAGGGATGGTGCATTCGTGGCTCCGTGCAGGGCGCCGATGGTCTGCAGCAAAGCCCGGCGGACCCGGTTCGTTCGCACCACGCCCAAGGCGGGAAGGGCAATCATTGCTGAGCCATAGTCGGTGTTCACGCTGGAGATCATCGGTTCGGAATTGGCGTATTTGGGCAGGTCCGTGAGGTAGATGAGGTAGTCCCAGCCCAGCCGGTCACGGACTTCCTGGGAGTGAAGGTTCAACTCCACGTCCCCGTTGGCGTCCAGGGGCAGTGACTGTTGCTCGATCTCAACGATCCACTCGATCGTCGAATCCAGTGACGAGCTCAACATCTGCGCTGTCGTCGCCTGCAGTTTTTGCGCCAGTGCCATCGGCAGATGAGGATCGGCCATCAATCCCACTGTCTTTTTCTCTGCGACCGTTGCCTCACTCATCCATTCAGGATAAGTGGCCCCGCTGTACAAGGCCTGAACCAACTAGTCGGAGTCAGATCCCGAAACCGCGGAAGCACGCCCGGTCCGAGGCCCGCAAGCAGGCGCCAAGAAAGCCGCCGACGCCGTCGTGGATTGACCCCAGACGATCGTGTTTGTCTCGCGGCCGATAAGCGTTAAGAAGCGACCGCCGCAAAAGCTTGGAGGCTTCTGCGGCGGTCGCTTCAGGTGGACTGATCGTTGGAGGAATCAGGTCCGATCAGTCCGTCGTGCTGTTAGGTGCTGTTATGCCTTGGTGTTGCTGCGGCGGACCATGAAGGTTCCACCGGCTGCTGCTGCCAGGACCAGTCCGCCACCGAGGGCGAGCATGGCGGTGTTGGATCCGGTTTCCTGGGCGACACCTGTGTCGGCACCACCTGCGGGCATGTCGCCCATCTGGGAGGCGACGAGGGTTCCACACAGTGCCGGTGAGGTGGCGCCGAGGGGAAGTGAGGGCTCCAGGTCGCTGGGTGCGTTGAAGGCCTCTTCGGTGGCGGTGACCGTGGCGGGGTCCAGGCCGTGGACGACGACGACGGCGGTGCCGGCTTCGAGGGAGGCCTTGGTTGCAGCATCGAGGTCGATCTCACGGTCGATG
>NZ_JADOUV010000006.1:0-241294 GCF_015751715.1 Arthrobacter sp. CAN_A6
AAGCCCTCGGAAAACTGACCCCGATCGAATTTGAGACAATCAACAACATGGCGCTAGCCGCCTAAAAACTATCAACCCCACGAGTCAACCAAACCTTCAGCAGTCCCATCGGAGTGATCACACCGATCGACTCGTAATAGCGCAACGTGCTGGCCGGCAGTCCCGTCAATGCCGCCGCTTCCTTGATTGTGTATGTTCTCCGGATGGTCGGTGCGCTCACTCCATCAACGATACAAACTTCAAGTACTTGAAGACAAACGGCCCAACCCAGCGGTGGCGTGAACTTGGCGGAAACCTGCGGCAGATGAGCAATCTGGCGGCCGGGCGCCGCCTCAAAAACGAACGTATTTGCTACATGAGTCGTCGACCCAGCCGATCCGCTCATAGATGCCTGTTTCTGTAGCGATACTCAGTACCAGTATCTATGCTCCACTTTTGCTCATCAGTGACGAGTTCCGCTACATCGACCCCGCCCCTCGCCGACTGATGGGCCGCGCTCCGCCCATCCGCCAACCATCTCGGATTCGCTCCATCAGCAACGCCCGGCCGGTTAGGACACGTGCTGAGCGGCCACGCCGGGTACCATTAATTGCCCCGGAACGGGCTGCTTGCACGTCAGGCCGAGCAGCGCTCCTGCAGCTGCCGGGCTTTGCGCACCACACTGATCAGTGATTCATCACCCTGCCGAAAGCTCTCGACGGCATCACGGAGCTCAGTGATTTGGCCGGCCAGCTCCGGCGGGGCCGTTCTGGCGATCTCATCGATCTCGAGGAGCAGTCCCAGTGGGTCTGTGCCCAGCTGTTCAGGTGCTGTGCGCACCATGTCGATGATTCGAGCACATGCGTCGTCGACGGTGCCAACGGCCGCGTCGGTGGCTGGTCCGCCGGAGGGTGCCGAGCTCGTGGGTGATTCTGCAGCGGGTTGCTGGGTATCGGGTTGTGGATCGACGAATGAACAACCGGTAAGGACCAGCAGTATCGCAGTCATGGACAGGGCACGGGCCATGCTGGATCGGGTAGCACGCAGTGTCGGCACGACGGATTTCCTGTTCGGATCGGGTAACGCGGTCAAGTCATCACGAGCGTCCCATCCTACTGTCAATCACCGCGACACTGTCTCGCAACTGATCTCACAGCCAGGGATCCCCCTGCTGAGAAGCAGGGTAGTAAGACATGGGAGGAGCAGTGATGGCTGGAGTTGGTGGTGTCTCGTCCTGGTGACACAACTCAGGGTCCTGGTTCACGTAGCGTGGGAATAGAAGGCGCTTATTCCTTCTTTGATTGTTCATGAAAGCAATCGTTTACTCCCTCACTGGTGCCTCATCGGTTCTCTCCTTCGTCGACCGCGAGGTTCGTGCTCCTGGTCAGGGTGAAGTGCGGGTTCGTATCGCCGTCTCCGGCGTGAACCCCACCGACTGGAAGGCCCGCGGTGACGGCGACATCACCTTCCCTGAGATCGTGCCGAACCAGGACGGTGCCGGAGTTGTCGACGCCGTCGGCGAGGGTGTTACCGATCTGGAGGTGGGCGACCGGGTTTGGCTGTACCTCGCGGCCCACGGTCGCCCGACAGGGACCGCCCAGGAGTTCGCTGTCCTTCCCGCTGACCGGGTGGTTCGGCTTCCGGAGGGTATCGGTTTCGACGTGGCCGCCAGTCTGGGTGTGCCGGCGATGACGGCGCACCGCGCCCTGACCGTGCACGAGCACGGGCCGTCCCGGCTCGCCCCGGGCGTGCTCGAGGGACGGATGGTCCTCGTCCAGGGCGGCGCCGGAGCGGTCGGTCATGCTGCGATCCAGCTCGCGGTCTGGGCGGGTGCAACTATCATCGCGACGGTCAGCAGCGACCCGAAGGCCGAGCTCGCCCGCGCCGCCGGGGCTCACCACGTCCTGCGCTACCCCGACGAAGCTCTCGCCGATCGCATCCGCAAAATCGCCCCAAGTGGCGTCGACCACATCGTGGAGGTGTCCCCGAGTCAGAATGCAGCGCTTGATGTGGAGGTGATCGCCAATCACGGCAGCATCGCCTACTACGCGAATAACAACGGTTACGAATTCACAGCCCCGATCGTCGCGAGCTTTGCGAAGAATGTCCGTTGGCAGGGCCTGCTTCTCTACACGGTAGGGCCGGAAGCTCTCCACGCCGCCGCGGAGGACATCACGGCCGCGCTGCGTGTCGACGCCTTGCCCGTCGGTGAGTCCGCTGGGCTTCCTCTCACCTGGTTCCCCCTCCAGCACGCTGCTGCCGCACACGATGCCGTCGAGAACGGCACAACCGGCAAGATCCTCATCCGCGTCAACGACGAGACGCTTTGAACAGGCGGCTGCGCGCAGAAGGTCAGGCCGGGACGGTGAGCCCCTGCAGCCAGGTCTGCCACGCCGGTTCTTCGCGCCGCACGTAGTCCGCCGCGTCGGCGGAGAACAGGTACGCCCTTACACCTGCCGTCGCCGTGCTGTCGTCCTCGCTGTAAGCAAAGACGCTGAGCATCCCGGGCACGGGCGCGGTGAGCCGAATCAGCGTCTGCCGTTCGCCGACACGCTCGATCCTGCCGGTAGCACCGCGCACCTCGACCGTCGCGCCCTCGTCGCCCAGCCCGAGTGCGTCGTGCAGGGTCGACCAGAGTGCGTGCGCGTCGCCGGGGTGGGAAGCGGTGGCTTCGAGCTGTGTGGCCTCCTGGCCGGGGAAGTGCGACAGGTAGAGGCGCAGATTGTCGAAGAACGGTATCCAGTTGGGTCCCATGTCATCCCAGAACTCTGACTCCCAGGCGGCACCGGTTCCAAAGCCGCTGCTGGTGACGCGCACGATGCAGGTGCCGCCGGACTGCGCCTCGACGAGGAATTCCGACGTCAGCGGGCTGAGTGCGTCGCGGTCCTTGCCCATGAGGGCGGCCCAATCCTCCTCGTAGGCGAGGCGGCGCGGCGGATCCCAGCCGGTGACCTGGCCGTCCGAGCCCATCTCGGGGCCCATGGTGAAATGCAGGGAGCCGCCCTCGCGCTCCTCCATCTCGGTCGGAAGGAACCAGGCGCTCATGCCCTTGGCGGTGGCGATGGCCTGCCAGACCTGCGCCGGGGTTCCCGGGACTTCGACGCTGAATTCCAGGCGGTATGGGACGTTCGGGGTCGTGCTCATCGGTTCTCCTCAGGAAGGGGGTGTGCGGCGACGACGAGCCGGTGCGGGCGCCCGTCGTCATGGTGGTAGCGAGCGGCCAGGTCGAGCACCGCGGCGGTCAGGTCGTCGGCGAAGGCAGCCCGGTCGGCGGCCGACCGAAAACCGATCTGTGTGTCGATGGTCAGCGTCGGCAGGTGCTTGCCGGACGCACCGGTCCGGCGCGCCAGGGCGCCGACCTCGCGCACCAGCCTGCCGGCCAGTGCGACGAGGTAGCCCGCCGACAGGTGGTCGTCGTTGGCATCTGGATCAGCCGCGGACGCGCTCACAGCCGCAGGAGACACGACATACGATGCAGCCGTTGCCCGTAGCACCCGCTCGGTGATGCCCCCGTGCCGGCGCTCCTCGAACAGCTCCACCAGTCCGTGCGTCTCGAGGGCCTTGAGGTGGTAGTTGACCTTCTGTCGTGCGATGCCGACTCGGGCGGCGAGCCCGGCGGCGGAGGCCGGAACTGACAGCTCACCGAGCAGTCTGGCTCGGACCGGATCCAGCACGGCGGCGGCTGCCTCCGCGCTTTCGATAACTTCGACGTCCTGCATGCCACCATCGTGCTCTTGACAATAAATACTGTCAAGAGGCCTCGCTGCTCTGGCGGTGCGACGAACGCGCCCGTGATTTGAAGGTTCAGGGGCCCATGCCGGTGAACATCGGAGAAATCATCGGAGCCGGCCTCGCCACGGTAGACCGCTACCACAGCATCGGACTGTCCCCGACGGCGGTGATAATGGAGCGGTGACGACCTATTTCGGCACAAAGGAGTTCGAAGGCGGAACCTTCGTTCAGGCGAGTTTCAAGGGCGCCACCCTGCGTTTCTCCGATGTCAGCGGCGTGTCGATGCGCGGCGTCGACGTGGGCGGCCTCGACATCGACAGTCACGACCTGTTCTTCGGCAGTCTTCTCGTCAACGGGGTCCCCGTGGTGCCGCTCGTGGACGCCGAGCTCAACCTGCAGTTTCCGGGCCGGGAGCTGCAGAAGGCGCAGACGCCCGAAGGCCTACGCGAGGGTTGGGTCGCTGTGCAGTCCGCGTGGGAGGAGACGGTGACGCGCACGCCCCCGGACCTGGTGGACGCCCCCGTAGAGAACGAGACGAGGTGGGCTTCGACATGTTGATCTTCCGCGAGAACCCGCCAGCGTACGAGGGAATCCTCGCGGTGCGGGCCGAGCGACAACGGCAGGTGACCGGCTTCCCGCCACACCTGCGCTACATCCGACGAGATCTCGCTCGTATCCGTTGAGCCCACCTACACCCACCAGCGGCCGCCCCATCGTTGGGGCGGCCGCTGGTTCCGGGAACCTGCAGCCTTAGTGCTCCGCTTCTGCGGCAGCCTTCTTGGCGTTTTTCTCGGCGTCCTTCTCGGCGCGCAGAGTCTCTGTCTCGTGTTGTTCCTCGGCTTTTTCCTGGTGGATGACCGCTGCGAAGAGCTTTTCCATCTCCTTGGCCACACCGGCGGCCGAGGCCGGGTTCTGGCCGGTCACCAGCCGGTCGTCAACCACGACCTTCTCCTCGAAGACGTCAGCGGAAACGTGGGTGGCGCCCTGTTCCTCGAGTCGGTCTGCCAGGAAGAACGGGATGACCTTGTCCTTTCCTGCGGCAACCTCCTCGTCGTTGGTGAAGGCGGCCACCTTCCGGCCATGGACGAGGGGAAGCCCGTTGGCCAGTTCCACATTCACCAGACCGGCGGGTCCGTGGCAGACCGCTCCCACCAGGCCGCCGGCGTTGTAGACGCTGGCCACCAGATTCTGCAGGCCTTCGCTGTCCGGGAAGTCCCACATGGTGCCGTGGCCACCCACGAGGTAGACGGCGTCGTACTGGTCGGGATCAACGACGTCGACGCGGGCAGTGTTGTAGAGACCGGCGCGCGTGGTCTCGTCCTTCGTGAAGGCGACCTGGATGGGATCTTCTGAGTCCACCTCGTCGCGCGGGGGCTGGCCGCCCTGGATGGAGGCGAAATCGACGAAATGCCCGGAATCCTTGAAGACCTTCCAGGGATGTGCAGCTTCGGCGACGTTATAGCCCGTCTTCTCTCCGGTGTCGCCGATCTCGGAAACGCTGGTCAGTACCATGAGGATTTTCTTCATGAAGTGTTCCTTTCGTCCAGCTTCCACCCTACGCCCGGCCCCATTCGGTGCTTTCCGCACTGTTGCTGACAAGACCATCGCGGTCTGCATGCCTTGAGGGTTGTGGATCGCGATACGTAGAGTGAGACATGACTGAAAAGCACTCATGCGGGCCCTCCTGGTTCCTCGATGAGCGCACGTCCCTTGGCCGGGAGAACACTGATGAGGAGCATGTAGCGCGCTACGACGAGAAGGAAGACGCCGGCGCAGCGGCCGAGGTCGAATGGTTGCGCCGATTTGTTCCGGGTCCGAACAGCACGGTGATCGACCTGGGGGCAGGGACTGGCCAATTCTCGCTTCTCGCCGCTCGCAATGGGCCAACATAATCGCTGTGGACCCATCTCCGGTCATGCTTTCTGAGCTTCGCCGCAAGGTCGCAACCGCCAACGCACGCGTGGCTGTGGTCGAGGGCGGTTTCCTCACCTTCGACTGGCCAGCGGCCGACGCCGATCTGGTGTACTCCCGCTATGCGCTCCATCATCTTCCGGACTTCTGGAAGGCACTGGCGCTCAACCGGATACGAACAATGCTGCGTCCTGGCGGCATCCTCCGATTGTGGGATATCGTCTACAACTTCCCAGCCTCCGAGGCTGTCGATCGCATCGAACACTGGTGCTCGACCGGCTACTCGTCGGAAGAGGGTGGTTGGACCCGTGCGGACCTCGAAGAGCATGTGACAGACGAGCACTCGACATTCACCAGGCTGCTGGAACCTGGATGAGGTCAGTCCGACAGGGGAACGCCTGCGGCGATGTCTGCAATTCCCGCGTGGACCCGGACCGGGTCGACCTGGGCATCAGGAAGATGTTCCGAGGGCCGCGTTCGGCCGGCAGTGTTGGTCCTTCAGGCTTCCACTAGGCCAGAATGAGGACCGTGAGCCTTCGCCATTCCCTTCTCGCTGTCCTCGTCGCCGTTCTGTGGGGACTCAATTTCGTGGCCATCGATCTGGGCCTCCACGCCAACGGCCGCGAAGTTCCACCCCTGCTGTTCGTCGCGATGAGGTTCACCCTGGTGGTCTTTCCGTGGATCTTCTTCGTGCGGAAGCCCGACATCAGCTGGACGGCGATCCTCGGCGTCGGACTCTTCATGAGTGCCGGGCAGTTCGGACTGCTGTATCTGGCCCTGGCGCTGGGCATGCCGGCAGGCCTGGCCTCCCTCGTCCTGCAGGCACAGGTACTACTGACCGTTCTGCTCGCCGCCGCGTTCCTCGGCGAGCGCCCCAGCCGGCGCCAGATTCTCGGCGTCGTCCTGGGTGTTGCCGGTCTGGCCGTCGTGGCCCTGGGCCGCAGCGCCGTGGCGCCACTGCTTCCGCTGATCATCGTGCTCGGAGCAGCCCTCTCCTGGGCTGCAGGCAACGTGATCGCACGCAAAGCCAAAGCGGCATCAGGGCTGGGGCTGGTGGTCTGGTCCGGCGCCGTCGTTCCACTGCCCCTGGCTGGACTCTCCCTCGTCATCGACGGTCCGGAAGCTGTCGCAGCAACGCTCACCGATCTCCAGCCCGCCACTATCGTCAGTGCCCTGTACACAGCCATTTTCGCGTCCCTGATCGGCTACGGCATCTGGAACCACCTTCTCGCGAGATACCCGTCATCTGCCGTGGTCCCCTTCACCTTGCTCGTTCCGGTTATCGGAATGAGTACCGCCTGGCTGGTTCTGCAGGAGAAGCCGACCGTTCCTGAGATCGTCGGCGGGCTGCTTCTCCTGGGAGGAGTGGCCACAGCAGTGCTCACCGGCGGCCGTGACCGCACCCAACAGCCACAACCGGCTCCGGAGTCTCCTCCGGTCGCTCCACCGCCGGTAGGCAGTTGGAGGGTCTGAACACCGGGCGGCTCGCCCTCTCCCAGCTTGATGAACCGGCCTCAGGCTGTGGTCAGCTCCCGTGTTGCAGCCCGCGACTTGGCGCTCGCGGCAACGATCTCGGCCATGTACGGAGCGACGACGGTCGAGCTGACGCGGCAGTCCGCCAGGAACACGCCGTCCGCTCCGGAGCTGAGCCAGGTACGAAGCTGGTCGAGATCGCCGAGGGTGCGGATGGTCGCGCCGTCGGCCCCGAGGGAACGGGCCATCCCCGCGAAGTCGACGTCGGGAATGATCATCGGCTGCTTGGTCACGCCCTGAATGCCGTACTGGTGGAGCTCGGCACCGTAGGCGGCGTCGTTGAACACCACGATCACGCCCCTGCGGACGGTGCGCACTACTGACTCGAGGTCGGCCAGTGCCATCAGGAGCCCACCATCGCCGGTCACCAGCACCGTTGTGGCGTCAGGCGCAGCTACTGCGGCTCCCACGGCGCTCGCGAGGCCGAGGCCGATGCTCTGGTAGGCGGTACCGACCATCTGCAGCGCGTGCGGGCCGGCTACGTCCCAATACATGGGGGCCCACCCGATGAAGTGCCCGCCGTCCTGCACCACGATCCGGTCCCGGGGCAGGATGTCCTCGAGGGCAGCCGCGACGCTGCGCGGGTCCAACCGGCCATCGAGTGCCGTTCCGTCGCCCAGTGGCCGTGGGGGGAGCGCAGCTACGCGCCGGGCGGAGGAGGCCCGCCAGTTATCGGCGGGGGGATGGTCGGGAAGCAGCCGGGACAGCGCTTTCACTGTTGCCAGCGCATCGCCCTGCAGGAAGCTGTCCACGCGCGGATGGGTGGGTACTGCGGCGGTATCGATCTGGAGAACGGAGGCGGATTTCACGATGAGCTCTCCGAAGCGCATGGTGAACTGGGTCAGCCGGGCTCCGACCACCAGGACGACGTCGGCCTCCGCCATGAGCTGTGCGGTCTCCTCCGTGCCGAAGCCCCCGGCGATGCCCAGATCCGAATCCCGGGAGGGCAGGAGGCCGCGGGCCAGGACCGTGCTGCAGGTCAGGGCACCGAGTTTGTCCGCCACCACCTGCAATTCGTTGCCGGCGCCTGAGAGGTGTACTCCACGCCCGGCCAGGACAAGGGGTCGTTTCGCTGCGGTCAACAGTGAAGCGGCGGCCGCCAGGGTTCGGCCACTGGGAAGCGCAGGTGCCGTGGGGGAGGGGTAGGGAAACAGCTGCTCCTCCGGCGCCGGGGCGGTGGCGGCGTCGTAGGGGATGGCGAGGACGACGGCGGTGCGGTGCTGCAGGGCGTGGGCAACGGCCTGCCGGGTGATGGCGGCAGGATTTTCGGGAGTCACGGTGAAGGTGGGAGCGCCGACCGCGGCGGCGATGGCCGTCTGATCCACATCCCAGGACCGTAACCCGTCGGCCGGCGCGTCACCGGTGATCAGGACCACGGGGATCTGCGCCTGGACCGCTTCGGCCAGCCCGGTGATGGCGTTGGTGAATCCGGCTCCGTAGGTGGTGGTGGCTGCCGCCAGTCTCCCCGAGACACGGAAGTAGGCGTCAGCGGCCGGGACGGCGCCGCCCTCATGACGGACCGCAGTGAACTTCATCCCGACGGCTTCCGCTGCGTCGAGGAAATAGGCATTGCCGTTACCCATGACGCCGAAGATGTCGGACGTGTGCGCGGCGAGGATCTGGGCGACGCGGAAGGATACTGTGAAAGGGGCCACGGGAACTCCTGGAGATACAAATGGTCTGGTTGCCATATGTGTCTACGGAGTGCGTCCGATATTGCCCTTTTTGAGGGCACTGGTGGAATCCACCTGACGACTGAGGGTACGACAGCGGTGGCTGGGGTGACAAGTCGCCGGGGAGTGGTCAGTAGCTGCCGGGGGCGCCGCCGTCGTTGGCGCGATCCTCCGGGGACGGGATGTATTCGGCGGCGAGTGCTTCGGAACCGCGCGCCAGCAGGGCTACGTCGGCACCCACCAGGACGAAAGCGGCCCCGGCGGCCAGGTAATGGTGTGCGGTGGCGGGGTTGAAGGCGTTGACCCCTGCCGGTTTCCCGGCACGCCGGGCTGCTGCGAGGCAGTGCTCGACGGCGGCGCGCACCTGCGGATGTTCCTGCTGACCGAGCAGCCCCAGCGAAGCGGCGAGGTCCGAGGGCCCCAGGAAGATGGCGTTCACCCCCTCGACTGCGAGGATGTCCTCCACGGCGTCGACAGCGGCCGCAGATTCGATCTGCACCGTGACGCTGATCGTTCCGGCCGCGGAGCCGAGGTAGTCGGGAATCCGGTTCCACCGCGCAGCCCGCGCCAGGGCTGAGCCCACGCCGCGCACACCAGAGGGCGGATACCGGGTGGCAGCGACGGCGGCTTCGGCGTCGGCCACCGAGTTCACCATGGGGACCAGCAGGTTCTGCACACCCAGGTCGAGGTACTGCTTGATGACCACGGGATCGTTCACCGGCGGCCGGACCAGCACCTGGATCGGGTAGCCGTGCACGGCCTGGAGCTGGGCGAGGATGGATTCGAGTCCGTTGGGGCTGTGCTCGGCGTCGACGAGCAGCCAGTCCAGGCCCGATCCGGCACAGATCTCCGCAACGAGCGGGCTGCCGGAGCACACCCACATGCCGACCAGTGGACGGTCGGCAGCAGCAAGGCCGGCCGCGAAGGTCGGTGCTAGACGAAGCGGCATGTGACAGCTCCCAGGTTTCCGTAGTCGGCATGGACGGTATCGCCCCTGGAGACCCAGAGCGGGCGGGTGAAGGATCCGGCGAGGATGATGTCGCCGGCCTTCAGGCCGTCGCCGTGGGCGGCGATCTTGTTGGCGAGCCAGTGCACGCCGGCGGCCGGGTGGTCGAGGACCCCGGCGGCCACTCCGGTCTCCTCCACCGTCTGGTTCTTGTAGAGGATGGCCGAGACCCAGCGCAGGTCGACGGCGTCGGGCCGCACCGGGCGTCCGCCGACCACCATGGCACCCATGGCGGCATTATCCGCAATGGTGTCCACGATCGTCCTGTCCGCCATTTCGATGCGCGAGTCAAGGATCTCCAGGGCCGGAACCACGTAGTCCGTGGCGTTGAGGACGTCGAAGATGGTGCACCCGGGGCCGGCCAGGTCCTTCTTGAGGACGAAGGCCAGTTCCACCTCCACCCGCGGATGGCTGTACTGGTCCCATGTCACGGAGCAGCCGGTCTCCAGCACCATGTCGTCGAAGATCATGCCGTAGTCGGGTTCGGTGATGCCGGTGGCCTGTTGCATGGCCCTGGACGTGAGGCCGATCTTCCGCCCCACGAGTTTCCGGCCGGCGTCCTCGTTGCGGTGCCGCCAGCGCCGCTGGACGGCGTAGGAGTCCTCCACCGACATGTCCGGATAGCGTGCGGTCAAGCGTGGAATCGGAACCCGGCTGCGGCCGGCTTCCAGCAGTTCATCGGCGATGGCCTCGATTGTTGCGTCGTCCATCATGGCTACAGCTGCGCCCCGAGCTTGAAGCCGATCCGATCCCCGTCGGGACTCCCGGCGTCCTTGCGGGTGTAGGAGAAGCCGTCGGCACCCACCGTGACTGCCATTTCGTTGTTCTCGGTGCGTTCGATCACTGGCTGCGGGTTTCCGTCCAGGTCCAGGACCAGCGAGGCCTCGGTGTACCAGGAGGGCACGACGGCGTTTCCCCACCAGTCGCGGCGCTGGTTGTCGTGGACGTCCCACGTGACGGTGGGGTTGTCCGGATCCCCGGTGTAGTAGTCCTGGGTGTAGATCTCGATGCGGTGGCCGTCGGGATCCAGGATGTAGAGGTAGAAGGCGTTGGACACACCGTGACGGCCCGGGCCGCGTTCGATGCGGTCGCTGATCCGCAGGGCCCCCATCTTGTCGCAGATCTGGATGATGTTGTGCTTCTCGTGGGTGGCGAAGGCGACGTGGTGCATCCGTGGACCGTTGCCGCCGGTCAGGGCGGTATCGTGCACCGTCTGCTTGCGGTGCATCCACACGGCGTAGGAAACGCCGTCGGAATCCTGGATGTCCTCGGAGACGCGGAAGCCGAGGTCCTCGAGGTACGCCCGTCCCCGCGGGACGTCGGGGGTCACCTGGTTGAAGTGATCCAGGCGGACCAGTTCCCCGGCGGAGTAGAGGTCATAGCGCTGCGTGAGACGCTCCACGTGCTCGACGTCGTAGAAGAACTCGTACGGGAAGCCCAGCGGATCCTCGACACGGACCGAATCGCCGATGCCCTTGGTGAAGCCATCCCTACGGCGCTCGGTGCGGCAGCCCAGTTTCCGATAGTAGGCCTCGGCGGCATCGACCTCGGCGGGGGACTTCACTCGGTAGGCGAAGGCTGCCACGGCTGCGACCGGTCCCTTACGGAGCACCAGGTTGTGGTGGATGAACTCCTCGAAGGAGCGCAGGTAGATGGCGTTCTCATCCTCTTCCGTGACGTGCAGACCCAGGAGGTCCACGTAGAACGCGCGGGAGGCGGCGAGGTCGGTGACCACGATCTCCATGTAGGCGCAGCGAACGATGTCCGGCGCGGGAACGGAAGGTTTGGGGATGACGTTGCTCATGAATTCTCTCTTCTTCGAGCAGGGGAGGAAAATGCGCAGGAGGACCGAAGCTCAGCCTTCGTTGGCTGCGGAGTCCTGAACGCTGCCGAACTTGGGCGTGTGGACGGAGCCGAGGCTGATGTGCACGGCCTGCTGGTCGGTGTAGAAATCGATGGACCGGTAGCCGCCCTCGTGGCCCAGGCCCGAGGCCTTCACGCCGCCGAACGGGGTGCGGAGGTCGCGGACGTTGTGGCTGTTGAGCCACACCATGCCGGCTTCGACGTTCGAGGAGAACGTGTGCGCGCGGGTCAGGTTCTGCGTCCAGACGTAGGCGGCCAGCCCATAGCGGGTGTTGTTGGCCAGAGCGAGGGCTTCGTCGTCGTTCTCGAAGGGGGTGATGGTGACGACGGGACCGAAGATCTCCTCCTGGAAGATCCGCGCATCCGGGGCGACGTCGGCGAACACCGTGGGGGCGATGTAGTTGCCTTCGGGCAGGTGCTCCGGCCGGCCCCCGCCGGCGAGCAGGCGGCCCTCGGACTTGCCGAGCTCCACGTACGAGGCCACCTTGGCGAAGTGCTCGGGATGCACCAGCGCGCCGACCTCGGTCCGAGGGTCGTGGGGATCACCGACGACGATGTTCCTGGCACGGGCGGCGTACTTCTCGCAGAACTCGTCGTAGACGGTGCGTTCCACGAGGATGCGGGAGCCGGCGGTGCAGCGTTCGCCGTTGAGCGAGAACACCCCGAACAGCGCGGAATCAATGGCCGCATCCAGGTCGGCATCGGCGAACACGACGCACGGGGACTTGCCGCCGAGCTCCATGGACAGGCCCTTGAGGTTCTCAGCGGCGTTCCGGAAGATGGTCCGGCCCGTGGTCGTCTCTCCGGTGAAGGAGATCAGCGGCACGTCGGGGTGCTTGACCAGGGCGTCCCCGGCCTCCTCGCCCAGGCCGTTGACCAGGTTGAACACGCCGTCCGGCAATCCGGCGTCCGAGAAGATCCTCGCCCACAGCGACGCGGACAGGGGAGTGAACTCGGCCGGTTTCAGGACCACGGTATTGCCCGTCGCCAGAGCCGGGGCGAGCTTCCAGGACTCGAGCATGAACGGGGTGTTCCACGGGGTGATGAGCCCTGCGACGCCGATCGGCTTACGGTTGACGTAGTTGATCTGGGAACCGGGGACCTTCATGGCGTCGTCGAACTGGGCCACGATCAGGTCCGCGAAGAACCGGAAGTTCTCCGCCGCGCGTCGGGCCTGGCCTTTCGCCTGGGTGATGGGCAGGCCGGTGTCGAAGCTCTCCAGTTCTGCGAGGCGCTCTTCCTGCGCTTCGACGGCGTCGGCGATCCGATTCAGGATCCGGGAACGCTCGCGGGGCTTCATCCTCGGCCACGGGCCGTTCACGAACGCGTCGCGGGCCGCGGCCACCGCCAGGTCGATGTCTTCCTTCCGGCCGGCGGCGGCCGTGGCGTAGGTGGCGTTGGACACCGGGTCGAGGACGTCGAATGTCGCGCCACCCACCGAGTTCACGAATTCACCGTTGATGTAGTGCTGGAGGTGCGTGGGCAGGTTTTCGGGCAGGTACTGGGTTCCGGTCTTCTCTGCAGGTAACGTCATCGGCTTTCCTTCGTGCTGTGGGATCGAACGGTCGATTGCTGCGGCCCGGGCCGGGGAGGGGGCGAGGGTCGCGCCGCGGGGCCGGCCGGAGCTTCGGGCTCGTCCACCCCGGCTGCTTCACGCATCGGACCTGCGCGCTTCCCATTCCTGGTACTTTCCCCGCCACTCGGTGTTCAACGGGTACAGGCCGTCCACGCTGTTGCCCTGTTCCACCATCTCCGTGATGAAGGTTTCCTCACGTTCCTGGGCAATGGACTCGTCCGCCACGTCCTCGGCCAGCGCGGGCGGGATCACCAGGATGCCGTCGGCGTCGGCCACGATGACGTCCCCGGGCTGCACGGTCGCGCCGCCGCACGCGATGGTGATGTCGGTATCCCAGGGGATGTGTCGGCGCCCCAGAACGGCGGGGTGCGGGTTGGCGTAGTAGGTGGGCAGCTCCATGGCCGCCACGGCGGAGAAGTCCCGGACGCCGCCGTCGGTGATGATGGCGGCCGCACCACGGACCTGGGCGCGCAGGGCGAGGATGTCGCCGATGGTTCCGGTGCCCTTCTCGCCGCGGGCTTCCATCACCAGGATCTCGCCTTTCCGAACCGAATCGATGGCCCGCTTCTGCGCGTTGAAGCCTCCGCCGTGGGTCTTGAAGAGATCTTCGCGGTTGGGGACGAAGCGCAGGGTTCGGGCCAGGCCGACCACGCGCCGCTCCGGCCGGGTGGCGGTGAGGCCGTCGATGCTGACGTTGTCGAGGCCCCGTTTGCGCAGCTGGGAGGAGAGCGTTGCCGTACACACGCTTTCGAGCTTCGCCTTCAGCTCCGCGCTCAGTGCGGGAGGCTGCGGGGAAGGCTGCGCGGAAGGCATTGCCGGCAGGCCGGCGGCCTCGCGGGACCCGTACGCCTCCTCCCGCTGCGCGTCGTCGGGCTTGGGTCGGGCGCCGAAGTCCGCGAGCGGCGTCGAGCCTTCCGCCACCCGGGTGATCAGCCGCCCGGTGGTGAATTCGGCCCCGCTGACTTCCACCTCGACGACGTCGCCGGGTCGGGCGACCGACGCCCCGGCCGGCGTGCCGGTGAGGATGATGTCCCCCTTGTCGAGGGTGAGCAGCTGCGAAAGGTCGGCCACCAGGCGCGCGAAGGGGAAGAGCAGGTCCTCAGTGGTGTCGTCCTGGACCACCTCGCCGTTGTGCCAGGTGCGTATGCGCAGACCGGCGGGGTCGACGGCAGGTGCAGGGATGAGCGCCGGACCTACCGGGGTGAAGCCGTCACCGCCCTTGGAACGGAGGTTGGAGCCCTTGTCCGCATACCGGAGATCGTAGACTCCGAGGTCATTGCTCGCGGTGACCCATTCCACGCGGTTCCAGGCGTCCTCGATACTGACGCGGCGGGTGCGCTCGCCGATGATCAGGGCGATTTCGCCTTCGTAGCCGAGCAATTCGCAGCCGGCGGGCCGTTCCACGATGGACCCGCTCTGCGACAGTGAGGAGGAAGGTTTCAGGAAGTAGGAGGGCTGGGCCGGGGTGCGTCCCCGCTGGGCGGCACGGCTCGGGTAGTTGATGTGGACGGCGATCACCTTCCGGGCTGCCGCCAGGGTGTCATCATTGACCTGCTGCAAAGCTTCTCCTTACGTCCGGTTGCTCACGAGATCCGGGTCTGCGGTGGGTGCATGAGGTAGCGCGTCGAGCGGGACTTCCCCGGGCCGTCGGACCGACAGGAGGGGTGCGAAAAACGCGGCGAGCTCCGCCGTCGCCGTCAGTGGCAGGACGTCGGCCACGTACTGGTCCGGCCTTACGACCACGACGACGCCGCCGCGGTCGATGCCGCGCAGGTCGAAGATGTCTGCTGCCGGGTCGACGGCGTAGACGTTCTCGAGGTAGGTGAGGTGGAACGGACCCACCTGCGGCTTGAATGCCGCCGGTACGGCTCCGATGTCGATATTCGCGTGGTCCTGTTGGTAGATCACCTTGACGTCGAACCATGCGTTCCGGTCAGCACCCGACGGCGTCGCGACCAGGGGCGAGTCCGGCGAGGTCGCGATCCAATCGGCGAAGGCCGCTCCGGGTGACGGGTCACCTTGCTGTTCCGCTCCCTGCACCGCCGGTCCGGGCTGGGGTCTGCCGGGCAGCGCCGCGTCGGCGAAGACGTAGATGCGCCAGCGGCCGTCCGCCCTGGCCTGGTGTCCGAGGTGCACCGGATTGGTGTCGCAGACCCGCACCACGGGCGCGGACTTGAAGCGCTTGCCGATGGCGAAACCGGTGGCCAGGTCCTGGTGCTCCGGCGTGGCGACAAGCATGGAGGGCGCGTACTGGGTGCGGAAGCCGGCGGGGAACTCAGCGGTACGCACGTAGAAGTCCTCGAGTTCCGAGGGGTTCTCGAACTCCTCGGGCTTCTTCGCCATGAGTGTGGACCACTCCTTGTCGAAGTGAATGAGGTCCTTGGCGATGACCTGGCGCTCGGCCGAGTACGTGGACAACAGGCTCTCCGGGCTGCGGCCCTCGAGCACGTGCCCGAGTTTCCACCCCAGATTGAAGCCGTCCTGCATCGAGACGTTCATGCCCTGGCCGGCCTTGGCGCTGTGCGTGTGGCAGGCGTCGCCGGTGATGAACACGCGCGGCGTACGGGTGCCGAGTTCCTCCGGGAGGACGTCGTCGAACCGGTCGGTGAGCCGGTGGCCCACCTCGTACACGCTGTGCCAGGCGACGTTGCGGACGTCGAGCGTATAGGGGTGGAGGATGGCGTTGGCCTTGGCGATGATCTGCTCGACGGTCGTCCCGCGCACGGCCCCCTTGCCGTCCGGATCGACCTCTCCGAGATCGACGTACATGCGGAAAAGATGACCGCCTTCGCGCGGGATCAGCAGGATACTGCCGCCCGTGCCGGACTGGATGGCACACTTCAGCCGGATGTCGGGGAAGTCCGTACTCGCCAGGACATCCATGACGCCCCAGGCGTGGTTGGCCTGGTCGCCGGCGAGCGTGCAGCCGATCGAGTCCCGAACCTTGCTGCGTGCGCCGTCCGCGCCGACCACGTACTTGGCTCGGACAGTGCGCTCCCTGGTGTCGTCGGGCCCGGCCGTGGAACGAAGCCGCACGCTGACCGGGTAGGCGCCGTCGCCGGTGACGGCGAGGCCGACGAATTCGAAACCGTAGTCGGGGGACATACGCGTCGGCGAGTTCGCCATGAACTCGGCGAAGTAGTCCAGTACGCGGGCCTGGTTGACGATGAGGTGCGGGAACTCGCTGATACCCGTGGCGTCGTCGACGGCGCGGGCGGCGCGGACGATGCACGAGGGGTTCTTCGGGTCCGGTTTCCAGAACGCCATCTCGGTGATCCGGTAGGCCTCAGCGGTAATCCGCTCGGCGAAGCCGAAGGCCTGAAAGGTTTCCACGCTTCGGGCCTGGATGCCGTCGGCCTGGCCGATGGCCAGCCGCCCGCCCCGACGCTCCACGATCCGCGTGGTGATACCGGGGAACTGGGACAGTTGCGCGGCTGCCAGCATGCCGGCGGGTCCGCTGCCGACGATGAGCACGTCGACCTCGTCGGGAAGCACCGCGGGCCGGTTGATACCGACGCCGGCAGCCGGCTGGACACGCGGGTCCCCGGACACGTAACCGTGGTGATGGAACTGCACGGGCTTTCCTCACTTCATCGTGTGGCTGTTCGTCGCCGTCAGACTGTGTTCGATAAAAGGAAACGGCGTTCGATAATCGAAACATGGCGGTCAGCTCAAAATTCTACGCCAGACCTTCCATGCGTGACAAGCGCTTTCGAGGAGCGGAACCGGACACAGGTCGGCCGTACGCGTCGTCCTGGTGAAGCCGCGTCCTCGGGAGTCGGTCATCCGAAATTCTCCGGCTCAGCAACCGGACCGGGCTGTTCGGGACCGACGGATTCGGACGACGCACCGTTATGCCGCCTGTTCGGCCAGTCTCCGAGGTAGTTGTCCGGCTCCTGTATAGAACGGCAACGTGAAGGTCATCACGGTTCCCCGACCGAGCCTGCTCGCGCAGGTGATGGACCCTCCGTGCTGCTCGATGATCTTCTTCGTGATGGCCAGGCCGAGCCCTGTGCCCGGGATGGTGGACATCCGCACGCTGGGGCTGCGGAAGTACTTGGTGAACACCGCAGCCTGGTCGGATTCACTCATCCCCATGCCGGTATCCTCCACCGTGCACACCACGCCGTCGCCGGTCCGCTCCGCCCGCACGGTGACCGTCCCGCCGTCGGGGGAATACTTGATCGCATTGGACAGCAGATTATCGAGGACCTGCTCCATCCTCACCGGATCACAGAACACCGACAGCGGCCCCTCGATGGAATTGAGTAGACGCACCCCGGCAGCACCGGCTTTGGGACCACACGAAGCGATACTCCTCGTGACCAGACGGGTGAAGTCGGTCGGGGCCGGCCGCACCTCCGTCGCGGATGACGAGGAGGAGTCGAGGAGGTCGTTGATCATGTGCAGCAGTCGGTCCGCGTTCCGCTGGACGATGCCCAGCGCGTCGGTCATGTGCTCGGGTGCCTGCGGGTCGGCAGCCATCATCTCGGCATAGCCCTTGATCGAGGTGAGCGGGGTCCGGAGCTCGTGGGACATGTTCGACACGAAGTCATCCCTGGCCTTCAGTGCGGCCACCAGTTCGGTGATGTCGGTGAAACTCACCACGGCACCGTCCGCGTGCCCCTCACCATTCCGCAGTACCCGGGCGGACGTCGAGAGCATCCTCTGGTGGGGTTCCTCCCCGAAACGAATCAGGTATCCCGAGAATTCCTGTCCCTGGCCGGCCCTGTGCAGAGGCTTCTCGTAGTCCTCCAGCCGGGTTCTTCCTTCGGCGTCGAACATCGGCACATCGCTGTCGGTGAAGGTGTCAGCGGAGAACAACTCGATGGAGGACTCCTGCGCGATCTGCTGCCTCAAGGCACGGAGTTTGTCATTGACCAGCGTGCCTTCCCCCGCGACGCCGAAGGCAACCACGCCGACGTCGACGGCGTTCATGACCGTGTCGAGCAGGCCCCGGCGCCTTGCGCTGACATTGAGCTCCGCCTGCAGGGCGGCTTCCTTGGCCTCCAGGGCGTGTCGCTGGCCCCGCAGGCTCCCCGTGATGACCCAGATCGTGAGGCTCACCGCCACCATGATCAGCGGAAGGAGCGCCGGCCGGGCCAGGTCGACGCCGCTCACAAGCCCACCGCGGGCGAAAAGTGGCGCCCACACGACCACCAACGGGGCCAGCACAGCCACCGAAAGGGTGCTCCATAACGGGAGACCCGAGGCCGCGAACCAGATCATCGGGAAAGTGCAGAGGAACCCCAGTGCCGTAAGCTCACCGCCAACACCCTCACGTGTCAGAAGGATCGGGACGAAGTCCACGAGCGGGATGATCAGGGCAAGCCGCGGATGGAGTTTCTGCCATGGCACCACCAGGCAAAGGATCAGAATCAGGACGTGCAGCACTACACTGAGCTGCAGCAACGGCCCCCGCAAGGCCTCGGGCGATAGAAAGAATGTCTCGAGCAACACGATTGCCGTCGTGCACGTCAGGGGCAGCTGGCTCAGTACCACCCGGGTTTGAACCGGAAGATTACTCAACGACGCCGGGTCGAACGCACCCCTCGGCTGTCCGCTTCGCACGAATTCACCACTTCCCTGTAGAGACCTGCCGCCGACCACGGCGGTGCCTTCGCCTTGGATGGCCCCGCAGGGCCTCGGCCAGGAAAGCGCCCGACGCCGGCACGAGTCGAATTTCGTGCCGGTCGCAATGGGGACGGCACTGTTACTGCACTGTACCGTTCCCGGTGCCGGTGCCTGCTTCCGCCGGGGAGGGGTGCAGAGCGCGCCGCCTCGGAGGGGTGCAGAGCGCGCGGTGCACGCTGCGCGCCAGGTCCCTAGAGCCGCGGCAGATAGACCGCCGCTTCCTCGTGCGAAAGCCCCGTCGCTTCGAGGAGGTCGACGATCAGGGGCCGGAAAAGGAGGATGAGTGCCTCCCCTTCGAGCCGCTGGACGTGCAGGGTCCGAGGATGGAGGTCGGTGGCGACGGCGGCGAGGTCATTGCGCGCCGAGCGAAGGTTGGCCCGGCGCTCGGCGCCGTCCGCCGTCGATAGGGCACGTGCGAGCCTGTCCACCGCATCGGCGGTGTCCTCGAGGATCTGGGTGAGCGAGGCAATCGCCTCGTCGGTCAGTGCGGCGTGGTTGATGACGGACGTGAGGCGGCGCGAGAACACCCTGCTGTTGCGGATCGCGAGGTCTATCGAATCGATGGAACCGCCAAGGGATCCGAGTTCGCTGCGGTGGCGCCAGAACGCAGGGGAAATCCGTGCAATTTCCTTCGCTGCGCGCATGCTGCTCGTCAACCGGTCGAGTTCGGGCTGGGTGTTCCGGGCACGCACCAGCGCGTGCCACGCGGCGGTGGCGTCACTCGAGGTCAGCGCCGAAGCGTTGTCCCGCAGGACTCCCGCCAACTCGTTGAGGAGCCCGCGCACGTTGGTCTTGGGCTCACGGCGGGGATCACGGGGCAGGAGGATCGTGATCACCAGCGCGAACAATCCGCCGACGATCGCGTCCGCACTCCTCGTGAAGGGACCGCCGTCGGGCGCAGGCAGCAGCACCACGAGCAACGACTGCAGGCCGAGCTGGGTGGTGAAGATGGTGCCGCTGTCGAGGAACCGCGCCAGCAGGATCGACACGAAAAGCACGACGGCGGCCTGCCAGAGTCCCGTTCCGAACAGGGTCAGCAGCAGGTCCCCCAGAGCGATCCCGAGCGTGCAGCCCAACCCCACCTCCAGCACGCGCCGCAGCCGCGGGTCGCGCGAGAAGCCCAGCGCGATCATTGAGGAAGTGGCGGCGAACAGGGGTCCGTCGTGTCCGAGCACCTGCTCGGCGAAGGCGTAGGCTCCCACCGCACACACGGTCATCTGCAGGGCCGTCACCACCGAAGAGGAACTGCGCTTGAGCCCCACCCGTGTCCTGGAACGCAGGAAGGAGCGGAAGATCGTCAGTCCCTTGCGCGGCGGCATGCCCCCAGTCTAGGAGCCTTCCCCAACTGCCACCCCGCACACTGGGTGAACGTAATGGCCAAGGACCGTTCACCTTTTGTTCACTTTCCTTCGGCAGTCTCGTTACCTGCGGCGCATAACTTCGAGGATGTACAAAAACGCGTACCTCCCGATTCGGGTGCATCGAACGCACGACTAGACAAAAACCCTGGAAGGGGCAACATTTCGTGAAGGCTCTTCGTTTTGGCCGCGCAGCGGCAGTAATTTCGGTAGCTGCGCTGGCACTGACAGCCTGTGGTTCTGACAATGCGACAAATCAGGCTGAGCCCGCCGGTGGAGCAACCTCCGCAGCGGCTGAAGTCACGGGAACGCTGACCGGCGCCGGATCTTCCGCCCAGAACGCCGCGATGACCGCCTGGCAGGCAGGATTCCAGGCGATGCACAGCGGCGCGAATATTCAGTATTCCCCCGACGGGTCCGGAGCGGGTCGTGACGCTTTCCTCGCGCAGGGCGTTCAGTTCGCAGGGTCGGACGCCTACCTCGACGACGAAGAGTATGAGGCCTCGAAGGAAGTCTGCGGGCCGGACGGTGCGATCAACATCCCCGCCTACGTCTCACCGATCGCCGTCGCCTTCAATCTTCCCGGCATCGATTCGTTGAACCTCGACGCCCCCACAATCGCCTCGATCTTCCGCGGCGAGATCTCGAACTGGAACGATGACGCCATCGCCGCCCAGAACGAGGGCGTGGAACTGCCCGACACCCCGATCACCGTGGTCCACCGTGCGGACGAGTCGGGCACCACGGAAAACTTCACCGAATACCTCGCCGCAGCGGCCCCGGACGTCTGGACGGACGAGGCGTCGGGCGACTGGCCCGCAGAGGTCGTGGCCGAGAACGCCCAGGGCACCAACGGCGTGGTCTCGACCACCACGGCCACCGAGGGTGCCATCACCTACACGGACGCTTCCGCCGTCGGCGACCTCGGGCAGGCGCTCGTGAAGGTCGGCGAGGAGTACGTCGAACTCAGCCCGGAAGCTGCTTCACGGGCCGTCGAGGTTGCTACTCCGGTCGAGGGCCGGCCGGACGCTGACATGTCCCTCGATCTCGAGCGCGACACCACGGAATCTGGCGCCTACCCCGTCGTGCTGGTTTCCTACCACATCTACTGCACCACCTATGAGGATCAGGAGACGGTGGACCTCGCGAAGGCCTTCGGTTCCTATGCCATCAGCGAGCAGGGCCAGGAAGATGCCGCCAGCTCCGCGGGCAACGCCCCCATCTCCGAGGCGCTGCGCGAGCAGGCCCAGCAGGCGATCGATTCGATCGCCGTCGCTTCCTAGCTCCTCCTGAGCTGCCCCGCCCGGGGAAACGTACCGGGCGGGGCAGCTCAGCTTGTAATGCCGCCGAAGACCGTGAAAACTTACCGAAGCAGCGCCACCATCCGTTCTGAAGGGTTCTCAGTGTCAACCAACAGTCTGACCAGCACGGGGCGAGCTGGCGATTCAGGAGACAAGATCTTCTCCGGAGCCACACTCGCCGCGGGCGGCCTGATACTGGCGGTCCTCTTCAGCGTTGCCGTCTTCCTGCTCGTGCAGGCACTTCCGACGTTCAGCGCGGACCCCGCGGAGATCACCGGCGGCGCAGGATTCGGCTCGTACATCCTGCCGATCGTCGTCGGCACCGTGATTGCCGCGACCATCGCCCTGCTGATTGCGACGCCGCTCGGAATCGGCGTCGCACTCTTCATCTCCCACTACGCGCCCCGGCGCCTCGCGCAGGTCTTCGGATACGTCATCGACCTGCTGGCAGCGATTCCCTCGGTGGTGTACGGCGCATGGGGTTACGCCGTCCTGGCGCCACAACTCGCCCTCGCCTACGCCTGGCTCGCCCAGTACCTGGGCTGGATCCCGATCTTCGAAGGCCCCGCCAGTCAGACCGGCCGCACCATGCTCACTGCGGGCATTGTGCTCTCCGTCATGGTGCTGCCGATCATCACGTCGCTGAGCCGCGAGATCTTCCTCCAGACACCGAACCTGCATGAAGAGGCAGCACTCGCCATGGGGGCTACGCGGTGGGAGATGATCCGCATGGCGGTCCTCCCGTTCGCCCGACCGGGCATTGTGAGCGCGGCGATGCTGGGCCTCGGCAGGGCTCTGGGTGAAACCATGGCCGTCGCCCTGGTGCTGTCCGGAGGCGCACTTCAGGCGAGCCTGATCCAGTCCGGCAACCAGACCATCGCGGCCGAGATCGCGCTCAACTTCCCGGAGGCCTTCGGTCTGCGGCTGAGCGAGCTGATCGCGGCAGGACTGGTCCTGTTCGTCATCACCCTGGCCGTCAACATCATCGCGCGCTGGATCATCAGCCGCCACAAGGAATTCTCGGGGGCGAACTGACATGACCAACGCAACTTTGAGCCGTCGCCAGTCCCAGCTGACCAAGGGGAGGCTGCCGCGCTACGCGGTGTGGGTGGTCCTCGGCGCGGCCGTCGTCCTCGCCGCAGCCGTTTCGGCCCTCGTGGGCTTCAGCATCGTCTCCTGGGCGGTGTTCGCTGCAGTCTTCTTCGTCGTCGGCGCGACCATCGTCACGGCAACGGTGGAGGGCGGGCGCAAGGCAACCGACTCACTGGCCACCTACCTCGTCTACGGGTGTTTCCTCCTGGCGCTGCTCCCGCTCCTTTCGGTGATCTGGACCGTCCTCGAGCGGGGGGTGCCCGGTATCTCCTACGACTTCCTGTTCACCTCCATGAACGGGGTGACGGGGGCGGTCGACAACAGCGCAGCCGAAAACGGGACGCCAGTGCTCGGCGGCGCCTATCACGCAGTGATCGGTACCCTGCAGATCACCCTGTGGGCCACACTGATCTCGGTGCCGGTCGGGCTGCTGGCAGCCATCTACCTCATCGAGTACGGTACGGGCGGACCGCTGACGCGGGCCATCACCTTCTTCGTGGACGTCATGACCGGCATTCCATCGATCGTCGCCGGACTGTTCGCCGCGGCGCTCTTCGGACTCCTGTTCGGCCCGGGCACGCGCACGGGTTTCGTTGCCGCCGTCGCGCTCTCGGTCCTGATGATTCCCGTCGTGGTCCGTTCCACCGAGGAAATGCTGAAGATCGTTCCCAACGAACTGCGCGAGGCGTCCTACGCACTCGGCGTGCGGAAGTGGCGAACCATCATGAAGGTCGTCATTCCCACGGCGATCTCGGGTATCGCCTCCGGCGTAACCCTGGCTATCGCACGGGTGATCGGCGAGACTGCACCTATTCTGGTAACGGCGGGGTTTGCCAGCGCCATCAACTGGAACGTCTTCAGCGGATGGATGAGCACCCTTCCAACGTTCATCTACTACCAGATCCTCACGCCGACCTCGCCGACGAACATCGACGCAAGCACGCAGCGCGCATGGGCGGCGGCCCTCCTGTTGATCATCATGGTGATGCTCCTGAACCTGGTGGCCCGTTTCGTCGCCCGCATGTTCGCACCCAAGACCAGCCGCTGACAACCCGCGGCAACAACCGATAAGGATTACATGTCCAAGCGAATCGACGTCAAGGACCTCAACGTCTACTACAGCAAGTTCCTTGCCGTGGAGGACGTCAACATCAACATCGAAGCACGTTCCGTCACCGCTTTCATCGGCCCGTCGGGCTGCGGCAAGTCCACGTTCCTGCGCACGCTCAACCGGATGCACGAGGTCATCCCCGGGGCGCGCGTAGAGGGCGAGGTATTGCTCGACGGCGACAACCTCTATGACGCAGCGGTGGATCCCGTCACGGTCCGCAGCCAGATCGGCATGGTGTTCCAGCGTCCCAACCCCTTTCCCACCATGTCCATCCGTGACAACGTGCTGGCCGGGGTGAAACTGAACAACAAGCGCATCAGCAAGTCCGACGCCGACGCCCTGGTGGAGAAGTCGCTGCAGGGAGCGAACCTCTGGAACGAGGTCAAGGACCGCCTCGGACGTCCGGGATCGGGGCTTTCGGGTGGCCAGCAGCAGCGCCTCTGCATCGCGCGGGCCATCGCGGTTTCACCTCAGGTGATCCTCATGGACGAACCGTGCTCGGCGCTCGACCCCATCTCCACCCTCGCCATCGAGGACCTCATCAACGAGCTGAAGAACGAGTACACCGTGGTGATCGTGACCCACAATATGCAGCAGGCAGCGCGCGTCTCGGACAAGACGGCGTTCTTCAACATCGCGGGCACGGGTAAGCCGGGCAAGCTGATCGAGTACGGTGAAACCGCAGCCATCTTCAGCAAGCCCGCAGAGAAGGCCACCGAGGACTACGTGTCCGGACGGTTCGGCTAGGACGCTACAGCAGCGGGCTGAGTGCCAGGAAGAAGATTCCTCCGAGGAGTGCCGTCACCGGGGCGGTGCCCAGCCATACGGCAAGAATCCGGGCCAGTTCCGGCCGGTGCACCGTGGAGAATCGCTGGTTGGCACCGGCGCCGATGATCGCCGAGGTCATCGTGTGCGTGCTGGAGAGCGGCATCTGGAGCGAGATCGCCCCGACGAAGAGCATCGCCGAGCTGACACCCTGCGCCGTCATCCCCCGCAGCGGATCGATGTGCACCAGCCGGTGCGCGAGCGTGTGGGTGATGCGCCACCCCCCGAACAGGGACCCGGTGGCCAGGAGGACGGCGGCGAAGACCTGGACCCACAAGGGCATCTGCGACCCGTTCGAGTATCCGGTCCCCACGAGGGCCAGGAGAATGACCGCCATGGTCCGCTGGCCGTCCTGGAGGCCATGGCCCAGGGCGAAAGCGCCGGCGAAGACCGACTGCGCCATCCGATTGCCCCGGTTCACCTTGCCGGGCGCACTGTGCCGGAGCAGCCAGGTCGCCGGAAAGACCATCGCGTAGGCCAACACGTAGGCCACCACGGGGGAGAGCAGGAGCGGCAGCGCGATCTGCAGGAGCAACGCCTGGCCCGCCCCGGCCATGGCCTGGCCGTCCGTGAGTTGCGATGCGGCTCCCGCGCCGGCCAGCCCGCCGAGCAGGGCGTGGGTGGACGACGACGGTTTGCCTCGGCGCCACGTGAACAACCCCCAGCACCCAGCGGCCAGCAGCCCGGCGATGAGGATGCCCAGTCCGGCCTGGCCGGACGGCAGGCCGATTGCCGCTTCAGTGAAGAACAGCGCGAGGGACGTGCTGAGCAGCGCACCCGTGAGGTTGAAAACTGCCACCAGGAGGACCGCGACGGTCGGCGTCAGGGCGCGGGTACGGACGGCGGTGGCTACCGAGTTCGAGACGTCGTGGAAGCCGTTGAGGAAGGCGAAACCACCCGCGAGGCACACTACTGCTCCGAGGAGGAGGGTTTCCACCTAGGATTCCTTGACCAGGATGCTGCCCACCTGGGTGGCCACCCTGCGAATATCCTTCGTCACGTCAACAAGCTGGTTCGCAACATCCCGGTGGCGGGCGTAGACCAGCGGTTTGTGGTCCCGCAGGAGTTCAGCGCACCAGCTGCGGTGTGTCCTCTCAGCACGCCTGGCCAGGCGGAGGATCTCGATCCAGTATTCCTCGAGTTCATCCATCGAATTGAGCCGCTGCATCGCCGCAGCCGTCAGCTCGGCCTGGCGGTTGATCACTTCCAACTGGTCGACGGCGCGCTGGCTCAGTTTGCTCAACCGGTAGAGGGCGATGAGTTCGGCGGCACCGTCCAGCTTCTCGATGGCTTCGTTGAGGAGCCGGGAGAGGGAGTAGAGGTCTTCCCGCGGTAGCGGATTGATGAAGGATGTCCGCATGGAGGTCAGGAGCGCGAAGTGCAGGTCGGTCGACACGGCCTCGTGCTGGTGCAGTTCCTCAGCCAGGCGGTCGTACTCCTCCGTTGTCGCCCCGAGGATCGCCGACATCGTCCCTACGCCGAGAACCAGTTGCCGTGCCATCCGGGACAGAAGTTCAAGCCCTGCGTTCTCCTGCGGAAATAGGCGTAGCTTCACGAAATCTTCCTGGCAAGTTGCGCCCGAGGCTGTCCCTGGAGGCAGAGTAATGGCGTCGAACCGGGAGCGCCTCTCGGCGGAAGGCCGCTCGAAGCGGCTGAGTGTTGAAGCCCGGGGGTTCCACGGTCCGACGCCACTTTTAGTGTTCTCCTCTGCGGCGCCCGTGTCAAGATCAGCAGGGCGCCGGCGGATCAGTCGAGTTCCCCGCGGCGCCAGGACGCCGCAGCGTGCTCAAGGTCCTCGGCAGTCTTGATGAGCTGGTGGGAGTTCTTCGTCAGGCGGGAGGCATGGGCGCCGTTGCCCGCCTCCGCGGCTTCAGCATGGTTCGTCTGACCGAGGGCGACCACCCGGCAGAAGGCGGCGAAGCGCTCGAGCGCGACGTCGAAATCGCCTTCGAACGCACCGGAAAGGATGGTGTCCGCCATGTCGGTCATCTCGGAGGCGCCAGGGGGTTCCGCCACGCCGGCCACGACCTTGGACACCTGCGCCACCTCTTTCCCGGAGGCGAAGTAGGCGGCGATCCGGTCAGGATCACGCTGGGTCGCGGCGCGCAGCGCGTACAGGCGCCACAGCGCGCCCGGCAACGAGCGCGCCGGGCTCTCCGCCCACATCTCGGCGATGGCTTCGAGGCCCTGCTGATCGGCGAGCTCCACGAGGCGGCGGGTTATCTCAGGGTCATCACTTCCCCTGCCGTGATGCACCAGTGCGTGCGCCGACATGTGCGCCGCCTCGGAAACACGTGAGGGGTCCACCCCGCCCGCGAAGACCTCGAAATCCACGGGCGCAAACTGCTTGGGCTTGTGGGGCCGTGGGCTCTTGTTCGTATATTCGCCATCCATGCAATGAGAATACTCCTGTGCACTGCCGGCCTGCAGGTTCCGCCCTGGCGCAGTGCGGAACGAGAACGGCTTCCAGCGGACGTGCATCGGGCCTTCGGTGTTTGCGATAAAGTTAGGTGGTCGTTCCGGCTGGTGAGCACCAGCGGGTTCGAGTTGGGCCTTTAGCTCAGATGGTAGAGCATCGGACTTTTAATCCGTGGGTCGAGGGTTCGAGCCCCTCAGGGCCCACTTCCTTCCGGAAGTGGAAACCCCCGCCGGCCGCAAGGCCGGTGGGGGTTTGCCTTTTAACGCGGAAGAAGGAGAAAGCACTCCCGAAGGGGCTAGCCGGCCGCCTGGTGCACCACGAACGCGGTGAGGAAACCCAGCGAGGCAATCAGGCCGGTCAGCATATGCTGGCGCTCGAATGCCTCGGGAATCATGGTGTCCGCCACCATGGCCAGGATTGCGCCGGCGGCCAGCGCGGTGATGAAGGCGATGGTGCCTCCGGACGCGCCATCCAGCAGTGTGAAGCCGACCAGTGACGCCGCCCCGCAGAGCAGGGAGATGCTTCCCCACAGGCCGAAGACGTAGCGTGCGGACCGCCCGGACTTCTTCATGCCGGCTGTGCTCGACAGTCCCTCCGGCACGTTGGAGATGAATACCGCGACCAGGACCGCCGGGTTGACAGCACCGGCGGTGACGAGACCGAGCCCGAGAACCACTGATTCGGGAATCCCGTCGAGGAGGGCACCCACAACGGCATGTCGGTGTCTCCTTTTCCTCCCCAATGCGGGGCCCGGTCCAGCTTTGCACGGCCCTACAGGGGTGCGCGGGGATTTTTTCCGTTGACTCCCGGGCCGGATTCCTCCTTCGATCCGAACAATGCTTGAGTTCGAATCGTTATTTCCCCAGCCGTTCCACCGACCCGATTGTCGGTAGGGTTTAAGTTTCTGCAGGAAACTACTTTGGGGGTCGGGTTGGGAGCGATGGGGAGATGGACCGTCGCGGCTGTTGCAGCCGCAGTCCTGGCCGTCGGCACGCTCTCACCTGCCCAGGCCGGTGCTGCCCGAGGATTGTCCTCCCTGGTGATCGCCCCCGAGGATCAGGGCGCGGACCAGAAGGGGATCCGGTTCGCCACCTACAACGCCAGTCTGAACCGCGCGAATCCAGGGGACCTCATCCGTGATCTCGCCGGACCTTCCAATGCGCAGGCGAAAGCCGTGGCGCAGGTCATCCAGGCCAACCAGCCCGACGTCCTCCTCCTCAATGAATTCGACTACGACGCCGGGCATGAGGCGGCCGAGCTGTTCCGCACCCATTACCTGGGCGTGGGCCAGCAGGGACAGGCCCCCGCGGATTATCCCTATTTCTATACCGCACCCTCCAACACCGGTGTGACGAGCGGTTTCGACCTAAACAACGATGGCTCGGTCGGAGGCCCGGAGGACGCTTACGGATACGGAACCTTCGAGGGCCAGTACGGCATGGTGGTCTATTCGAAGTACCCGATCGACGAAGAGGAAGTGCGGACCTTCCAGAACTTCCGGTGGAGCGATATGCCGGACGCCCGGCTGCCGGCTGATCCGGTGGTACAGGATTCCGGGTGGTTCTCGGCCGACGAGTTGGCCGAGGTCCGGCTCTCCAGCAAGTCGCACTGGGACGTCCCGGTCACTGTGGGAAGAAGCACCGTGCACGTTCTGGTGAGCCATCCGACGCCGCCGGCCTTCGACGGCAGCGAGGACCGCAACGGCAAGCGGAACTCCGACGAGATCCGCCTGTGGGCCGACTACATCCGGGGCGGAGAAACGGCCCGCTACATCTATGACGACGACGGCGGATACGGCGGCCTTGCGCGCAGCGAGCGGTTCGTCATTCTGGGTGACCTGAACAGTGACCCCCGGGACGGGGACTCGCTGCGTGGTTCGATCGACCAGTTGCTAAAGAACGAGCTGGTCCAGGATCCCCGGCCGGCCGCCGACGGAGCGGCTGAGGCCTCGGCTCTCCAGGGCGCAGCCAACGCCGGGCACCGGGGCGATCCACGCCATGACACAGCGGATTTCGAGGACCAGGGCGTGGGCAACCTCCGCGCCGACTACGTGCTGCCATCGAAGACGCTGAAGGTGCTGGGATCAGGGATCTACTGGCCGAAGGTCGGCACCCCGGGCTCCGAGCTCACCGGCATCTTCCCATTTCCGACGAGCGACCACAGGCTCGTCTCCGTGGACGTGCTGCTCAGGAACCAGTGAGACGGCTGGACCGTCCGGTCCGGTGCTTAAATTGAAACTGGCTCCGCGTTCTGCGTATGGGGGAATCGCAGAATGGGGAGCCAGTGACTTCAGTATACTTCCATGGGAGCACGATAAGTCCAATCGGAAGGGAATGATGGCGGTCACAGCCAAGGCATTCCAACTGTGGCGCTCCCGGATCGCCCCGAATGACACCGTTTCCGAGGTCTGCCGGACGGCCGGAATCAAGCGGTCCACCCTCGCGCAGCAACTGGTCCGGGGAAAAGTGTCGGTGGGCACGATCATCGCCATCGCGCGGGGATACTCGAAAGACCCTGTGGAGGCACTGGCCGGGTTCGAGGGGTACCAGGATCTGGAGTCCGGCCTCCGCCCGCCCACGGACGCCGAGTTGGTGAGCCAGGTGTCCTCCATCGACATACTGCGGTTACTGGTCGCGCGCAGTGAGGACAGGGAGCGCACCGGTGAAACCGTAGAGCTGGAGCTGGCACCTTTCCCCCACCGGCACTCGGTGCGGGCCTGGGTAGAAGCAGTCGATCCCGGGGATCTGCGGCAGAGCCTGGCTGCCCGAACCGGCGTCGCGCGCCAGAACGTCTCGGCGCAGCTCACCGCCGGCAGGTTCAGCCCCGAGCTCGCCGTCGAGGCCGCCCGTATTGCAGGGGTATCGCTGACGAGCGGCCTCGTGGTGACGGGGCTCCTGACTCCCGCGGAGGGTGGCTGGCCCGAGAACGGACGGGAGCGCGCACTGTGGGCCTTGACCGATATCGAGCTGGTGCAGCTCGGGCGGGACCGTCTGGAGATTCTTGGAAAGCAGTTGCGGAAGGCCGAGCTCGACGACGGCCAGGACCAAGCGATTTGGGAGAACCTGGGATGAGCGCAGTGGCGATTCAATGGGTGGCGCTGGCGGCGTGCCTCCTGGGAGCGGCAATCCGGGTACCGGATGTGGTTCGCGGACGCGGCAGGGTGGTGTTCGCCGCCCTGGTGCTGCTGTCGGTGGCGGTAGGACTTTCCCTCGAGCCCATCTACCTGGCGGTGGATCAGCTGTTGGGCGGCGTCAATCTGGCCAACCTGGTGATCCGCCTGTGCCTCTACGCGGTTTTCGTCCTCCTGGGCGTACGGATGGTGGCCGCCTTCAAGGCACCGCGGGCACGGAAATTCATCGTCGGTCCGCTGGGCATGGCAGTCCTGGCAGTGACGGTCGCCTTTACCGTGTACTTCTTCGTCCAGAGCGACCTTCCCTACAGTAATACGGGACTGACGGCCTTCGCGGACCAGGACGCCGTGGAGCGCTACAGCGAGGCGGGACGGCTCTATCCGGGATACGTGGCCGCATGCCTCGTCGGCCCGGCCCTTGCCTCAGCGGTCAACAGGCATACCCGATTCCTTCATCGCCTGGCCGGTGGATTTCTTGCGCTGGGCTTCGGGATAGTTACGGTGTTCGCTGTGCTGCAGCTTTTCAACGTCGATCTGGGGGCGGGGGTCATCGTCCTGCCCTTCAGTGCCATCCTCTGCGTGGTGCTCGGTCTTTGCCTGATCTGGTTCAGCAAATGGCGTGCGGCCAGGAGCGGTGGGCGCTCGAACCTGCTGGCACCGTAGGACCGCCGGAAGAAGCTGCGGATACTTCGACGTGCCGATCGGGTCAATAGTGACCGAACTGTGTCCAAGGGCTATTCACGTTTTCATCATCGTGTGCAAAAATTATGAATATGTAACTGCCGATGACCGTGGGGGGTCAGCGGATCGTTATTGAACCAGCAGGTGCGTCCATTAGAACGGGTGGACGCACCTGCTTTTTTAGTGGGGACGAGCTGCCGGCTACTCGGCGTCGTGATCTGTCTCGATGATCCTCGCCAGTGTCTCGAGCGCGTCCTCGGCGCCGTCACCCTCAGCGCGGAGTACGACGACGTCGCCGTGCGACGCACCGAGGCTCATGAGCGACAGAATGCTCGACGCGTCCATTGCCTCCTCGGCGGGCTCGCCCTCCATCGCGATGGTGACTTCCAGGGGAAGCTCCCCCGCAGCCTCGGCGAAGATTGAAGCGGGGCGGGCATGCAGGCCTACGCGGCTTGCAACTGCTGCTTTGCGTTCTGCCATGGTGTGTTCCTTCGTGGTTGATGGAGCTACTACTGGTGGCGCTCAGGCCGCTACCGCTTCAGCGGGAACCGCGTTCTTCCGGCGTGCCGCATGGCGCTTGAGTGCGACGACGACGAGGGCCGAGATGATCGTGCCGACGAGAATGGACACTATAAACATAACCACGTTCCCGATCGCGAAGAAGACGAAGATCCCGCCGTGGGGTGCCTGGGAGGTGACCCCTGTTCCCATGACCATTGCGCCGGTTACCGCTGCGCCGATCATCGACGATGGAATCACGCGCAGGGGATCCGCGGCCGCGAAGGGGATTGCCCCCTCCGAGATGAACGCCGCTCCCAGCAGCCAGGCTGCTTTTCCGTTCTCCCTTTCGGCGACGGTGAACCTGTTGCGGTCGATCGTCGTCGCGAGGGCCATCGCCAGCGGTGGGACCATTCCCGCTGCCATCACAGCGGCCATGATCTGCCAGGGAGCCTGATTGTCGATGGCGCCTGCACCGAGGCCCGCCACTGCGAAGGAGTAGGCCACCTTGTTCACGGGACCGCCGAGGTCGATGGCCATCATCAGGCCGAGGATGACGCCGAGACCGAGGGCGGCCGTTCCGGTGAGGCCGGACAGCCAGTTGTTCAGTCCGACGGTCAGGGCGGCGATGGGTCCGCCGAGCACGAGGAACATGAGGCCCGAGGCCACGATGGATGCCACGAGGGGGATGATCACCACGGGCATGAGGCTGCGCAGCCAACGGGGGACCGAGAGCCGGCCGATCATCAGTGCCACATAGCCTGCGAGCAGGCCACCGACGATCCCGCCGAGGAAGCCCGCACCCATGAAGCCCGCCACAGCACCGGCGACGAAGCCCGGGGCGATGCCGGGACGGTCGGCGAGGGCATAGGCGATGTAGCCGGCGAGCGCCGGCACCAGGAACCCGAGGGACAATTGGCCGATCTTGAAGGCCACCGCGCCGAGGTACTGGCCGAGACCACCTTCGGGCAGGTTCAGCAGGCTGTTCTCCAGGACGACGGCGTCCGCCGTCTCCGTGATGAGGTAGCCGCCGAGCAGGAAACCGAGGGCGATCAGGAGTCCACCGCCGGCAACGAAAGGAATCATATAGCTGACACCGGTCAGCAGGGCGCGCTTGAGTGTGCTGCCGATACTGTCCTTGCCCTCGTCGTCGTCGGCCTGTTCACCGCCCGCCGTCCCTGCCACGCGTCGGGCGTTCGGATTCCTCGCCGCCGCCACCGCTTCCTCGACCATGACGCCGGGCTCGTCGATCCCGCGCTTGACGGGCGACGTGATGACGGGAAGGCCCGCGAAGCGTGCCTTGTCGCGGACGTCGACGTCGACGGCGAAGATCACAGCATCGGCCGCGGCGATGACCGAGGGGTCCAGCGGAGTTGCACCCGAGGAGCCCTGCGTTTCCACCTGGAGGTCGATGCCGCGCTCTTTTGCTGCGGCCACGAGGGAATCCGCGGCCATGTAGGTGTGGGCGATACCGGTGGGGCATGCGGTCACCGCAACGAGGCGGCGGACCTCACCCTTGGCCTCCCCCGTGGTGTCCGGTGCATCCTGCGCGGTAGGCGTAGCGTGCCCGACGGCGGACGCGCCGGCGACGGTCGCACCCGCCGGACCGCTGTTCGAGGCGGTTGCTGCGGCCTGCGGGGCAGCCTCCACCCCTATGCCCAGCGCTCCCTCGACGAGCCGCACGATGTCCTCCTTCGTCTCGGCGGCCCGGAGGGAGGCGGTGAAGTCCTTCCGGATGAGCGACCGCGCGAGCTTCGAGAGCAGCTTCAGGTGTTCCTGGTCGGCGCCATCGGGTGCCGCGATGAAGAACACCAGGTCGGCGGGGCCGTCCTTGGCGCCGTAGTCGACGGCCGGGGACAGGCGCGCCATGGCGAGCGTCGGGACCAGCACTGCCTTGGACCGGCAGTGGGGGATGGCAATGCCGCCCGGAACTCCCGTAGCCGTTTTCTCCTCCCTGGCCAGTGCGTCGGCATAGAGGCCGTCCACTTCGCTGGAGCGGCCCTGCCCGGCAACCTGTTCAGCCAGGTAGCGGATCACCGAGGACCTCTCGGTTCCCAGGTTCGAATCCAGAGTGACAAGCTCCGGTGTGATGAGATCGGACATTAGACTTCCTCCTGTGCAAGGGGTGTTGCGTGGGGCGCGACTGCGCTGGGATGGATCACCGGAAAGGTGGTCAGAAGTTTCGTGACTGTGACTGCAGCCGGCGTGGTCTGGATCAGGGAAGGCACTGCGGAGCCCGGCAGGGATGCTGCCGCTGAGCCGTGAGCCACTGCCTGGCGCAGGCAGTTCTCGGGCAGCTCACCCGCAACCTGTGCCAGCAGGTACCCCGCAAGCGCTGAATCGCCGGCACCCACCGTCGAGCGCGCGACGACGGGAGGGTGCTGGGCGTGCCAGGCTCCCCGCGGAGTGATGAGCAGGGCCCCCCGCGACCCGAGGGTAGCGAGGACAGCGCCGGTTCCCGCGCTGATGAGGACGCCGCAGGCGCGGGCAGCCAGCTCGAAGTCCTCCTCGAGTCCGCTCCCATCGCCGATCCCCGTCAGTTCAGCAAGTTCCTCAGCGTTCGGCTTGAGAAGATCCGGTGGGTTCGGTCCACCTGCAGCCTCCGCGAGGGGGACCCCCGAGGAATCAACGGCCATCAACGGTGCCGCAGCGCCGTACCGCTCCCGCACTGCAGCAATGACCGTGGTGTAGAAGTCGGTCGGAACGCCCGGCGGCAGGGACCCTGCAAGGACAAGCCACTGCGCGCCTTCGGATTCCTTCACGACCAGTGCTAGGAGGGCCTCGACCTGGTCCGCGGTCAGCCGTGGCCCGGGTTCGTTGATCTTCGTGGTGGTGCCGTCGGGTTCGGTGAGGGCCGTATTGGTCCGAAGCGGCGCGCCGATGCCCAGGTTGCGGTAGGGCACTCCTGCTCCCCGCAGCCCGGCGAGAACGGGGTCGCGGTCGTCGCCCGGCAGCAGGGCCAGGGACGGCACAGCTGACGCGGTGAGCGCCCGGCTGACATTGACGCCCTTTCCTCCGGCTTCCTGCGCGGCCCCGAATGCGCGCTGCACGGCGCCCCGGGCAAGGGGCAGGGTGAGTTCCACCGTACGGTCGATGCTCGGATTGGCGGTAAGCGTGAGAATCACGCGATCACCACCTCGACGTCGGCGTCGGCGAAAGCTGCGGCGAGGGCGCCGGTCGGCGCCGAATCGGTGATGAGTGCATCGATGTCCTCCAGGGAAGCGAAACTGACGAGGGTCTCTTCGTTGAACTTTGAACTGTCGGCCAGCAGGACCACCCTGCGGGCGGAACGGACGATTGCCGCCTTCACTGCCGCTTCGTCGGCGTCGGGCGTGCTGAGGCCGAATCCGGCCGAGATGCCGTTGGCCCCCACGAACGCGACATCGGCGCGCAACCTGCCGAAGCGGGCCACGGTGCCGCTTCCGACGGCAGCGCTGGTGGGAGCCCGCACGCGCCCGCCCACCAGTTCCACCTGCAGGCCCGAGTTGATTGCGGAGTTCGCTACTGGAACGGCGTGGGTGATGACGGTCAGACCCGGCCGGTCCGCGGGAAGAAGCCCGGCAAGGGCTCCGGTGGTGGTGCCGGCATCAAGCACGATGGCGCCCGTTGCCGGGACCATGTCAAGGGCGGTCTGGGCGATGCGCAGCTTCTGCGACGTGTGCGTGGCTTCACGGCTGGTCAGGCTCGGTTCGTTCGTCGTCGCGGAGTTCTCGGCGATCGCGCCTCCGTGAACTCGTCGGAGCACACCGTCGCGCTCTAGCAGGGCCAGATCGCGCCGCACCGTTTCCTTCGTAATGGCGAAGCGTGAGGACAATCCTGCAACAGTGACCCTGCCATCGGCAGAGACGAGGTTGCTGATCTGTCGGTAACGTTCCTCGGCGAACATCCGGAGCTCCTGTGCTGGCAGCGTGAATCTTTGGTTATGTGAGAGTAGCCCCGGTTATCTGTGGTAGTCAAGGCTTTTAGGACAAAAACAAGCACAAACACAGAAAACCGGACCAGTGAGGCTGCTCCGACCGCTGCAAACAGCAGGCTTCCCAGGGGTGGTCCGGGGGCCGGCCTGCGTCGCGGAAGCCGAAGAAGAGAATGGGATTGCACGCAGTGCAATAAGCGAAATTCCGGATTCGTTTACATTGTTTTTACCTCCCCGCAATCTCGATACAATCTCGGCGGAATTCCGATCCATTCGGATCGCAATAGGTTCACGGACGGTGATAACCGAAGGTCCGTCGGGTGCAGGGATCGGATGGGCGCCGAGCACCCCCGGGGTAACCGCCGCTTGTTCCCGGTTCCCGATAACCGCGCCATTGCTGGTGACCGGAGATTTTCGAGGACTCCGCCGCGCCCGACTCCCGGGCCGGTCAGGGCCTTGATCGCCGGCAATGGGTGAGTGCTAGGATTGAACCCTAAGCATGCTGATGAAGTAGGGTAGAAAAAAGTTGCACCTCGGTGCATCGGTCTTATCCGCAACCGTCGATCCTCGTGGTTCGGCACATATCACTCAAGGAGCACCACATGTTGCACTTCCTCGCATTCCTCATTCTCGGCCTTATCGCCGGTGCCATCGCCAAGCTGATCCTGCCCGGCAAGCAGGGAGGCGGCTGGCTGATCACCATGATCCTCGGCGTCGTCGGCGCACTGCTGGGCGGATTCATCGCCAATGCGGTCTTCAACGTCAATACATCCTCGACGTTCTCCCTTCCGTCGATCCTGTTCGCCGTCCTCGGCGCACTCATCGTCCTCGTCATCTACGGTGCCGTCACCAAGCGTGGTTCACGCGTCTAAGCGACACTGTTGCAGTAAAATCCACCTGGTCCTTGGGGGAACAGCGTGGGAACAGGAAAGGCGCCGCCGGATCTCCGGCGGCGCCTTTCCTGTAGGAGAGGCGCCGCCGGTAGCCGCATGTTCCCTCGGGAAGGGACCGCCCGGTTGGCGAACCTAGACTTGAAGCGCGTCCCGTCTGCCGGTCCTGCCGGCAAGGAAAGGAAACAATGCCCAAGAACCCGTTCAGCCGGAATCGGCCCCATCCCGCGGCCAAGGCCGCCAACAATGCTTTGTTCGACAAGGACGGCAACCCCAAGCCCTCCATCGCCCGGGCCATCGAGCGTGCCCTCGACGTTCAGCGGCCACTCGTGCTGGCCAACCTGCGCCGGGTCCGCCGCAGCAACCCCAAGGCGTCACCGGCCGAACTGGCGATCCTGCTGGAGCGGGACTACCTTCGGGCAACCACGCTCACCGGGGCCGCTGTCGGCGCAACCGCCGCAGTGCCGGCCGTGGGGACGATCGCTTCGCTGGGACTGTCCGCCGCCGCCACCGTCGGCTTCCTCGAGACGACCGCGCTGTACGCGGAGTCGATCGCGGAACTCCACGGAATCCGCACCGATAACCCGGAGCGCTCGCGCGCCATGGTCATGGCGATCCTGATGGGAGAGGAAGGCACGGCCCTCATCACCTCAACGCTGGGAGCATCGGCCGGTTCCGGGGCAACCCAGCACTGGGGCAACCTGATGGGAAAGGCGGCTCCCGCCTCGGTGGTCGGAGGGCTCGCTGCCACCATCCGGCGGCAGTTCCTGCGACGGATGCTCGCAAGGCAGGGAGGCATGATGCTGGGCAGGGCGCTTCCGTTCGGCGTCGGTGCGGTTGTCGGCGGGACAGGGAACCACGTGATGGGCAAGGCGGTCATCAAGGCCACGCGGCTGGCGTTCGGTCCGCTTCCGCAGACCATCCCCGGCGAACTCGCGAATACCCTCGATCGACCGGAAGGCCGGGAGCGGAACTAGCCGAAAACCGCGTGGGCCACGGAGAAGATCGTGAGCCCGGCAAGCGCACCGACCACCGTGCCGTTGATGCGGATGAACTGCAGGTCCTTACCGATCTGCAGTTCAATCTTGCGCGAGGTCTCCTTCGCATCCCACCGTTCCACGGTCTCGGAAATGACTCCCGCGATCTCGCTGCGGTAGGTGCGGACGGCGTAGGCCGCGCCGTCGGAGATCCAGCGGTTCACTTTGCCGGCGAGCTCGGGATCCCTCGACAGCCGGGAACCGAAGTCCCGGACCGCAGCCTTGAAATTCGTGGTGAGCTCGCTGTCCGGGTCATTGACGGCCTCGAGCAGCGCCGTCTTGACGGTCGACCAGGTTCGTGCCGTGAGGTCTCTCACCCGGGGATCGTCAAGAAGCTGGGCCTTGATCTCCTCGGCCTTGGCAATGGTGTTCGGACTGTGCTGCAGGTCGCCGGCGAGGTCCTTCAGGTACTTGTCGAGAGCGATCCGAACCTCGTGGCGTGGATCGTCCTGGACCGCGCGGATGAACTTCGAAACCTCCGCATACACTCGGTCGCCCACCACGCCGTCCACGAGCCGGGGCACCCAGGTGGGCGAGCGCTGGGCCACGACGCGCGTGACCACGGCGTAGTTCGCATCCACCCAGTCAGCGGTACGGTCCACGAGGAGATCGACCAGGCGGTGGTGATGGCCCTCATCGAAGATCCGCTCCGCCATGCGGCCTACAGGAGGCCCCCACGGAGGCTCCACCACATGCTTGCGCACCATGGATTCGATGACGCCCTGCACGGCGTCGTCGTTGAGTACCGTGAACATGCCGCGGATCAGTGCAGCGCCCTCCGCCGCGACGCGGTCCGCACTCTCGGGCCGTTCCAGCCAGGCTCCTGCCTTCTCTGCGATACGGGCTGTGTCCAGCTTCGAACGGACCACCGATTCCGAGAGGAAGTTCTCCTCGACGAACTGGCCGAGGGAAAGGCCGATCTGGTCTTTCTTCCGCGGAATGATCGCGGTGTGCGGGATCTTCAGGCCCATCGGGTGCTTGAAGAGCGCGGTCACCGCGAACCAGTCAGCGATCGCCCCTACCATCCCGCCCTCAGCCGCCGCCCGGACGTACTGGAGCCAGGGGTACTGCTCCTGGAACGCAAACGCTCCGAGGAAGATGATCGCCATCACCACGAGCATGCCTGTCGCGAGGGTTTTCATGCGCCGCAGTCCTGCGGCACGCTGATCGTCGGTGCCGATTGTTTCTCCATCCACAGGTGTCAGTCTAGCCACGGCAGCAGCCGGAACCCGTGCCGCAGGGCACCGGGAATGGCTGTCTCGCGTAGCGTGGTAGCGAAACGTCCGGGTAGAGCCAAAGGATAGGTGCAGCGCGTGCGTCAAGTGATTTTTGCCCACCGGGGAGCGAGCGGGGAGTTCGCCGAGCACACTCGCGCCGCGTACCTCCAGGCGTTGGCCGAGGGTGCCGACGGCATGGAGTGCGACGTCCACCTGACGAGAGACGAGCAGCTCGTCTGCATCCATGACTCCACGCTGGACCGGACGTCGAACGGCTCGGGAGATGTAGCCGATGCCACGCTGGACGAGCTCCGGCAGCTCGACTTCTCCTCGTGGAAGGGCGCCCGGATTCCTTCCGAATTCGGTGGACCCGCGAATCAGTTGCTGACACTGAAGGAACTCCTCGACCTGCTTCGGCTCGCTGGGCGGCCTCTCGCCCTGGCGATCGAACTCAAGCATCCGAGTCCCTTCGGCCTGCGCCTCGAGGAAGAACTGATCGCCTTCCTGATGCATGAGGGCTGGGACCCCGAAAGCTCGAAGCTGGGTGCCATCGATATCAGTTTCATGAGCTTCAATCCGGACTCGATGCGGCAGCTGGCCGAATCGGCGCCTCCCCACGCGCTCTGCCAGTTGGTCGCGGACGTCGAACCGGGCGAAGTGCGGGATGCCCTCAGTATCGGATCGATCGCGGAGGGTGCAGTGATCAACCTTATGAGCCGGGCGATGCGGGAGGGTGAAAAACTCCTGGACGGGCATGTCGTCGGTACGGCCGGGCCAGGCATCGCCTATGTCCGGGACCACCCCGACCGTGTGCGGCGGTGGGTGGAGGAGGGCCTTCGGGTGCGGGTCTGGACCGTCAATACCCCTGAGCAGTTCGAACTGGTCACCTCGCTCGGCGTGCAGGAAGTCACCACCGACTACCCCGCACTGATGATGGAACTGCGCAGCGAGCCCGCGCACTGAAACCCGGCGGTACTACTTGCGGGTGTGATTGAGTTGAGTCATGCAATCCCCCATCGAGGACTACGCCCTTCTGTCCGACCTGCACACGGGAGCCCTCATCTCCCGGAGCGGAAGTATCGACTGGCTCTGCTTCCCGCGCTTCGACTCGCCGTCGGTCTTCGCGGCAATGCTCGGCACGGAGGACCACGGCCGGTGGCTGGTGGCGCCGTCGTCCGCCGGCGCCGAAGTGGTGAAACGCAGCTACATCGATTCGACGTTCGTTCTGCAGACCCACTGGCGCACCGACACCGGCGAGGTGCTCGTGACGGACTTCATGCCCACCGGCGACCGCCGCGCCTCGATCGTCCGGCGCATCCAGGGCATCCAGGGCACGGTGGCCATGGGGCAGGAGCTGGAGATCCGCTTCGGTTACGGCACGATCCTGCCGTGGGTGAGCCAGGAGGGTGACGACGACGGCCCGGTGCTGCTCGGCATCGCCGGGCCCGATGCCCTGATGCTTCGCAGCCCCCGCCTGACCGCGGCCGACCATCGCCACCGAGGCACCTTCTCCGTGGAAGCGGACCAGGTGGTCGACCTCGAGCTGGTCTGGTACCCCTCGCACCGGCCGGCGCCCAGGGCCCTCGACGTCGACGAGGCGCTCGACGAGACCATCACCTACTGGAAGTCGTGGGCCTCGAGCTACGACGACGGCGGCACGTACGGCCCCGCCGTGCTGCGGTCACTGCTGGTCCTGCGTGCCCTCACGCACGAGGACACGGGCGGCATCGTTGCCGCCCCCACCACCTCACTACCCGAGGAATTCGGCGGCGCGCGGAACTGGGACTACCGGTTCTGCTGGTTGCGCGATGCAGCCCTGACGCTCGAGGCGATGATGACGCACGGCCTCCAGGAGGAGGCGCTCGAGTGGCGTAACTGGTTGCTGCGGGCCGTAGCGGGGGACCCGGAGGACCTTCAGATCATGTACGGGGTGGCAGGCGAGCGCGACCTGCCCGAGAAGATCCTCGACCACCTGCCCGGCTATGCCGGATCCACGCCGGTCCGGATCGGAAACGGCGCTGTGACCCAGTACCAGGCCGACGTGGTCGGCGAGGTCATGGTGGCGCTGGAGAAGCTGCGCTGCCACGGCGAGCAGGAGGACCACTTCTCCTGGCCGCTGCAGAAAGCCCTGCTGACCTTCGCCGAGAATCATCTCGACGACCGCGACCACGGGATCTGGGAGATGCGGGGGGAGAAGATGCACTTCACCCATTCGAGGGTCATGATGTGGGCCGCCTTCGACTGCGGGGTCCGCGCAGTCCGCGACCACGGCCTTACCGGTCCCGCCGATCACTGGCAGGCGCTGCGCGACGGGCTGCACGCCGAGATCATGGAGCGCGGCTTCAACGCTGAAAGAAACGCTTTCACCCAGACCTACGGCGGCACCGAGATGGATGCCTCCCTGCTGCAGTTGCCGCAGGTAGGATTCGTCGACTACGACGACCCCCTGATGCTCGGCACTGTGGCGGCACTCGAGACGGACCTGCTCAACGCGGACGGGCTACTGGCGCGCTACCGTACCGAGTCCGTGGCCGACGGCCTGGCGGCAGGAGAGCATCCCTTCCTCGCCTGCTCCTTCTGGCTCGTGGAGCAGTACGCCCACAGCGGCCGCGAGGAGGAGGCGGCCGCGCTCATGGGCCAGTTGGTCGGCTATTGCAACGAGCTGGGCCTGCTCTCGGAGGAGTACGACGCCGCGCAGGGCCGCATGGCGGGGAACTTCCCCCAGGCCTTCTCCCACCTTGCCCTGGTGCGTGCCGCCGACGCCCTTCAGGAGGCGCACACCAGGGCGCAACTGGTCGGTTGACCTTCCTGTCCGGAGGAAGGCGTTACGGCTTGAGGATCACCTTGATGCAGCCGTCCTGCTTCTTCTGGAAGGTCTTGTAGGCGATCGGCGCTTCGTCGATCGAGACCTCGTGGGTGACGAGGTCGGTCACGCCGAGGGGATCTGAGGGGTCCTCGACGAGTGGCAGCAGTTCGTCGGTCCAGCTGCGAACGTTGCACTGGCCCATCCGGAACTGGATCTGCTTGTCGAACATCGTCTTGAGGGGCATGGGGCTCGCCGTTCCGCCGTAGACACCGCTCAGCGAGATCGTTCCACCCCTGCGGACCGCGTCCACGGCGGAGTGCAGCGCCGAGAGGCGATCCACTCCGGCAACGTCCATCGCTTTCTGGGCCAGTGCGTCCGGCAGGAGGCCGACGGCATTCTGGGCGAAAGCGCCCACCGGCGAGTTGTGTGCCTCCAGTCCGACGGCGTCGACGATCGAATCCGGGCCGCGCCCGCCGGTCATGCTCCGCAGTTCCTCACCGAGGTCCTTGGTGAAGTCGATGGTCTCCACCCCATGGCGTTGGGCCATCGCCCGCCGTTCCGGTACGGGTTCGATGCCGATCACGCGATACCCGAGGTGTTTGCCAATCCGCGCAGCGAACTGGCCCACGGGGCCGAGGCCGTAGACGGCGAGGGTCCCGCCGTCGGGCACGTCCGCGTACTTGACCCCCTGCCAGGCCGTGGGAAGGATATCCGAAAGGTAGAGGTAGCGCTCATCCGGGAGGTCGTGCCCTACCTTGACCGGGCCGTAATTCGCGTGCGGGACGCGCAGGAACTCGGCCTGGCCGCCCGGGACCGAGCCGTACAGCTCGGAGAAACCGAACAGGCTCGCGCCCGTCGACTGTTCGTGGACCTGCGTGGTCTCGCACTGGGACTGCAGGCCACGCGAGCACATGAAGCAGTGTCCGCAGGAGATATTGAAGGGGATGACCACGCGGTCACCCGCTTTGATGTTCGTCACCTCGCTGCCGACCTCCTCGACGATGCCCATCGGCTCATGGCCAAGGATGTCACCGCGGTCCATATACGGGCTCAACACCTCGTAGAGGTGCAGATCGGAGCCGCAGATGGCCGTCGAGGTGATGCGCACAATCGCATCCGTCGGTTCCTGAAGCTGCGGATCAGGCACGTTGTCCACGCTGATGTTGCGTCGTCCCTGCCATGTCACTGCTTTCATCGGTGCTCTCCTCAGGATTAGTAAGTAGGCTGTCGATTCCCACTATTCCCCTCATCGACACAAATGGAAAGTTTCCTTCCCGCCCGGCATAGCCTAGGGCGGTGAAACTTTCCGAATCGCCCGCCGTGAAGGTGGGCCTTTCCATTGCGGTGGCGACGGGCCTCTACGGGCTCTCCTTCGGTGCGTTGTCCGTCTCGGCCGGCCTCGATCTATGGCAGACGATGGCGTTGAGCCTGTTGCTGTTCAGCGGCGGCTCCCAGTTCGCGTTCATCGGTGTGATCGCAGGGGGCGGCGGCGGGCTTTCGGCGTTGTCGGCCTCGGCGCTCCTGGGTATCCGGAACGGGGTCTACGGCATGCAGCTCAACCTCCTGCTTCGGCCCGCAGGCTGGCGGAAGCTGCTGGCCGCCCAGGTCACGATCGACGAATCGGTGGCCACCGCGACCGGCCAGACCGACCCTGCCGAGCAGCGGCGGGGGTTCTGGGCCGCGGGCATCGGGGTGTTCGTGCTGTGGAATATCTTCACCGGGCTGGGCGCCCTGCTGGGAGCGGCCATCGGTGACCCGGCGCAGTGGGGACTCGACGGCGCGGCCGCCGCAGCGTTCCTGGGACTCCTCTGGCCGCGGATCCAGGCGAAGGAGCCCGCCGCGATCGCTGTGGTGTGCGCCGTCGTGACCGTCCTTGCGGTTCCCCTTGTTCCGCCGGGAGTTCCGATCCTCATCGCCGCAGTGGTGGCCGCGGCCCTGGGCCTCTCCGGTCTCGGTCCGGCCACCGAGGGCCTGGAACCCGACGTCGACCCCTATCCTTCCGGTGTCGACCCGGAGAAACCGGCATGACTCTCTGGGGTTGGATCCTCATTGCCTGCCTGGTCTCGATGGCGACGAAACTCGCCGGTTACCTGGTGCCCACGAGGCTGCTCGATAACCCGCGCATGCTCCGGGTCGCCGGGTCGGTGACGATCGGCCTGCTGGCGGCGCTGACCGCCGTCAACACGGTGGCCGCCGGCACCCAGGTCGTGGCGGATGCCAGGCTGGCGGCACTCGCGGCGGCAGCGATCGCGCTCTGGTTCCGTGCGCCGTTCCTCGTGGTGGTCGCTGCAGGCGCAGCTGCTGCTGCGCTCGCCAGACTGCTCGGGGCAGCCTGACGGATTGCGGCGACCGCGTTCAGGAGGACGGTAACCGCGGCGCGAACATGATCACGGCGACCCCGGCCAGGCAGATGGCGGAGCCGGCGACATCCCACCGATCGGGGCGGAACCCGTCGAAGATCATCCCCCAGGCGAGCGAGCCGGCCACGAAGACGCCTCCGTATGCAGCGAGGATGCGCCCGAACGAGGCATCGGGCTGCAGGGTCGCGATGAAGCCGTAGACACCCAGTGCCATGACACCGAGTCCTGCCCACCACCACGGGCGGCCTTCGCGCACTGCCTGCCAGATGAGCCAGGCGCCGCCGATCTCCGCACAGGCAGCGAAGACGAACAGAACGACTGATTTGGTGATCGTCATACGCCAAGTGTGCCCGAGCGGGCGCTGTCAGCCCGAGGTGACGACCGCGGTCGTCGCCTCCGCGATCGCTGCTTCCTCGTCCGTGGGCACCACCAGCACGGGGAAGGCGGATCCGGTGGCGCTGATCACGCGGGCTTCCGCGCCGCGGGCCGCGTTCTGGTCGTCGTCGAGCACCAGGCCCAACGCGGTCAGGCGCGCCACGGTGGCGGCCCGGAAGCCGGCTGCGTTCTCACCGATTCCCGCGGTGAATACCAGCGCCTGCGCGCCGCCCACCGCCACGTGGTACGCACCGATGTATTTGGCGAGACGGTACGCCGCCACATCCAGGGCGACCTGCGCGCGATGGTCTCCTGAGGCAGCCGCCTCGTCCACCGAACGCATGTCATTGGTCCCGGTCAGTCCCCGGAGGCCGGATTCCCGGTTGAGGAGCGTATCGAGGTCGTCGGCAGAATAGCCCTCGCGCATCAGGAACAGCAGGATCGAGGGGTCGATGTCGCCTGACCGCGTGCCCATCACGAGGCCCTCGAGCGGGGTGAAACCCATCGACGTGTCGATGCTCTTGCCGTCCTGCACGGCGGTCACCGATGCTCCGTTACCGAGGTGCGCGATCACGCCGCTGAAATTCCCCGGTTCAACGCCCAGCAGGGCCGCGGCCCCGCGGGAGACATACTCGTGGCTGGTGCCGTGGAAACCGTAGCGGCGGATGCCGTACTTCCGGTACAGCTTGTCGGGAACCGCGTACCGCCACGCCCGCTCGGGCAGCGTGCGGTGGAACGCGGTATCGAAAACCGCCACCTGGCTCATGTCCGGCCATTTCCGGGTGATGGCGCGGATCCCCTGCACCGCAGCAGGATTATGCAACGGCGCCAGGGGGTTCAGGCGCTCGATCGCCCGCGTGATCTCGTTGTCGATCAGCACGGGCTCGCTGAACCGCTCGCCGCCGTGGACCACCCGATGGCCGACCGCGTCGATCGTGCGGCCCTGAAGGGTGTCCGTCAACTGCCGGTCGACGAGGTCGAGGGCTGCCGTGTGGTCGGGCACTTCGGCCTCGCCGATCCGCTCGATCAGACCCTCGGCGAGGACGTTCCCGCCTTCCCGGACCTGGTACTTCAGCGATGACGACCCGGAATTGATGACGAGCACGATCATGGGAGCCTTTCCTGCTGGGCCTGTACTGCGGTGATGGCCACGGTATTGACGATGTCCTCGACGGTGCACCCGCGGGACAGGTCGTTGACCGGTTTCCGCAGGCCCTGCAGCACGGGGCCGACGGCGACGGCACCGGCCGATTGCTGCACCGCCTTGTAGGTGTTGTTGCCGGTATTGAGGTCCGGGAAGATGAAGACCGTCGCCTGACCGGCGACCGAGGAACCCGGCAGCTTGGACGCGGCCACCGAGGCGTCCACGGCGGCGTCGTACTGGATGGGTCCCTCGACGGCTAGTCCGGGCTGCCGTTTCCGGACCAGTTCGGTGGCGCGGCGCACCTCGTCCACCGCGCCGCCCGAGCCCGATTCTCCCGTCGAGTAGGAGAGCATCGCCACGCGCGGCTCCACGCCGAACTGCGCCGCGGTCTCGGCGGAGGCGATGGCGATGTCGGCCAGCTGTTCCTCATCGGGATCGGGATTGACGGCGCAGTCGCCGTAGACCAGCACGCGGTCCTGCAGGAGCATGAGGAACACGGAGGAGACGATCCGGACGCCGTCCTTGGTCTTCACGAATTCGAGCGCGGGACGGATGGTGTTGGCCGTGGTGTGGGCGGCTCCTGACACCATGCCGTCCACGGTGCCGAGCTGGACCATCATGGTACCGAAGTATGCGCCCTCCAGCATACGCTCGCGTGCCTGCTCGATCGACACGTTCTTGTGCGCACGCAGGCGCACGTATTCGGCGGCGAACTCCTCCCGCAGCTCCGACGTCTCAGGGTCGATCAGGGTCAGCCCGGTGAGGTCGATGCCCTGGCCCGAGGCGAGCTCGCGGATGCGGGCCTCCGGACCGAGGATCGTCAGGTCGCAGACATCACGCCGGCGGAGGATCTCGGCGGCCTTGAGGACGCGGACATCGGTGCCCTCGGGCAGCACGATGGAGCGGCGCTCGGACCGTGCCCGCTGGATGAGGTCGTGGAGGAACCGTAGCGGCGTCATGCGGACGGCCCGGGGAAGTTCGAGGCGCTCGAGCAGCTCGGTCTCATCGACGTGCCGGGACCAGGCACCGAGTGCCGCGGCGGCCTTGCGGCGCAACCCGCTGGCAATCTCGCCCCGCACCTCGCTGACGCGGCGTGCGACGGTGTAGGTGTCGTCGTCGAGCGTGAACACGGGAAACGGCGCCTGTGCCAGGAGGGCGAGGATGTTGGGGTCCGGCGCGAGCCCCCCGGTGAGGATCATTCCCGAGGGCACGGGGAATTCGGGGGAGAACGACGACGCCAGCGTGGCCACGTGGACATCGGCGCGGTCGCCGGGAACGATCACGAGCGCCCCGTCGGTCAGGAGGTGGAGGAAATTGCCCACGTTCATGGCGGCGACCCGCACCGAGGTGACATCGCGCTCGAGGTTGGAACTGCCGGCGATCTGGCGGGCTCCGAGTTCCGCCGAGACTTCGGAAACGGTGGGCTGCGAGAGCTCGGCGAGCTCTGGAATCACGTACACCGGGCGGCCGGAGCGGCCTGGCCGCACGTGCGAGGCGATCTCTCCGACGGCGTCGTCGGACGCCCGGTTCACCATCATGGCCAGCAGCGAGACCTTGGCCGCGTCGAGTTCGCGGCGTGCGACGTCGACGGTGTCCGCCGCCTCCGCGACCGACATCCCCTTCGCGCTGACCACGGCGAGCACCATGGCGCCGAGGTTGTTGGCGAGGCGCGCATTGAGGTCGAACTCGACGGCGGCATCGTTTCCGCTGAGGTCCGTGCCCTCCACGATCACGACGTCGCACTCGGCCGCGATCTCCCCGTAGATGGCGACGCACCGCGCGTCGATCTCCGCTCGGTCCCCCGAGACGAGGAGAGCCCGCGCCTCGGCCCTCGTCAGGCCTCCGCGCGAGCGCTCGGGGGACAGATTGAAACCGCGCTGCAGGAGCCGCACCATCGGATCCGCCGCAGGATCATCCCCTTCCACGATGGGCCGGAAGAAGCCCACGCGGTCGGCGTGCCGGTGCAGCATGTCGGCAAGCCCCAGGGAGATCAGGGACTTGCCGGAGCCGGGGGTCATGGCGCTCACATAAATTCCGCGGGTCATTGCCCCATCCTGACAGGCTCGTTCACCGCTGGCCATCTGCGGGTCCGGGTGTTATGCGGTTGCGGGCGTCCCCTCTTTGCCGGAGCCCTTGCCAGGGAGGGCGAGCTTGAACACCTTGGCCCAGGTGGATGCCACCTGCTTGGGCAGCGGACCCGTGGTGTAGGGCAGGCCGTAGCGGTTGCAGATCTCGCGGACGCGGACCGCCACCTCGGCGTACCGGTTCGACGGCAGGTCGGGGAAGCAGTGGTGCTCGACCTGGTGGGAGAGGTTGCCGGTCATCAGGTGCATCAGCTTGGACCCGGAGATGTTCGCGGAACCGATCATCTGCCGCACGTACCAGTCACCGCGCGTTTCGCCCTCGACCATCTCCTCGGTGAAGGTGTCGGTGCCCTCGGGGAAGTGTCCGCAGAAGATGACGGCGTGGGCCCAGACGTTGCGCACCGCGTTGGCGACGAGGGTGCCGTAGAGCGCCTGCTTGCCGGATCCCGTCAGCATGGCGACGGCAGGTGTTGCCGCGTAGTCCTTGGTGAACTGCTTGGCGGCCTTGATACCGACTGCCTTGAGGTCCCGCTTCATGTCGGCCTTGGACTTCAGGCCTTCCTGGTATTCCGGAAGCTCGAGGTCGTAGAGCGCGATTCCCCATTCGAAAACGGGGGCCAGAATGGCGTTGTACAGCGGATTGCCCAGGTTGAAGGGCTTCCAGGGCTGGTCGGCATCCATGCGGAGGAGGTTGTATCCGACGTCGCGGTCCTTGCCCACCACGTTGGTCCAGCGGTGGTGGAGGTCGTTGTGGGTGTGCTGCCAGGACCTGGCGGGTGTCACGAAGTCCCATTCCCAGGTGGTGGAGTGGATGTCGGGGTCCCGCATCCAGTCCCACTGGCCGTGCAGTACGTTGTGGCCGATCTCCATGTTCTCGAGAATCTTGGCGAAGCTCAGCATCGTGGTGCCGGCAACCCACGCGGCTTTGTTGCGCCCGAACAGGAGGGCGCCGCGGCCTGCGAACTCGAGGCCGCGCTGGACCTTGATGACGCGGCGGATGTAGGCGGCGTCGGTGGCTCCGCGCTTCGCGAGGATGTCGTCACGGATCGCGTCGAGCTCTACGCCCAGCTCGGCCACCTGCTCGTCGGTGAGGTGGCGTGCCGCGTGCGGGCGGACCAGCGGGTGGCCGGAGGCTGCCAGGGCTCCTGGCCGGGTCAGGGTAGTCGTCATGGGTTGTTCTCCTTGGGAATCGGATGAGAAATCGGTGGTTGCAGGTACTTCGGTCTAGTGGTCGAGATTGACGGGTCCGGCGGCTGCCGAAACGCACGTCTGGATGAGTTGGCCCGGATCGCCGTGCACTTCCCCGGTCCGGAGGTCGCGGACCTGTCCGGCCCGCAGCGGCAGCAGGCAGCTGTGGCAGATTCCCATGCGGCACCCGCTGGGCATGAGGATGCCTGCGTCCTCTCCGACGTCGAGCAGCGGCGTTTCCCCGTCCGCCTCGATCTCACGGTCGGAGCTTTCGAAGGTGACCAGGCCGCCGTCGTGCCCCGCCCCGCCCGCGAGGCTGGTGCTGAACCGTTCGATGGTCAGGCTTCCCGGATCCGCGCGGCCGGGTTCCGGATCGGTGCGGGGAAGGGCCGACTCCGCTGCCCAGAAGAGCTCGGCGTCGTCGAGGAAGCCTTCCGGCCCACAGGCATAGGCGGCACGGGAGCGCCAGTCCGGGCACAGCCCGTCGAGGGTGTCCGCCGTGAAATCGAGCCGACCGCGCTCCTCGGTGAACCAGTGGGTCACCCGCAGGTTGGGAAACTGGTCCGCGAGCTCGTTGAGTTCCTCGCGGAACAGGCTCACCTCGGGGGTGCGGTCCGAGTGGAGCAGGATGACGTCGGCGTCCGGTCGGCGCGGCACCAGGGTGCGGATCATCGACATGACGGGGGTGATGCCGCTTCCGGCCGTCAGCATGAGGAGCGCACGGGGATGTTCGGGAAGAACGAAATCGCCCTGCGGCGGTGCGAGGAAGAGGACGTCCCCCGGGCGGGTGTTCCGCACCAGGACGTTCGAGACCGCGCCGGCATCGGTCACGGTGATGGCAGGGTCCTGGCCGGCCGCTGCGCTCAGCGAATAGGACCTCCAGTGCCGGACGCCGTCGAGCTCGACCCCGATGCGGGCCCACTGGCCGGCGCGATGGGCATGCCAGCCGGACCCCGGACGGAAGTAGATGGTTGCCGAGTTTTCGGTCTCGCGCTCCACCCGGGTGACGACACCACGCAGCTGCCGGGCCGAGAAGACCGGGTTGAACAGTGCGAGGAAGTCTTCCGGTGTGAGCGGAGTGATGAGAGCAGACGCGGCGCGTGCCAGTCTGGGGAGCCGGATCATATACTCAAGCTTAGAACGGTTTGCGTTCCGATTCTTCTATCCGGGCATACGATTAGGGTTGGCTAACTAGCTCGCCGAAACAAAAGGTCCGGTGTATAAGATGTCCGCAGATCGCCTCCCGGCACCTGCCCTCGACCCTCCCTGGCTTGGACTCCCACGCGAAGTCAGTGACATGCTGAGGCCGTTGGTGAGCGGAATCGTCGAAGCCATCATCGAGGCCGTACCGCAGTTGGTGCCGGCCTATGCGCGCCCCATGGAGGGGCGGTTCGGCAGCGGTCTGCGCGGCGGGGTCGCCGTGGCACTCGACCGGTTCCTGCAGCTTCCCGGAACACGGCTACCCGCCCTCTCCGAGGAAAGCCGGCAGTTGGTGGCAGGCCTCGGCAGGGGTGAATTCCGGCAGGGCAGGAGCATGGACGCCCTGCTGAGTGCGTACCGTACGGGTGCGCGCGTCACCTTCCGCGAGATGTCGAAAGTGTCGGCGGAGAACAATCTGGGTCTCGGCGTGGTGGTCAACCTCGGTGAATCCATCCTCGCGTACATCGATGAACTCTCGGCGGTGAGCGCTGAAGCCTATGCGTTCGAACAGTCGGAGCGTGCAGGGGCCGTGGACCGGCGTCGGGCCGAACTGCTCGAATTGCTGTTGATGGGGCAGTCGGATGAGACGGCCCTCCGCCAGGCAGCGTCCATGGCGGACTGGGCGCTCCCGGCACGGCTCGCCGTGGTGAACCTGCCGCTCGAGCGGGCGGAGGGCCTGCGGATGCGGCTCGGTCCCGGTTCGCTGGTGATCGAACGCGAGACCGACGCCGTCGCCCTTGTTCCGGAGCGGCCGGCTCCTGCGGCACGGACCGAACTGGCCAGGACCCTGCGGGGCCGGGGCGCATCGGTGGGTCCGGCCGGCGGCTTGGAGCAGGTCCCCGATTCGCTGCGGCTGGCCATCCTCGCCGCCTCGATGCTGCCCCCGCGCGAAGGGCCCGAGGACCCGCCCATCTGGGCGGACGAGCACCTGACGCAGGTCATCCTGGGCGCCGAGCCCACTGCGATCACCGAGCTGGCGCAGCGCCGGCTGGCCCCCCTGACCGACCTGCCTCCGGCGCAGCGGGACAAGCTGGCTGAGACCTTGCTGTCCTGGTTGAGGCACTGGGGGCAGCGCAGCCTCGTCGCGGCCGAGCTGGGGATCCATGCGCAGACGGTGGGCTACCGGGTGGTGCAGCTGCGGGAGCTTTTCGGTGATGAGTTGAAGGACCCGCAGGGCCGGTTCGAACTGGAAATGGCGTTACGGAGTGGGTGGCTCACTCCCCGTTGATGCAGGCACCCCGGGCCGGCATCCGACCTGCGCGCCGGCCGCAAGTCCTCAACCAGTGGGGGTGGAGCGGGACGCAGCTCGGAGTGGAGCCTCCGGCGCTTCCCGCGCGTCCCGGGGAAGCACGATTTCGAAGGACGCTCCCCAGCCGGGCCGGGGAACCAGCTCGGCCCGCCCTCCGTGCGCCTCGGCAATTGCTGCAACGATCGACAGCCCGAGCCCTGCTCCTCCGGAATTCGTGGCGGACCGGACCGATCCGCGCCGGAAGCGGGCGAAGATGTGCTTCGCATCCTCTGGCGGCACCGACGGCCCTGAATTCGCCACCCACAACCGGACCTCCTTTCCGGTGACGGCGGCTCCCAGCTGGATCGCGGAGCCGGTGTCCGTGAACTTCACGGCGTTGTCCGCGAGCTGCAGCAGTGCCTGCGTGAGGCGGTTCCGGTCGGCGGAGACCACTCCGGGGGGCGGCTCCTTCCTCTGCCAGTCCCGGGGAGCCAGCGCGCACATCTTGCGGTGAACCGTGATGATCAGTTCCTGCAGTTCCACGGGCCCGAGCTGGAGGAAGTCCTGCCGCTCGGCGCGCGCCAGCAGGAACAGGTCGGCGACGATACGGTTCATCCGGTCCACCTCGTCCGTCACGACGGCGACGGTCTGGCCCCGTTCCTCGGGTGTCTCATCGAGTTCCAGGAGCTCGAGATGGCCACGGATGATGGTCAGCGGCGTCCGCAGCTCGTGACTCGTGTCGTCGAGGAACTGCCGCTGCGTGGTGAAGGATTGCTCCAGGCGCGCCAACATGTCATTGAAGGCTCCGGCGATCTGCGATGCCTCATCCTTCCCCTCCACCTCGATCCGCCGGCTCAGGTCGGTCTCCGAGATGGTCCGGGCGGTCTGCGCGAGATTCCGCAGCGGCCGGAGCACCCGTCCAGCAAGTGCGAGGCCGAGCAGCGACGCGAGTGCTGTGGTACCCAGCTGGACCAGGACCTGGGTCTGCACGGCGTCGGTGATCTCCCCCCGTTCGTTCGCCGGGAAATTCGCGACGACGAACATCCCGTCGCTTGGTTCACCCCGGATCGGGACTGCGAAGTACTTGGTGTTTCCGGCGTCGGTGTCGATCGAACCCTCGGTTGGTTCCTCCAAGGAGAGCCAGTACTCGATGGTTCGCCCGAACTCGTCCGTATCAGGCACTCGCGTGGCACGGCGCGATTCGTACAGGTTCCCGTCGATGAAGGCGAGCAGCGTTTCACCCTCATCGGCGATCTCGCGCGAGAAATAGACGTCGAAGATCGCGGCGATATCGTCCCCGAACGGCTCGCCGGTCCGCGGATCCACACCGCTGGCGAGGAGCTGGAATTCCTCCGCCTCCCGGTCGAGGCTTGCGCCGATCTCCTCGTCAAGGCGTTCGAACAGCACCACGCGCAGCAGCAGGACGGAACCGATGGAGGACAGCAGGAGCAGGATGACGACGACGGCGACGATGCGCACCCTCATGCTGGAGACCCACCGTGGAAAAGCCTCTTTCGCTGGTGTCATAGGCGTAAGCGTAACCGCGGGGGTGCCGAGGGTAGCGAAGGTGGCATGGGTGCCGGCGTCGGGGATGTCAACTGTCGAGGACCCGTCTCGCCCAGTCCTCCGCCAAGGACCGGTAGGGCGGCCGGAAGGAGTAGACGCAGGCCAGCCGAAGCCGCGTCGAGGCGGCATAGGCCAGGAGCCGGTCCGACGGCACCGCCATGGCCGACGCAGTGCTGGAAATGGCGTCGCTTGCGAACTGCTCCGCAGCGGTGGAGAGAACTCCCTGCTCGCGCCGGAACTCGAGATGCACCAGGAGGTTGGCGAGGTCGAGTGCCGGTTCGGCAAGGGCCAAAGTGTCGCAATCGATCAGACCGATCGTTCCCTGCGCGGCGCTGAACAGCACCTGCTTGTCGTGCAGGTCCCGGTGGGAGAGGACCGGTGGCTGCGGCGCCCCCGACAGCAGGCGGCGCTCCACCTCCAGGGCCGCCTGCTCCAACTTTTCCGGGCGGATGTCGAACTGCCCGAACTCCACGCACCGTTCGACCCATTGCCGAAGCGTGGCACCTTCATCTCCGGGGGAGTGGGTTGCAGGGGCTGCGCCTGGGGGGTTCACTGCCAGCAGGGGCCATTTCCGCGACCAGAGTTCCCAGCCCTGCGTCCATCCGTTCGGCGGGAACGGTTTCCCGAGGGCTGCCCTTCCCAGCTCATGGAAGCTCGTTCCACGCACCAGGGAAAGAGTGAGGCCGCCCGGGAGGGTGGAGACGACGTCGGGCGTTTCGACACCGGCGGGCGTCGCCAGGGTCCGCATGCGGCGGTGAGCGGCGGCCACGTTTTCGGCCTTGCCCGGAGGGAGGATCTTCCGGTACCCGTCGCCGACCCTGATGACCGCACGTTTCCTGTAGCGATGGACCACCAGCTCACCGTTCCCCAGTGCGCCCGCCAGTCCGCCGAGGACCGGATCCTTCCCGTAGGGAACCAGGGTGGCTTTCCCGGGGGAATCGATGACGCCGGCGCGGATGAGACCGCCGTCATTCTCCCGGGCCTCGAACGTCAGCCTGCCGTCGCTGCGGGGCCAGGCGCGGTGGACGGTGGCCGCCCGGCCGGCGGAGTCCGTGACCGTCCCGGGAATAAGGCTCAGCACAGGAGGTCCTCCATCAGGTCCAGCCTGGCTTCGGTCTCCCCGGACCAGTTCGGTGAACACGAGCGGAAGGGGTCACCAAGGCGGCTCAGGAGGTGGAAGACCACCCAGGGAAGGACCTCCTCGCGGCTGACGTCCAGGGGGCCTGCGCTGTAGCCCTCGAGCATCGCGCCGGTCAGCGGAAGCCCGAGGACATCCGGGACCTGTGCGGGCACGGGCGTTTGAAGGAGCTCGACGGCCGCGAAACTTCCCAGGTCGGCTGCGGCCGCGCCATAGGTGCAGCGGTCGAGGTCGATCAACCGGATGTCGGAGCCGTCGACGAGCACCTGGTCGGCCGAGAAGTCGCCATGGATCAATGCGGCGTGCCCCGGCCTGCGCAGGAGGGGTTCGAGGGCGGCGGAAAGGTTCTCCAGCCGTCCGGCCAGCGGCGGGACGAGGGAGGAATTCCGGGCCACGTGGTGCGCCAGAGCTGCTGCCGGAGCGTGCATGCCCGGGGTCAAGGAGGCCGGTGGCTGGGCGTGCAGCAGCGCGAGCGCCTGCCCTGCCGCGAAGGCGGGGGCGCCGGTGCCGGTGCCGGCAGTACCAGAGCTGTTCACCGGCAGCTCACTGAGGTCGCCGCTGCCGAACCAGGGGAAATAGCGCAGCTGCCCGAGGTCCGGCAGCCCGGCGGGGTTGGCCTGGGTCAGTACCGGCACTCCGCCCGCGACAAGCCGTTCGAGCAGTTCCGCATCGGCCCGGTGTGCGGACCCCGTCTTGCAGACTGTCCGGGCGTGCCCCTGCCCGACGGCGAAGACCACCCTCCGGTGCGGGTTGTAGTTGAGGACGGACCATCCCTCGAGGACGCCGGAGCTTCGCAGGGGCCGCAGGGTCTTGTACAACCGCGGATCGAGTTCGATCGGCCCTGACACCAGAAACTGGCCGGGTGCTCCGGGAAGCGGAATGGTTTCAAGGGCAACACCGCTTTCCGCGGCTCGGCGGAGGGTTTTTTCGACCTTGGCGCCCTTCCCCGGAGCGTACGCCGTCAGCCAGCGGATGCCGCCGTCGTCCTCGCGCAGGCGTGCCACCACTGACACGCCGGGCTTGTGGCGGAGGCGGTCCGCCCGCACCGGACGTCCGAGCAGTGCGCTCAGCCCCGGCGGGTCGAACAGCACGCCGAGCGCGGGCAGGGCGGGGTCGATGGCGGCCAGGGAACGGGACTTCAGGGCGGTCATTCGGTGCCTCCCGTAGCAGATCCGGTGAGTCGGACCTCCTCGGCGGTTTCCTGCTGTGCCCAGGCTGCGAACATCGGGTCCTTTCTCAGGTCATCGGGGGTTCCTTGAAGCAGGACGCGCCCGTCCTGCAGCCAGATGATGCAGTCGGCATCGAGGGCCACGGACGGCTCATGCGTGATGGTGATGGTGGTGCGGTCCCGCGTCAGGGTGTCCAGGCCGAGGAGCACCACCGACCGCGAATCCTGGTCCAGTCCCGTGGTCACCTCGTCGAGGATCACGACGGGCGCGTTGCGCAGCAGCGCCCGGGCGATGGCGATGCGCTGGCGCTGGCCGCCGGAAAGGGTGCCGCCGCGCTCCCCGACGACGGTGTCGTATCCGTCCGCGAAGGCCGATACGAACCCGTGGACGGAGGCGGTCCGGGCGGCGGATTCCACTTCGGCATCGGTGGCATCGACCCGCCCGTACCGGATGTTCTCCCGGATGGTCCCGGTGAACAGGACCGAATCCTGGAGGACCAGGCTCACATTGGCGCGCAGGGAAGCGAGGGTGATGGCGCGCAGGTCCCTGCCGTCGAGATGCACCGATCCGGACACGGGGTCCATCATCCGGACCAGCAGTGAAACGAGCGTGGACTTCCCCGATCCGGAGGGCCCGACGACGGCGGTCCTCCGGCCACCCAGGAATGTCAGCGTGACGTCCTTCAGTACAGGAGCGGCGTCGGCATAGCCCGCTGTGACGTTCCGCAGTTCCACGTCACCCCACACCTTCCCCAGGGGCGCGGCGTCCTCGGCGTCCCGGATATCGATTTGCTCATCGAGGAGATCAGCGACCCGCTCCCCTGAGGCAGTGGCGCGGGCGATGCGGCCCGTGTATTTCGCGAGGTCCCGCAGCGGTTTCATGGAGGTCTTCAGGTACATGAGGAAGAGGACGAGGTCCCCGGGGGTCATGGCACCCTGGACCACGCGCCAGCCGCCGCCGGCGAGGACGACGGCGGTGGCGAACCCGACGATCACGTCGGTGCGCCTCTCCAGCGCCGCAGCAAGCCTTCGCGACTGCACGCCGTCCCGGAGGGTCTTCTCGTTGCTCGCGCCGAAGCGGTCGGCGAGGGTCTCCTCGAGGCCGTACGTCTGTACCACCTTGATGGCGCCGAGGCTCTCCTGTGCGGTGTTGGCCAGCGCACCCTCGCCCTTGCGGGTGCGCCGTGCCGCCACGGTGATCTTGCCCGTGCTGAGGCGTGACAGCAAGAGGAACGACGCGCAGGCGAGCGCGACCACGAGTGCCAGCAGCGGATCCAGCCAGAACATGACGCCGGCCATCGCGACGAGCGTGATGCAGTTGGCGAGCAGGGGCAGGCCCGCGCTGACACCCACTTCCTGGAGCCGGCCGACGTCGCCCACCAGTCTCTGCACCGTGTCACCGGTGCGTGCCGAGGAGTGATAGCGGGCGGACAGCGCCTGGACGTGGCTGAACACCCGGCCGCGCAGTTCGGTGGCCACCCGTGACCCGGTCAGGGCGAAGGCCACCGTGGCCAGGAAGTTGCAGAGCGCACGGAGCCCGGTGAGCAGGACCAGGGCGGCGCCGCAGGCAAGGAGGAAGGCCGGTGTGGCAACCGGTCCCGTGCCGGCGAACTCCGCTCCCAGGCTCCGGGTGATCGCATCCACCACGTATTTCACAGGCCAGGGCTCGAGTACCCGGAAAGCCACCTCGAAGAGGAGCGCGAGGACGCCCCCACCCATGAGGACCTTGTGGCGTCCAAGATGTGGCCGGATGATCCCGAGCGTCCGGCGAAGCGGTTGCTGCTGCACGCCCTGGTTGCTCACGGTGTCCCTTCCAGCGGGATTCCTGCGGTGATGCGCTGCAGCACGCCGTCCCAGCTGTGGCCGGCAGTGGCCATCCTGCGGGCGGCAGCCGACATCGCAGCACGGGCGAGTGGCGCTCCGGCCAGGTCGTCGATCGCCGCAGCGAGTGCGTCCGGTCGGGACGGCTCGACGAGGATGCCCGTGACGCCGTGGTCGAGAATGGACGGGACCTGCCCCACCTTGGAGGCGATCACCGGCAACCCGGCCGCACAGTATTCGTAGATCTTCAGCGGCGAGAAGTACTGGTCCTCCGCATTGGCCGACGCCGGATACGGTGCGCTGGCAATGGCGCACCCGGCCAGGGCTGCGGGCACTTCCGCCGGGGGAAGGGCCCCGACGAACTCCACTGTCACATCCCGGTCCGCGGCCAGTTCGCGGAGCGCCGGCCCCTCGGGGCCGTCCCCGATAATTCTCAGGGACCACCCGCCTGCGGACACAGCCTTGGCTTCGATCAGGGAGTCCACCCCGTGCCAGGGCTTCAGGGTCCCGACGAACACCACCACGGGCATGCCTCCGGATTCGGGGGTGGGGCGGATGCGTTCCACGTTCACGCCGTTGGGCACCACCTGCACCTTCTCCCGGTGCTCGGGCAGGACGCGGTCCTGGACCCAGCGGGCCACCGGGGCCGAGACACACGCAACCCGAGTGGCTCCCGCGACCTGGGAACGTAGTGCGTGCCGGGCCGCAGCCTCATCGTGCAGGGCCCGGTGGGTCCGCTGTTCGTCGATCAGCGGTGCGTTCACCTCGAGGAAACCGGGGATCCCGAGTGCCGCCGTGACCCGCGCCAGGGCATCGCTGAAGAGCGAGTACCGTTCATACACCACGGTGGTCCCGGCTGTGATGGCCTGCTGCGCAAGGGCGGCCGCGGCGTCCGCCTGGAAGCGCTCGCGGGCGGCGCCGTCACCCTTGGGGATGCGGTGTACCACCACCGGAACATCCGCGAGGTCCGCGGGGACGTCGTCGCCCGTGCGCGTGCAGTACAGCGTGACTTCCGCGCCGAGTGCCCGCCAGCTCCGGAGGATTTCCTGCACATGCACCGACGCGCCCTTGGATCCGAAGACGGGCACACCGGGGTCGATGCAGAAATATGCCACCCGGATCATGACGCCCTGACCGGCACGCCGCCGAAGCTGCCCGCCATCCCGGCGGAAGAGAACGGCCCGGCGGCTGTCCCGGACGGCCCGGCGGCTGTCCCGGACGGCACGACGGCGGCACCCGACGCCAGTTCCCGCAGCCGGTTGGACTGCACCTTCGAGTCGAAGCACCGCTCGATCAGTGCGCGTGCGGCGCCCGCGGTTCCCTCGCGGTCGAAGGAGTCCAACGCCACGAAACGGAGTGCGTCCGCGAGTTCGGCCGTTTCGCCGGAGCGAATCAGCACGCCGGTCCTGCGTCCCGCGGCGTCCGTCATCACTTCCGGGATTCCGGTGATATCGCTCGCGATGCAGGGCACGCCGGTGGCCATGGCCTCGAGCAGTACGGTGGGCAGCCCGTCCATATTGCCGTCCTCGCCGACCACGCAGGGAGCAACGAAGACGTCCGCCCAGCGGAGCAGGTCGACCACCTCCTGCTGTGTCCGCGGCCCGAGCAGGGTGACGGCGTCCGAAAGCCCGAGGCGGTGGATCTGTTGCTCGAGATCCTCCTGCAGCAGTCCACCGCCGGCGATCCTCACCTCGAGGGCCGTTCCGCTGCCGATCAGTTCGGCGGCGGCGTCGAGGAGCAGACGGAAGCCCTTCTTCTCGACGAGCCTGCCCACGGCGACGATCCGGAAGGGATTCCGGGGCGGGGACGGAGGAGAGTAGGCGAAGCGGTCGAGCTCCAGCCCGTTGTACACGCGGTGGATGGCGGGCGCCTGATCCGGGGCGAGGCCGCGGAGGTAGCCGAGGTTGAAGTCGCTGACCGTGACCACGTGGTGCGCGTGCCCGATCAGGCTGATCAGGGTGGGCTGGTCAACCTCTTCGTGGAAAATGTCCTTGGCATGCGCGGTGAAGGAGAAGGGGATGCCGGTCAGGGCAGACGCGATACGGGCCGTGCGCGCCGCGACGGAGCCGAAGTGGGCGTGGGCGTGGGTGATGCCGCGGCTGTGGAAAAGTGTCGCCAGTTCAATCCCCTGATGAACGTCGATGGGATCCATGTTCACCAGGCTGGGCAGGATGTCGGCGAAGCGCTCCCCGAAACCGGGTAGCTCCTGGTGCGCGGCCGCCATCAGAGCCCACCCGTCGCTGAGCTTCGCGGGTTTCGTCACGTAGGTGACCGGTGCCTGGACCCGTGCGAGTTCGGGGTGGAACCGCGGGTCCACGGGGGGCCGGAGCGAGAAGATCTCGAGTTCCTCCCCGGCCGCTTCCCGGGCAAGGATTTCCGTCACGATGAAGGTCTCCGAGAAACGCGGATAGATTTTCAGCACATAGGCGGTGCGGGAAGGGCTAGACGGCTTCACTGGAGGTCCAATCTTCGAGGAGGTGGGTGTCCAGCAGATCGGCTGCCAGTCCGGCCACCGATTCAAGGCCGGCGAGATCCACTGCCGAGCGGTCGACGTCGGAACCCGCCACCGAGGTGAACCATCGGCTCAGTGCCGCGGAGGTGAATTCCTCCGGATGGCAGACGTCGAGGAGGTCATGACGAGCCAGCGACTCCGCGCGGATCAGCTGCTCACGCCTCGGGCTGATGCGGGGGACGATCAGCGCCGGGGTGCTCGTACTCATGATCTCGCACACTGAGTTGTACCCACCCATGGAGACGATGGCCGAGGCTTCCTTGATCTCCGCCAGCGCGTCCCGCACCGAGCCCAGCACCCGCGTGCCGGGGGTCGCCGCCTGTTCAACCTGGATCCGGTGTTCCTTGGGCAGTTGCGGTCCGGTGATGATGAGGTGCTCGTACTTCTCGGGAAGGGTGGCCCGGGCCGCGGTGAGCAGGACGTCGAGACCGTCCGATCCGCCTCCGGCCATGGTGAGGAGGTACGGCCTCCGCGCGCCACTGGTACGGCGCCGCGACACCCGTCCTGCCGAAAGGTAGCCCGTGTAGCGGACCAGGGGGCTGAGCCGCGCGGGGATCTCGCCTGTCCGCACAGGATCATGAAACCCAGGATCACCGTAAACCCAGAGCGCATTGAAGGTATCCGCGAGATGGTCGAGGTCGCCGAGGTTCTTCCACTCCCGTTTCGCAACGCTCGGGCTGTCGAGGACTTCCCGCAGCCCCAGCACTATCCGGCAGGCGGGCCGTGCCTTGCGAAGCGCCACCAGCGCCTGTCGGAGCTCGCCGTCGACGCCGAAGGCATGGCGGTCCACGATCACGAGGTGGGGCTTGAACTGGGCCAGCACGGCGTCGGTCATGGAGGAGCGCAGGCGAACGAGTTTCTTCTGACCGATTGCGAGGTGGCGGGGGGTGTATCCGTCAGCGCCTTTGCGAATGCCCGGCAGCACCACCCAGTCCCACCCCTCGGGGCTGTCGAATCGCGTCGCGGAGGATTCCCCGGTCACGAGCAGGCCGGTGACCTGGCGGCCGGTGAGCCCGGGGAGAGTGGCAGCCAGCGCATGGGCGATTGCGAGGTTGCGTCGGGTATGCCCCAGTCCCTGTGAATCGTGGGAGTAGAGGACTACCCGGAGTTCCTTCTTCAACTTGTGTGACATGGTGCGCCTTAATTGAGCCGTCTCTTGCTGGTGAGCTTCTGGTTATTCATTCAGTCAGGCCCGGATGAGACCTTGGTGAACGCTTGATGAGAGAGCTCTCATGAGATTGTTCTCATCCGTCTCTAACAGGTGTCTCATCTTGGAATTCCTAGAATCGGACATGAAAGCTATTCAAACGCCAGGACCGACCCCGATGCGCATCTCCGTGATCGGCTGCGGTTACCTCGGGGCAGTGCATGCAGCCTGCATGGCGAAGCTCGGCCATGAAGTGGTGGGGGTCGACGTCGATGAACGCAGGATCGCCGAGTTGCAGGAGGGGCGTGCGCCCTTCTTCGAACCGGGGCTGGCCGAGCTGCTGGAGGAAGTCCTTGTCTCGGGGCGGTTGAAGTTCAGCTCGAATCCGTCCGATATCAAGGGGGCGCAGGTCCACTTCCTGTGCGTGGGTACTCCGCAGCGGAAAGGCGAGTATGCCGCTGACCTGCGCCACCTCGATGCTGCCTTTTCCGGGCTGCTCGACTCGGTGGAGCCCGGAAACGTGATCGTGGGGAAATCCACGGTGCCCGTCGGCACTGCCGCCCGGCTGGCTGAGCGTCTCCAGGAGCGTCATCCGGACGCGGTACTCGCCTGGAATCCCGAATTCCTGCGCGAGGGCTTCGCCGTCAAGGACACGCTCCACCCCGACCGCTTCGTGTACGGCGTGCCGTCGGGCGACGCCGGGGCCGGGGCCGCCGCCATGCTCGACGGCGTCTACGCGGCGGCGCTGGCGGAAGGCACGCAACGCTTCATCACGGACTATGCCACTGCCGAATTGGTGAAAACCGCAGCCAACTCGTTCCTGGCCACCAAGATCTCCTTCATCAACGCCATGGCCGAGGTGTGCGACGCCGCGGGAGCCGATGTCACCCTGCTTGCCGACGCCATCGGTGCGGACGAGCGCATCGGAAGGAAGTTCCTCAACGCCGGCATCGGCTTCGGCGGTGGCTGTCTTCCGAAGGACATCCGCGCCTTCATGGCCCGCGCCGGAGAACTCGGGGCCGACCAGGCGCTTACGTTCCTGCGCGAGGTGGACGACATCAACGTCCGCCGTCGGATCCGCGTCGTGGAGCTGACCCGTACGCTGGTGGGCGGTTCCCTTCTGGGTAAACGCATCACCGTCCTCGGTGCCGCCTTCAAACCCGACAGCGACGACGTCCGGGACTCCCCGGCGCTGAGCATCGCCGCCCAGCTGCAGCTGCAGGGAGCGGATGTGACCGTGACCGATCCCCAGGCGCTCAGCAATGCCCGTGGCCGTTTCCCCGAACTGACCTTCGAGCCCGACCTCGACGCAGCCCTGGAAAAGGCCGATGCCCTGCTGCTGCTCACCGAATGGGACGAATATCGGGAGCTTTCGCCCACTGCCGCCGGAGCCGTCGTGCGGCACCGGAACATCCTGGACGGCCGCAACGTGCTGGATGCTGCACAGTGGCGGAGCGCCGGCTGGAATTATCAGGGCATCGGACGGCCATAGCCAATACATAGCCCAGGGCGTCCGCCGCATGCCAGACTGGGCTCATGCTCGTAGCCTTTTCGATTGCCCCGTCCGGTACCTCCGACCTGTCCCGTGAGAACCCCGAGGGGTCGGTGCACGACGCCGTGGCGGCCGCCGTCGCCGTCGTGCGGAAATCGGGTCTTCCCAACTCCACGGATTCCATGTTCACCACCATCGAGGGGGAGTGGGACGAGGTGATGGCGGTGGTGAAGCACGCCACCGAGGCGGTCGGCCGCTACGGCAGCCGCGTCTCGCTGGTGCTGAAGGCCGACATCCGGCCCGGCTACTCCGAGGAACTGACCGGGAAGGTCGAGCGGATGGAAGCGGCCATCGCGGAGCAGGAACAGTACGAGGGGCACTCCTGACGCAGCACCTCACGCAGCAGTGCCTCATCCGGGCCGCAACCGTTGACGACGCCGAGGTTTACGCCCGCACCCACGTCGCGGCGCTGCACGAGACATATGCGCACATCATGCCGCGCGAGTTCCATGAGCATTACGACGCCGACCTGCCCACTCTGATCAAGCGGCGCCGCGGAATGCTCGAGGACGCCGCAGGTACGCCGGGAGGAGCGCGGAGCTGGCTCGCGTTCGACGGCGACGGCGCTCCGGTGGCCATTGCGACGTCGGGGCCGGGCCGGGATGCCGACCGCCCGGACTTCGAGCTGCACCATATCTATACGGTGAACCGGACGCACGGGTCCGGGCTGGGGCAGCGCCTGCTCGCCACCGCCATCGGTGAAGAACCGGCGTACCTCTAGATCCTCGAGGGCAACCCGAGGGCCGAGCGTCTCTACGCACGCAACGGTTTCATCCCCGACGGTACGACGATGCTGTGCGGTCCCACCTGGCACTTCCGGCCGATGTTCCGGATGCACCGCCAGTAGCATTGCGGCATGCCTCCGTTAACTCCCCGGTCCGTCGTTGTTGCCTGCCATGGAATCCGGAGGAGTCACTGATGGCCCGCGCCGCGGCGCCGCAGCCGGTGTACGGGGAGTTCCCGATCGACACCGGAACCTGTGAGCTGGAGCCGGATCCGTACAACTCCAACGGGTGGGTGCTGCGGATAAATGGCGTGCCGAGCTCGCATATCGACCTCACCGATCCGCTCCGCCTCGACTTCGAGTACATGCGCTGGACCGCCTCGCTGGTCGATGCCCGCTGGGAGGCGCAGGCAAAGCTCCGCGTCCTCCACCTCGGCGGGGGAGCCTGCACCCTTGCGCGTTACTTCGCCGCTGCGCATCCTAATGCACGCCAGGTGGTGGTCGAACTCGACGGCAGGCTGGCCGAACTGGTGCGCGAATGGTTCGATCTCCCGCGGGCGCCGCTGGTGCGCATCCGCGTGGGGGAGGCGCGCGAGGTCACGCAATCGCTGAGCGCATCGAGCCGCGACCTGGTGATCCGCGACGTCTTCGCGGGAAGCCTCACTCCTCAGGCCCTCACCACCGTCGAGTTCACCCAGGAAGCCAAGGACGTGCTGGCGCCCGACGGCGTGTACCTGGTCAATTGCGGCGATCGTCCCGATCTCAAGATGGCGCGGCGGGAGGCGGCGACCATCGGCTCACTCTTCCAGCACCTGGTCATCATTGCGGACCCGGCGATGCTCAAGGGCCGCAGGCACGGCAACGTCATCATCGCGGGAAGCGACGCTCCGCTGGGTGACAGCCCCTCCCTCGCGCGGGAGCTGCTCGGTGGCGGCGTGCCGGCGCACCTGTGGCAGGACGCGCAGGCGCGGAAGTTCGCGGCCGGTGCACAGGTGCTGAGGGACTGACCCGCCGGCTGGTTGCGTTCAACCCGGGCCTACCGGGAATGTGCGCCACATAGCCCGATCTTTCTCCGCAGCTAGCCCCGACCCAGCAGCTCCGGCTCGAACCTCGCCGTCGCCTGCCGCAGGGCACGCACGACGGCGGCCACGGCAGGCTGGCGCAGCGAGTCCGGCCGTGCGACGAGCCAGTAGTCCAGCTTCTCCGCAATGTCCTCCGGCAGGAGCCGCACCAGGTCCGGGTGTCGGTCCGCCATGAAGCAGGGCAGGAGGCCCAGGCCCGCGCCGGCCCGTGTGGCTTCCACGTGCACGAAGACGTTGGTGGAGCTGAGCGAGTCCCGCATCGACGGCAGGAGCCGCCGCGGAGCGTCAAGGCTGTCCACCTGAAGCATGGAATCGATGAAGTACACCAGCGGATGTGCCAGCACTTCATCGACCGACGTCGGCCGCCCGTGCTCCTCCAGGTAGGACCGCGCTCCGTAGAGCCCCAGTACGTAGGCGCCCAGGCGCACTGCTTCGGCCCGGTGCACCTGGGGTTCCCCAACTACCACCTCGAGGTCGAGTCCGCTCCGCGTCTGTGAGGCACGACGCGTCGCGGCGACGATCTCGATACTCAGCCCGGGGTTCGCCGCGCGCAGCCGGGCGAAGGCGGGAGCCGCGATGTAGGCACTGAAACCGTCGGTCGCGCTCATCCGCACGACGCCGGTGAGGGCGCCGCCGTCGTCGTCCGCCAACTGCGCGACGGCCTCGGCGACACCCTCGGCCGCACGGACGGCTCGTCGTCCGAGGTCGGTCAGCTCCCAGCCTCCACTCGAACGCAGCAGGACGTGCCCGCCCAGGGACTTCTCGAGGGCGGCGATGCGTCGGGACACCGTGGTGTGGTTCAGGCCGAGTGAATCGGCTGCGGAGGTGAACCGTCCGGAGTTGGAGACGGCGAGCAGGATCAAAAGATCCTGCGGATCGGGGAGTGGCACTTCTGCAGTATCGCAGACCGCTCCTGCTGATTTGGCTATTGCTGGCCGCCGGAACCGGCACGAATACTCGATAGGTCAGCGCCGACCGAGGAGACTCCCATGAGCACCATGCCCAACCCACCCCAGCACGGAAAGTCCCTCGAGGGCCGGCGTGCGATCGTGACCGGGGGTGCCAGCGGCATCGGCGCCGCGTGCGTGCGCGCGCTCGCAGCCCGCGGCGCCGTCGTCGTCGTGGCCGACCGCGATGCCGACGGCGCGAAGGCGCTCGCCGCAGAGGTGAACGGCGAAGCATGGGCCGTGGACCTCCTGGACACGCGGTCGCTCGAGATCCTCAGCCTCGACGCCGACATCCTGGTCAACAACGCCGGAATCCAGACCATCAGCCCCATCGAGGAGTTCGATCCCGAGGCTTTCCGGCGCATCCTCGCCCTGATGCTCGAGGCGCCGTTCCTCCTGATCCGTGCGTGCCTGCCAGCCATGTACGCGAAGGATTTCGGCCGCATCATCAACGTGTCATCGGTCCATGGGCTGCGGGCCTCTCCCTACAAATCGGCCTATGTGGCAGCGAAGCACGGGCTGGAGGGGCTGTCGAAGGTCACGGCACTGGAGGGCGGTGCCCATGGCGTCACCAGCAACTGCGTGAACCCGGGCTACGTGCGCACTCCGCTCGTGGAGAACCAGCTCGCCGACCAGGCGCGGCTCCACGGCATCACCGAGGACGAGGTGCTGTCCAAGATTCTGCTCACGGAGTCGGCCATCAAGCGGCTCGTCGAGCCGGCCGAAGTGGCCTCGCTCGTTTCGTGGCTCGCCGACCACGACGCCGGCATGGTCACCGGCTCCTCCTACGTCATGGACGGCGGCTGGTCCGCGCGGTAGGGCCGTCTGTCCGGCTAGATTCCGAGTATCTGCTCGATCGGACCGATGCCGAAGAACACCACGAACGCTCCGGCGACGACCCACATCAGCGGGTGCACCTCGCGCCCGCGCCCCTGGATGGCACGGATCAGCACGAAGGCGATGAAACCTGCCCCCAGTCCGTTCGCGATCGAGTAGGTGAACGGCATCAGCGTGAACGTCAGGAATGCCGGGATGGCGATGCCCCAGTCGTCGAAATTGATGCGGCCCACCTGTGCCACCATCATGAACCCGACGACGACCAGCGCGGGCGCCACCGCTTCGAACGGCACCAGGCTGATCAGTGGCGTGATGAACATCGCGAGCAGGAACAGGACACCGGTCACCACGTTGGCGAGGCCGGTCCGCGCGCCCTCGCCGATGCCCGCGCCCGATTCGACGTAGATCTGGTTCGATGACACGGAACCCGCACCACCGGCAACAGCGCCGAGGGCATCGACGATCAGCACGCGGTCCACTCCGGGAATGTTGCCCTTCTTATCCACGAGCTTCGCTTCATTCGCGAGGCCCACCATCGTCCCCATCGCGTCGAAGAAGATGCTCAGCAGAATGGTGAAGGTGAGGAGAATCGCGGCGGTGGCGCCGAGGCGGCCGAAGGCGCCGAACAGGCTCACGTTCCCGATCAGGCTGAGGTCAGGAAGGCTCACCCATGCTCCGGTGGGCAGTTCCGGCACCACGAGTGACCAGCCCTGGGGGTTCGGATCCTCGCCCGGGATGAAGCTGGGGCCCACGTTGGCCACGGCCTCGATGACGACGGCGAGGATCGTTGCGGCGAGCACTCCGATGAGGATGGCCCCGCGGACGCGACGGACCACGAGTGCAATGGTGAGGATCAGGCCGACGACGAAGACGAGCGTCGGCCACCCGATGAGGACGCCCTCGAAGCCGAGGCCCACCGGAACGGTGGTTCCCGCGACGTCGGGGATGCGGCGCACGAAGCCGGCATTCACGAGGCCGATCAGGGCGATGAAGAGCCCGATGCCCACCACGATCGCGGTCTTCAGGCTTTCGGGCACCGCGTTGAAGACTGCCGTCCGGAACCCGGTCAGCACCAGCACCAGCATGGTGAGGCCCGCGAGCATGACAAGGCCCATGATGTCCGGCCAGGTGAGCCCCGGGTTCGTGGCGACGGTGATGGCCACGAACGCGTTCACCCCCAGGCCGGTCGCCAGGGCGAAGGGGTACTTGGCCCACGCTCCCATGACGATGGTCAGGATGCCCGCCACGAGGGCTGTGACAGCGGCAACGCGTTCGAATCCGAGCTCCGCGCCCGAGGAGTCGGCTCCCGCGAGGATCAGCGGGTTCAGCACCACGATGTAGCTCATGGCGAAGAACGTGGCCACCCCTCCGCGGATCTCCCGTGAAGAGGTGGATCCCCGTTCGGTGATTTCGAAGTAGCGATCCAGCACGGAGCCTTGTTTGAGCATGATGGGTCCTTCGAAAGAGGTGGGGCGCTTGCTCGAAATCCTATCGCGGCGTGATTACCGGCTTGTTACCCAGCTCCATGCCAGTTCCGACCGATAGGCTTGGACGATGCCCCTCATGTCCTTCCCGCCCGTCGCCCGCTCGATCCGTCCCACGCCCGCCCTGCGGAACGCCGCACTGGTCCTCGCTGCAATGGCCGCGATGCTGCTGTCGCTGCTCACCGCCGCACCCGCGTCGGCCCACGACGAGCTCTCCGGCAGCAATCCGCCGGCAGGCGGCGCAGTGGACGTTCTGCCCGCCACGGTGGAGCTGATGTTCTCCCAGGTGCCGTCGGGCATCGGCGCGGAGATGCAGATCCTCGACGACTCCGGTACGGACTGGGCGGAAGGCGCACCGCAGATCGTGAACGCCTCGGCGCAGCAGGCGGTGCGTCCGGGGGCGCCGGCGGGCGAGTACACGGTCAACTGGCGGGTGGTGTCCTCCGACTCGCACCCGATCGAGGGATCCTTCACCTTCACCGCCGCCTCAGGAGCGGCAGCAGCGGCGCCCGGTGCAGCAGAGCCGGACGAGGCAGTAGCACCCGATGCGGCAACCACCGGTGTTCCCCTCGAGACGGCTGAAGCGGACGCACCGGACACGGAGGCCGCGGGCGTCAGTGATTTTCCCTGGAGCATCATCGTCATGATCGCGGTACTTCTGGCCCTCGCCGTCGGGCTGGGGATCACGGCGCGCAGGCGCCTGAGCCGCTGAGGAACCAGTGCGCTTCAACTCCGCGCGGACAGAAGGGTGCCGGCGGTGCTGCGGCGTCAGGCGCGTAGCGGTGAGACTGCGGGGAGCGCGGGCGGAAACTGGGCGAGGGCCCGAGAGCCCGCCACGATGGCATCACTGACGAGCTTCGCCTGCCGCACGATCTCGCGGGTGGTAGGGGTCAGCAGTTCACCCACGCCCACCAGGTGAAGTCCGATCGCCCGGAGTGCGGCTTTGAAGTCGCTTCCGATGGCGATGCCCATGGAGCGAAGTAACCGCCGCAGCTGGTTCTGCGGATACTTGGTGAGCACCACGTGGTCGGCGAGCAGCACGCCGTCGGCCGTCTGCACCGCCCACTTCTTCGACACGGGCACGCGGTCCTCCGGCAGGATCTTCGAATGGCCGATGATGCTCAGGTGTTCCGCGATCGTGGAGTGCCGGACATCGAGCCGATGACTCGAGGCATAGCCCCGAAGCAGGCGCATCAGTTCGGAGCGCTCCGAGAGTGACACGGAATCGGTCATCACGGTTCGGCAGGCTCCGGAATCGAGGCACTCGAGGCTCTCGACAACGATGGAGTCGATTCCCCGGCGGCTCAGTTCACTCGCTACCGCAAGGCCGGAAAGGCCTGCGCCGATGACCACGGTGGTGGTCAGTTCCGCGTGGGCACACGCGCTGGACGCTGCGCGGACCGATTCAAGCGGCAGAGAAGTCACTATTGATACCTCCGGTGAGAAGGATAGTTCCGTACGGTCCGGCGCCTCTTCCGGACCGTACGGACTCCTGGCTGCGAACGGGTCAACCAGGAGCATTGCGTGCGAAGCCGGCCCCCCTTTCGGGTGGCTGCGCTCCACGACAATTGCTCGAAGCCTATATAACTTTCTGCACCGTGGATAGACCGCGGATTCTGAGTAGGCTACAACTAGAACACCCGTGACCGCGACCCGGTCAGGGACGCGGAACCAAAGGAGGTTTGCCGTGGGCAATTCACACGTAGGGGATTCGTTCCAGGCCCCTGGAAGGCATGGCATCGTGGTGGGGGTCGACGGCTCCGACCAGAGCGTATGCGCCCTGCTGTGGGCCGCACGCGAGGCCGAGCGGCGTAATGTGCCGCTTCATGTGGTCACCGCCTACACCATCCCGGTCTTCGCGGCTTCCAGCATGGACGCCGGGTACGCGACGGTCGACGACGCCGTGATCCGCGAAGGTGCGCGCAGCGTCCTCGACGAGTCGCTGACCCACCTCGAGGATCTACGCGTCGAGGTTGTTCCGCGGATCGAGACCGGGGATGCGGCAGGGGTTCTCCTCGATCTTTCTGAAGAGGCCGAGCTCGTGGTGGTGGGGTCGCGGGGACGCGGAGGATTCGTCGGCCGGTTGCTGGGATCGGTCAGCAGTGCGCTGCCGGCGCACGCGAAATGTCCCACGGTCATCGTCCCGCTCTGCAGCTCTCCCCGACTGGGCCGTCCGGAACTCGCCGAGAAACACCGCAAGAGCGGAACCGTGCCGTCGAAGGAGGGTGTGGAGCCCGTCGTCGTCGTGGGTGTCGACGGCTCCGAGCATGCGCGCACGGCGTCGCTCGCGGCCGCCGAGGAGGCGCAGTCACGCGGGCTGGCGCTTCGCGTGGTCTGTTCGCTGGCACCTTTCAACGGTTCGCTTGCCTGGGTACCCGCACCGCTGGATCGTGAAGCGTTGCACGCGGACATCACCGTCCAGCTCAACGCCGGCAGGGACTGGCTCCAGAGCCACTTCCCGGATCTGCCGATCACCGTGGAGTTGAGGGACGGCCCGCCGGCCGAAGTCCTGATCAAGGCCTCGGCGACCTCGGAACTCCTGGTCCTCGGCACGCGGGGACGGGGCGGCTTCACGGGGATGCTGATGGGCTCCACCAGCCAGGCGGTGCTGCACCATGCCAAAGGCCCGGTGCTGGTGGTGCCCGACCGCGACGATCCGCGACTGCAGGACCGCGAATCCTTCGGGCCGATGATTCCCCCCGTGGGGTAGGTGGTTTGCCGGAAGGCCGAACCGCGGTTCAGCCCCACCCCAGTTCATGGAGGCGGTCGTCGTCGATGCCGAAGTGGTGCGCCACCTCGTGGATCACGGTCACGAGGATCTCCTCAACCAGTTCCTCGCGCGTCGAACAAGCCCGCTGGAGTGGCTGTCGGAAGATGCTGATCCGGTCCGGAAGGGAGCCGGCGTCCCACCAGGAGTCCCGTTCGGTCAGGGGGGTACCCTCGTACAGCCCCAGCAGTTCGGTGTCGGGTTCTTCGCCGGGGCCAGGCTCGTACTCCTCCACCACGAAAATCGCCACGTTGTTCATGGCCCGGGCGAGGTCGTCGGGGATCTCGTCGATGGCGTCGTCGACGGCGGCCTCGAACTCCGCGAGGCTGATGTCTATCGGCATGCTCGGATTCTAGTGTGCCGTGCTGGACCGGGCGTTCCGAGCAGCTATTTTGTGTAATCGAGATCGAGGCCCTATAGTTTTAGACGTCCACAGCAGGGAAGAATTCCCCGGAGATCCAGTATTTTCCGGGGGTAGCTCGAACCCCGGTGTGATCCAGGCCCCCATCGTCTAGCGGCCTAGGACACCGCCCTTTCACGGCGGCGGCACGGGTTCGAATCCCGTTGGGGGTACGCAGGACAGGCCGTATTCGCGGTCAATCCGCCGCAGAGATGCTGGTAGGATAAAGATCTTGTAAAAATGCAAGTGCAAGAAAAGCTAGGCCCTGTAGCGCAGTTGGTTAGCGCGCCGCCCTGTCACGGCGGAGGTCGCGGGTTCAAGTCCCGTCAGGGTCGCTCAGGCGGCTTAGGCAGTACCGGTTCGACGTACGATTAAGCCCGGCTGGAAGCAGTCATCGTCACGATGGTTGCAAGGCTCTGTAGCTCAGTTGGTAGAGCGTTCGACTGAAAATCGAAAGGTCACCGGATCGACGCCGGTCGGAGCCACCACTGAACACCCCGCTGATCCCCAGGGAGCGCGGGGTTTCTTTGTTTAATGTGGGACGGAAGATTTCCCGTTCTCCCGGTGCAGGCCGCCAGCGGGAGGGCCGGGAGAGTACTGCACGGCCCGTGCGTTGGAACCCGGGGAGCACATCACGGAAAGGCCCGCATTGAGACTGCCTTCGACTGCCGTCTGCGCAGCAGCCGTAGTACTGCTTGCCACCGGTTGCGGCGGTGGTACGGTCAGCGATTCCGCCCCGGCAATCAATATGCCGCCGCCTCCGACCGTCCTCGACACTGTCCAGCCCGATGATGCTGGAACCGGCGCACCGGAAACGGTGGACGCGGCCCCAGGATCGGCGCCGGTCCCTGACCCTGCAGACTCCTGTGTGATGGTGGCCGGAGGGGTGTCCTCGATCCTGCTCGCGCCGATGAGTCTCCGCTCGCACTCCGATCCCACAGCACTGGCCGCACTGCGGAACCAGATCCTCGAATTGCGCGAAAAGGTCCCGGGGGAGCTGCACGGGAACTTCACGGTGCTCGCTGCAGCAGTGGAGGTGCCGCCCCGAGGTTCGGGAGAGTTCGATGAACCGGGTTTCCGCGAGGCGCTGAGGCCGGTGCAGGACTGGCTGGGCGCCCATTGCGCAGAGCAGGCGTCCCAATAGGCCGGGCGGGCCCCTGGCCTCCTACATCTCGCCGTGCCGAAGCGCAGGGACATCAATGCGCGGGTGCGGCCCGTGCCGGGGCTTAGGCTGGGCACACGAGAAAGGGGCGCACCCGATGGATGAACGAAACGGCGGAAGTCCGGTCCGGCAATCAGTGGATGGGGTGGCAGGACGCACGGTCATCGGTGACCCGGCTGCGGTGAAGATCGCGGCGATCGCAGCGCGGTCGGTGCCGGGGGTCCATGCACTCGGTGCGGGAACCGGCCGTGCGCTCGGTGCCATCCGGGACGCCGTCGGCGGCAATGATCTGGGCCAGGGGGTCCGGGTAGAGGTCGGACAGAGCCAGGTGGCAGTGGATATCAGTCTGGTGGCTGACTACGGTTACCCGCTGAACAGGCTGGCGGATTCAGTACGTACCGCGGTCTGCCAGGCAGTCGAGGAGTTGGTCGGTCTTGACGTGATCGAGGTCAACGTGGAAATCGCTGATGTCCACATCCCCGGCCTCAATGACACCCGCAGCAACGAAATCCGCAGTGTGGACAAAGGCCGCTCGCCCGGCGCTTCCGCGCGCACTCCCATCGAGTAAGGAAATCTCCATGACACCCACCCAGGCTGGAATGGCAGTAGGGGCGATACTGGCCTTCGCCGCCCTTACCTTCGGTTTCTGGGGTTTCCTCCTGACCGCGCTGCTGATGGCATGCGGAGCGATCAGCGGGCGCATCCTCGAAGGCAAGCTGGATCTCCGGAGCGTCCGCGATGCCCTCGCCGGACGCCGCTCATCCTCATGATCGCAGGACACACCCGGATCACCACGCAGGCGCTGACCAGTACGGCACGGGCCGTGGCTGCCGAAACACTGGGAATCTCCGCCGGGGATGTGAGGGCCTCATTCGACGATGAAGCCGGCCTGCTGGCCCTCCACCTCGCGCTGCCGCTTTCCATTCCTCCACTGGCCGCAGTAGTTGCCGACCCCTCGCTGGTCGAAGCCTTCGGCGGCTCGCTGACCCGCCGTGCGCAGGACGCGCAGGCAGTGATCCGGATGCGGGTTCAGCAGCTGACCGGAGCCAGGCTCAGCCGGGTGGACATGCGCGTCACCGGCATGTCGGTGGCACGCGAACGGCGGGTGAAGTGAGGGATCGGATATCGAGGGTGACTCCGCGCATCCTGCGGCGTGAACTGCACGCCTCCCGTGCCGTTCCCGCCGTCCTCACCGCAGCCCTCGTCGTGCTCGGAAGTGCCCTGCTGTTCCTGGAGGCCGTTCTGAAAGCCGTCGGTGATCCGCCCTTCCTCCTGGACTTCGAGAGCGCTGCGGCCTGGCTGGGCAGTCTTCCCGCGGGCGTCGCGCCCGCGGTGCTGGGGACGGGCTCGTTCCTGCTGTTCGTCGTCGGGCTTGTCCTGTTCCTCCTTGCCGTGCTGCCCGGCAGGCGTATCCGCTACGTGGTGCCGAGTGAGCGGGCAGCCGTGGTGGTAGACGCCGAGGTGCTCGCATCCGCACTGGCGCGGCGGGCCCGGCTCGCGGCAGGCGTCGCGCCGGAGCAGGTGATGGTGACGGTCGGACGGAGAACCGCCGAGGTGCAGGTCCGCCCCACATCCGGGATCCCTGTCGACGCCGCGGCCGTGCAGGCCGCGGTCGAGGATGACCTGCGGTACGCGTCGGTGGAGCCACTGCCGGTGGTGCGGGTGAGGATCGCGCCGTCGGGAGTGATCGGACAGTGAACAGTACGCCCCGGGCGCTCAACCGGATTCTTCTCGGGTTCTGCGGCCTGGTGCTGATGCTTGCGGGAACCTGCGGTGCCGCACTGGCATACGTCCCCGGTTCCGCCGGGCCGTGGCAGGAATTCACCCTGCAGGCCGGGCTCCAGGCCGACCGGATCCGACAGGGAACCACCCTGGACGGGCAGGAGGACTCCTGGTTGTGGATCGTGCTGGCAGCGGCGCTCCTGCTCGTGGCGGTCCTGGGGACCGCGTGGATCGCGGCACAGGGCAGGGGCCGGACCGGCGTCTTCGCCTACACGCCCGGACCTGCAGGCAGCGACGCCGCGGGCGCCGCGGGCTCCGTCACGCTCACCGCCGGCGCTGCCGAACAGGCGCTGAGGGCTGCCCTGCTGGAGGGCAATGATCTGGTCAACGCCGTGGTCACCACGTGGGACTTCCACGGAGGACCGGCACTGAGAGTGCGGCTCTTCCCCCGCAAGGGGGTGTCGCCCTACGCTATTGCTGCAGTGACGACCGAGCTCATCGAGGCACTGGACCTCGTGGCGGGCCGGCGTACCCCGGTGCTGATCAGCATCAGCTCCGGGGCACGCTCGCGCTTCACGCGGCCGGAACGGGTCAGCTAGCGTCCTTCCGATCCGCCATGAGCCAGAGAGAAGTATCCGGAGCGAGGACGCCGCCGTCCGGAGCGGCATCGGAAGTGCTGGCCACCAGCACGACGTGACCGGCAGGCAGTTTCACCGGTGCCTTCCCCATATTGGCCACCACAAGCACCTCACCATTGCGGAAGGACAGCACCCCCCGCGCCGGGTCGTTCAGCTCGGAGAACTCGACTGCTCCCGATCCGAGGCGGTGCAACCGCCGCAGCTCCAGTGCCGCGCGGTACAGCTCGAACGTCGATCCTTCGACGCCCACCTGGCAGTCGGCCGCATAGGCGGCGAATGCCTCGGGCTGGGGAAGCCAGGGACGGACGCCGGCGTCGTCCGGTCCTGGCTTCCCCTCCGGGTAGATTCCGAAACCGAATCCCGGAGACGCCGCCGTCCACGGGAGTGGAACGCGGCAACCGTCCCGGCCGCGCTCCGCCCCGCCCGTACGGAAGAACGCCGGGTCTTCACGGACGGAGTGCGGCAGCGTGGTGTGTTCGGGGAGGCCCAACTCGTCGCCCTGGTAGAGGTAGGCGGAACCCGGCAGCGCGAGCATCACCAGGGCGGCGGCCCTGCCCCGGGCCAGCCCGAGGGCTTCGTCCGGCTGTTCATCATCGGCGCTGAGGCCTTTCGGGAAGGTCGTCGGATCGCTCAGTCCGAAGCGGCTCGTGTGCCGGACGGTGTCATGGTTGGACAGCACCCAGGTGCTGGGAGCACCCACTTTTCCGGCTTCCGACAGCGACTCCTCGATGCTCGCCTGGAGGCGGCCCGCATGCCAACCCGCCAGCAGGAAGCCGAAGTTGAACGCCTGCTGCATCTCGTCCTTCCGGACGTAGTGGAACAACCGCTCGGCGGGTTCAACCCACGCCTCGGCCACCAGCATGCGGTTCCCCTCGTACTCCGAGAGGACGCTGTTCCACTCCCGGTAGATGGCGTGGACACCGGGCTGGTCGAAGTACGGCGGCGTGGGCTCCGTCTCAAGTCCTGTGGCAGCGCCGTCCTCGGCCCCTGTGTCCTCGGCCCCTGTGGGGTGCTCCCGGCCCTCGACCATGCTGGTGCGCTCGGACCAGTCGGGAAGGCCCTCGGCCTTCACCAGGCCGTGGGCCACGTCGATGCGGAAGCCGTCGACGCCGCGATCGAGCCAGAACCGGAGGACCGACACCATCTCCTCACGGACTTCGGCGTTTTCCCAGTTCAGGTCGGGCTGCTTGGTGTCGAAGAGGTGCAGGTACCACTGGCCGTCCTCCACGCGCGTCCAGGCGTTGCCGCCGAAGATGGACTGCCAGTTGTTCGGCGGCAGCGAACCGTCGGGCCCTGATCCCTCGCGGAACATATAGCGTTCGCGCTCTGCGGAGTGCGGCTTCGCGGGGAGTGCTGCCTGGAACCATTCATGTTCATCTGAGGTGTGGTTGGGAACAAGGTCGACGATCACCTTGAGGTCCAGGGAATGGGCTTCGGCCAGCATTACATCGAAATCGGCCAGCGTGCCGAACAGGGGGTCCACTGCACGGTAGTCGGCGACGTCGTAGCCCGCGTCGGCCTGCGGCGACACATAGAAGGGCGACAGCCAGACGGCGTTGACGCCGAGTTCCGCCAGGTACGGCAGCCGGGAGCGGATTCCGGGGAGATCGCCCATGCCGTCGCCGTTGCCGTCGGCGAAGGAGCGGGGGTAGATCTGGTAGATCACGGCGTCCGCCCACCAGGGGCGCTGGGAGGCTGTGGTCCCACCGGAAGTCGCTGTTCCAGCCGGGGTGGTACTCGTCATGGGGGTCTCCTTGCGGGATTTGGTGGTGCAGGACCGCGTGCTGCGGACGGCGGACGGCTATGGCGTAAATCACAATTCGGTATCAACCGGGGGTCCGGATCCCGTTCCGGTTGTCGGGATCTACGTAAGCGCTTACTCTCAGGATATCAATCTGGTGAGGCGGCGGCATGGTTTGATCCCTTTCTTTCGAGGCCGGGGGAACCAGGTGCGTGCCGTCAGACGAAGGAGTCTATTTTAATGGCGATTATCCGCTCGAAGAAAGCAGTGCTGCCGGTAGCAGCGCTGAGCGTTCTCACACTTGCCCTTTCCGCCTGTGGTTCCGGCGGAGGATCCGAAGAAGCCGGTGGATCCGGTGACGCGGACTGCGCCGCCTACGAGTCCTACGGACAGCACGAGGGCACCGAAGTCAGCGTCTACTCCACGATCGTGGACGTCGAGGCCGAAAGGCTTGAGAATTCATGGCTCGATTTCGCTGATTGCACCGGAATCGAGGTCGTGTACGAGGGTTCGAAGGAATTCGAGACGCAGATCGGTGTCCGTGCGCAGGGTGGCACTGCTCCCGACCTCGCGATCTTCCCGCAGCCGGGCCTGCTCGCAGCCCAGGCGCAGGCCGGCTTCCTGAAGCCGGCTCCCCAGGAAGTATCGGACCTCGTCGACGAGGGCTGGTCGGAGGACTGGAAGGCCTACGGCACTGTCGACGGCACGTTCTACGCCGCGCCGATGCTCGCCAACATCAAGGGTTACGTCTGGTACGTTCCGGCCACCTTCGAGGAGAAGGGCTGGGAAGTCCCGACCACCTGGGACGAGATGATGGAGCTGACCGAGACGATCGCCAGCGAAGAGGAAGAGATGAAAGCCTGGTGTGCCGGTTTCGAATCCGGTGAAGCTACCGGCTGGCCCGGCACGGACTGGGTCGAGGACGCCGTGCTTCGCGATCACGGCCCCGAGGTCTACGACCAGTGGGTTGCCCACGAAATCCCCTTCAACGACCCCCAGATCGTCGAATCCTTCGACAAGGTGGGCGACATCCTCAAGAACGACGACTACGTCAACGGCGGGTTCGGAGACTCACGCTCCATCCTGTCGACGCCATTCGCCGAAGCGGGCCAGCCCGTGATCGACGGAAGCTGCGCCATGCACCACCAAGCGTCCTTCCAGGCAGCGAACTGGGCAGAGGGAACCAACGTTGCCGAGGACGGCGACGTCTGGGCATTCATGACGCCTCCAGTGGATCCTGCCGCCGGCACTGCAATCACCGGCGGCGGCGAGATGATCGGTGCCTACGCGGACCGACCTGAGGTCCAGGCCCTCCAGGCCTACCTCGCGAGCGCCGAGTTCGCCAACGCCCGCGTCGAGCAGGGTGGAGCCATCAGCGCCAACACGGGACTTGACCCCGAGCTGGCGACGTCGGACCTCGACCGCCAGTCGATCGAACTGCTGCAGGATCCCGAGACGGTCTTCCGCTTCGACGGATCGGACCTGATGCCGGGTGCCGTCGGTGCCAACTCCTTCTGGAGCGGCATCGTCAACTGGATCAACGGCTCCTCGACCGAGGAAGTCACCGACGCCGTAGAGGACAGCTGGCCCAGCTCCTAGCCAGCACAGTGGGAACACCGCCGGCTGCTTCCCGCAACGGAAGCAGCCGGCGGCATTCCTGCCGGTCAACGTTCCTTTCATACTGCGCACCAAGGAGGCTGGGCTGTGGAAGATTTAGCAGAAAAAGGTTTACAGGTGGTGGTGGGCCTGGCGGTGTTCGCCGCCATCATCGGTCTGGTCATGCTCGTGGTGGACCGAGCGCCCAAATCGTCGCGGGAGAAGTTCCAGATCGCCGGGTTCCTTGCCCCGGCGTTGATCCTCCTGGCCGTGGGCCTGGTGCTCCCGGCGCTGCAGACCTCGTATCTTTCCTTCACGGACCGGACCGGTGCCTTCGTCGGCCTCGACAACTACATCTGGATGTTCACGCAGCCGGAGGCGCTCGTCACGCTGCGCAACACCGTCATCTGGGTGGTCATCGTGCCCTCGCTGGCGTCGGCCATCGGCCTCGCCTACGCGGTGTTCATCGACAAGGCTCGGGGCGAGAAGACGCTCAAGGCCCTGGTCTTCATGCCGATGGCCATCTCCTTCGTGGGAGCCGGCGTCATCTGGCGGTTCGTCTACGCGTACAAGGGTCCCGAACAGGACCAGATCGGCCTGTTCAACCAGATCCTCGTGTGGTTGGGGCAGGAGCCAAAGCAGTTCCTCCTCGACGCACCGGAGAACACGTTCTTCCTCATTGCAGTCATGATCTGGATCCAGACCGGTTTCGCGATGGTGGTCCTCTCGGCTGCCATCAAGGGAATTCCGACGGAGATCGTGGAAGCCGCCCGCCTCGACGGCGCCAGCGCCTGGCAGCAGTTCCGCAACGTCACCATTCCCACCATCCGCGGATCCCTGATCGTGGTGGTCACCACCATCACCATCGGAACGCTGAAGGTCTTCGACATCGTGCGTACCATGACAGCCGGCCAGTACGAGACCTCGGTGGTGGCCAACGAGATGTACACCCAGGCGTTCCGTGCCGGTGAACCCGGCAGGGGCGCCGCACTCGCCCTGATCCTGTTCCTGATGGTGCTGCCCATCGTTGTCTACAACGCCCGGCTGCTCCGCAAGCAGAAGGAAATCCGATGAGCGCCATCCCGGCAGAGAACACCAAGGACGTCTTCCCCGAGCTCAAGGCGAGGTCCGACGACCAGCCGCCTATCCAGCGGCGTGTCAAGCAGCGCCTGACCTCGCGCGGAGCAACGATCGCCGCCGTCCTCATCGCGGTCATCTGGACCATCCCCACCTTCGGGCTGTTCATCTCGTCCTTCCGCCCCGAAGCGAACATCAAGGGCAACGGCTGGTGGAACGTCTTCACCGACTTCGAGTTCACCCTCGCCAACTACGAGGACGTTCTCAGCCCCGGCGGCAGCCAGTCGCCCAACCTGCTGTCCTACTTCGTCAACTCACTCGCAATCGTGATCCCCGGAACCATCTTCACCCTGGTCCTCGGCTCCATGGCCGCCTACATGTTCGCGTGGGGAAGGTTCAAGGGTAAGGACAGCCTGTTCATCTTCGTCTTCGCCCTCCAGATCGTGCCCCTGCAGATGGCGCTCATCCCGCTCCTCCAGCTGTTCAACCAGGTACTCGCGATCGGTGAGTTCCAGCTCCTGCCGAGCGGCACCTACGCGCAACTGTGGGTGGCCCACACCATCTTCGGGCTGCCGCTGGCGATCTTCCTGCTGCACAACTTCATCGCCGAGATCCCGGGCGAAGTGATCGAGGCCGCGCGCGTCGACGGCGCGGGACACAGCACCATCTTCTGGCGCATCATCGTGCCGCTCGCGACGCCGGCACTTGCCTCGTTCGGCATCTTCCAGTTCCTGTGGCTGTGGAACGACCTCCTGGTGGCCCTGGTGTTCTCGGGAGGAGGGGCCGACGTCGCGCCCATCACCCAGCGCCTCGCCGAGCTCCAGGGTTCACGCGGAGGCGAGTGGCAGCGGCTCACCGCCGGCGCCTTCGTCTCGATCATCGTGCCGCTCGCGGTGTTCTTCGGCCTGCAGCGGTACTTCGTCCGGGGACTGCTGGCGGGCGGCCTCAAGGGCTGACGGTGACAAGCATCGACGACGTCGCCCGGTCGGTGGGTGTTTCCACTGCAACGGTGTCGCGCGCGCTACGCGGGCTGCCCGGGGTCTCCCCGGGCACCCGTGCCCGGGTGGAACGCACGGCGAACCGGCTGGGCTACGTGCCGTCGTCGGCCGCTTCGGGCCTCGCCTCCGGCCGGACCATGGCCATGGGAGTGCTGCTCCCGCTGGTGGACCGCTGGTACTTCTCGGCCATGCTCGACGGCGTGGACCGCAGGCTCAGGGCTGCAGGCTACGACCTCATCGTCTTCAGCCTCGGGGGCACCGGGGTGAACCGCGAGCGGGTCTTCCACCGCTCCATCCTGCGCAAGCGTATCGACGCCCTGCTGGTCATGTGCATGGCGCTGACCCCCGAGGAGCGCCGTGCACTGCAGGATCTCGATTCCCCGAGCGTGGTGGTCGGCGGATCGGTGCAGGGGATGCGCGATGTCAGCATCGACGACGCCGCCGCGATGACCGAGGCCGTGGAGTACCTCCTCGGCCTCGGCCATACGCGTATCGCACATCTGCGGGGAGGGGATTCGTACGGCATCGAGTTCGAGGTTCCACGCATCCGCGAGGAAGCGTTCGACCGCACCATGCGCAGGCACGGGATGGCCGTCCGCCCGCAGTGGGACGCCCAGGGGAACTTCCGGTTCCTCGACGGCAAGGCCGCTGCCGGAACGCTGCTCGACAACGCCCTTGACCGCCCCACCGCCATTCTCTGCTCCTCGGACGAGATGGCTTTCGGCGCGCTCATGGCCGCCCAGGAGCGCGGGATCTCCGTCCCGGGTGAACTCTCGATCATGGGCATCGACGACCACGAATTCGCCGAACCGATGGGGCTCACCACTATCGCCCAGCGGCCCGAGGACCAGGGCGCCTACGCGGCCGGCCTGCTGCTCGACGAACTCGCGGGAGAGCCGGCGGTGGAGACCCCGATGGTCCAGCCCCACCTGCTCGTTGCGCGAAGGTCGACCGGGCCGCCGCGGCCCGGGCTGTAACGTGCCGCGGCCTCCGTCAGGAAGCTCTCTTCACGACGCCCGGGCGAGCTGGCGGATGGGGATCCACCGGGAGGCGAGACGCCGGTAGGACGCCGCAGCGCCCGTCATGTCGGCCTCGGCAAGGCTCTCGATACCCAGCCGCACGTCCAGGGGGGATTCATCCGGGAAGACGCGATCGGCTACCGGCCCGTAGTCCACCTCCACCACGGCGTCCCGGCGGAAGATCTCGAGCCACTCGAGAATCTCCGTCAGTTCATCGAGGAGGTCGAGCTCGGGAGCGCCGACAGCAAGCTGCGCCACCGCCCTGCGTCCGCGATCGATGCACTCGTTGATCCGCACTGAGACGCGCACGGTGCTGACCTTGCCGCCGTCCTCGATGACCTCGGTGAGGTCGTCCTCGTGGATGAGCACGAACCACGCGAACGGTACGCCCCACGTGGCCGACCTGGTGTGCAGCTTGGCCACAGAATCAGCAAAAGTGTCGGGATCGAGGCGCGCCTGCTGGGCTTCGCGTGCGGCTTCCGGCACCAGCACGTCAACGAGCGGCCCGCGGAGGCTGTGGTCGAGTGACTCGGCAGCCAGAGTGGTGCGGACGGCGAGCTGGTTGGGGCAGTAGTAGGGCGCCGTGGTCCCACTCACCATGGGGTAGTGGAGGACCCGCACGAGGTCGGCCTCATGGTGCGGGAAGGGGTCCGAAACCGTGCGCAGCATCCGCCGGAGCGATTGCTCCCGATCGAGTTCCTCGGTGATGCGCCGTTCCCGCGACCGCTGCCCGAGGATGCTGAGCTGCTGCGCGTCGCTGAAGGCGTCCAGCGGCTCGTAGACCCGGAGGAAGGAGACATAGGGAAAGGGCATCAGGGTCCCCGCCGATTTCGGCTGCGTCATGAATCCCCGAGCTCCACGATCACCGGTGCATGGTCCGATGCTCCCTTGCCCTTGCGTTCCTCGCGGTCCACCGATGCTCCCGTCACGCGTGCCGCCAGGGCCGGGGAACCGAGCACGAAGTCGATCCTCATGCCCTCCTTCTTCGGGAACCGCAGCTGGGTGTAGTCCCAGTAGGTGTAGAGGCCCGGCCCGGGGGTGAAGGGGCGGGCAAGGTCACTGAAGCCGGCATCGAGGAATCCCTGGAACGCAGCACGCTCCGGCGGGCTGACGTGGGTGTAGCCGCCGTTGACGAAGAGGTCGATGTCCCACACGTCCTCGTCCTGCGGCGCGATGTTCCAGTCACCCATCAGGGCAAGCTGCACCTCGGGATCGGCAGCGAGCCATTCCCGCGCGTGCCCGCGGAGCGTGTCGAGCCAGGAGATCTTGTATGGCATGTGCGGATCATCTAGAGCACGTCCGTTGGGGACGTAGAGGCTCCAGACCCGCACCCCGTTGCAGGTCGCGGCGATGGCACGGGCTTCCTGCACGGGCTCGACGCCGGGCTTCCCGAAGGTGGGCTGGTCTTCGAAGGTGCGCTGGACGTCGTCGAGCCCCACCCGCGAGGCGATCGCGACCCCGTTCCACTGGCTCAGCCCGAAGTGCGCCACCTCGAAGCCGGCGTTCTCGAACATCTCCCACGGAAAGTTCTCGTCCTTGCACTTCGTTTCCTGGATGGCGAGGACATCGACGTCGGAGCGCTTCAGCCAGGCCTCCACGCGGTCGGTGCGGGCACGGAGGGAATTGACGTTCCAGGTGGCAATCTTCACGGGTCCTACGTTACCAATGCAGGCCCCGGGGACTTCCACCAGGAATCGAGGAGAGTCACCGGTACCGTCCGCTTGTGGCGTGTGATCCAATACCTGCGCTCGATCGCGTCTGCCGCCGGCTCCCCGACGTCCCGGCCTTCGAGGTAGTCGTCGATCTGGTCGTAGGTGAGCCCCAGCTCGGATTCGTCCGCCCGGCCGGGCAGCTCGTCGAGGAGGTCGGCCGTGGGCACCTTGTCGTAAAGATCGGGGCCCGCGCCGAGCTCCCGGAGCAGGGCCCGGTTCTGCCGTTTGTTCAGCCCAAACAGGGGAAGGATGTCCGCACCGCCGTCACCGAACTTCGTGAAGAACCCGGTGACGGACTCGGCGCCGTGATCGGTGCCGAGAACCAGCAGGTTGTGCTGCCCGGCGACGGCGTACTGGGCCACCATGCGGGCCCGGGCCTTCGTGTTTCCCTTGGTGAAGTCGGCGATGCTTTCACCGGTTGCCCGCGCGAACTCCGCCTGGAAACCGTCGACCGCCGGAGCCACGTTGTAGGTCAGGGAGGTACGCGGCCGAATGAACTCGAGTGCCTTCTGGGCGTCGTCCTCGTCCTGCTGCACGCGATAGGGCAGGCGCATGGCAAGGAAATCGGCGTCGGAACCCTCGGACCGCAGCTCGTCGACGGCGAGCTGGGCGAGCCTGCCGGCGAGGGTGGAATCCAGCCCCCCGCTCACGCCGAGCACAAAACCGCGGGTGCCGGTGGCCCGGGTGTAGTCCTTGAGGAATCCGACGCGTTTCCGGATCTCGGCGACGGGTTCGATGGTGGGCAGGACGCCCAGTTCCGCGATGATGATCGCCTGCAGTTTCCGCATGTTTCCTAGGCTACCCGGCGGAGGTTTCACGGGCGTTACGGGCATCACTGCGGTGCGGGGCCCCGCCCGATCGCCCCTTGCCGGAGGGCCACAGGCGGGGTGGCCGGCGTGCAGCGACGTCTTCGACCCAGCCGACCGCCAGGATCACCAGTCCGAGCATCATCCAGACGGCAGCGAACTGGAGCGCCTCGCTGCCCAGCAGCCAGGCGAACGACGTTTCGAGGAACGGGACGTTCCAGAGCTGATCGATCAGGGGAACCGTCGCTATCAGCAGCACTATGTGCCAGAGGTAGATGGTGATCGCGCGGTTGTTGATCAGGGTGATCATTCCGTCGAGGATCCGCAGCGGACGGGGCAGCGCCGACCAGGATGGGGAGATGCGCAGGAGCAGGACACAGAACCCGAAGGACCAGAGCGCCTGCGCGAGGGGGATCGCTCCGAGATCCCAACCCGTGTCACCGAGGTGACCTGCTGCCCACCAGAAGCCGGCGGCCATGAGGAGCGTCGCCACCAGCGGAGTAGCGACGCGGGGGAGCGCCTGCAGGAACCCCAGCTGATACGCAAAACCCAGCACCCAACAGGACCCGTAGGTAGCGAACCCGTCGACCACAGAAGCAACCGGATCAGGAAGGCCCACCGTGCCGGTCGCGAGAAGGACCGTGAGGGCGAGCGGGAAGAACAGTGTCACCCAGGGCAAGCGCCGGAACGCCTTGAGCAGCAGGGGGGACAGCAGGACGAACCAGAAATACGCGCGGATGTACCAGAGGATGTCGGCGGCACCTTCCCCCCCAGGCGAGCGCACTGTAGTCGCTGGCTGCTGGGTCCACCTGTGGGAAAGGAGGGTCCCCGAGGGGTACGAACCACAGCATCAGGCGTAGCCACCAGCCCCCGGCGTCGCCTTCGGCAGGCCGCCAGCCCTGAAGGGACAGCAGGCCGACGACGGTGAGGCTGTAGACCCAGAGCGGCAGGAGCAGACGCCTCGTGCGGCTCCTCAACACTTCGAGGGCAGGCCGCTCGAGTGACCGTGCCATGAGCGCTCCCGCAAGGGCGAACATGACTCCCAGGGAGGGGAAGACGACGGTGAGCCACACGGCATTGAAGAAGGTATGAAGCGCCACGATGCGCACGAGTGCTATGGCCCGGAGCAGGTCGAGGTAGCGGTCACGCCCGGGGACAAGGGTCCCGGGCCGGCCACCGGACGCCGGCCCGGCAGGCTTCGCCTGAATGCTTGTCATGTCGAACCAATCCCCGACGATCGCGCAACGGAGTGCCCGAATGGCCTGCCGCTTCCCGGACCATCGGGCACGGGTGAGGACCATGTTAGGCAGGTGTAGCGGGCGCGTCACGCGTAGCGGACACTCGAGAAGCCGTTGCTCCTACTGGCCGGGTGCAGCCTGGGTGAAGGCGGCGTCGAATGAGGTGTCCGACGGGGCGAAGTCGAACTGCTTGAGGAAGGCCAGCGCTTCGGGTGCCCCCTGCAGGCGGTCCATTCCGGCGTCCTCCCATTCGACGGAGATCGGGCCGTCATAGCCGATCGCGGTGAGTGCGCGGAAACTGTCCTCCCAGGGCACGTCGCCCCGGCCGGTCGAGACGAAGTCCCAGCCGCGGCGCTGGTCCCCCCAGGGCAGGTGCGAGGAGAGGATGCCATTGCGGCCGCCGCCCATGCGCATCCTGGTGTCTTTGCAGTCCACGTGGTAGATACGGTCGGCGAAGTCCGAGATGAACGCCACCGGATCGATCTGCTGCCAGAGGAAGTGGCTGGGATCCCAGTTCAGGCCGAACGCCGGACGGTGTCCCACCGCTTCGAGGGCGCGCTGGGTGGACCAGTAGTCATAGGCGATCTCCGAGGGGTGGACTTCGTGGGCGAAGCGGACTCCGCACTCGTCGAACACGTCGAGGATGGGGTTCCAGCGGTCGGCGAAGTCCTGGTAGCCGGCGTCGATCATCGATGCCGGGACGGGCGGGAACATGGCGACATACTGCCAGATGGAGGATCCGGTGAAGCCGACCACTGTCTTCACGCCCAGCTTCTGTGCAAGGCGCGCTGTAAGCTTCAGCTCCTCCGCGGCGCGCCCGCGGACGCCCTCGGGGTTCCCGTCGCCCCAGACGCGGGGCCCCACGATGGCCTCATGCCGGAAATCGATGGGGTCATCGCACACCGCCTGGCCCTTGAGATGGTTCGAGATGGCCCACACCTTCAGATTGTTCCGCTCCAGGATGTCGAGGCGGTCCTGGATGTAGGCGTCGTCGTCCCACCGCCACGCGTCGAGGTGGTCTCCGGAAACGGCGATTTCGAGACCGTCGTAGCCCCACCGGCTCGCGAGTTCGGCGACTTTCTCGAACGGGAGGTCGGCCCACTGGCCGGTGAACAGGGTGTAGTTGCGTCCCATGGTTTTCCTTCTTCGTTAGGAGAGCGTGGATGCTGTCGGGTCCCAGTCCTCGTCCAGCGGCGGGGCGGCTGCCGCGGTGCTGGCCACGTCGACGAAGGTTGCGGCGCCGATCGACGTCGAAATGGCGACCATGGCGTCGAGCACGTGGAAGGCGGCGAGGCCCTGGGCGCGGTGGGCCGAACCGGTCCGGATGGCACGGGCCATCTCAAGGACTCCGACACCCCGGCCCCAGGTCGAGCCGATGGATACCACCGTCTCCTCCTCCTCCGAACCCGCACGCCTCAACCGGATGTCACCGTCGAACCGATTGGGATCCGGGAGGGAAATGGTGGCCTCGGTGCCGGTGATCTCGAGGAAGCTCTGGCGGACCAGCGGAGATTCGAAGCTGAAGACGCTCTGGCCCGATGCTCCTTCCCGGAACTTCAGGAGAGCTCCCACATGGGTGGGAACCGTCACATCGAACTCCTCGCCGGCCCTCGGCCCGGAGCCGATCACGCGGGTCGACCTGGCTTTCGAGCCGACCGCTGCCACCGAGGAGATCGGTCCGAAGGCCTGGATGAGCGCCGTGAGGTAGTACGGTCCCATATCGAACAGCGGACCGGCTCCCTCCTGAAAAAGGAAGGCGGGGTTGGGGTGCCAGGCTTCCGGGCCGGGGCTTTGCATCAGCGTAAGCGCAGTGAGCGGCGTGCCGATGTCGCCGCGGCAGATCATCCGGAGGCCGGTCTGCAAGCCGGCGCCGAGGAAGGTGTCAGGCGCGCACCCGAGCCGCAACCCGGCGTTATCGGCTGCCTGCAGCAGGATCCGGCCGCTGTCGAGATCCAGCGAGAAGGGCTTCTCGGACCACACGTGTCTCCCGGCTGCTATCGCGGCGAGGCCTATCTCCACGTGGGCGGCCGGGGGAGTCAGATTGACGATGATCTCGACGTCGGGGTGGTTCAGTGCGGCGTCGATACCCCCGGACTCCGCGATTCCGTACTGTACGGCCCGGGCCTTCGCGGTTTCCTCGAAAAGGTCGGCAATCACATGCACTGCCACATCGGGGAAGGCGGCGAAGCTCGCCAGGTACTGCTCACTGATGACGCCGGCTCCGATGATGCCGATGCCCACGGGGCCGCCTGTGCGTGCTGCCGTTTCCTGTCTTCTGTCCTGCTTCACGCTTCGTCCCTGGTGAGGTAGGTGAAGCTGTCCTCGAGCGCGGTGAAAAGGTCCCCGGAGCTGTCGTCGAGTTCAACGACGAAGGTCTCCACCGCCGAGGCTGCGGCCAGCACGGCCGGGATGTCCATCCTCCCGGCCCCCACCGCGACCTGTGCCTTGTTGTCCCGGGAAATATCACCGTCCTTGACGTGGATGAACTTCACGCGGTCGCCGAGCTTCCCCAGGAGGGCGGCCGGCGATCGCCCGCCGACGGTGACCCAGTAGGTGTCGACCTCGAGGACCACCTCCGGTGAGAGATGGGCGCTGAGCACTTCCAGCCCGGTGCGGCCGCCGAAGTCGGTTTCCACCTCGAACCAGTGGTTGTGATAGCCCACGCGGAGGTCATAGGAGGCTGCGGCGTCGGCTGCGGCGTTCAGCGCTTCGGCCGTGGCCTTGACGCCGTCCTCGGAAAGCCAGCGGGAAGGATCAACGAAGGGGTCGATCACCGTGGTCATGCCGAGGGCACGCGCTGCCTCGAAGATCGGGGCCTGCTCGGAGGACAGCAGGGGAGCGTGCCCGGAGGGTGCGGTGAGACCGTTGCGGTGAAGTGCGGCAGCAAGGTCGGCGGTCCGGGAGGTGAAGCCGTACGGTTCCACCTGGCGGAAACCGATGGTGGCGATGCGGTCGATCGTGGCGTCGAGGTCGGCCTCGATGGCGTCCCGGACGGTGTACAGCTGGACGGACAGCGTGCTGGGGTGCACTGGGTCTCCTTGTTGTTCTCGGATGTGCGCGGGTTCAGCTGGGCTGATCGAGCTCGACGACGGCACTTCCCGCCCGCGCGCTGTCCTCCAGGGCGGAAAGCACCCGCTGCACGTCCAGGGCGTCCTCGAATGACGGCCGGGGGGCTGTTCCGGACGCTATCGCGGTGAGGAAGTCCGCGGCCTGGGTGGTGAAGGTATGGTCCCACCCGAGGGTGTGACCGGTGGGCCACCAGGCGTGGAGGTAGGGGTGCGTCTCCTCGGTCACCAGGATCCGGCTCGAGCCCTGCAGTTCGGCCGGTGCCGTGGCGTCGAAGTATTGAAGTTCATTCAACCGCTCGAGGTCGAACCGGAGGGAGCCGAGGGATCCGTAGACCTCGATCTGCAGTGCATTCCTTCGTCCGGTGGCGAACCGGGATACCTCGAGGCTGGCGACCGCACCGGAGGCGAGGTGCAGCGTTGCCCAGGCGGCATCGTCGACGGTGACGGCTTCCAGTCCTGCGGCGCCCGGCCGTTCGGGAACGAACGTGTTCACCGTCCCGGAAATTGACGTGACCGTAGTGCCGAGGAGGAACTGGATCTGATCCACGGCGTGGGACGCCAGGTCCCCCAGGGCGCCGGATCCGGCGGTTTCCCGGCGCAGGCGCCAGCTCATCGGTGCGTTCTCGTCCGCGAGCCAGTCCTGCAGGTAGCTCACGCGGACCTGGCGCACCTCACCCACCCGGCCTGCAGCCAGGAGGTCCCGCGCCAGTGCCAGCGACGGCAGCCGCCGGTAGTTGAAACCCACCATGGATTGGATGCCCCGGGCGCGGGCCGCTGTGGCCGCCGCCACCATGGTCTCGGCCTCCGCCACGGAGTTCGCCAGGGGCTTCTCGACGAGGACATGCTTGCCCGCCTCTAGGGCTGCCACTGCGATTTCGGCATGGAGATGCCCGGGTGTGCAGATATCCACGATGTCGATGTCGTCGCGTTCCAGCACCGTCCGCCAGTCCGTCGCGGTTCCGGCCCAACCGAGCCGCTGCGCTGCCGGGACCAACTGGTGCTCATCGCGCCCCACCAGGAGCCGCTGCTCGACGCGTGGCGACTCATAGAAGGCGTTGACGTTCCGCCAGGCATTCGAATGCGCGCGGCCCATGAAGGAGTAGCCGATGACGGCGACGCCGAGGGTTCGCGACGGGGCGTGTGTCGGGGAGGGAGCCGGGGCGGGGCTGGGGGTCGTCGCGGGCCCCGGGGGAGTGGTGGTCATAGGGAGTGTCCTTCATCAGGGCTTGCCGACGCACCTCGCAGGAACGCGAGCCCGTCCTCGGCCAGCCGGTCCTGGGTTACCGCCAGCGGACGCCAGATCGACGCCGCCGTGGCGATGCTTGCGTTGGTCGAGGTGAAGCTTTCGATGTTCAGTGCGCCGGTGTATCCCACGTCGTCGAGTGCCTCGAGGATTCCCTGCCAGTCGGTCTGGTCCCCGCCGGGTGCGCCGCGGTCGTTTCCGCACACCTGCACGTGGACCAGGTGTGTGCCTGCCTGCCGGATGGCGTCGGTCGAGGACCGCTCCTCGATATTCAGGTGATAGGTATCGAGCGCGAGCCCCACGCCGCTTCCGAGGAGCGGGCCCAATGCTTCGAGCGCCTGCCCCACCGTATTCAGCAGGGAGGTTTCATAACGGTTCAGGGGTTCGATTCCCAGCACGACGCCGCTCTCCAGTGCCTGCGCTGCCAACGGCTCGAGATTTTCCCGGAGTTCCGAGTACGCGCGCTCGCGCTTGCCGTCGTCCATGCGCCACAGGCGACCGGTAGCCGAGTAGAACGGCCCACAGACCGCGGGAGCACCGACGTCGGAGGCCAACTGGATGCACGCTCCGAGATACTCCTGCGTGGCCCGGATGATTCCGCCGTCGGCCTCGACGAGGTCGCGTCCGGGAGCCATGGCACCCACGATATAGGGGGTGAGGCCGGTTGCCGCAAGTGCGTCCTGGACTGCGGAGGATGAAAGGTCTCCGGCGTTTTCGAGGGGCAGCTCCACGGAGTCGAAGCCCATGCCCGCGATTCTGGTGAGGAGCGGAAGCAGGCCGGCGTCGGTGAGGGGTGATTCCCACACCCACGTGTTGATGCCGATTGCTCGTTGCACGGCCCGCTTCCCTCCTTTCGTCTCGTTGGTGCCTGTCCCAGAAGCCGGAGCCCTAGGGGATCTGGCGTTCCTGCCACACGGTGGGGTAGCCCGGCAGGTCCTCGCCGCCGAATTTGGCGTAATGGCCGTCCGGCATACCGTCGTTCGCCTCGAGGAACTCACCGCGGTCCTCCTCGGTGATGGGCGACTGGGGCAGAACCCACTCAGCGGGCACTTCCTCGCCCCGAAAATCTTCTCGAGAGCCAGCAACGGGGTGCGCCACTGGAAGTTCGAGTAGACAGGCGCAAGGGCGTCGATGCCGGTTTCCTCCCACTTCCGCAGGAAGCTCAGCTCATCCTCACCCGTCATGACGGGCAGATCGGCTCCGGCGTCCTCGAAGGCCTCGATGGCTGCCACGGCACCGTCGCCGGCATCCATCCATACTCCCTGCACGTCCCCGGTAGCCAGTTCGTCAGCGATGATCTTCTTGATCTCGGTGGGATCGGCGCCAGTGAAGTAGTCGACTGCCTCGATACCGTTCTCCTCGAAAATCCGCTCCGCAGCGGCCCACCGCTGCTCGAGGACATCGACCCCGGGCAGGATGCGAAGGGCCACCACCTTGTCGCCTTCCTGCAGCTTGCCGGAAAGGAACTCGGCGGTGTCGATGCCCCAGGCGAAGCCACCGATGGGATGGATGAAGGTGGTGGCGCAGTCGGTCTCCACGCCCCGGTCGAAGACGACGACGGGCTTGCCTGTTTCACACGCGCGTTCGACCGCCGGAGTCAGGGCGGCCGTCGAGTTCGGGGAGATGACGAAGGCGCCGCAGTTTCCTTCGCTGATGAAGTAATCGATATCGGAGATCTGGGTGTTGTCGTCGTCCTGGGCGTCGCGGGTCTCCATCTCGGAAATCACTCCCGAGTCCTGCAGCGCCTTGAGCTGCTCGTTCATGGTGATCCAGCCGGTCTGCCGCCACGGGTTGGAGATCGAGGCATTGGCGAAGCACACCTTCTGCGGGCCCTCGGCGGCGAAGGCCGCGGTGTCGGTCATCGCGCCGTCGATATATTGCAGGTACGGCTGTTCCGGGTCCCCCTCGAAGGTGGCCGCACGCTGCTCGTCCTGGGTGTCGTAGACCGCCTGGTCGAACCACTCATCGCTGCTTTCCGCGGGGGCGGCTTCGGTGGCGGCCGGGGCCGCTTCCGCCGACGGCGGGTCTTCGATCGATGAATCGGTGGTGCATGCTGTCAGTGCCAACAGCGACGTTGCCGCGACCACTGTGATCCGGGTTCGTACTTTCCTGTGCATGGTGTCCCTTCCTTCTGGTGCCCCTGCGGGCCTGGTCCGTGCTGGTGGTGCCTCAAGCGGTAGTGCCGGGTTGGATTGGTGGTACCTGGAGCGCCGGCGGCGAAGCGCCACGCCTCTTGCGTTGCCAGGTCTGGGCCGCCACTGCCACGGCTCCGATGATGATCAGGCCCTGCACGGTGTCGCGCCACGTCGACTCCACGCCGAGGAAGTTCAGCAGTGTGAAGAGCAGTTCGAGGGAGAATGCGCCGGCCGCCGCGGAGAGCACCCAGCCACGCCCCCCGCCGAGCACCACCCCGCCCAGCACGACGGCGGTGATCGCCGTGAACTCGTAGCCGCGCCCCACGGAAGGGTGGACGCCCGCGTATCCGACCAGGATGATGCCGGCCACTGTCGCTGCCAGTGAGGACAGCATGAACGCGCGGGTCTTGATCCACCACACCCTGGTCCCGGCAAGGGCCGCCGCCCGCGGATTGTCACCTGCGGCGAGGAGTGTGCGACCGAAGGGCCGGCGCATCAGCCAGGCGGCGGCGGCCGCGATTCCCACCAGGATGAGCAGGGGGTAGGGAAGAACCTCGACCAGCGGAACATCCCGGATGCCACCGCGCCCGATCTGCCGGAAGCTGTCGGCCGGGTTGCCGGTGGCGGCGCCGCCGGTCCAGTACATCACCAGGCCCAGCAGCGCGAGCATCGTCCCGAGCGTCACGATGAAGCTCGGAACCTGGAGCAGGGTGGTGACGCACCCGTTGACGAATCCCACGAAGGCGCCGAAGACCAGCATCAGCAGCAGGACGGGAACGGCCCGGCTCTCATCCTGGCCGATCAGGTTCCCCGCGATGATCACCTGCGCGGTGACGACCGAGCCCATGGACAGGTCGAATTCGCCGGAGGCGATCACGAAGTACTGGCCGATCGCGGCGATGGCGATGGGTGCGGTGCGGCCGATGAAGCGGATGAGCGAGCCCGGTTCCCCGAAGGACGGGTTCGCCGCGATGACGGCGGCCAGCAGTGCGAGGAGCAGCACGAACACCGCGCCTCCGGGAGTGCGAAGGAACCTCAGGAGGCGTTCAGCCCGGGAGGACCGGTTCTGGGCGAGGGTGATCTGCCGCGTGCTTCCGGGTACCGCCCGGCTCGTCTGGTCGGCGCTCATGCGCTCACTCCGCGGTCCTCATGGCTGGGCTGTGGCCCCTGCGGGGTGTCTCTAGGTCCGGCCCCACCGGTATCGGTGCCGGAGAACCTCGCGGGGCGGCCCACCCTCCTGCGCCGCGCATAGACGGCGACCGCGACCACGATGACGACGCCGCGCACCACGTCCTTGAGAAAGGGGTTGATCTGCAGGACGCTCATGATGTTGTCCATCATCGCGAAGATCAGCACTCCGCCCAGCGTTCCGACAAGGGAACCTTTCCCACCCGCGAGCAGGGTCCCGCCAAGGACCACCGCCGCGATCGACAGCAGGTCATAGCCTCCCTGCGTCCCGATCGTCGGGCTGCCCACCCCGAGGCGGGCGGCGAGGAGGAGGCCGGCCAGACCCGCCATCACGGAACACAGGATGTGGGCGGCGATCACGGGACCGCGCGTCCGGATGCCCGACATCCTTGCGACGTCGAGGTTGCCCCCGACGGCGAACATATGGTGCCCCAGCCGCGACCGGTTCAGCACCAGCAGGACCATCCCGGCGCAGGCGAGCATGATCAGGGTGGAAACCGGAACGGGGCCGATTCCCGTGGCGCCGATGAGCCGGAAGGCGAGCGGGGTCTGCCCGGCGCTTCCCTTGTAGTTGGAGGCGAGGTAGCCACTGATGATCAGACCCATGCCGAGGGTGGCGATGAAACCGTGTACTTTCAGGCCGGATACCACCAGGCCGTTGACGAGGCCCACTGCGGCGGCCAGTGCGAGGGCCGCCAGCACGCCCGCCAGGACGTTACCCGCCTGGTTCGCCATGACCGTGGCCGCGACGAGGCTCGAGAGGCTGATGACATAAGGAACCGAGAGGTCGAGGCTCCCCACCAGGATGACGACGGTCTGGCCGATCGCGATGAATCCCAGGACGCTCGTGCCGGTGAGGATGTCGGAGATATTGCCGGTGCTGAAGAAATTCCTGCCGGTACTGCCCACCAGCACCGCACCCACGGCAATGGTCACCAGCACCACTGCATACACAAGGTGGGTCGACGTCAGGGCCGGCATCCTCATCGAACTCATTTCGGGGCTTCCTGATCGGTTCGGACGCCGGCGGCCAGCGCCAGCACTTCTTCCTCCGTTGACCCTGGTGCGGCTGAGCCGGCTATGCGGCCATCGCGCATCACCAGGATCCGGTCCGCCATTCCGAGGACTTCGGGGAGTTCACTGGACACCAGGAGGATTGCGGTGCCCTGCGCGGCAAGTGAGCGGATGAGCTGGTACACGGCGAGCTTGGCGCCGACGTCGATCCCGCGGGTGGGTTCGTCAAGCAGCACCACGCGCGGGTTCACGGCGAGCCACTTGGCGAGGACCACCTTCTGCTGGTTGCCGCCGGAAAGGTATTGGACCTCCTGGTCCAGATCGCGTGCGGCTACCTCGAGCGAGGAGAAGACTCCCGGAATACCCGCCCGTGCCTTGCGGTTCCGGGACGGGAAGACCGAGCGGACCACGCTGAGGGCGTTGTCGAGGATCGACTGGTTCAGGCTGAGCCCCTGCGACTTCCGGTCCTCCGTGATCAGGGCGATGCCGCGCCTCACGGCCTCGCGCGGCGAGCGGCCCGCGTACCGGGCGCCCTCGAGCTCCATGGTGCCGCGGGTGAAGGGCGCCGCACCGAAAAGGGCTTCGAGCAGCTCGGTACGGCCGGACCCCTGGAGGCCGGCGACGCCGACGATCTCACCGGACCGCAGCGACAGGTCGATCGAGTCGAGCTGGTCATTGCCGCATCCGTCGACCTGGAGCACGATCTTCCCCACTTCGGTGCCGGGTTCGGGGTCGGGGAAGTAGGCGGAGATGGGTCGGCCCACCATGAGCCGGACGAGCGCGGCGTCGTCGAGCTCCGACGCGGGGTGGGAGCCGACCACCCGGCCGTCCTTCAGCACCGTGATGGTGTCGCACAGGTCGAAGATCTCCTTCAGCCGGTGGGACACGTAGAGCACTGCGACGCCGCGCCCGGTGAGCCGACGGATGATCCCGTACAGCAGGTCCACCTCGGGTCCGGCGAGTGCCGCCGTGGGCTCATCCATGGAGATGATCCGGGCGTCATAGCTGATCGCCTTCGCGATCTCGACGATCTGCTGCTGCGCCACGGACAACGAGTTCACCAGGCTGCCCGGCCGGATGCTCGAGACCCCGAGTTCCCCGAGGAGCTCCGAGGTGCGGGTCTGCATGGATTTGGTATCCACCAGGATCCCGCGGCGCGGCTCCCTGCCGAGGAAGATGTTCTCCGCCACCGAGCGTTCAGGCAGGAGGTTGAACTCCTGGAACACCGTGGACAACCCTGCCGAGTGCGCCTGGGTGGGATGGGAGAAGTCCACCGGCCGGCCCGAGATCTCGATGATCCCGGAATCGCGCTGATAGACCCCGGCGAGCAGCTTCATGAGTGTCGATTTGCCTGCACCGTTCTCGCCGACGAGCCCGTGGACCTGGCCGGGAACCAGCGAGAGGGACGCATCACTCAATACCGGCACGCCGAAAAAACTCTTCGACAGCCCGCTTGCCTGCAGCACAGGCTCGGGAGCGGAGGGATCGACGTCGTTAGCCACGCGCCCACTGTGACACAGCTAACCGACTTTTGTCGATAGAGCGACAAAAGCTGTTGAGAAAAGTAATTTAGGTAGGTGCCGAGCGGTCCGAAGTCGTGGTTTACTTCAAGGATGCTGACCACCACGCGTAAGCAATCGGCAGGAGAGAAAGTGGGAGAACCGGCGGCAACGCAGGCACTGCGCGTTTCCCCTCCCGCCCCCGGGGCGAGCGAGATCTTCCAGTTGCTGCGGGACGGCCAGCCCCGCACGCGCGCGGAACTCGCGCAGCTCACCGGGCTCGCCCGGTCGACCGTCGCGTCCCGGGTGGACACCCTCATGGAGCTCGGGTTCGTCGCTCCCTACGGAGGTGCCGCCTCCACGGGGGGCCGGCCGCCGTCGCTGTTCGCCCTCAACCCGGCAGCACGCGTGGTGATCGGCGCCGACCTCGGTGCGACCCATGCGCTGGTCGTCCTCTCGGACCTGGCGGGTACCGAGCTCGGCTCCGAGCGCGCTGTACTCGACATCTCCGAGGGCCCGGACGTGGTCCTCGGCTGGCTGGTGGAGGCGATCTCGCGCCTCCTCGTCGCCGGAGAGCGCAGCCCGGGGGATCTCGCCGCCATCGGCATCGGCCTGCCCGGCCCCGTCGAGCACGACACCGGAAGGCCCATCAACCCGCCGATCATGCCCGGGTGGGACCGCTTCGACGTTCCCGGGCTGGTACAGCGGGCCTATCCCGTGCCGGTGCTCGTGGACAACGACGTCAACATCATGGCTTTGGGAGAGCAGAACGCGCACTGGCGCGACACGGGCGACCTCATGTTCATCAAGGTGGCGACCGGCATCGGTGCGGGAATCATCTCGGGCGGTACCCTGCAGCGCGGGGCCCAGGGCACGGCCGGAGACCTGGGCCACGTGAGGATCCTGCGCGGGGGTGAACTGCCGTGCAGGTGCGGAAACACCGGGTGCCTCGAAGCAGTGGCCGGAGGTCCGGCGCTCGCGGCTGCACTCAGCGCCGTCACCGGCAGCCGGCTCTCCTCCGGCGGCGAGGTGATCTCCCTGGTGCGGGCCGGGGACGCCGCGGCCATCCAGGTCATCCGCCAGGCGGGCCGTGACATCGGGGACGTCCTTGCCACCTGCGTGAACCTCATCAATCCCTCGGTCATCGTGGTGGGCGGAATCATGGCGTCGGCGGGAGAGCACCTCCTCGCGGGCATCCGCGAGGTGGTCTACCGGCGGTCTCTTCCCCTGGCGACCGAGCACCTGCGGATCGTGCCCTCGGTCTCGGGCGAACGGGCCGGAGTGTCAGGCGCCGCAGCCATGGCCATTGCGCATGTCCTCTCACCGGAGTCCATCGAGGCCGCGACGCTGTCCGGTCCCTGACGACACGGCGCCCGGGCGAGCCGCCCTGCCGGCTCTCGATAGACTTGCCGCATGACCGCAGATACCTTCGCCGAGCACTCGTCCGACCGCGCCCGACTCCTCGAGCTGATTCGGGAGCTCGCCGTCGTCCGGAAAAAGGTGACCCTTTCCAGTGGCGTCGAGGCCGATTACTACATCGACCTGCGCCGCATCACGCTGCACTCCGAGGCGTCGGTCCTGGTGGGCCGGGTGATGCTCGCGCTGCTCGACGACGCCGGCATCGACTTCCAGAGCGCTGGAGGCCTCACCATGGGTGCGGACCCGGTGGGGACCGCCGTGATGCATGCCGCCTCCCGGGCGGGCCGGAGCATCGACGCGTTCGTGGTGCGCAAGGCGCAGAAGACGTACGGCATGGCGCGGCAGGTGGAGGGCCCCGACGTCGCGGGCCGTCCGGTTGTCGTACTCGAGGACACCTCCACCACGGGCGGATCCGCGCTGACCGCTGTCGAGGGAGTGCGGAAGGCGGGCGGGAAGGTGCAGGCCGTCGCCGTCATCGTCGACCGCAGCACCGGCTCGAAGGAACGGATCGAAACCGAAGCCGGAGTCCCCTACCTCTTCGCCTTCGGCAAGGACGAGCTCGGTCTCGCCTAGCGGCAGCGGCCCGCCCGAGGGACGAATGAACGAACGGGAAGGGTGGGCATGACGGATGACGCCGAGCGGCTCCTTTCCTCCTCCAGCGACCTCGCCGGCTTCTCCCGAAGGGCCTTCCTGGCCGGCTCGGGACTGGGGCTGACGCTGGTCGCCGACCTCGCAGTGACCAGGCGCATCCAGCGGCAGCGCGAGGAACTGCGCATCCTCCCCCTCGATGACGACTCGGCCGGAACCAGCTTTCCCGATGCCTCCTGGGTACTCTTCCCGGGCTACAAGACCAGTTGGGAGGAGGGCCTCTGGATCCTGAACTCCCTCCGGCCCGCGCTGTCCCGGCGGGGCCGGATGGCGGTGGTGGGCTACTCGAACCGGGGCCTGGACATCAACAACATCGTGGCGGCGATGAACCGCTACGTGCGCAACTTCCAGCTCGAGAAGCTGTATTTCTACGGTCACAGCTTCGGCGGCATGGTGGCCGTCGAAGTGGCGGCACGCCTTGCGGAGCGGGGCATCCCGGTGGAGCTGATCCTGCTCGACTCGAGCCCGCACAGCAGGGCTGACGTGCTGGACCAGCGGATGTTCGAGGGCGTGGTCTTCCTGTACGAGGCCGGGTACCGGGTGCCCATTGTGGTGCGCGGTGGATACGAACTGGGGGAGCGCATCGTCCATAAGAATGAGCGCACGTGGCGCCAGATCCTGGACCAGACCCTCGAACAGCTTTCCCCACTCGCCCCCAGCAGCGTCCTCATCCAGTCCCAGGCGTCCTACATCTACCGCTTCAATATCGGGCGCTTCCAGGGTGCGCTGGGGGAAACCCGCATGGCGTTCGTCGGCAACCCGAACGACGCCGTCGTCGACTATGCGCTCGCCCGGACGGGGTGGGCGTCCGCGTTTCCCGACAACCTGGTCTCCGCCGACTCCGTCACCACCGGTGCGCTTCCGGCCCACGCGAGTCCCCAGTGGAACCCGCTGATCTACCGGACCCTCGTCCGAACGATCCAGGACAACCTCATTCCGCTGCCGACGGGCGGCGGGAGGAAAATAGCGTTCTAGCGGAACCGCACCTGGTCGGTTCAAGCCCCGTCGGTTCACACCTGGTCGATGAGGTCGGCCACTGAATTGACGATCTGGTCCGGCCGGAAGGGGTACGCATCGATGTCGTCGGGCTGGGTGATGCCGCTGAGGACAAGGACCGTGTGGAGCCCGGCCTCCATGCCAGCGATGATGTCTGTGTCCATCCGGTCGCCGATCATCGCCGTCGTCTCCGAATGCGCATCGATCTGGTTCATCGCTGAGCGGAACATCATGGGATTGGGCTTCCCGACGATGTAGGGGGCCCGGTTGGTCGCCGCGGTGATCATCGCCGCGATCGCTCCGGTCGCGGGGAGGGGGCCCTCCTTCGAGGGACCCGTGACGTCGGGGTTCGTGGCAATGAAACGGGCGCCGTCGAGGATCAGCCGAACCGCCTTGGTGATCGCCTCGAAGGAGTAGGTGCGGGTTTCGCCGAGCACCACATAGTCGGGGTTGGAGTCGGTGAGGACGAAGCCGGCTTCGTGCAGCGCCGTCGTCAGCCCGGCCTCCCCGATCACGTAGGCCCGGCCGCCGGGAAGCTGGCCCTTGAGGAACTGTGCCGTGGCCAGGGCCGAGGTCCACAGGTTCTCCTCGGGAATCTCGAGCCCCGAGGCCTTCAGCCGCGCGGCAAGGTCCCTCGGCGTGTAGATGGAGTTGTTGGTCAGCACGAGGAAACGCTTCGACGTGGCCACCCAGCGGTCGATGAGCTCTGCTGCCCCGGGAATGGGGTGGTTCTCATGGACAAGCACGCCGTCCATGTCGGTAAGCCAGCATTCGATGTGTTCGTTTTCCCGCATGGGCTTCCTTCGCTTGTGGACGCTTCCGAAGATCAGGTCCAGTCTTTCACCTTAGGCTGAAGGGGTGAAAGAGAGTACAGATACGGCAACTGATCCGACGCCGACCGACCCCCTGACCGCCGTCGGCGTGGGTCCGTGGCAGGGCGAATGGCCGGAGGGCGGGCAGTGGGACGAGGAGCTTCTTGCCGCGGGGGACACGCGCAACGTGGTGGACGCCTACCGGTACTGGAAGCACGACGCCATCGTGGCTGACCTCGACACCCGACGGCACCCCTTCCATGTCGCCATCGAGAACTGGCAGCACGACCTCAATATCGGTTCAGTGGTCCGCACCGCCAACGCCTTCCTGGCGAAGGAGGTCCACATCATCGGACGACGCCGGTGGAATCGGCGCGGCGCGATGGTCACCGACCGCTACCAGCATGTACGGCACCACCCGACCGTCGAGGATTTCGTCGCCTGGGCGCAGGGCGAGGAACTGCGCATCGTGGGAATCGACAACTTCCCCGATTCCGTGCCGCTCGAGACCTATGAGCTTCCGGAGAGATGCGTCCTCGTGTTCGGGCAGGAGGGGCCCGGCCTGACGGCCGAGGTCCATGCCGCGGCCGATGCAACCCTGTCCATCGCACAGTTCGGTTCAACCCGGTCCATGAATGCCTCCGCGGCTGCGGCCATCGCCATGCACGGCTGGGTTCGCCGGCATGTGTTCGGGCAGGGCATCTAGGGCCCGTCCGCTGCCGGTTCGTCGTGGGTTCGCCTTCTGCGCAGCCCTGCGCAGGCACCTCCTGATCGCTAGGATGAAGCAAGCAGTTCCCATCCATGAAGGAGTCAGCAGCATGCCAATTGCCACACCTGAGGTCTACGCCGACATGATCGACCGCGCGAAGGCGGGTGGATTCGCCTACCCGGCCGTGAACGTCACCTCTTCCCAGACCCTGAACGCTGCGATGCGCGGATTCGCCGAGGCCGGGTCCGACGGCATCGTCCAGGTTTCCACCGGCGGGGCGGCTTACTGGTCCGGCGCGAGCGTCAAGGACATGGTGGCCGGTTCACTGGGTTTCGCGGCTTTTGCCCATGAGGTTGCCAAGAAGTATGACGTGAACATCGCGCTCCATACCGACCACTGCCCGAAGGACAAGCTGGACGGCTTCGTACTGCCGCTGCTCGCGGCGTCGGAGGAGGCAGTGAAGAACGGTGGCAACCCGATTTTCCAGTCGCACATGTGGGACGGTTCGGCGGAGACGCTCGAGGAGAACCTGCGCATCGCCCGGGAGATCCTCCCCCGTGCTGCCGCCGCGAAGATCATCCTCGAGGTGGAGATCGGCACCGTCGGCGGCGAGGAGGACGGTGTGGAGAACGCCATCAACGACAAGCTGTACACCACGGTCGAGGATGCCCTCGCCACGATCGACGCACTGGGTGCGGGCGAGCACGGGCGGTACCTGACAGCGCTCACCTTCGGCAACGTGCACGGCGTCTACAAGCCCGGCGGCGTGAAACTGCGCCCCGAGATCCTCAAGGACATCCAGCAGCAGGTGGGCACCAAGCTCGGCAGGGACAAGCCCTTCGACCTCGTGTTCCACGGCGGTTCAGGGTCCAGCGAGCAGGAAATAGCCGACGCCGTGTCCTACGGGGTCATCAAGATGAACATCGACACCGACACCCAGTACGCCTTCACCCGCCCGGTGGCCGATCACATGCTGCGCAACTACGACGGCGTCCTGAAGGTCGACGGCGAAGTCGGCAACAAGAAGGTCTACGATCCCCGCGTATGGGGTGCGTCCGCCGAGGCCGGACTTGCTGCGCGTGTGGTCGAGGCCGCCGCGTCCCTCGGTTCCGCCGGAAAGAAGCTCTAGGACATGTCCGACGAATTCCGCAGGAACCTGATGGGCCCCGAGCCCACCCACCTCCCCGAAGAGCCCGACGTCATCCAGCGGCTGGCGGCCGGGGATGAAGCAGTGGACCTCGCGGCCCGGCACCCGACGTCGTCCCTGGTGTGGGCCATCCTCGCTGACGAGGCATACGCCGAGGGCCGCACGATCGAGTCCTACGCCTATGCGCGCACCGGCTATCACCGCGGACTCGATGCACTGCGGCGCAGCGGGTGGCGTGGAACCGGTCCGGTGCCGTATTCGCACGAGCCCAATCGCGGGTTCCTCCGGGCACTGTACGCGCTCGGGCGGGCGGCGGCGTCCATCGGCGAGATCGAGGAAGCTGAACGGATTGCCGTGCTGCTGCGGGATTCCGACCCGGAGGCGAGTGCGCAACTGGGGGCCTAGCTCCCGGCGCACAACCTATAACAAGTAGCACATCCGACCTCGATAAGGGAGCCACCATTCCGGTGGCTCCCTTATTGTCGTCAAAGTCCCGTAGAAAACGGAAGGAGCCCGTAGCTCCACGTAAAACTACTTGGTTCAGCCAAGGAGAAACAGGTAGTAGTAACGGTTGTGCAACATTCAAGAATGAGTCCACAGTTAAAGGAGTAGGCCAACGTGTTTCACGAGACGAAAGGTACACAATGTCCCTTGCTGGAGTTGTTACGGGAGAGCTCTACACCGTGTCGGAGGTAGCCGCCCTGATGCGGGTGTCGAAGATGACGGTTTACCGCATGGTCCAGTCCGGTGCCATCAACAGCATCCGCTTCGGGCGCTCCTACCGTGTGCCCGAGGATGCGGTCCGGAAGTACCTGGAACTGATGAACCCTGGCCACTAGGCAGGACGCCCGGGCATCATCCCGGATGAACGATCGTCGTCACCACCGCCACGAGGGCCGGGGTCGGCGGCGCTGAACTGAAACCGAACCGCACGGGCGGACTCACGGGGGCGAGCGTCCCCAGATCCTCCCCGCGCCAGGACGCGGAAGCGCCGGCGATGGAGCGGACCGAAAGAACGCCGTAGTACTCGCGGCGGCCGTTGCCCGCCGATCCCGCTGTCCGGACGCCTCTCATCAGCACGCGGGCAACCGGATTGAGCAACGTGAGCCAGCGCGGGCTGGTGGCAAGGCGCTTCGGAACGAGTCCCAGCAGCCGTCCGAGGACCGTCGTCCCGCCGATATCGGCTGCAAGCTGCAGGACCCCGGCGTCGAGCGTGAGGTGCCGGGCGGTGAGCGTCCAGGCCACAGGCGTGATGACGACGTCGTCGAACGTGTAGGTAGCCCCGACATACTCGGCAATCGCCTGCTCCGGCGCCAGCAGTGTCCGGCGGCCTGCAGAGTCCTCGATCATGATGTCAGCGAACCGTCCGAAGCGGGACGAGTCCCAAAGGCCCACCACCAGCCGGGTTCCCGATGCGGTGCCGATGCCGACGATGTGTCCAACGAAACGGTCCATGAACCCATTCTCCCGGCAGCGCCGGACCACTTTCGACGCCCGCTCGCCCGCTCGGCTAAACTCGGGGAGTAAGAGCCCCAGAGTCCGCGGCGGGTACGCGAAGGATTCTTGGGGCGTTCTCATGCACGGCTCCAGGCGGGTCCCGGAACGGGGACGCGGGATCCGTGACTAATGGGGGAGGATCCCATGCCAGCAATCGTGATTGTCGGAGCCCAGTGGGGCGACGAGGGTAAGGGCAAGGCAACCGACCTGCTCGGCGGGCGTGTCGACTACGTCGTGAAGCCCAACGGCGGCAACAACGCCGGCCACACGGTGGTGGTGGGAGGCGAGAAGTACGAACTGAAGCTCCTTCCTGCAGGCATCCTCAGCCCGAATGCCGTTCCGATCATCGGCAACGGCTGCGTCATCAACCTCGAGGCTCTCTTCGAGGAGATCGACGGCCTTCAGGCGCGTGGAGCTGACACCTCGAAGCTGCGGGTCTCGGCCAACGCCCACCTCGTGGCCCCCTACCACCAGGTCCTCGACAAGGTCACCGAGCGCTTCCTCGGAAAGCGCGCCATCGGCACCACGGGCCGCGGCATCGGCCCCGCCTACATGGACAAGGTGGCGCGGCTGGGTCTGCGTGTCCAGGACGTCTTCGACGAATCGATCCTTCGCCAGAAGGTCGAGGGGTCGCTGAAGCAGAAGAACGAATTGCTGGTCAAGGTCTACAACCGCCGCGACGTCGAGGTGGAGGAGGTAGTGGAGTACTTCCTGTCCTTCGCCGATCGCCTGCGCCCGCTCGTCATCGACTCCACGTTCGTCCTCAACCAGGCGCTCGACGCCGGCAAGGTGGTCCTCATGGAGGGCGGCCAGGCCACGTTCCTCGACGTGGACCACGGCACCTACCCGTTCGTGACGTCGTCGAACCCCACCGCAGGCGGCGCGTCGGTCGGCTCGGGCATCGGCCCCACCCGGATCAACCGTGCGGTGGGCATTATCAAGGCCTACACAACGCGCGTCGGGGCGGGCCCGTTCCCCACCGAGCTGTTCGATGACATGGGAATGTACCTGCAGAAGAAGGGCGGCGAGTTCGGCGTGAACACCGGCCGGCCGCGGCGCTGCGGCTGGTACGACGCCGTGCTGGCGCGCCACGCCTCACGGGTCAACGGCTTCACCGACTACTTCGTGACCAAACTCGACGTCCTCACCGGCATCGAGCGGATCCCGGTGTGCGTCGCCTACGACGTCGACGGCGTCCGGCACGACGAGATGCCGATGACGCAGACCGAGTTCCACCACGCGAAGCCCATCTTCGAGTACTTCGACGGCTGGACGGAGGACATCACGACCGCCCGCACCATCGAGGACCTTCCGGAGAACGCGCAGGCCTATGTACGTGCCCTGGAGAAGATTTCCGGCACAAGGTTCTCGGCGATCGGCGTCGGCCCCGACCGTGACCAGACGATCGTGGTCAACGACCTCATCGCTGGCTGAACCGTGAACTGAACTGAGCTGAACTGTGGGCCGGGTGAGGTAGCTTCGCTACCAGCCCCAGGTGCCGGGGGCTCCCTTGAACGGGCCCACGATCCCCTCGGTGATCCAGCCCCCGTAGAAATCGCCGTCCTGCGCCTGCACGATCTCACCGTCGACCTCGCAGCTGTCCATCCTGCCGGGGTAGATGGCAGCCCGCGTGGACAGGTCCTCGTAGCCGCGCACCGGCCGGGGGTAGGTCCAGGCCCCGCGCGGGACACGGGATCCGCCTGCTCCGACGTCGAAATAGGCAGCTTCTCCCTTGAATTCGCAGAAGGTCGTGCCTGCCGACGGAACCAGCACGCCGGGCGCGAAGTCGGCGAGCGGGAGGTAGTAGACCGGAGGGTGGCTCGTCTCGAGCACCCGCACGGCGTTGGTCGTGTCGGCGATGAGAGTCCCGCCGAAACGCACCCCGACCCTCCCGGACACCTGCTCGACCCGTGGTGGCCGGGGGTAATCCCACACGCTTTCCTGACCGGGCCCTGGAATGATCCGCGATTTCTTCATGAACCAACCGTAACAACGCGGCCCTGGGAAAGGGGTGGCAACTCTGTAGGCTTGGGGGAAACGTCATCGACGGGATTAGGGCGGCACGGATGTTAGTCAGCGTAGGGCAGTTTCGACCGGGCGGGGACACCGCAAGCAATCTCGAGGTGATGCGCGGGCTCGCCGCTGAAGCGAGCGCAGCGGGATCGGACCTCATCGTGTTTCCCGAGGAGTCGATGTTCTCGATCGGGAAGGTCGAAGGGCCGCTGCAGGTCGCGGTCGACGCCAACTGGACCGGATTCGTGCAGCAGTTGTCCTTCCTCGCAGCGGAGCACGATATCGCCGTCGTGGCCGGCGGGTACGAGTCCAGCGGCGAGGAGCGTCCGTTCAATACGCTCGTCCTCATCGACAGGACGGGCCGGATCGCGGACACCTACCGGAAACTGCACCTGTACGACGCCTTCAGCTATCAGGAGTCCAGCCGGATCAAACCGGGCGACGGCGGCATCAAAGTGGTGCCGGTGGGCGACATGTCGGTTGGCCTCATGACCTGCTACGACATCCGGTTCCCTGAACAGGCACGGGCGCTCGCCGATGCCGGCGCCGACCTCATCTGTGTTCCCGCAGCCTGGTTCAAGGGCGAGCACAAGGTGGAACACTGGGAAACCCTGCTCCGGGCGCGGGCCATCGAGAACACGGTGTGGGTGGCCGCAGCCGGTACCTCGAGCAAGCACACGATCGGCCACTCGGCCATCCTCGATCCGATGGGTGTTGCACACGTGTACCTCGAGGATGAGGAACGCGGGGTGGTCACCACCGAGGTGACCCGCCGCAGGATCGACGATGTCCGCGAGTTCCTGCCAGTCCTGAACAACCGCCGTTTCGCCCGCAACAGTGAAATCGTCGAGCCGCACTGACTCGCCGTCCTCGGCTGAACGGGTTCATCGCCCGCTGCAGTAGGCTTGGACGGAAGTGCCGCACCGGGACCGACCCCCAACCGGTCCCGGTGCGGCCTTTTTCATGGCCCGTGTTCGGCCGCCCGTCAGGTGGTGATCTGCCGCTTCGAGGAAATCACTCCCGTGTTGAACCCGGCGAGGTTCAGCCCGCCGTGGAACCTCGCGTGCTCGATCTTGATGCAGCGGTCCATCACCACGGTCATGCCCGCGTCCTCGGCGTCCCGCGCCACGCCCTCATGCCAGGAACCGAGCTGAAGCCAGAGGGTTCTGGCACCCACGTCCCGCGCCTCCGCAAGCACCGAGGGCAGGTCGTCGTGCTTGCGGAAGACATCGACGACGTCGGGCACCTCCGGGAGGTCGGCGAGCGACGCGTAGGCGGGCTGGCCGAGGATCTCCTTCGCCACCGGATTCACGAAATACAGGCGGTAGGGCGAGGACGACTGCAGGTAGGTGGCCACGAAGTACGAGGCCCGCGAGGGTTTGTCCGAGGCGCCCACGATCGCGATCGACTTCGCCTGGCGCAGCAGGTTGAGGCGCTCGGGCGCTGATGGGCCTTCCCAGGTCCGGGCCGGCGTCGTCTGTTCTGTACCTGTGCTCATGCTCCAACTCCTACCGCACTGGTGCGGGACTGGTCCTGCTCGTTGCCGTCGGCCGGCACCTGCGGTAGCTCGGCGTCGTCGGCCGGGTCCTCGGTGGACACGACTGCCAGGTCAAGGGCCTGGTCGAGGTCCCACAGGATGTCCTCGAGGTCCTCGAGGCCCACGGAGATACGGACGAGGTCCTCGGGGATGCCGGCTGCCACCAGTTGATCCGCGGAAAGCTGCTGATGGGTGGTGGATCCGGGGTGGATCACGAGTGTCCGGGAATCACCGACGTTCGCCAGGTGCGAGGCCAGCTGCAGCGACTCGATAAATTTCTGTCCCGCTGCGCGTCCGCCTTTGACGCCGAAGCTGAAAACGGAACCGGGGCCATTCGGGAAGTACTTCTGGGCGCGGGCGGAATGCTGATGCGTCGGAAGTCCCGCATAGTTCACGTACTCGATCCGGGGGTCGGCCTGCAGCCATTCGGCGACGGCCTGGGCATTCTTCAGATGTTCGTCCAGGCGCTGGGCGAGGGTCTCAACGCCCTGCAGCAGCTGGAAGGCCGACATCGGCGACAGCGACGGTCCGATGTCGCGCAGCTGCTCCGTGCGGAGCTTCGTGAGGAACCCGTATTCGCCGAAGTTGGCCCACCACTGGATGTTGCCGTAGGAGGGCACGGGTTCGGTCATCATGGGGAACTTGCCGTTGCCCCAGTCGAAGCGGCCGCTCTCCACGATGACGCCGCCGAGGGTGGTTCCGTGGCCGCCGATGAACTTGGTGGCGGAGTGGATCACGATGTCGGCACCGTGTTCGATCGGCCGGATGAGGTACGGCGTGCTGAGCGTGGAATCGACGATGAAGGGCACTCCGGCGTCGGATGCGACTTTTGCGAGCCCCTCGAGGTCGGCGATCTCGCCGGAAGGGTTGGCGATGACTTCGGCGTAGACGGCCTTGGTGTTGTCCTGGATGGCGGCTGCGTAGTCCGCGGGGTCCGTGCCGGGGACGAAGGTGGTCTCGATTCCGAAGCGGCGCAGCGTGACGTCGAGCTGCGTCACCGTTCCCCCATACAGCTGGGACGCCGCGACGATGTGGTCGCCGGCCTGGCAGAGGGCGGCGAAGGTGATGAACTCGGCGCTCATGCCCGATGCCGTGGCCACCGCTCCGATGCCGCCCTCGAGGGAGGCGATGCGCTCCTCGAACGCGGCGACGGTGGGGTTGCCGATGCGGGAGTAGATATTGCCGTACTTCTGCAGCGCGAAGAGGTTCGCGGCGTCGTTGGTGTCCTTGAACACGAACGACGTCGTCTGGTAGATGGGCACTGCGCGTGCGCCGTGGGTTGCATCGGGTGTACCGCCGGCGTGGAGTGCCCGGGTACGGAAACCGAAAGTCTTCTCTGCCATCAAACGCCTGCCTTGCTGGTAAGGGGTGTGTCCAGGTGGAAGTCGACGCCGGCCTTCGCCGCGGCGTCTGCCTCGAGTTCGCGGACGATCGGCATCACGTCCCTGCCGAAGGCCTCGACTTCCTCCTGGAAGTGGAGGTAGCACGTGAGGAGGAGGTTCACTCCGATTTTCTTGTACTCGACGATCCGCTCGGCGATCTGCTCGGGGGTGCCGATGAGCTGGGTCTTGAAACCGTCGTTGTACTGGATGAGGTCCTCGAACGAGGAATCCGCCCACATGCCCTTTCCGTCGACGGTGGAGGCGCCGGCTTCCTGGACGGCGTCGCGGAATCCCTCGACGGCCGGACGGTGCGCCTTCGCGACGATCTCGCGGAGTGTCTCTCGGGCCTCCTTCTCGGTGTCGCGGGCAATGACGAAGCCGTTGAGTCCGAACTTCGGGAAGCGTCCCACCTGCCCGGCTGACGCCTGGACCCCCGCGATGTTCTCCTGGAAGCCCTCGAGGTCCTTGCCGTTCGAGAAGTACCAGTCGGCCACGCGCCCGGCGGTGGCCTGGGCCGCCGTCGAGTTCCCGCCGAAGAAGATTTCGGGGTGGGCACGCCCGGGAACGTCCACGGGCGGCGGGTTCAGCGTGAAGTCGGTGATGTTGTAGTACTTGCCCTCCTGCGAGAAGTTCGTCTCGGTCCAGAGGCCGCGCAGGATCCGGATGAACTCCTCGGTGCGCACGTACCGCTCATCGTGCTCCAGCCAGGGCAGGCCGAAACCGGTGAACTCGTTCTTCAGCCAGCCGGACACGATGTTGACGGCGGCCCGCCCGTTGGAGATGTGGTCGGCGGTGATGATGAACTTCGCCAGCACACCGGGTTGCCACATGCCGGGGTGAACGGCGGCGATCACCTTCAGTTTTTCGGTGGCCGCGAGCAGGGCGAGGGAGAACGACGTCGCCTCGTGCTGCTTGTCCGCACCGTACGACGCCGCGTAGCGGGTCTGGGACAGTGCGTATTCGAAGCCGGCGTCCTCGGCGATCCGGGCCAGCTTCTTGTTGTAGTCGAAGTCCCAGCTGGTGCGCTGCTCGATGGTCGAGACCACGAGCCCGCCGCTGACGTTCGGGACCCAGTAGGCGAACTTGAGTGGTTGGGAAAGATCGGGAGTGCTCATGAATCCTCCATCGGCCCTGGCGGTAGCACCCTATTGCCGAGTGCTCGGAGCACGGGCCAGGGTTGCTGCGGCGTCAGTGAGCCAGATCTCTCGGCCGCTCGGGATGGTCACCTTCGAGTCTGACAGGGGGCAGGGGGCGGCACAAAGAATGTGTCGTCCGAGAACGTCACATTGGGACGGACAGCTCCGTGGCGTCCCGTACCCTTGACCGATGGAATCCTGGCGGTCGGCGGAGCGCACCGGCGAATCAGCCCTCTGGCGGACCGTGTTCTGGGCGGCTGCCGTGGTGGCCGCCACCCTCCTTCTCAGCATCGTCCTGGTGCTTCGTGACCCGGGCCCTTCCGTCAGCGGATGGTTCTATGTCCAGCAGGCAGGGATGCTCATTCCCTGCTCGGCTCTCGTCCTGCTGGCCCTCGGAAAGTGGCGCCGGGCCCGCAGAGTGGTCCGGGAGCGGCGGAGCGCCCACTAGCGCACCGTCACCGCCCGGCCAGCACCGCCGCAATGCCCGGGATGCAGTCCTCGTTCTGCAGCGACGTGGTATCGCCGAGCGTGCCGCCCTCGTACAGCTGCGTCAACAGGCGGCGCATGATCTTCCCGGACCGCGTCTTCGGAACGTCGTCGACCACCACGACGGCGGCAGGCCGTGCGACCGGCCCGATCACCTTCGTGACGTGGGCCCGCAGCGCGGAACGGATGTCCTGCGAGCGGTCCGCACCGGGGGCCAGCACCACGAAGGCCACAATCGCATGCCCTGTCAGCGGGTCAGCCACCGGGCACACTCCGGCCTCCGTCACGAAGGGGTGTGCCACGAGCGCCGATTCGATCTCGATCGTCGACAGCCGGTGCCCCGACACGTTGATGACGTCGTCCACCCGGCCCAGGATCCAGGTGTCGCCGTCGTCGTCGTACTTGGCCCCGTCACCAGCGAGGAACCAGCCCTGCGCCGCGAACTTCCGCCAGTAGGAGTCGAGGTAGCGCTGCGGATCGCCCCAGACGGTCCGGGCCATGGCGGGGCCGTGCCTGTCCACCACGATCAGCCCCTGAACGCCCGGCGGCACGGGATCTCCGGCGTCGTCGACGATGCGGGTGCTGACCCCGGGTAGCGCGCGGGAGGCGCAGCCCGGCTTGAAGCACTCGTCCGATTGACTGGGGGAGAGCACCGTGGCGCCTGTCTCGGACTGCCACCAGGTGTCCACGACGGGTACGGTTCCCCGGCCGAGGTTGGCCCGGAACCAGCGCCAGGCCTCGGGGTTGACGGCCTCGCCGACGGTTCCGAGGACGCGGATGCTCGAGAGGTCGTATCCGGCGGGAACGCCGTCGGGGAACCAGCCCATGAGCGAGCGCACCAGCGTGGGGGCGGTGTAGTAGCTGGTGACGCCGTAGCGCTCGATGACCTCGAAGTGGCGGCCGGGGTGCGGGGTGTTGGGCGTTCCCTCGAAGATCACCTGCGTGGCGCCGTTGGAGAGCGGGCCGTAGATCTCATAGGTGTGGGCGGTGACCCAGGCGAGGTCGGCCGTGCACCAGTGGACATCCGTGGAGCGCAGCGCCGGGTCGGGGTTGCTGAACAGGTGCTCGAAGCTCCACGAGGCCTGCGTGAGATAACCGCCTGAGGTGTGCACCAGGCCCTTCGGTTTCCCCGTGGTGCCCGAGGTGTACATGATGAACAGCGGAGTTTCGGCGTCGAACGCCTCCGCTTCGTGGAACGGCGACGCAGTGTCGACGGCATCGTGCCACCAGACGTCTCGCCCCGGTGTCCAGTCGATCTCGGAGCCGGTGCGACGGATCACGAGGACATGCTCGATGGAATCCACACCGGCGACGGCGGCGTCGGCGTTGCCCTTGACGGGTACCGCCTTCCCCCGGCGGTACTGTCCGTCCGTGGTGACGAGCAGTTTCGCCCCGGTGTCCTCGACCCGGAAGCGCAGTGCCTCGGCAGAGAAACCGCCGAAGACGAGCGAGTGGACGGCGCCGATCCGGGCGCACGCCAGCGTCACCACCACCGTTTCGACGAGGACGGGGAGGTAGATGACCACGCGGTCGCCCTTCCCGACGCCGAGGGCCGATAGCGCGTTCGCTGCGCGGGCCACATCCTCCTGCAGGTCGGAGTAGGTGACCGCGCGGCGGTCGCCCGGCTCGCCTTCGAAGAACAGTGCAGTCCTGCCGCCGTTGCCCGCCGCGACGTGCCGGTCCACACAGTTTTCAGCGACGTTGAGTTTTCCGCCCGCGAACCATTCGATCACCGGGACGGACAGGTCGCCGCCCGGGGCCGGGCGTGCCGGCTCGAAGGTGTGGGCCGTGTGCCATTCCTCGGCCCAGTCGAGTCGGCGGGCCTGCTCTTCCCAGAACGAGATGCGCCCGGTCTCGGTCCGGAGGGGGTCCTGCTCGCCGATCCTCACACCCATCGGCGGACAGCCCACCTTTCAGCCAGGCCCAGCAGGGCATCCGTGGTCTTGCCGATCACTGCGAGCAGGATGATCGCCAGGAGGATGCGGTCCACCCGGCCGTTGTTCTGCGAATCGATGAGCAGGAAGCCGAGGCCCATCGAGGACGCGATGAGTTCGGCTGCCACCAGGAACAGCCAGGACTGCGCCAGGGCGAGCCTCAGTCCGGAGAAGAGTGCCGGAACGACGGCGGGCAGCTGCACGGTGGTGAGGAGCCGGACGCCGCTCAGCCCGAAGGCCCGCGCTGCCTCCACCAGGTTGCGGTCCACGTGGCGCAGCCCGAGGTAGAGCGTGGTGAAGACGGGAAAGAAAGCTCCGATCATGATGAGCGTGACCTTCGAGTCCTCGTTGATGCCGATCCACAGGATGAGCAGCGGAACCCAGGCGAGGGAGGGCACAGCCCGGATTGCCCCCACCGTGGGAGTGAGCAGCAGATCGGCGATGCGGGACAGGCCGAGCAGTGCACCGAAGACGGTGCCGAGGGCTGCTCCGGCGAGGAACCCGATGAGCACGCGCTGTGTCGAGATGAGGATGTGGTTGATGAGCTCGCCGCGGTTGAACAGTTCGACCGCGGCAGCTCCCACGGCACGCGGTGACTGCAGTTCGGCTGGACTGAAATAGCCGGTCTCCGTGCTGATGTGCCACGCAACGAGGAGTGCCGCCGGAAAGATCAGGCCGATCAGGGCGGCAGCGACGCGATTGCGGGCCCGGCTACCGGTCGGTGGGGACGGAGCCTCCGGCACGACGCGGCTGACGGGGCCGACCGGTCCGACGGGGCCGACCGGGACGCCCGAAGCCCTGAGTCCACCCCTGGGGGCGGGCGTACCACCGGCGCCGGTCGTCCCTGTCATGAGGATGCCGCAATCGCTGCCGGATCAGCCCTCTTCACCAGCGAGTCGTCGAAAAGGGTGTCCAGCGCTTCGTCGATCTGCTCCTGGGTGGCGACGTCGCCGGTTTCCACGAAGACCGGGCCGATCTTCTCGAGCACCGTGCGCTGTGCGTCGCCGGGTGCCGGTTCGACGTCGAGGTTCGTACGGTCGATGATCACGGCACTTGCAACCGCCGGATCGATTCCTGCCACGTCGGCGAGGATTGCGGCGGTCTCCTCAGGATTGGCCTTGGCCCACTCGCGCGCCTTCTCGTACGCGTTGACGACGGTCTGGGCGACGTCGGGCTTCTCCTCCAGGAAGCTCTCCGTGGCGTTGAGGAACCCATAGGTGTTGAAATCGATGTTGCGGAAGAACAGCTCGGCACCGTCCTGCTCGGCCGAGGCCATGATGGGGTCGAGACCGGACCACGCATCCACGGCGCCGCTCGCAAGCGCGGCGCGCCCGTCAGCATGCTGGAGGTTCTGGACCTCCACCTCGGACTGGTCGATCCCGGCCGATTCGAGGGCCTGCAACAGGAAGAAGTAGGGATCGGTGCCCTTGGTAGCGGCGACCGACTTGCCGCGGAGATCCTCGACACTCTCGATCCCCGAGCCCGGCAGGGCCACGAGGGCGGCCCATTCCGGCTGGGAGTAGATGTCGATGGCTTTGATCGGGGAGCCGTTGGAGCGGGCCAGCAGGGCAGCCGATCCGGCGGTGGAGCCGACGTCGATAGCACCGGCACGCAGGGCCTCGTTGGCCTTGTTGGAGCCGGCCGACTGCACCCAGTTCACGGTGATGTCCTGCTTGCCCAATTCATCCTCGAGCCAGCCCTGTTCCTTGATGACGAGGCTGAGGGGATTGTAGGTGGCGAAGTCGATGTTCAGGGTGCCGCCTTCGGTTGCTCCGTCTGTGGCCACGGTGTCGGCCGACGTCGAGGCGTTTTCACCCGCGAGGCACCCGGTCAGGGCGACGGAAAGGGCAGTTGCGAGGGCGGCGGTCCGGAAGAGGGAACGGGGTTTCATGGGAATCCTTCGGAGAATCGATGATCGGCAGGCAGGAAAGTGGTCCGGAAAGACCAGGGACAGGAGACTTCGGGACTTGCGCGCGGGTCAGTGCCCGGAAACGCCCAGCATTCGAAGGAGAGAGCTGCGCAGGGCGCCGAGTTCGGCGGAGTTGCGGTCGCGGGGACGCTCTCCGGGAACGGGAACGAGCTCCGAGATGGTGGAGCCGGGGCCGTCGTCGTCGCGTCCCAGCACGAGGATGCGGTCGGCGAGCTGAAGGGCTTCGTCGACGTCGTGGGTCACCAGCAGCACCGTTGCGGGCTGCGACTGGTGGATTTCCAGGAGGAGGTCCTGCATCTTGATCCGGGTGAGTGCGTCAAGGGCGCCGAACGGCTCGTCGAGCAGGAGCACGCCCGGATTGCGTGCCAGTGCCCGGGCCAGCGACGTCCGCTGGGCCATGCCACCGGAGATCTCACGCGGGCGGTGCTTGGCGAAGCGGTCGAGGCCCACCAGCTTCAGGAGCTCGAGGACTTTCGCCTTGCCGGCACTGGCACTGGAGCTTTTCGGCAGGCCGATCGCCACATTCGCCTGCAGGGTATGCCAGGGAAGCAGCCGCGGTTCCTGGAAGGCCACGGCGCATCGTTCGTCGATTCCGTTGACCGGCGTTCCGTCGATCAGGACCGTCCCGGTGTCAGGAACATCGAGGCCGGCCGCGGCACGGAGGAGAGTGGACTTGCCGCAGCCGCTGGTGCCGAGGATGGCGAGGATCTCGCCTGCCCTGACGTCCACGGTGATGTTCCGCAGCACGACCTGCCGGTTCCCGGCGGAGCCGAAGCTGCGCCCGAGCTGTGAGAACCGAACGTCGAGCGCCTGCTTGCGGCGCGGTTCGGTGGTGGTGCGGGATGCCAAAACGGTCATGGTTACTCCATCGGTCCTGGCGGTAGCACCCTACGGAACAAGCCTTACCGGTGCCCTTCAGCGGCCGGCGCCCTTGGCTTGCTCCTTGTTATTGCCGGTATCAGGGGGATACGGACAACCAGGGTTGCTGCGGCTTCACTGATCCAGGTCTCTCAGCCGCTCGGGATGGTCACTTCTTATGAAACGCCCGGACGCCCCTTTCCCACAAGTCGGCGCCGTAACAAAGCGACACCCGGGACCGGCCGCCGGCCGACCGGAACGCCTAGGCTGGACGGAAGCCCGAGGGAAGGTACGCCATGGACCACCGGAACGACCCCGCCGTTCTTCGCCGGCTGTTGACGGTTCACGGCCGCTGGGCAGTGGTCGGTCTGTCGAGCAACCCTCGACGTGCGGCCGTCGGTGTCTCGCGCTTCCTCCTGGACCGGCTCGGGATGGAGATCGTCCCGGTGAGCCTGAAGGGAGACGACGTCCACGGGCAGGCCGGGTATCAGACCCTTGCGGAAATTCCGGGGCCCATCGACGTGGTCGACTGCTTCGTGAACTCGACGCGGGTGGGCGCCGTGGTGGACCAGGCGATTGCCGTGGGTGCCAAAGCGGTGTGGCTGCAGTTGGGTGTTATCGACGAATCTGCGGCGGAGCGAGCGAAGGCGGCCGGGCTCGACGTCGTCATGAATGCCTGTCCGGTCATCGAGGCACCGCAGTTCGGCCTGTAGCGTCGGGCCCCTAGCTTCGACGTTCACATGCGTTGGTAACGTGAGCGCACCACCAGAAAGATGCCGTAGCAGATGAGTCCCACGGCCACCGAACCGAGGAGCCAGATGCCGAACGGTGCCTCCTGGAGGGACTTCAGGGCGCCATCGATCCCCGTCGACTCTTCGGGATTGTTCCGCACCGTTGCAAGAACCAGCAGTACGCCGAGCACGCCGAGGGCGGCTCCCTTCGCCACGTACCCCACCGATCCGAGGACAGTGACCGCCTTGCCCGCGCTGCCGCCCGGAAGAGCCTTCAGATCCTTGCGGAACCGCTGGGTTGCCCCGCTGTAGATGAAGTACCCACCGGTGACCACAGCTCCGACGCCGATCGCGATGAGGAACGCCGATCCTGCAGGGTTGGACATCAGTGAGGCACTGACCGATCGGGTGGAACCGCTGCTGCTCGTCGACCCGCCGAGAGCGTAGATACCGAAGGTGGCGCCGATAGCTCCGTAGACGACCGCCTGGCCGGCGAACTTGAGCTGGCGCCCGAGTTTGTCCTTGCCGCCAACTGCCTTCGTCGCAAGGAATGCCTCACTGAGCATGAACAGGGCGAGGGCGCAGCAGCCGAGGAAGCAGGCCCAGAGCAGGATGCTGCCGCCCGGGCTTGCCGCCAACTGGGCAATGGCTCCGCTTTGGTCGGCGCTGCCCGAACCACCGTTGGCAATCCGCAGCGCAATTGCTCCGATGAGAATATGGAGGAGTCCGGCGGCGATATATCCCGCTCGGGCCGCGAGGATGAAGCCCTTCGAATCGGTGGCATCCGCTGCCTTGGTGGCTTGCCGTTCGATCTGGCCCATGGGTCCTCCTGCTGAGATGTCCCCTCATCCTGCCACTTCGGGGGCAGCATGGGTGCGTCTTCCCGGGGATATTCTGGAGTTCATCGGCGCCCCGGTTCCCGGGAATCCCCTCGGGAGGTTCCGTAGGTGCGGGAAGTGACAGGTGGAGCACCATGAGGCAGTTCACGTATCCGGACGTCGGCGCGACGGACCGGCCGTATCCGGAGCGACTCGACGGCGACTGGCCGGAGGGCTACCGGGGCATGGCCGAGTCGCACGGAATCGAGGCTGCTGATCCTGCCGCTGCTTTCCTCGCACTGGCCGACGGCATCCTGTCCTGGGAACTCCATCGCGGCGCAGGCCTCACTATGGAGCCGGATGCGCCCCGAGCCGCACCGGGTGGTGAAGTGGTCTCCGGATTCGGGATCGGCAGGGCGAGGATTCCCGCGCCCTGCCGCGTCGTCTGGGCGCGGGAGGCCCTGCTCGACGGCGCAGGGCGCGCTGTCCTCGAGCAGCGGGCCGGTTTCGGGTACGGCACCCTGAAGGGCCACCCCGTGCGGGGGGAAGAAGGTTTCTATGCCGAACTGACCGCGGCGGGAAAGCTGATCTTCACCTGCAGTGCCTACAGCGTTCCCGCGAACCTGCTCTACACGATCGGCTCCCCCGTCACCCGGCTCACCCAAAAGTACGTCCTGTCCCGCTATGTCGGGGCGGCGCGGAGACTTGCAGGGCGGTGAAGCGACCTACCCGAAGTGCCTCGGAAGCGTTCCCTCATGTGCTTCCCGCAGTTGCCCGAGCGGCAGGTTGAAATAGCCCTGGACATCGAGCGCCTGATTCTCGACATCCACCACACCGATGCGGATCGCGGGGAAGTTCCGCGCGGTGCACATGTCGTTGAAGCGCACTTCTTCGGACCGGGGAACACTGACGACGGCGCGGGCCTGGCTCTCGCTGAACAGCGCGGTGAAGGCGTCGACGCCGTCGCGCTCGCACAGCTCGTCGAGGCCGATGCGCGCGCCCACGCCGAAGCGCAGCGCCATCTCGCACAGCACGGCGGCGAGGCCACCCTCGGAGAGGTCGTGTGCGCCGTCCACCATGCCGTCGCGTGAGCAGTTCACGAGGATGGCCGCGAGCGTCTTCTCCGCGGTGAGATCGACGGCGGGGGGCCGGCCGCCGAGGTGCCCGCGGAGGTTGGCCCATTCGGAGCCGTCCAGCTCATCCTTCGTGGTGCCGATCAGGTAGATGGCCTGCCCGTCCTCACGCCAGCCCGACGGCGTGCGGCGTGCGACGTCGTCGAACACTCCCAGCACGCCGACCACCGGGGTGGGGTGGATGGCCACGCCGCCGGTCTGGTTGTAGAGCGAGACGTTGCCGCCGGTCACCGGGACGCCGAGTTCCTGGCAGGCGTCGGCCAGCCCGCGTACGGTCTCGGCGAACTGCCACATGACCTCGGGGTCCTCCGGCGAGCCGAAGTTGAGGCAGTCGGTGACGGCGAGCGGCTGGGCACCCGAGGTGGCGACGTTGCGATACGCCTCCGCAAGGGCAAGGCGTGCACCCTCGTAGGGGTCGAGGTAGGAGTAGCGCCCGTTCGCGTCCGTCGAAATGGCGACGCCGAGGCCGGTCTCCTCGTCGACGCGGACCACGCCGGCGTCGTCGGGCATCGCCAGTGCCGTGTTCCCCTGGACGTAGCGGTCGAACTGGTCGGTGACCCAGTCCTTCGAGCACATATTCGGGGACGCCATGAGCTCCAGCACTGCTTCCCGCAGGTCTTCGGGCTGCTTGCCGGAAAATGCATCTGCCTGCACCCCGTCGAGCCACTCGGGCCGTGAGTAGGGGCGTTCGTAGACCGGGCCGTCGTGGGCCACGGTGCGGGGATCGACGTCGACAATCTTCTCGCCGTCCCACTCGATGATGAGCCTGCCGGTGTCGGTGACCTCGCCGAGCCACGAATACTCGACGGCCCACTTGTCCAGAATCGCCTCGAAAGCCTCAGTGTTCTCCGGCGTCACGACGGCCATCATGCGTTCCTGCGACTCGGACATGAGGATCTCGCCGGGCGTGAGGCTCGGGTCACGCAGCAGCACGTTGGTGAGCTCCACGTGCATGCCGCCGTCACCGTTCGAGGCCAGTTCCGAGGTTGCGCAGGAGATTCCGGCGGCGCCGAGGTCCTGGATGCCCTCCACCACCGAAGCCTTGAACAGTTCGAGGCAGCACTCGATGAGCACCTTTTCCGCGAACGGATCGCCGACCTGGACGGCGGGGCGCTTGGACGGCTTATCGGCGTCGAACGATTCGGAGGCCAGCACCGAGGCGCCGCCGATGCCGTCGCCGCCCGTCCGCGCTCCGAAGAGGACCACCCGGTTTCCGACGCCGGACGCGTTGGCGAGCCGGATGTCCTCGTGGCGCAGCACGCCGACCGCGAGGGCGTTCACCAGCGGGTTCCCCTGGTACACCGAATCGAAGACCACTTCGCCGCCGATGTTCGGCAGGCCGAGGGAGTTGCCGTAGCCGCCGATGCCCGCCACGATCCCGTGGACGAGGCGCGGGGTGTCGGGGTGGTCGATGGCGCCGAAGCGCAGCGGATCCATCACGGCGACGGGTCGGGCGCCCATGGAGATGATGTCGCGGACAATGCCGCCGACGCCGGTTGCGGCGCCCTGGTACGGCTCCACGAAGGAGGGGTGGTTGTGGGATTCGACCTTGAAGGTCACGGCCCAGCCATCTCCGATATCGACTACGCCCGCGTTCTCGCCGATCCCGACGAGCAGGTGTTCCTTCATGGCGTCGGTGACCTTGTCGCCGAACTGCCGAAGGTGCACCTTGGAGGACTTGTAGGAGCAGTGCTCGCTCCACATCACCGAGTACATCGCGAGTTCGGCCCCGGTGGGGCGGCGCCCGAGAATTTCCTCGACGCGCTGGTACTCGTTCTCCTTCAGGCCGAGCTCCGCCCACGGCAGGCTCTGGCCCGGGGAGGCTTCTGCATTGGCGACGGAGTCGATGTTGAATTTTTTGGACGTATGCGTCAACTTAGCCAACCAACTTCTTGAGTACCGAGGTGAAAATGCCGAGCCCGTCGATGCCGCCGCGGACTCCGACCGGGCCCTTCGCTGACGAATCGGGGCCGAACCCGGCCTCGACGGCGTGCTCGGGGTGGGGCATCAGCCCGACGACGTTCCCTGCCTCATTCGAGATGCCGGCAATGTCCCGGCGCGAGCCGTTGGGGTTGCCGTCCACGTAGCGGAACACCACGCGGCCTTCCCCCTCGAGGACGTCGAGGGTGTAGTCGTCCGCCACGAACTGGCCGTCCTGGTTCTTCAGCGGGATGACGAGTTCCTCACCCTGGAAGTACTCGGAGGTCCAGAAGGTGTCGGCGTTCTCGACGCGCAGCCGCTGGTCCCGGCAGAGGAAGTGCAGGGAGTTGTTCTTGATCATCGAACCCGGCAGCAGGTGGGCTTCGGTGAGGACCTGGAATCCGTTGCAGATGCCGAGCACCGGTAGGGCACCGGCATTTCCGCTGGCGCCGCCGGCTGCCGCCGTGATCTGCTCCATGAGTGGAGCGAAGCGGGAGATGGCACCGGCCCGTAGGTAGTCGCCGTAGGAGAAACCGCCGGGGATGATGACGGCGTCGACGCCCTGCAGATCGTGGTCGCCGTGCCACAGGTGGATCGCGGACCCGCCCGCGAGGCGCACGGCGCGCACTGCGTCGCGGTCATCGAGCGACCCGGGGAAGGTGACGACGCCGACCCTCACGCCGTTGAGCGGGTTGTCGGCGTTGTTCGAGGCCACTGGCTGAGGACCGCCGATCAGGGGCGTCTCGACGCTCACTGCGCGTCCTCCTCGAGAACCTCCACGCGGGTCACGTCCTCGATCACGGGGTTCGAGAGGAGTGTCGATGCGGCCTGGCGGGCCTGCTCGAGCACCTCGGCCGTGACCTCGCCCTCGACGGTGAGCTCGAACCGCTTACCCTGGCGGACGCCGGCAAAACCGTTCAGGCCGAGCCGGGGAAGTGCTCCCGCAATGGCTTTGCCCTGCGGGTCAAGGATTTCGGGTTTGGGCATGACATCGACAACGATCCGGGGCATCCGGCAACTCCTGTGGGGCGGCGAGGGCTGGGAGTACCAGCATTGAATGCAGTCGCCCGGAAGTGCCGTCTCACGCTGGTGGCCAGCGCTCCGCGAGCTTGCCCTCCAAGTCTATTGCACATCCCCTTCGCGCTTCACCTTGGAAGCCACCGGAACCCGCTAGGCTGCGCCGCCTGCACCGAGGATGCCGCGGACGGCGTTCCAGCGCAAGATTTCGCAGCCGTCCGTCAGTGCGAACCGCGCGCGGACCTGCGTGCCGTTCACCGTTCCGCTGATCGAGGCTGTCTGTGGTCCGCCGTACTGCTGGGTACAGACGACGTTCGTGTTGGGCAGTGCATTGAAAAAATCCGCTCCGAGGCTTTGCACAGTGGCACAGGCCTCGTCGGCGTTGGGAAGCGTGGTGTTCGGACCCGACGCATCGCCGGAGCACTCGAGGACGTACTCGACGGGCTCAGCGGTCTCGGACTGTCGGATCTCGACGGTGAGGAGCGTGGTTGCCTCGGTGCTGGCAGCGGACGACGGTGGCACGGGGGAGGGCATGGTGGACTCCTGGCTGGGAGGGGCTGGTGCTGGGGGCGGCATGACCGACTCCTGGCTGGGAGGGGTCGGTTCGGCGGGGGTGGCGCCTGGGTCGCCACCGCAGGACACGAGGGCGATATGCACCGCAACCGCGGCGAGCGCCAGTCCGGGCCGGCCGATGCGTGCTGGCTGGCGGTGAACGCGATCCATGGGCCTCCTCGTGGCAGCTTCGTTCAGCGTAGCGGCAGTGCCGCCCGGCAGGGCTCGACGGCCCGCTGGAGTTCATCGAGGAGCCGACGCCGTAGTTCCTGCGACTCCGCCGAGAACGCGCGCTGCTTCCTGACGTACTCCGCCTTGCCTTCCGGTGTCTCGATCCGGATGGGTGGGAAGCCCCACTCCGAGAGGTCGTAGGGTGAAGCGCGCATATCCATGGCACGGATGCGCCAAGACAGTTCGAAGCAGTCCATGACAATGCCGCTCGAGAGCAGCGGAGTCAGCTTGTACGCCCATTTGTAGAGGTCCATGTTCGCGTGGAGGCACCCGGGTTGTTCAAGGGTCCGCTGGTTCTCACGCGTGGGCGTGAGCTCGTTGCGGGGTACCGCTTCGGGTGTGTAGAAGCGGAAGGCGTCGAAGTGGGTACAGCGGATTTTCTCGGCCTCTACGACGCCGTCCGTTCCCTCAGCGCCGAGCCTCAGCTCCAGATACTCGTGCCGCACGCCGTTGAGCCGGGATTTGTAGGCCATTGCCCACTCATGGAGACCGAAGCAGCCGAACTGTGCGGGACGGGCTGCCGTCCCGGAGAGAATGGTGAGGGTGAAGTCGACGGTAGCCCCACGGTCGTGGAGGATGGCGGCACCATCGACGCCCACGCCGTCGTCGTTCTGTGTGTAGTACTTCCAGCCTGTCCGATCCAGGGCCGCCGCCCCGGCAAGCGCCACTCCCGCTCCGGGGTGCCACCTCAGAAGCTGCCCCGGTTTCTGGTTGTAGTACGTGAAGAGGAAGTCTTCAACGGGGTGCTTCGCGCCGGTGGAGCGGCGGAGCAGGTACGGTGCAGTGAACCTTCGCACGCGTGACTGGTGGATCTCCTCGAGTACGAGCCACTCCGTTTCGGCGAGGAGCGTTGCGGATCGCGAAGACATCGTTCCATTATCACCTCCCTCCAATTCCGTACATAGTCGGCAAAGAATTTCGGCAGCGGGCCCGCTTTGCTCTGGATGAATGGTGTTGCCTGGGGTAAGTTTGTGACCGCTGTGACGCTTGTGACTGTTGTCACAAGAGGAGTCTCATCCAGGGGTCCCAGCATGAGGGGATCGGCGATGCCGCGCCCGCACTGACGAAAGGCAATTTTTCCTATGACACGACAAGGCCAAGCCGTGCCGCGGAGCTCCAGGTTCCGCACAGCCACGGTTATCGCTTTGGGGATGCCGTTACTCATGGCATCAGCCTCGCTGGCACCGGCCGCGATCGCGGCGCCGGCGCCCCTGCAGACCACCCCCCAGATCCAGGGCGCCGGCAGCTTCGAGGACGGTTCCTACATCGTGATGCTGCAGGAGCACCCACTCGCCTCCTACGACGGAGGAACGGAAGGAATTCCGGCAACGAAACCAGGCAAGGGCGAGAAGCTGGAGCTGGATTCGCCGAACGCCCGGGCCTATGAAGCGCGTCTGAAGAAGAAGCAGCAGGACGTCGCGGCCGTCGTCGACATCGAGGTCGACTCCTCCTACACCGTCGCCCTGAACGGCTTTGTCGCAGAACTGACGGCGGGCCAGGCAGCACAACTGGCGAAGAACCCCGACGTCTACGCGGTGGCGCCGAACGTACAGAACAGTCCCGACTACTCGAGCACTGAATTCCTCGGTCTCCCGGGGGAGGACGGCGCGTGGGCCACCCAGTTCGGTGGAGTCGAGAACGCGGGCAAGGGCACTGTCGTGGGTGTCATCGATACGGGTTACCGGCCGGAAAGTGCGTTCCTGACCGGCGCCCCGGTCCAGCCCCTCACGGGAGCGCCCGTGGTCGGCGAGCCGTACCTGACGCCCGAGGGCGAAATCGCGATGCTGAAGGCCGACGGCACCACCTTCCTGGGGGATTGCGAAGTCGGCGAAGAGTTCGACGGCAGCGCGTGCAACTCGAAGGTCCTGAGCGCCCGCTACTACGCTGACGATTTCCTACAGTTCGCCACCCCATCGGAGAACGAAGTTCTTTCGCCGCTGGACATCGATTCCCACGGCACCCATACCGCCTCGACTGCCGCAGGCAATGCGGACGTGCAGGTGTCGGTCGACGGACGCGACTTCGGCAAGGGCGCCGGCGTTGCTCCCGCCGCAGCAGTAGCGGTCTACAAGGTCTGCTGGGAGAACGCCCAGGCAGCGGGCGGTTGCTACAGCTCCGCGTCAGTATCGGCGATCGAACAGTCCATCATCGACGGCGTGGACGTCCTCAACTATTCGATCTCGGGAAACAACAACTCAACCACCGACCCCGTCGCCATGGCGTTCCTTTCCGCGGCATCGGCCGGGATCTTCGTTTCGGCCTCGGCCGGCAACTCGGGCCCCACCGCGAGCACTGTGAACCACAGCTCGCCCTGGCTGACCACGGTGGCTGCAAGCACCTTCTCGCACGCGCTCCAGGGCACCGTCGAACTCTCGGACGGCACCAAGTACCGCGGAGCTTCAGTGATGAACCGGAACGTTCCCCAGACCGCCGTCGTGCTCGCGGCCAACGCGGGCCGCGAGGGCGCGGCCGCCTCCGCGGTCGCCCTGTGCACCCCTGGCACGCTTGATCCCGCGAAGGTCGCAGGAAAGATCGTGGTCTGCGACCGCGGCGTCGTGGATCGTGTACTCAAGAGTGCTGCCGTCTCGGAAGCTGACGGCGTAGGCATGGTCCTTGTCAACGTGACTCCGGGATCGTTGGACCTCGACCTGCATGCAGTACCGACGGTGCATGTCGACGGCACTGCCATCAAGGAGAAGCTCGCAGCGAACCCTACGCTCACCGCCGCGTTGGTCGATGAGGACACTACCGGCCTTCCCACCTCACCTGACCCGCAAATTGCGGCGTTCTCCTCGCGCGGGCCGTCACTGGCTGCGAATTCCGACCTTCTGAAGCCCGATGTGGCAGCCCCCGGAGTCAACGTACTCGCAGGCGTCTCACCGGTGAAGACAGGCGAGAACTTCGGATTCCTCTCGGGAACCTCCATGGCCGCACCTCAGGTTGCCGGTCTCGGAGCCCTCGTCCTGGCGGAGAACCCGGCCTGGTCACCGGCAGCTGTGAAGTCCTCGCTCATGACCACCGCGGGGGACCTCGTCAATGAGGACAGCAGCACCAATGAAGACCTTTTCGCAACCGGAGCAGGCCATGTGAACACGGCAGGCCTGCTCAGCCCCGGCCTCGTGTACGACGCCGACGCCGATCACTGGAACGGTTTCCTCCAGGGCCTCGGAGCGGAACTGGGCCTGAAGAAGAAGCAGGTGGTGGAAGCACGGGATGTCAACGTGCCGTCCTTCGCCCTGGGTCACCTCACCGGCAAGGTCACCGTGACCCGTACCGTCACCGCAACCGCACCCGGCAGCTACACCGCGAGCGTTGATCTCCCCGGAATCGACGCATCGGTCTCTCCCGCCAGGCTGGACTTCACTGCAGCAGGCGAGTCGAAGTCGTTCGAGGTCACTTTCGAAAACAGGACGGCCGCACTTGACGCGTTCGCCATGGGCCATCTCACATGGACCGAGAGCAAAGGCACCACTGTCACATCGCCCGTCACGGTGCGTCCGGTGACTGCCACCGCTCCCGAATCCGTTGACTTCAAGTCCGCCAAGGGTTCCGGATCCGGGAAATTCGACGTCGTGTCCGGACTCAACGGCCCGGTCGACGTTGCTGTGCAGGGCCTTGGTAAGGCCGACCGCAGCGACATCGAGCTCCTGCCAGGCGGTGCTGCCAACGTCGTATCCGACGCCAGCAACAACGTCAGCGAGGTCGTGGTTCCCGAAGGCACCTCGCTCGCGAAGTTCGCAGTGAACGCTGCGGACGCGGCTGATGACTTCGACCTCTTCGTTCGGACGCCGAACGGAAGTGTTCTTCAGGCGGCTACGGCCTCCGCGAGCGAGGCACTTGTGCTGAACAACCCTGTACCGGGGACCTACCGGGTCATCGCCAACCTGTTCAGCACGGCGGACAACGGCCCCGGAGCAGGCACTGTCGAGTCGACTGTCCTGGGTGGAGACGAAGGAAACCTGACGGTCGACCCCAACCCGTTGCAGCTCGCCAACGGCCAGGAAGCAAAGGTCAACGTCTCCTGGAACGGCCTTGAGGCAGGCAGCTATGTCGGTCTCGTCCAGTTCGGAACAGGACCTGTAACTACTGTCAACGTCACGGTGGGCAGCGGCAAGAAAGCGGCCGGCGCTCCTCCAGTGGCTCCGGTCGTGGTGGATGGTGGGGCTCCCGCCGTAGAGGTTTCACTCCTTCGCTAGGAGCTTGTCCAACAGAAGGGACCGGCAGCTGCGGCTGCCGGTCCCTTCTGCTGTCCTGCAGCTGCCGGTGCCCTAAACTGGAAGGGCTCCCTGCGGAAAGGCTCTGGTTCCATGGACAAGAATCCGGTTGACAAAGAAGAAGAGCCGCCGAGGCCCGGCATGGTCGAGCGGTTCATGAAGGTCACGGGAAAGGCGCGGGTCTTTTTCGGTCCCGCGCAGTCGAGCTCACTCGACCACCCGATGACAGCTGAGAACGAAGCGCTGCTTCAGCAACAGCGTTCCGAGGCAGACCAGTGGGAAACCGAGACGCGCGCCGATGGAAGTACCTACATCGTTCCGCGCAGGGTTCGATAACCCTCTGCTGTCGCTACGATCCGTAGCGACAAGCTAGCGGCCCGACCCCGCGTACACGGTGGCGGTGGCTTCGCCGTCGAGCTCGAAAGCAGCGTGGACCGCTCGTACCGCGGTGTCCAGGAGATCGGCGCTCGTCACTACGGAGATGCGGATCTCCGAGGTGGAGATCATGTCGATATTGACCCCCGCATCGGACAGGGCCCGGAAGAAACGATAGGAAACCCCGGGGTTGGACCGCATTCCGGCTCCGATCAGCGACAGCTTTCCGATCTTCTCGTTGTAGTCGACTGCTTCGTAGCCCACCCGGGCCTGCGCCTCTCCGAGCGCGGCGAGAGCTGCGGCTCCGTCCACGATGGGGAGGGTGAATGAGATGTCGGTGCGGCCCGACCCGTGCGTGGACACGTTCTGGACGATCATGTCGATGTTCGTGTGTGCCCCGGCCACGATCCCGAAAATCTCGGCGGCCTTGCCGGGGATGTCGGGCACTCCTACCACCGTGACTTTTGCTTCCGAGCGGTCGTGCGCTACACCCGAGATGATTGGCTGTTCCAAGGGTTCTCCCTCTTGAATCGTGATCTTGTCGTCGGGGCTGGGCAGTACCCAGGTTCCCTCGTGGTGGCTGAAGGAGGAGCGCACGTGAAGGGGTACCCCGAACCGGCGGGCATACTCCACGCAGCGCAGGTGCAGGATTCTGGCGCCGGAGGCTGCCATCTCGAGCATCTCCTGGCTCGAGATGGTGTCGATCTTCTGCGCGGACGGCACGACGCGCGGGTCGGCGGTGTAGACGCCGTCGACGTCGGTATAGATTTCACAGACGTCCGCATCCAGGGCTGCAGCGAGGGCGACGGCCGTGGTGTCGGATCCCCCGCGGCCCAGCGTCGTGATGTCATTGCTGTCGCGGCTCATTCCCTGGAAGCCCGCGACGATAGCGACGTCGCCTTTTTCGATCGCGGTGCGGATCCGGTGGGGAGATACATCGATGATGCGGGCCTTGCCGTGGATTGCGTCGGTGATCATGCCGGCCTGGCTCCCCGTGAAGGAGTGCGCGGACGCCCCGAGACCGTTGATGGCCATTGCGAGGAGGGCCATGGAAATCCGCTCGCCGGCGCTGAGCAGCATGTCCATCTCGCGGGCGTGCGGGGCACTCGACACCTGTGACGCCAGATCAAGGAGCTCATCGGTGCTGTCACCCATCGCGGAGACCACCACGACCACCTGGTTGCCGGCGGCCTGCGTCTCGACCACCCTGCGAGCTACGCGCCTGATGCCCTCGGCGTCGGCAACCGAGGACCCGCCAAACTTTTGAACTATGAAGCTCATGCGCTCACTTACCGATCCTTGACACGAAGTTGACGTTGCCGGACCAGAGCGCAGCGGCGATCTGCAATCCGACCAGCACGGCGACCCTGGCGACTGGTGCGGCCGTCCGAGGCATGCCTGATGCGGACGGGACACCGTGCAAGTGTAGCGGCGTGACCGGAAGTCCTCGAACTTTGTGTCGGGTTCCGGGGTTCAGGAGGGTGACCTGTGTTCTATGGTCAACCTATGACCAACGAACATGGGGGAATCGTTGTCGACGGCGTTGCGCGGAAGTTCGGTTCCGTGCACGCGATCCGGCACATCGATTTCGTAGCACCACCCGGCGAAGTGACCGCCCTGATCGGGCCCAACGGATCGGGGAAGACCACGCTGATGCTCATTATGGCGTCGCTTCTTGCTCCCGATCGGGGAACGGTGCGGGTGGGCGGATTCGATCCGGTAACCCAGACTGCGGCGGTGCGCCGATCGGTCGGGTGGATGCCGGACACCCTTGGCTTCTGGGAGTCCCTCACGGTGCTTGAGGTCCTGACGACGCTCGGTGCCTTATATGGTATGCGGCCGGTTCACCGCACCCGGCGGGCGCATGAACTACTCGAGACAGTGGGCCTCGCCGACTACTCGGGGCAACCTGCAAGGGTGCTGTCCAGGGGGCAGCAGCAACGACTGTCGCTGGCGCGAGCCCTCATCCATGATCCCCAGATCCTGCTGCTGGATGAGCCGGCATCGGGCCTCGACCCGGGCTCACGGGTGGAGCTGAGGACGTTGTTGAGGACACTCGTCGGCGGAGGCAAGACCGTCGTCATATCGAGTCACGTCCTTTCTGAACTCGATGAGATCGCAGACCGCGCGGTCTTCGTCAACGGCGGGGAGTCCGTCAAGAGTCAGACCATCGACGAGGCCGGCACCCAGACGCGCCGCTATTGCGTCCAGGCGGAGCCGATGTCCGCTCTTGCTGCGGCATTCACCAGCCACGGCGTCCGCTTCGTTGAGCGGGGCGACTCGAGGCGTGTCGAGTATCAGGTGGAGTTGACCGGCACGCAGGAAGCTGCTTGGCTGCTGCGCACCCTTGTGTTGGCGGACGTCGTCGTCACAGCATTCGCGCCGGCCGGCGGCGCACTGGAAGAGACCTACATGAGCCTGGAGACGGATCGACGATGAGTACCGATACCGCCCCGCGTTCCGCTGCCGGAGAAGCTCCCGAGGCTGACCGACTTCCCTTCTGGTCCGCCCTCCGGACGGTGTTCTGGCTCGAAATGCGGCAACGCCTCCGCGCCAGGGGGTGGTACATCATGCTGGCCATCTGGCTCGTCGTCCTCGGGATGATCTTCGTCCTCGCCACGGCTTTCCTCGGCGCCAGCGACAACCGGGGACCAGTGCTCTTCGACATGGTGGTCGGATTCGTGCTGTTCCTCGGTCTGCTTGTGGCGCCGGGACTGTCCGCGAACGCGGTGAACGGCGACCGTGCAGCAGGAACGCTGGCGATCCTCCAGGTCACCCTGCTCACCCCGGGCCAGTTGCTCGTCGGAAAATGGCTGGCGTCCTGGGCCGGTTCCCTGGCCTTCCTCGTGGTGAGCTGCCCGTTCATCTTCTGGGCTCTGGCGCTCGGAGGTGTGCCGGCCGGTGAGGCGTTCGTTTCCCTTGGGATGCTCGCCCTGGAGTTGGGACTCATTGCCGCTGTCGGGGTGGGCGTCTCCGCTCTCGCCAATCGGCCCCTCTTCTCCATCGTCATCACGTACATGCTCGTTGCGATGCTGACTGTCGGCACGCTCATCGTCTTCGGCCTGACCATGCCGCTGGTGTCCGAAAGGACGACCGTGACCATGTCATACCAGTCCTACACCAGTTCCGAACTGCTCGACGAAACAAGCGTCCCTGATCCGGCTGATTTCGAGTGCGTCACGGAAACCTCGGTGCAGGATGTCCCCCGCACCGAGCGGACCGCCTGGCTTCTCGCGGCGAACCCCTTCGTTGTTGTCGCCGATGCCGTTCCGTATGCGCGTGACCGGCAGGACCCTACGCCCCTTGGTGGGCAGTTCGAACAGCCCGGCGTCATGGAAGCGATCAGTCAGGGCGTCAGGATGATGCAGGCAGGCCCCGACACCAATGTGACCTGTGACGAGATCGGTGTAGCTCCCGACCTTGGGGGACAACCGCCCATCTGGCCTTTGGGGGTGGCTCTGCAGGGCCTCCTGGCGGGCGGGCTGCTCCTGCTGGGACGGAAGAAGCTGACGACGCCGGCCGTCCGCCTGGCGCGCGGGACAAGGATTGCATGACGAGCGCGAGCCACGCCCTGTACCCTGTTGCCGACTCTGACCGCCTACCTACGACATGGCCCGGCGCCCTTCGAAGGCGCGCCCGAGCGTGACTTCATCGGCGTATTCGAGGTCGCCGCCCACCGGCAGCCCCGAAGCCAGCCGGGTCACGGGGATACCAATGGTCTTGAGCATGCGCACCAGATAGGTGGCAGTCGCTTCGCCCTCCAGGTTGGGGTCGGTGGCGATGATGATCTCCTGGATCTGCTCGTCGGACAGCCTGCTGAGAAGCTCGCGGATGCGTAACTGCTCGGGTCCGACGCCTGCGATCGGGTTGATGGCACCGCCCAGAACGTGATACCGGCCTCGGAAAGAGCGTGTCCGCTCCACGGCGATCACGTCCTTCGATTCTTCGACGACGCAGATCATGGTCGGATCGCGGCGCGGGTCGCGGCAGATCCCACACGTTTCCTGTTCAGCAACATTCCCGCAGATCGCGCAGAACTTCACGCGTTCCTTCACGGTGGTGATCGCGGTGACCAGCCGTTGCATGTCTTCGCTGTCCGCTTCAAGGATGTGGAAAGCGAGGCGTTGCGCGGATTTCGGGCCCACTCCCGGGAGGCGTCCCAGCTCATCGATGAGTTCTTGGACTGCGCCTTCGTACACGTAACCTTCTCTGTTCGGTTGATGATCATCGGATGCTGTTCCCAACCAGGATTACGGCAGGTAACACGTACAGTGCGGACTCTACTGCGGTTCGACGCTTCGCTCTTCCACCAGGCGCCCATTGAGTATGCGTTCGATAGCGGTTCGGCCCACCAGGCCGGACTCCTCGAGCGTTTCGTCGTCGGCGCTGGGAACATCTTCGACGTACCTCAAGTCTACGGCGCGGTTGCTCGTGGCAGCCGACTCCACCCGCTTGCGCTCGGCCTCGTCGAGCAACCGCTGATACCGGCTGACAGGCCGATTCCCGGCATCAGGGATAGCGGCAGGGACAGCGTCAGCGGTTCGGGAGCCGTTGGTGCGGCCGCCGTTCGGTGGGCCGTCGTCGCTGGTCGACCGGGGGCCCACTGATGCCGGCGTTGAATCTCTTGCCGGATCTCCTGCTGGCGCTGCTGGCGCCGAAGGTGTCCGGGTTGCGGGGGCCGCAGTTGAAGCCGCCCCCGGAGCCGCGTCGGTTGTCCCGGTTGTCCCGGGACGCGCTGAGGCTGGTGCATCAGCATGTTGCTGCTGAGCTGGATCCGGCCTTCGTGTGGAGGTTGCGGGACCAGCGCCCTGCTCGTCGGAACGGGGGCCGCCGGGTTTCGGCGTTACTTCTGGGCGGGGCGGATTCGAGGGGGCCGCTGGCGCGCCTGCTTCGTCCTTCGGCGGGCGGAAACTCGCGGCCACTGGCGTACCTTGCCATCCGGGCCCGGGATCGTAGGAATCCTCGGGCGGCTCCACCATTGCCCAGGAATCGTCCGAGTCACGGGGGCTCCAACCACCAGTGGTTTCCTGCGAAGGATCCGCGCGGATACCGGAGCCCGTACCGGCCCCGGTCTTCCGGCTGGCGGTGACATCGGAATCCGACGCCGGCCCGACGTTCCGGCCGAGTCCGCTGCCGGATCCGGTAGCGGTGCTGTACGTTTTTCCCGCGTCTGCGGCAACGCCGGATGGCGTTTCGGTGCTTTCGCGGGGCGCGATAGGCGTTTCGGTGCTTCCGCCCGGTGACGAAGCAGTTTCAGTGTTCCCTCGGGGTTCGGAGGCCGAGGCGGCGCCCGCCGCAGCGCCGGAGGTCGTCCCGGTGGTCTCCCGAACGCCGGTAGGCCTTTCGGTTTCGGCGACAACGGCAGGTGCAGTCTTTCCGACTTCCCTATTCGCGGCCGGCCGACCGGCCGGTACTTTTGGGCCCGCCCCACCTGCCGCCGCGCCGTCGTGCAATGCCTCTATCTCGCAGGAAAGCCCGAGGACCGTATGGATTGCCTGTTTGAGGTTGTCGGCGTGGGGGCCGCGCTGGAAGGCGATGGCATTGCCCGGCGTAGTGAAAGCAAGCACCAGGACGTTGCCCTCCAGCGAGCGGGGCTTGGCCGCCACATTGACGTTCAGCCAGGTGATGCGCTTGATCTTGGCCAGCTCATCCATGATCTCAGGCCATGCGCGCCGCACCATCTCGATCTGCCCTGCACCGCCGACGCCGGAAGCCGGAGCGGTATGAGCTGGACCGGAACCTGCACCCGGGAGGGGAGCTGTTCCGGGGCCTTGAGCCGGCGCGGTATCAGGAGCATGCGTCGGAATTTGCGCAGCATCCGAGGAGCGGTTCGGAAGGCGACTGGAGGAAGCGGCCGGAGTGACGCGCGGTTGCTCCTTGCCCGAGTCCTGCACCTCATTGGATGCTGCGGTATCGGCCGGCAGCGCCCGCGGCGTGGAGTTGGACGCAGCAGCGGGGCCGAACCCCGCGTCGGCTGGTTCTGGTGGAGTCAATCCGCTGTCTGAATCGGCAGCGGCTTCCCTTCCCGCGGGTACCACGGCACCAGGTCGAGGTGAAGTTTCGGGCGCAGTTTCGCGACGGCTGTCCGCGGCGGGCTGACCGGCGTCGTCGTGCTGGGGAGTGCCGCCGGCTGCGTACTCGAGCCGGCGCTCGATGCGGTCGACCCTCGCGAGGGTTCCGCGGACGGACTGGTCCGCAGCAGGAAGGAGCAACCGCGCGCACAGAAGTTCAAGGTGGAGGCGGGGAGATGTTGCGCCCGTCATGTCGGTGAGGGCGGTGTTCGTGACGTCCGCGGACCGCGACAGCTCGCCGCCGCCCAGTTGGTTTGCCTGCGCCCGCATGCGGTTCAGCTGGTCGTCCGGAATGCCGCGCAGGATCGATGCTGCCCCTTCCGGAACGGCATTGATGACGATGAGGTCGCGGAAACGCTCCAGCAGATCCTCGACGAACCGCCGTGGGTCGTGGCCCGTCTGGATGACGCGGTCGACCGCATTGAAGACCGTGCCGGCGTCGCCCGCCGCCACGGCGTCGACGACGTCGTCCAGGAGCGTCGCATGGGTGTACCCGAGCAACGAGACGGCGAGTTCGTAGTCGAGTCCCATCTCTCCTGCGCCTGCCATGAGCTGGTCGAGTACAGAGAGCGAGTCCCGTACCGATCCGCCGCCGGCCCGCACCACGAGTGAGAGAACGCCGGGGGCCACCGGAACGTTCTCCTGGCGGCACAGCACTTCCAGATAGGCCATGAGCGGTTCCGGCGGCACCAGTCGAAAAGGGTAGTGATGGGTACGTGAACGGATGGTGCCGATGACCTTGTCGGGTTCGGTGGTCGCGAAGATGAAGAGGATGTGCTCGGGCGGTTCCTCGACGATCTTGAGCAGCGCGTTGAAGCCCGCCGAGGTGACCATGTGGGCTTCGTCGATGATGAAGATCTTGTACCGGTCCCGCACGGGAGCAAAGGTAGCGCGTTCCCGAAGGTCGCGCGCATCATCGACGCCTCCGTGACTCGCGGCATCGATCTCGATGACGTCGATACTGCCGGAGCCGTTGCGTGCCAGTTCCACGCAGCTGTCGCAGACGCCGCACGGCGTCGAGGTAGGGCCGCTCGCGCAGTTGAGGCACCGGGCGAGGATCCGCGCCGACGTCGTCTTCCCACAGCCGCGCGGGCCGGAGAAAAGATATGCGTGGTTGACGCGGTTCTTGTCGATCGCGGCCATCAGCGGATCGGTAACGTGCTCCTGACCGATGACATCCGCAAAGGTTTCCGGGCGGTATCGGCGGTAAAGGGCTGTACTCACAAAGAAACCTTATCGGTTGGGGGTGACAGAAGGCGTGCCGGTCGGGGAAAGGTGCGCGGGAGTGACGATCCAGGGCTCACGGGGAAGCTTCGACGGGTCGAAGGCGCGCAGCGCGTCTGCGAGGGATGCGGTGGGCAATCCAAGTGAGCCGAGGATGATTTCCCGCACCCGCGCGGAGCCAAGACCTTCGGCCGCCAGATCCTCGAGTGTCACGGCTCCGTCACGTTTTGCCAACCGCTGGCCTTGCGCGTTCAGGGCCAGTGGCACATGCACATAGCGCGGAGTGGGCAGGCCCAACCGTTGACCGAGGTAGGCCTGGCGTGGTGAGGAGCTCAGCAGGTCGTCCCCCCGCACCACCTGGTCGATGCCCTGTGCCGCGTCGTCCAGGACCACGGCGAGATTATAGGAAGGCACGCCATCGTTCCGCCGGACCACAAAGTCGTCCACGGGACCGGTATGTTCCCCGGAAAGTTCGTCAGTGATGGTCCAGGTTTCGACGTCGGTCTTCAGGCGTAGTGCCGGCGGTCTCACGAGGCGAAGGCGTGCGCGTTCCGCGGTCCCGAGCCGGCGGCAGGTACCAGGGTAAATTCCAGGGATGGTGTGGGGTGCGGACGATGCCTCCGCGATATCACGACGCGTGCAGAAGCATTCATAAAGCAGGCCACCCCGGTTCAGGTTCTCTACGGCGGCGGCGTAGCGGTGGCCGTAATCGCTCTGCCGGGTCACCGGCCCGTCCCACGACAACCCGGACGCCAGGAGCTCGCGGATCTGGGCGTTTTCAGCCCCCGCCCGGACGCGGTCGAGGTCCTCGATCCGGAGCAGGAACCGGCGGCCGGTGCTGCGCGCGAAGAGCCAGGCCAGGATGGCTGTGCGGAGGTTTCCAAGGTGCAGTTCGCCCGTCGGGCTGGGAGCAAAGCGCCCTGCACCTGTACCTTCCCGCACTGGCCGGCTCCTCGCCCCTCCGCATACAGAATTCCTGGCACCTGGCGCATCCCTGCGTCCATGGGCCGGATTAAAGTGAAGACCCCTCATGCACCTGCCAGAGCCCGCTTACCCTTGCTACCTTCCGGTCCTGGGGGAGTTCACAGGATGACACCACATGAGGGGCCGGGAAATAGTCTACACAAAAACCCCTGCCGCCATTCCGGCTACGGTCGATTCCAGGGCCGGCCGCGGGTAGTGCCGATCGTTGTTGCAGCCCCGGAACAGGGGCACGTCCCACGCGTCGCCCCGAGCCGACAGCGCTGGAAGTCATCCCGATTCGGCACATCAACCATGTACGGGTAGTCTGGTGTCTGCTCCAAATCAGGAGGATTCGCCTAGCGGCCTATGGCGCACGCCTGGAACGCGTGTTGGGTTCACGCCCTCGGGGGTTCAAATCCCCCATCCTCCGCAGATAAACGAGTACCACGAAAGCCCCCGCCATGACGGGGGCTTTCGTGTTTCCTGAATCGCTACCCTGTTGGATCCTTCGTTCCGTCCACTGCTGTAACCCGCGCGATTCGCCGCTTCGCGGCCGCCTCACTCGGGCCCTCGGGTCCCAGACCGAGCCGGACCAGACCCATCACGAGACGCGTCGCACTCTTGATCGGCAGCGGAACGGGCCCCAGCTTCGGGGCACGGAGTCCCAGCAGCTCCCTGTGGCGCGGCTCTAGCGTGGCAACTGCTGCAGCGAACAGGATGCCGTATCCGGCCCGTTGTGATCGCGGCAGGGGAGGCCGTTTGATGTATCGGAGGGCCTCCTGGACCTGACGGCTATTAGTCAGCTCGGGGTCGAATCCGGCGAGTTGCGCGGCGAGGTCGGCCTCGGACCGAGGTGGGTCATCGACTCCCATCAGTTCACCTGCCCGTGCCCATTCGGCGACATACTGGTCGGGCCCTCCCGGGATCCGCCCGCCGTAAGCTTTATGCGCTGCAAGGAATGCATCAGTGAAGGCCAGATGCACCCAACGCACAAGGGAGGGGTCTCCCGCGGTATACCGCTGTTCAACTCCCTTACTGTCGACGTAGGCGCCTGTTACGCGAGTATGGAGCCGCTGGACGAAGGCCGATCCTTCTTTCGCGGCAGTCGTGGACCCGTAGGTGACAGTGAAAATCCACCGGATGGTGTTGGCCAGCCGACCGAGCGGGTCCTCGCGGAACGATGAATGGTCGTGGACTCCCGCCATCGCGCCCGGGTGGAGGGTTTGCAGCAACAGCGCGCGGATTCCTGCCACCAGGGGTGTCATCGAACTGTGGATCGCCCACGCCGCCGATTCCGGCGGGAAGTAGCCGACGTCGTCTCCGGAGTCGAGCTCCTCGGCCCATGTCGGAGGTTCGTCGCTGTTCGCGGTGAACGTCTTGCGAAGTTGGGTGCGCCATCGGGAAATCATGCCTGCCACCCCGTCATTATGGCTTACGGAACTGGGCGTTCGAGCGCGGGCCCCGGAATCGAAGCCACGCAGCGCGCAAGAAAAGCGGCTCCCGCCGCTTCGTTGGTCAGGCCGTGTTCCGTCAGCACCGGGTAGGGCGTCGGGGGAACTCCGTCGGCTGGCCGGACGTCTACGTGCGCGACGTCGTACCCGTGCTCGTGGAGGTAGTCGGCCATCGCGTAGTCGGTGCGTGAATCACCGACGGTCCGCCACTGCACGGGAATCTCCGTAAGCGGCGCGAGCAGCTTCAGCGCGCGTTCAGCGCCGAGGTCCTTACCGACCCGCACGGACTCGATGTCCGTTGAGATGATCGTCGGATCGATCCGGTACTCGATATTGCCGCTGCTGTCCGGCGCCACGCGGGCGAGCCGGCTTGCACCCATGTCATGACTGTGCAGGATCTCGAGGGCATCGGCATCGAAGGATGCCTGGCCCAGAAGGTAATCCGCGCTCGAAGCGTCGAGGGATTGCTCCACCGACACCATCGCGCGCTTGGTTTCATCGAAGAACATCAGATGGGAGTACTTCTCCTCCACAATGTCCCGGATGTCGTCGCCGAAACTCATCGGCAACGCCAGATCCAGATCCACCAGCACTTCGCCCGCTCCTTCGTTCCCGAAGCTGAACCAGGCTGCACCTTTCTCGCAGACAGCGAAGAACCGCACACCGTCGGGGATGCCCGCGGCAAGCATTGGCGCCAGAACCTGTTCTCGAATGAACTCGTCCGACCTTCCCGTGTTGAAGACGACCGGCCACCCGGCAGCGGCAAGGGTCAGGAGGTCCCGGATGATTGCCGGCGGAACCGTGCGGGTTACGGGGCTGGCGATGGGACCATCCACGTCGAGAAGGAGGCCGAGGCGCGAAGAAGGCATTTCCCATTATGTTCCGGAACAGACGTTCACCGGTCATCGCACTAAGCGACGCCGTGCAGAACGGTAACCGTGAGCGCCGAACCGGCATGAACCTAAAGCCCATGGTTAACCCAAGGTGTGCCGTGAATCATTTACTGCATCAGATTCCACATTGATTCAGAAAGGTGGGCCATCGCATGGGGGACTCAGTTCAGACAACCGCACTCCGACATCGCAGCCCAATTCAGCAGAGCGGCGAGATATCTCTCACTCGACGGGTATTCGGAGCCCTTACAGGTACAGCGATAGCGCTGACGGCCGGAGGAACCATTGCCGCTGGCATGGCTTCCGGTGGATCGGTGTTCGGCAGCACTGGAGTGCGAACCTCCTTCGGAACAGTTCAGATCACATCAGCCGAAAGGCAATCCAGACTGCAGACGAAGCCTGGCGGAAGCGGCTCTGCCGGCCCGACAGGATCGTCCCACGCTACTCACGGTGGGTCGAGCAACCGGAGTCTGCAGCAACCGGCGAACCACACCTGGGGCAGCCACCTCCTCGTCGAGCTCACGGCGTTCAATGACACGCCGGCCCCGATCCTCCTCCCACCCGGGCAGCTCCGTATGAAGGTGGGGACAGTCGGGCCCACGATCACCAACCGGGGATCCAGCGGTGTTCCTGCATCACTTGGTGCAGGTGAGACAGCGCGGATGTTGATCAGCTTCCTGATTCCCTCCGACGCCTTCCAGTTCTCAGCCGAGTTCATCGACCCCTGGGACCATTCAACTCCGCTTGACCTGCCCGTACCCAGGATCGATGCCCGACCGGGCTGGTTGGAGGCCGATCATGGGTGACGTTCTGCCAGAGGGAAACATCGTGACCACGCAAGCAGAAAATTTCGGTAGCCGTGAACTGAAGAGAGCGCACCTCCTCAAATACGGAGCGGCAGCAGGCCTCGGCCTTGCCGTACTGTCGCCGGCACGCGCGGCCGTACCAGCTCAGCCCCGAGCCGCACAGGTTCGGGCTCCGATGGCTGTGCCCGCAGTTCCGGGCGTACTCGACCTGTACATCAACGAGGGCTACCTCAAGATGGTCGATGATTCGCTGGTGTATCACCGTGGCTTCGGCACCAGCCCGACGAACCTGAAGGATGCGAATCCGAACCTTGCCCTGTCCCCGGTGGTGTTCACTGCTGCCGGGACAGTGGTTGAAAGCCGCAGCTATCCGTTGGGCGCCCAGTTGCCGCCGGCAGGGGTCCCGCAGCCCGCCTCGGCTGACGGGGCGAACTCCGGTCAGTTCATGATCCGGCGAAACTACTGGGCAAGCTACTTTCCGAAGCGGACCATCATCGCGGAGGTCGGCAGCACCCTGCGCTTCCGAATCCACAACCGCCTCGCAAAAGAGCACCGCTTCACGATCCACGGTGCCGGCCCGGGAGGATCGGACGTCACAACCGGGGCCATTGCGCCGTCGGCGACAGCTGAATTGAACCTGGCCTGCCCGCCACCCGGGTCATATATCTTCAGCGATCCGTCCAACGCTCCGGTGGAACGTGTCCTGGGGCTGTTCGGTGCGATCGTCGTCATCCATCCCAATCACCAATGGGACGTAGCGCCCGGACTTGCGGCCTTCGAACGCCAGTGGATCTGGCTCTGCCACGACATCGATCCCGTCTGGGCAGAAATGGAGGCGACCGGCAAGACGGTCAATCCCCAGCAGACCAAGGCGGTTCCTCGCTACTTCACGCTGAACGGCCGCAGCGGCTACGAATCGCTTGCGATCACCAAGGACGCCGCACTGAACCTGGCGAGCGAGGAGGAGACGCTCATCGCCGGCTTCCCCCGGCAGGTCGATGTCCGCCAGTTCGGTGAGGGGACCACCCTGGGCACATTGCGCGGCGGACAACTCGTGCGGCTGATCAATCCGGGGATCGTCCACCACCAGATGCACTTCCACGGCAACCACATCTGGCTGGCGAGATGGAACAACCGGGAACTGTCCAGGGACGATGGTTTCGTCGACCCGGATGGACACGTCGTGATGCAGCAGTGGGAGGACGTAGTGGAACTCTCACCCATGCACGTAAAAGACTGCATCCTCCCGATGAAGCGGCCACCGGACGCTGTGGACCAGGTCTGGCTGGCCAGGACCACTGACTGGGTTTACCCGATGCACTGTCACGCCGAACCGTCCCAGACCGCCGCCGGGGGAATGTACCCGGGAGGACTGGTGGCTCACTGGACCTTGAAAGCACCTAGCAGCGGAGCGTCATCATGAGCATCATCAATCCGTCGACGAGCCGGCGTGATACTGAAAGAGCACGCCGGGAAGCGTTGGAAAGGGAACGGCGAGAGGCCAGAAGGACCGCGACACCGAAACCCACACCGACCCGGACGTCGACGACGAAGGCTCCGACGCCGACCCGGACGTCGACGACGAAGGCTCCGACGCCGACCCGGACGACGACGAAGGCTCCGACGCCGACCCGGACGACGACGAAGGCTCCGACGCCGACCCGGACGACGACGAAGGCTCCGACGCCGACCCGGACGTCGACGACGAAGGCTCCGACGCCTACAACGACCCAGGCGACGCCGTCGGGGACCGCGACGCCGTCGGGAACTGCGACGGAGACTGCTACGCCGTCGGGAACTGCGACCGAAACCACGACGCCGTCAGGAACTGCGACCGAAACCACGACGCCGTCAGGAACTGCGACGGAGACTGCTGCGCCGTCGGGAACCGCCACTCCGACCACTCCGGCTCCGCCACCGGCTCACGGTGGCCACACGTTCGAGAGCCAGGTCGACTTCAGCTCAGAACAGGTGGACGAGGACAATCCAGTCACCGAGTTCCTCCAGACAGCCCAGACCTCGTACGAGATCGGGGTCTTCGGCCGTGAGATGAGATTCGACGACGGCGCGGAGTTCGAGATGTGGAGCTTCGAGACGGAGGAGTCCGAGAGGGGCTTCCCCGGACCCAGCCTCCGGGTGAAGGAGGGGGACATCTTCCACGCGACGGTTGAGCCCAGCATGGGTCCGCACACCATGCACTGGCACGGTATGGAACCGGATCCCCGGAACGACGGTGTGGGACATACGTCGTTCGAGATCGGCGGTACCTACACCTACCAGTGGCAGCCTGAGCCGGGCCGGCCGGGAGATCCGAACTACGGGGCGGCAGGAACGTACTTCTATCACTGCCACGTCAATACAGTGCTTCACGCGCAGATGGGCATGTTGGGGCCACTGATCGTGGACCCAAGGGTAGATCCAGCTTATCCAGTCACGCCCGGAGCGCGGCGCGCATTCGTCGACGGCCCGGAGTACGACATCGAGACCGAGGCGCTCCTCATGACCTATTCCGTGGATCCGCGGTGGCATGAAATGGGGCACGCGGAGGGGTTGTCCGGTGAGGATGTCGGGCTCAACCGCTTCGAGCCGAAACACTTCTACATGATCGGGGGCGAGCTGGCCAGCCGTCGTTATGGAGACGAAGTCGTCTGGGGGATGACATCCCTCCGGGCGAACGTCAAAGGTGGTGCCAAGAAACCGACATTGCTGAGGGTGCTCAACGGCAATTACATGCCGACCTATATCGAATTTTCCGATGAAGCGGGGAATTCGCTGAGAATGGCGGAAGTCATTTCCCACGACGGCCGACCCTACCGCGACACCTCCGTCACGCCGTCTCCGCCCTGCGCCGCGGCAGGCTATCCGCTGACCACCGACTGTCTGTCCTTCGGAGCCGCGGAGCGTTACGATCTCATACTCGACCCTCCCGGGCCCGGACGTTATCTGCTGAAAGCGCAGTGGCTCGACTGGATTACCAGCGAGGTCCTGGCCGAAAGGATCGTGCCCATCATTGCTGAGTGACGCACGTTCGACGAAGGGCTGCGAGCGAACGTGCGCGCAGCCCTTCATCAATGGTTCCCGCCCCGGAAGTCATGCCCGGCAGGACTCCGCTTTCCATTGTGTGGCTGTTTTCCCTAGTCTGTATCAGTGATCTTCAAAGCAGTGAGTGATGGCCGGCCCTATCCGGACCATGGACACGTAACTCCAAGGGACTGGGCGGTGGTGCCTCCTCGGCAGGTGCGGCTCGACGAGCTGGTGACGACAAAAACAACCCTCGACCTCGAGGCGCTCCTGGCAGAGGACTCCACCTTCTTCGGTGACCTCTTTCCGCACGTCGTGCAGTGGAACGGCACGCTGTACCTCGAGGACGGCTTGCACCGCGCTGTTCGTACAGCGCTTCACCAGAGGACCATCCTGCACGCTCGCGTGCTGGTCATCGATGCCTGAGCTGTCACCGCGCTCCGAGCGGGCCAATGCGAAGAAGGACCCTACCGAGTGGCACGGCCACCGGATCGTCACCGAGGCAGATCTGGGGGCGGTCTTCACCGACGAGGTCGAAAGTACCCGTCGCCCCCACTCGAACCTCAAGCCGATTCTCCACGGGCTGGTTCTCGTGACGCTCATCGGTCTGTTGATCGCCGCGGTCCTCGTGGCTCTGGCCATCCAGCGTGGAGAAGTCGACTTCGGAGCGGCGGAGCCCACTTCCGGCCCGACGGCGCCGTCGTGCCCGGCCGGACCGTTCGACTATCAGGATCCCAGTGCGATCACCGTGAACGTCTACAACAGCACTACTATCAACGGCCTTGCGGATACAGCTGCGGCCCAATTGCGTGGACGCGCATTCGCGGTGGTCGACATCGGCAACCGGGACGTCAGCCGGACCGGCATGACGGCCATCATCGTGTCAGGGCCCGACGGCGCCGCGAACGCCTTCACGGTGCAGCGCACCATTCCGGGGTCGCTTTATCTCAATGACAACCGCGAGGACCGTACTGTCGATGTCGTCCTCGGTTCCGGGTACAGCGGAATCGTCCCGCCTGAAGCGGTGGACATCACGCCCGCCGGGTTGACCTGCCTTCCCGAGGCGACCGATGAAGCTGCTCCTGCAAGTTCCTGACGCCGGGCGGCAGTGAAGCCCGCAGCATGCGGGCCTGCAGCACTCTGGAATTCTCAGCTGCACCCGTCCGGGCCGCAGGCTTCACCATCGGACGATGCCGCCACCATGGTGAGCGGATTCGTTTCCTTCCAGTAGCTCGCGAGGGCATCGGCGAACGCCTCGGTGGGCTGGGCCCCTGAAATTCCATACTTCCGGTCGATCACGAAGAACGGGACGCCGCTGACTCCCAGGCTGCGGGCTTCCTCGATGTCCTGCCGGACGTCGTCGGCGAATCGATCACTGCCGATCGTGCTGCGGATCTCGTTCTCGGCGAGGCCGATCGACGTGCCCAGCGGGACCAGGACGTCGACGTCGCTGGTGTCCTTCCCGTGTTCGAAGTGGGCGGACAGGACGGCCTCCTTGGCCTCCGCGCCGAACCCGTGCGCCTTCGCGAGGTGCAGGAACCGGTGCGCGGTGAAGGAGTTGCCGACGACGACGTCGTCGAACCGGAAATCGAGGCCCTCGCCGGCGGCCTGCGTGACAAGGTTGTCCCACATCTGGCGAACCTGCTCGGCGGGAATGCCCTTGCGCTCGGCAAGGTACTGCTGCTCGGTGCCCTCGTAGTGGTCGGGAAGTGAGGGATCCAGCTGGAAGCTCCGCCACGTCACGTTCACCTGGTCCCGGTGCGGAAATGCCGCGAGGGCCTTCTCGAACCGTCGCTTCCCGACGAAGCACCACGGGCATTTCACGTCAGAAAAAATCTCGATGTCCATACTTCCTGCAACCTGTGTGGTGGTGACTCCTATTCCCGCTGATTAAGCACTTATGGCTGCTCTCCGGGGTGGGAGGCAGCCATAAGTGCTTAATCAGCGGGGGTCAGGCCACCGCGAATTCCCGGCTTTCCTGCAGGTAGCGGTCGTAGGCCGACGTGGTCAGGAACGCCGGGAACTCCTCGCCGAGGGCTACCTCCTCGAAGATCTCCCGTGCGTCGTCGAACCGGTCGCCGTCGAAGCGCCGAAGGGCCGAGAATTCCTCGTCGAGGAGGGCTTCGACCCAATCGCGGGTGACGATCTCGCCGTCGTCCGTCACCGCGTTCGTGTAGATCCACTGCCAGATCTGCGAGCGGGAGATCTCCGCCGTCGCGGCGTCCTCCATGAGGTTGTTGATGGCCACCGCTCCGTTCCCCCGCAGCCAGGACTCAAGGTAGCGGAGCCCGACTTCGAGATTGCCGCGGATGCCCTGCTCGGTGATCGAACCGGGGGTGGCGGCAATATCCAGGAGTGCCTTGCCATCGGGAACGACGTCGTCCCGCAGCCGATCCAGCTGGTTCGGCCTGTCACCCAGCCGGGCGTCGAAGACCTCCCGGGCCGCGGACACGAGGTCCGGGTGGGCCACCCACGACCCGTCGAAGCCGTCGTCGGCTTCCCGCGCCTTGTCCGCGCGCACTCCATCCAGCGCCCGAGCGTTCGCTTCCTCATCCCGGCGGTTCGGAATGAACGCCGCCATACCGCCGATCGCGTGCGCTCCACGGCGGTGGCAGGCCCGCACGAGCTGCTCGGTGTAGGTCCGCAGAAAGGGTGCTGTCATGGTCACTGACTGTCGGTCCGGAAGGACGAACCGCGGCCCTCGGGTGCGGAAGTTCTTGATGACCGAGAAGATGTAGTCCCAGCGGCCGGCGTTCAGGCCGGACGAGTGGTTCCGTAATTCGTAAAGGATCTCCTCCATCTCGAAAGCCGCGGGAATGGTCTCGATCAGCACGGTGGCGCGGATGGTGCCCTGCGGGATGCCGAGCAGCTGCTGCGCCAGGATGAAAATGTCATTCCATAACCGTGCCTCGAGGTGATTTTCGAGCTTCGGGAGATAGAAGTAGGGGCCACGCCCCTGCTCGATCAGCGTGCGGGCATTGTGGAAGAAGTAGAGGCCGAAATCCAGGAGGGCGCCCGCAACCGGGACATTGGAGATCAGTACGTGCTTCTCGACCAGGTGCCAGCCGCGGGGGCGCACCACGATGGTGGGACGGTCATCGGCCTCGCCCTTGAGCCTGTATTCCTTCCCCTCGGGGGAAGTGAAGTCGATCCTGTTTCGGAGCGCATCCTTCAGGTTCAGCTGCCCGTTGATGACGTTGGACCACGACGGGGTCGAGGAGTCCTCCATATCGGCCAGCCAGACCTTCGCCCCCGAGTTCAGCGCATTGACGGTCATTTTCCGGTCCACCGGTCCGGTGATCTCCACGCGGCGGTCCTCGAGCCCCGGTGCTACCGGAGCCACCTGCCAGGACGGGTCGTCCCGCAGGTGGCGCGTCTCCGGCAGGAAGCAGGGATCAGCCCCGTCGGCAATCCGTTGGCACTGCTGCCGGCGGAACTGCAGCAGCTCCGTCCGCCGTGCAGAAGTGGCCTTGTGGAGTTCCTTGACGAAATCCAGCGCCTCGCGCGTGAGGATCTCACCCTGTCGCTTCACGCTCGGCGCGGTCAGGGTGATGCCGTTGAGGGTATAGGTGTGGTTCATGATGGCTCCTGAATGCTGCCTGATGAAGCGGGGACGTCCTAGTGGAACTGTTGGGTCTCGGTGGAACCGGCCAGGGCAAGGGTGCTGCCGGTGGGGTTCAGTGCGGTGGCCACCTGGTCGAAGTAGCCGGTTCCCACTTCGCGCTGATGCCTCGTTGCGGTGTACCCGCGGTCCTCGGCGGCGAACTCACGCTCCTGGAGATCCACGTACGCCGTCATGCCGTCGCGGGCGTAGCCGTGGGCGAGGTCGAACATCGAGTAGTTCAGCGCGTGGAAACCGGCGAGGGTGATGAACTGGAACGTGAAGCCCATGGCGCCGAGCTCGCGCTGGAACTTCGCGATCGTGGCGTCGTCGAGGTGTTTGCGCCAGTTGAACGACGGCGAGCAGTTGTAGGACAGCATCTGATCGGGGAACTCGGACTTGATGCCCTCGGCGAACTTCTTGGCGAGCCCAAGGTCCGGTGTGCCGGTCTCCATCCACAGCAGGTCCGCGTACGGGGCGTACGCACGTCCCCGTGCGATGCAGGCCTCCAGGCCGTTACGCACGTGGTAGAAACCCTCGGCTGTGCGCTCGCCGGTGACGAAGGGCTGGTCGCGCTCGTCGACGTCGGAGGTGATGAGCGTCGCGGCTTCGGCGTCGGTGCGTGCGATCACCACGGATGGCGTACCGGCGACGTCGGCTGCGAGGCGCGCGGCATTGAGGGTGCGCACATGCTGCTGCGTGGGGATCAGCACCTTGCCGCCGAGGTGGCCGCACTTCTTTTCCGAGGCGAGCTGGTCTTCCCAGTGGATGCCCGCGGCTCCCGCCTGGATCATGGACTTCATCAGTTCGTAGGCGTTGAGTGGACCGCCGAAGCCGGCTTCGGCGTCGGCGATGATGGGGACCATCCAGTCCTCGACGCTCGAAACGCCTTCGGCCCACTCGATCTGGTCCGCGCGCAGCAGGGCATTGTTGATGCGGCGCACCACGGTGGGGACGGAGTTCGCCGGGTACAGCGACTGGTCGGGGTAGGTGTGGCCCGAGTTGTTGGCATCAGCCGCAACCTGCCAGCCCGACAGGTAGATCGCCCGCAAGCCCGCTTTGACCTGCTGGACGGCCTGGTTCCCGGTAAGGGCGCCGAGCGCGTTGGTGTAGCCGCCGGTTCTCGCCTCGGTGGTCAGCTGTTCCCACAGCTTCTCCGACCCGCGGCGGGCCAGGGTGTGTTCCTCCTGCACGCTGCCGCGCAGCCGCACGACGTCGGCGGCCGAGTAGTCACGTGTCACGCCTTCCCAGCGCGGATTGGCGGACCACTCGAGCTCGAGTTCCTGTGCTGCGGTGTCCAGGGCCGGCTGGTGGTCGACGAACGGATTGTTGTCCGGCCGTGGTGAGTCCTGCGTCATGGCGATCTCCTTCGGAATGGGTCGAGGTTTCCCCGACCGCTGTAAAGGCAACACTTCGCTACATTGGGTGCCGTTTCCAGGTAGGAACTCTGGCAAGAAATGCAATTCTTCGCGTATCGTCAAGAAATGACGACTTCCCCGTGGTCCCGCACCGATGCGACTACCCTCCCCGGTGCCGCCGGCGCTTCGGACACCCTCGACCTCATCAGCCTGGGCCGGCGCGTCCGGCATCTCCGCAAAGCCGGCGGAATGACGCTTGACGACCTCGGCCGGAAGGTGGGAACCGTCGGCTCACAGCTGTCATTGATCGAGAACGGAAAGCGTGAGCCGAAGCTGGGGATGCTGCAGGGACTCGCCGCCGCCCTCGGCGTCAGTATCGACGCACTGCTCGGGGCGGAGCCGCCCACCCGCCGGGCAGCCCTGGAGATCGAACTCGAGCGGGCGCAGCGCGGGCCGCTGTACGAGTCCCTCGGTCTGCCTCGCGTCCGTGTGTCCTCCCGCCTGCCGATGGAAGTGCTCGAATCGCTCGTCGGCCTCCAAGCTGAACTGGAGCGCCGCCTCAACGAACAGGTCGCAACGCCGGAGGAGGCCCGGCGGGCCAATGCCGAACTGCGGGGCGTCATGCGACGAAGGAACAACTACTTCCCGGAGATCGAAGCGGAGGCGCAGAAACTGCTCGACGCCGTCGGCTATTCAGCGGGGCCCATGTCGGAGCACCTGATTGCCGATATCGCCAAGCACCTCGGCTTCTCGCTGCACCATGTGAGTGATCTGCCGCATTCGACGCGGTCGGTCACGGACCTCAAGAACTCCCGGATCTACCTCACGCAGTCGCAGCACACCGACCACGATCCGCGGTCGGTGCTCCTGCAGGCCCTCGGCCACTACGTGCTGGAGCACCGGACGCCGGAGAACTACGGTGAATTCCTCCGCCAGCGCGTGGCCACGAATTATTTCGCCGCTGCCCTGCTGCTGCCCGAGAAACCGGCCGTGGAGTACCTGCGGCGTGCGAAGGCGTCGAAGGAGATCGCCGTGGAGGACATCCGCGACACCTTCGCCGTGTCCTACGAGACGGCAGCGCACCGCTTCACGAACCTCGCGACGGAGCATCTGGAGATCCTCACGCACTTCCAGAAGACCCATAAGAGCGGCATCATCTACAAGGCCTATGAGAACGACGGCGTGACCTTCCCCCAGGACCACACGGGCGCAATCGAGGGCCAGCCCTCGTGCAGGCGGTGGACCTCGCGGGTCGTGTTCGACGTCCAGGACAAGTTCCGTGCCTACAACCAGTACACCGACACCCCCAGCGGAACCTACTGGTGCACCGCGAGGACGGAGAGGGGGCCGAACGGGGAGTTCTCCCTCAGCGTCGGCGTGCCGTATGCCCAGGTGAAATGGTTTCGAGGCAGGGACACCGACATTCGGGAGAAGTCGTCCTGCCCCGACGAATCCTGCTGCCGGCGCCCGCCGTCGTCGTTGGCGAAGGAGTGGGCGGGCAACGCCTGGCCCAGCGCGCGGGCGCACTCGCACCTTCTCGCGGCCATGCCGCCGGGAGCCTTCCCAGGGGTGGACGAGACGGAGGTGTACTCGTTCCTCGCCGCTCATTCCGGATAGGCGGCTCGCCCGGGGCTTTTCCTTCGGACTGCGGTCACCTGGTCCTCGTCATCCTCCAGACGCTCAACCTTCCGACGGCCGCGGCTACTCCGATCGCGAGGGCGATCGGCATGTTCTGGGCTGTCCCGGAGATGCTGACCAGCGCTATTCCGGCGAATCCTGCGGCGGTGAACACTCCGAAGAATGCCAGCACGTGCTGCCACTGGTTCGGTACCCCGCGCAGCGCGACGCTGAGGACCGCACCGAGCGGAAAGCCGGTGACGATTCCGATGGGCAGCCCATAGATGAGCGCCAGGGTGGCCGTACCAAGGAAATCGCTTCCTGAGAGAGCCCAACTCGATCCCATGGCGACGGCGAGGAGGGAAGCGCCGACGGTGAACCCGACCAGCAGGGCGCCGAAGCCAAGCACCACACGCGGCTCGGACCGGCCCTGCTCACGAGGGTTCCTCTCATCCACTGCCGCACCCCCGAGGTTCGCCCACGATGCTCCTTCGAACTGGTCAGCTCATCGTAGTGCGTGGCTCTCCCGCCTGGCCGGAATCGGGGTGGCGGTTGACGGAACGAAAGAACCCCCGGCGGTTTCCCGTCGGGGGTTCTTCTCCGAAGCCCTGGAAGCAGGATCGGCTGCTACCTGAACAGATCCGAGGCAACACCCATGATGATGCGGTCTCCCGGCGTGGATTTCCTCAGGTAGTCCTCAACGGCCCAGTCGTCGAGCGCGATGCAACCGGCTGTCGGCACCTTGTTCTGGTGCAGGAAGATCGCGAAGCCGGCGTCCTGCACGATGGGTGAGTCCGGCGGTCGGTTGTAGTTGATCACGGCACCCTGCCGGTAGTCGTGGGTGGCTCGTGTTGCGAAATACCACATGTCCTCGTCGTAACCCACCCAGGTGGAGGACTCGAAGTATTTGTTGTACGTGTCCGTGTAGGGATTGCCGCCCCAGCGTGAACGCGGGTTGAGCGTCCGGTAGGGCAGCGCCGTGCCCGGATTGCCGAGGCCGAAAGCCTCGGTCACCGAGTAGGAGCCGGTGGGGGAGAAGTTGAAGCGGGTCGGTCCGGACGGAACGCCGGGCCTCTTGAAGCCACTGGCGCCCACCGTGGCGTCGGTCTTCCAATCGGTGACATAGGTTCCCGCCACCTTCTGGCAGTACACCGCGCTGGCGGAACTCTGGCCGTAGCCGCCGGCAATCGTGAGGAGGACCCTCTTCGCCCCGCCCGAGGAATAGACGGAGCGCCCGTCGTTCAGGGTGGTGCACTCAGTGTGCCGGTGGTCCCTGTTGCCGGCCACGTTCCAGGTGATGTAACCGCCCTGGAACGGCTGGACACACTCGCCGCCCTCGCAGCGTTCAGGCGTCTGCGGATAGCCGAGGTAGCTCTGGTGCATGGCCATCGACTCGTACTTGGCCTTCACTCCGCCGCGGACGGGTTGGGATCCGGTGGCAGGCGACCAGAAGATCAGGCCGCCCTGGAACCACTGGTAGCAACCACCGTTCCGCTGACCGCACACCTCAGCTGTCAACGGGTAGCCCAGGTAGCCGTTGTGGGCGCCCATCCCTTCGTAGCGGCCCTTGATGTCACCGTTCACCGACTGTCCGCCTGTTGCCGGCGACCAATAGACCGACCCTCCCTGGAACTTCTGGAGGCAACCCCCATCCCGCTGGCCGCACACCTCGTTCTCCAGGGGGTAACCGAGCACGCCGTCATGGGCGCCGCGGGCTGCCCACGCATCCCGCATGCCGCCGCGGACGATCTGGGCGCCCGTGGCCGGTGACCAGGAGATGACGCCGCGCTGATAGGTCTGCTGGCAACCCGACGACCGCAGTCCGCACGTTTCCCGAGAGGTGGGATACCCGAGCCAGCCGGCTTCCGCTCCGGTCCGTGCGTAGGCGCCACCGATGGCGCCCGGAGCCCACACGCCGTGTGCACCCGACGACGCCGACCATACGATTCGAAGTCCGCCGAATTCCTGAACGCAGCCGTTGTTCGCTTTGCCACAGACCTCAGCAGTCGACGGGTAGCCGATGCCCGCGTAGCCGCCGTACACGCCGTACAGGGCACCGCCGATCGCTCCCCGGGTCCATACCTGCCGGTGCCCGCCCGTCGTGCTCCAGGTGAGGTCGATGCCGCTCGAAAAACGCTGCGCGCAGCCCGCTGCCGTGCACTGCTCGTCAGTGACGGGGTACCCGAAGGCGCCCAGGGCGCCTGTGGCGGCCCAGCGCGGCCCGGTGTTGCCCGAGGTGAACAGGACCGCGTGTGCCCCCGTTGAAGGGGTGTAGTGGATCTCCCCGCCGACGAACGTCTCCACGCACCGGCCGGAAGCATCACAGGATTCGTTCGACGTCGGCTCGCCCAGCGGGCCTGCGGCTCCTCCGAGCTCCTTCCACTTGGCGGCAATGCCACCGATGGGAGTGAATGCTGCGGCAGCAGCGGCACCGGTTTCGGGTGCGGACGTTTCGGGTGCGGACGTCTCTTCCGGAACGGGAGCGGGAGCCGGCTCCTGTGCTTCGGGAGCAGCAGGAGTGACCCCTGCCGATGGGACTTCAGTCGGTGGAGCCTCCGTCGGAGCGGGGGACTCGGTCACCTGCACGTCGGGGATCTGCGATTCAGGGGCAGGTGCCCCAGTGGTCGGCTGAGCCGTGGTCGGCGGAGCCGTCGTCGTGCCCGGGACTGGAGGCATGGTCGTGCCCGGGACTGGAGGCGTGGTTGCCGGTGCAAGTGCGGGAGCGGTTGCCGGAGCCGCCGGTTCCGTGACCGGAGGGGACGGGGGCGGCGCAGCAACTGCGCCGGGGGCAAGTCCTGAAAGAAGGAGCGCGGCCAACGAGATCGCGGCCAGCGTGCGCCCCGGAAGGGAGGATGGATGATTCACCGTGAGACAACCGCCTGACATGTAGATGATGCTGGGGCGCCATCGGCGAAGGCGTCCGCGCGGACTTCAGCCGTGCCGCCGGCTGGTACTTCCTGTTGGATGGTTGCGTGTCCGGCCACGCTGCTGGTGCTGCCGACTGCCACTGCAACTGAGAAGGTTGCCGCGGTGTCCCCCGTGTTCGTCAGTGTTCCCGAGAATGACCAGACCCCCGCCGCGTCGGCCGTGCACACCACATTGCTCAGGGCCTCATTGGCGCTGGCGGTGGGGTCTGCAGGAACTGACTCCCTGCTGATTTCCAGGGTGGCCTCGACGCTCGGTCCCGGATCGGGCGGCACCGTTGCAGGGACATCCGTTCCTGTTGGTGCGGGCGCCAGCGTTTTCGGTCCTGGATCCTGAGATCCCGGTGCCGTGCTTGCTCCACCGGAAACAACCGTCTCCGGTCCTGATACTGCTGGTGCGTCCGGCGCATCGGCAGGTGGTGAAGTGCAGGCGGACAGGGCAACGACGCCCACTGCCGCCCAAAAAAAGAGCGGTCTGAGACTCCGCATTTTTCCCCTATTTTCTTGCTTATGAGCATCCCGCTCGGGAATTAGGGCTGTCGATCGGGAAGATTGTACAGACGGACAGTATCAGCGATTTCCGCGCTTCCGAACAGTTCTTCGATAACAGTTCCACATACTTCATTGGTTACTAAGGTTTATGCCCTGCATAGTAACGGCCCAGTACCTCGGCTTTCAGATCGTCGAAGGATCCATCATCAATGGCTGCGCGGGCGTCGTCGACCATGCGGATCACGAATCTCTCATTGTGGATCGATAGGAGGGTGGCGGACACCATCTCCTTCGCCTTGAACAAATGGTGGATGTAGGCGCGCGAGTAGCTTCCGCAGGTGTAGCAATCGCACCCGTCCATCAGTGGACCGAAGTCCCTTTTAAATCGTGCGTTCGAAAGATTCCATCGGCCGTCAGGCGTATAGAACGCTGAGTTGCGGGCCACACGGGTGGGAGAGACGCAGTCGAAAGTATCGGCGCCGTTCTCGATTCCCGTGAAGAGATCGTCGGGTTCCGAAATACCGAGGAGATGCCGGGGCTTGTTCTCGGGTAATTCATTGCTGCACCACCCGAGAATTGTTCCGAGGTTCTCCTTTTCGAGCGCTCCGCCGATTCCGAAACCGTCGAAGTCGAGAGCGCCGAGGTCGCGGGACGCTTTCCGCCGCAGATCCTCGTACTGCGCGCCCTGGATAACCCCGAACAATGCCTGGTACGGCTTGTTACTTCGCTCCCTCGAGAGCCGCTCGTGCTCCGTGATGCAACGAAGCGCCCACAACCGTGTCCGCTCGAGGGATTCCTCCTGATAGGCGCGTGAATTCATGAGTGTGGTGAGCTCGTCGAAGGCGAACATGATGTCCGCGCCGAGTTGGTGCTGCACCTGCATGGAGATCTCGGGAGTGAACCGGTGGCGGTCGCCGTTGAGGTGGGACTTGAACCAGACGCCGTCGTCGTCGATGTGCGCAAGGCGTTCCTTGCCCACCGCTACCCGGTCATCGGCCCCGGTGGCCTCGGAGTCGACCGGGACGTCCATGGTGATGACTTTCTTGAAACCGGAGCCGAGGCTCATCACCTGGAACCCGCCCGAATCGGTGAAGGTGGGTCCTTGCCAATTCATGAATGCTCCCAGACCGCCGGCTTCGTCGAGCACGTCGGGTCCGGGCTGGAGATAAAGGTGATAGGCGTTCGCCAGGAGCGCCTGCGCCCCGAGGTCCGACATCGACTCGGGCAGCACGGCCTTGACGGTCGCCTTGGTGCCGACCGCGATGAATGCCGGCGTCCGGATGGTCCCGTGCGGCGTCGTGATGGTGCCTGTGCGCCCGTGCCTCGGGCCGGTGGGACCGGAGGGGGCCGCGCGTTCCTCGAGCCGGGTGCCGACGGTGAAGGAAAAGGATGACTGCTGGGACTGTGGATGCACCAACCCATATTGCCAGAACGGGGACGCACGTCCCGCCAGTACCGGTGCGGTCAGCGGTCAGCGGTCAGGGAACAGGGAAGGGGAGCTAGGGCGTTCCGAGTGCGTTGTTCAGACCCGAGAGTGCGGCCAACTCGGATTCGATGCGCCGCTCCAGCACGCTGCGGGTCAGCGTCTCGGAGCCCCCGTGGGCCCGCAGGTAGAGGAGGACCCCCAGACGCAGGACGCGCCAATCCTTCTCCGCCGACTTGTTGCCGGATCCGGTGGCACGGACGATCTCCGGGTCGTACACGTTCGGATCATTGAGTTGGCGTTGGCGGACGGTTGCCGCGAGCTTCGCGCGTAAGGGATCGGTTTCGGCGTCATCGGCGGAGCGCAGGGCTGCCGAGTATGCCGACGACCGGGCGTCGTCGTGCCGTGAAAGGTAGGCGGCAATGGCCAAGGCGCCCTCGATCCACTTCCAGCGGCCGAAGTTCCCGTCGAAGGGCAGCACGGTGAGGAGGTCGGCGACAGTGAGGGCGTTTCCGGTGTCACCGTGGTCCACGAGGAGGGTGACAGCGAGGTGGTGCAGGTCCTGCAGGTTGCTGCCCGACTTCAGGTTGATCCCGCGGAGCAGCCTGCTCGACGTCTCCTGGACGACGGTGCTCGCAGGGTAGGCGTCGGCAAGCTGCGCCACCACTGCCTCGGGCGAGCCGTGATCCGCGGCGACGGCTGAGACCCCTGCGGCACCCGTGGCTTCCACATACACGATCGAGCCGGTGGCCATCGTGACAGTGTCCCCGTTGGAGAGCTCGGCGACAATCAGTGCCGGCGCGCCGAAGTCGTCGTTACGGGTCGAAGTGTCCTTCACCTCGACTGCCGTTCCGCCCCCCGGCAGAACCAGCGATTCCCCCGCCCGGACTGCCTCAGCGGGCACCGGCCGGAAATCCTGGTTCTTGTCCACCTGGTTTTCTTTCACCTCGGCGCCGTCCTCCCGACTGCAAAGCTGTGTCCGCCCACGATCCGGGGCCTCCTAACACGATAGGGTAAGGCGCTCAACGGCCCCAGCCCGCATGCGCGAGGGCCTGGCGCAGGAGGTCCGCCCTGCCGCCGGAAAATTCCTCCTGGATCGACGGGCTGAGGGCCTCCGAGGGCGTGAGCCAGGACAGCTCGAGGGCATCCTGCCGGGGATCACACTGGCCCGCGACGGGAATGAGGTAGGCCAGTGCGACCGCGTGCTGGCGATCATCGGTCAGCCCGGTCTCCGACGGCGAGGGGAAGTACTCGGCGATCGTGAAAGGAACGGGCGACGGCGGCAGCTGTGGAAGCGCGAACGGCCCCAGATCCTTCTCCAGATGACGCAGGAGGGCGGCGCGGATGGTTTCCCGGTACATCACGCGGCCGGACACGAAGGTGCGCACCATCTCGCCCTGCTCATTGGCCTGCAGCAGCAGCCCCACCTCATTGACATACCCGAGGGAATCACACCGCACGGGGATCGCCTCGACATAGACCATCGGCAGGCGGCGGCGGGCCTCGTAAAGATCGTCTTCGGAGAGCCAGCCCGGATTGGGGTCGGGGGTGCGAACGTTCATACCTTCAGTTTTATAGCAGACCATGCGGGCGACGGGGGCGGCGCGCTGTTCTTCGGCCGCTGGCTGAATCGCAGCGGAGCCCTCGTATCAGTACGGAACGCCGAATCGTCGTGTTCCGTCAGCGGGGGCCCTACCGCCTTTCGTCGATGACGAGCGGGGCGTGGCCCGGAATCTGGATCCTCAGCGATCGGCCCTGGTTCCGTTCGGGAACCGAGTATCCGATACCTGCGTCCTTCAGGCTTCCCGTGAGTCCCCGCACGTCGCCGTCGTACTCGAAGCCCAGCGTCACCGACGTTTCCGCAGCAGGATGCACGGCGATGAGCCCGCCGTTCTTCGCCGTGAAATCCTGCCTGGTGCCGTCCGGTGAGGTATGGCGAGGCCGCGCTCCGATTCCGAGGAGCACCTTGGCCGCAGCCTCGGAATCCGCTGTGTGCCAGAGCGCCACGACACTCAGCGGACCGCCGGGGGACGGCGTGGTGCGGGGACCGGGAACGGCGAGGAAAAGAGTGCCATCCGGGGCTGAAACGAGGGCTGCGCGGCCGAGACCTTGCCCGACGACGTCCACCGCTGTGCCCTCCTGCCGTGTCCGTCGTGCGAACTCATCGAGATCACCGGTCGAATCTCCCACCTCGAACCCCAGTCCGACGGAGTTCACCCCAGCACTTCCTGGTTGCGGAGAGTGCAGCACGATCCGGCCACTGCCGGCGTCGTACACCCTGCAATCGCCGGTTCCGGTGGCGACGCGGAGCCCCAGCGCCAAAAGCAGGTGACCGTAACGGGAGGGGTTCGGGGTGGACACGATCGGTCGGACGCGGAGCATCGGTATTCCTTCGGGTTGGTGCGGGGAAACAGACTGGTTGTTCCGGATTCGGTGGCCTACCGTGGCTTCATGAAAACCGATGTTCCCGAGCTGCTGCTGCAGGACGCGGCCGCATGGCGGGACTGGCTCGACCAGAACCACGGCACGTCCGCCGGAGCCTGGCTCGTCCTCTCCAGGAAGGGCGGCTCGTCGACCACGCTGACGTACGCGCAGGCGCTCGATGAGGCCCTGTGTTACGGGTGGATCGATGGCCAGAAGCGTAGCAGGGACACGATGAGCTTCGGGCAGCGCTTCACCCCACGGAGGGCCAGGAGTATCTGGTCGGTCCGCAACCGGGAGCATGTGGGGCGGCTGGAGAATGAGGGGCGCATGCAGCCCTCCGGCCGGGCGGCGATCCAGGCCGCGCTGGACGACGGCCGCTGGGAGCGGGCCTATGCCGGCTCCGCCACGGCCGAGGTACCGGCGGACCTCCTTGCCGCCGTCGCCGCCAGTCCGGCCGCGCAGGCGATGTTCGACGTGCTGTCCGCACAGAACCGGTATGCCCTGGTGTTCCGGCTGGGCCAGCTGAAGACCGATGCCGCACGGACGCGGAACATCGCCGCGTTCACCAGCATGCTGGAGCGCGGGGAGACGCTGTATCCGCAGGGCCGCAGGCCTAACGCGAAGGATTAGCGACGCTGGGGAAAGCAACGCCTTCCCCTACGACGCTGAGCCTCAGCCGGGTGCCGATCCGCGCCATCGCCGCGTTCCAGTGCCGGATGGTGATGATCTCCCCTCCGGTTCCGGCGGTACCGGTAGTTGCGGCGGCACCGGTGCCCTCGAGCCTGATGGTTACTGTCACCTCGGGGCCGAAGAAGTCGGTCTCGAGGACGGTTCCGGCGATACTGCCGTCTTCGGTGATGCGGATCTGCTCGGGGCGTAGCATCAATTGCACGGTGCCCTGGCAGGTGGGCCGACGCACGGGGATTGCGCCGAGCGCGCAGTAGGCGAGGGACCCCTGAAGATCGGCCTCGAGGATGACTGCGTCGCCGAGGAATTCAGCGGTCTGCCGGTCGACCGGCCGCGTATAGACGACGAAGGGATTCCCGACCTGCGCCAGGACTCCTCCCCGCAGCACTGCAACCTGGTCGGAGAAGGACAACGCCTCCGACTGGTCGTGGGTCACCAGGATGGTGGTGACTCCCGTCTCTGCGAGCGTTGCTGCCACGGCCTTGCGGGTGGCGACGCGAAGGCCGGTGTCCAGCGCCGAGAACGGCTCGTCGAGCAGCATGAGTGACGGACCTCGGGCGAGTGCCCTGGCCAGGGCAACCCGCTGCTGCTGGCCTCCGGATAGTTCATCCGGTCGGCGGTCGGCGTAGGCGGCGGCGAGGGACACCATCCCCAGCAGCTCACGCACCCGTGCCCGGGCGGATCGACGTGGGTATGCCCGGCGGTCAAGGCCGAAAGCGACGTTCTCCCCGACGGACAGATGAGGGAACAGCGCGCCGTCCTGGGCCACGTAGCCGATGTTGCGCCGATGCGCAGGGACGAGCACGCCCGGACCGGCGACGACGTTCCCCTGCAGCGAGACGGTTCCCGAGTCGGGGGAATCGAAGCCCGCGATGATCCTCAGGAGGGTTGTCTTCCCTGAGCCGGACGGCCCGACGATGGCCGTGGTGATCCCGGCCTGCACCGAGAGCGTGAGCCCCTTCAGGACTTCCACACCTCCGAAGGACCGGGTCAGTCCAACGAGGTCGAGGTGATTCACGGCCGGGCCTGCAGGGTGCGTCGTCATGGGAATCCTCCGGAAGCTACTGGCCGACGGCTTTGCGCGATTGCCGGTACAGGAGGTACGTCATGGGCAGGGACAAGAGAATCAGCAGCAGCGCATAGGGCGCGGCCCCGGCATAGTCTATTTCAGAACTCAGCGACCAGAAGCGCGTGGCGAGGGTGGACACGCCCGACGGCGCCAGCACGAGGGTTGCAGTGAGCTCGTTCGAGATGCCGAGGAAAACCAGGGCGGCACCGCCCGCTGCTGCCGGGGCGCTCAGGCGGAGCGTCACCCGAAGGAAGGAGGCAAGGGGCGGCGTGCCGAGGGCCCTCGCTGCCTCTTCGAGTTCCCGGGGCGCCTGGGCAATGCCTGCGCGAAGGCTGACGAGCGCGCGAGGCAGAAAAAGCAGGACGTAGGCGGTGATGACCACGGGGGCCGTCTGGTAGAAGGGGTACGCGATGTTGATGGTCACCGTCACGAAGGCGAGCGCCACCACGATCCCGGGCATCGAGCTCGTGATGTAGTTGCTGCTCTCCAGCAGCCGGGTGAGCCTTCCGTTGTGGCGGACGGCGAGCCAGGCGATGGGAAATGCGGCCACCACGGTGACAGCGGCACCGATGAGGCCGTAGCTCAGCGTCTGGAGGAGCGCCGTCGACAGCTCGGCTGCTTCCCAGACCTCCCTGCCGCCGGCGATGAGCCAGCGCGTCACGTTCCAGAGCGGCACCCCGAGCGCGAGGCCGACCAGGGCCAGGACGGCGGTCAGCCCCACCGGCGCCCAGCTCCCCAGGGGGTGAATCTTTGGCGCGGACGCCACGCCGGAACCGAGCCGGGCGTATCGGGCCCGGCCCCGGGTCGAGGTTTCGGCCAGCAGGAGCAGCAGGCAGAGAAGGACGAGCACACTGGCAAGCATGTTCGCCGCCGCGCTGTTGAAGGTGGACTGGAACTGCTGCAGGATCGCCGTCGTGAAGGTGTCGAAACGGATCATGGAGAACGCGCCGAACTCGGCGAGCAGATGGAGGCCCACCAGGAGGGCTCCTCCGCCGATGGCGAGGCGGAGCTGCGGAAGCACCACGCGGAAGAAGGTCCGCCACCGACCGAGGCCCAGGGACGCAGCCGATTGCTCAAGGCCGGGATCGAGGCGCCGGAGCATCGCTGCCGCGGGAATGTAGACCAGCGGGTAGTAGCTCAGAACCGAGATCAGGACGCCGCCGCGGATCCCGGAAAGGGAGGGTATGGTGCTGGCCCAGGCGTAACTGTTGACGAAGGCGGGCACGGCGAGGGGCGCCGCGAGGAGGAAGGACAGCGGGCGGGCAGCCGGAAGGTCGGTGCGCTCCACCAGCCATGCGGCACCCACCCCGAGGACGACGCACAAGGGGATGGTGAGGATCAGCAGGGCGACGGTATTGAAGAGCAGCTCGCCGACACGGGGGCGGAAGATCAGTTCGGCGGCTGCCTCCCATCCCGTCGCGATGGTCATCGAGACGACGAAGCCGAGGGGCACCAGGGTGCCGAGGGTGACGAGCACGACTGCCCCCACGACGCCGACCGGCGGGCGGGAACCGGAGTTCCCGCCCGCCGTCGTACGGAGCTTCAGTGCCCTGGTCACGGGCGGTAGTGTGCTGCCGGCCTAGAGCAGCCCGGCCGAGGTCATCAGTTCCACGACTTTCTCGCCGTTCAGGTCGGCTGGATCGACTGCCGGCGCTTCCAGGTCCTCGAGCGGGACAAGACCTTCGCGTGGCGTCACGTCGGCGCTCACGGGGTATTCGTAGTCACTGCCCGAGCTCAGGGTCTCCTGGCCCTCCTTGCTGGTGATAAATTCGAGGAAGGCGTTCGCGGCCGCCTGGTTGTCGGAGGATTCGAGCACCCCTGCTCCCGAGATGGAGACGAATGCTCCCGCGTCCTCACCCTTGAAGTAGTAGGGCGATACGTTGTTGCTGTTCTCGCCGGTGCCGGCCTGGTCGGCGGTGTAGTAGTAGTGGTAGATCACCGCAGCATCCACCTCGCCGGAGTTCACCGCCTTCATCGCGGCGCCGTTCTTGGGGTAGATCTTCGCGCCGTCCTTCATTGCGCCGAGCCATGCGGCAGTGGCTTCCTCGCCCTCGACGTCGAGCATCGCCGAGACGATCGCCTGGAAGTCGGCGCCGCCTGCCGCGGCGCCCCACCTGCCCGACCACTCCGGGTCTGCCAGGTCCATGATCGACTCCGGGAGTTCTGTCTCGGGCACCTTCTCCGGGTTGTACACGAAGAGCGTGGACCGTGCGGCGACGCCGGCCCACTTGTTGGTGGAGGGGCGGTATTCCTCGGGAACGTTCTGCTGCGTTTCCTCCGTCAGGTCGGAAAAGAGTCCCGCGTTCTCCACCTGCGTCATTGCCGGTGAGTTCTCCGTGATGAACACGTCGGCGGGCGAGCGCTCGCCCTCCTGGAGGATCTGGTTGCTCATCTCGGTGTCGCTGCCCTGGCGGAGTGTCACCTCGACGCCGGTCTGCTCGGTGAACTCGTCGACCCACGCCTGGGTCATCGATTCGTGCTGGGCGTTGTACACGGTGATCTCGCCGCTGATCTCGGCCGCTTCCGCTGACGCGGGGCCGGTCGACGGAGCGGTCTCGGCGGCCGGCTCGGAGGTGTTCGCGCCGCAGGCGGTGACCGTGAGGAGGAGGGCTGCGGCCAGCGCGGCGGAGCGGGCCGTGGATGGGAGCTTCATGGGGGCCTTTCAAACGACATTGCCGGGCAGGGTGGGGCCTGACGGCGGAACGGGTGGTGGTGACCGGGGGACGGTGCGCCAAGTAAGCCTTGCCTAAGTAGTTCTCGGCAATACGGAAAGTGTCGCACGTCTCCGGAAATTAGTCACATTCCTGTGTCGTTATTATTCGCGGCTCCTGCGGGGCCTGCCGGCCGGACCCGTGCGGCGGCCTCGAAGACCAGCCAGGCCTGGAGCTGGGTCGAGAGGCTGACGGGCTTGGAACCCTGCCCATTGCTTCCTGGCGGGAACACCAGGGAACCCGGGACGCTCCCGGGGGAGCGGCGGGTCCAGAGGGCGTCGGCGGTTGCGTGCAGGAGTCCGACGGCGGTCCGGGCGGCGTCCTCGGGGAGACCAGGGGTGCGTGCGGCCAGTGCGAGATAGCGTGCCAGAATGCCGGTGAAGAGTCCGGAATCGCCCCCGGAATCGACCTTCAACACTCCCTCGGCATTCGCCAGTTGGGAGGCGATGTCGCCGACCAGGTGAGCGGCTTCGGCTAGGGACTCCGGGTCGGCCAGGGTCACCAGCGCGCCGAGGACCGTTCCCTGGTTGTAGGTGTGGATAGTGCGGACCACCTGGTCCCGGCTCGGTTCGGGGCCCGTCCCCAGCCGGACGCCGTCGAAATACAGTCCCGTGTCGCCGTCCCGGAGGTTCTCCCTCAACCAGGTCATCAGATCGGCGGCCCGCTCCGGCTCGCCGGAACGCGCGAAGTATAGCGCGGCGGGCGCCGTCGTCGCCGTGTTCTTGTAGTCCCGGGTTGTATTCCAGAAAACCCCGCCGCCGAGCTCGGTGGTGTGCGCCGAGCGAAGCGCGTCTTCGAGGTGTACGACACCGGTGCCACGCCGTCGTCGTCCGGCTGATGCGGATGCTGCCTCGAGACGCTGGAGCGCGAGGGCGAGCCAGGCCATGTCGTCGTAGTAGGAGTTGGTCCAGCGGAGGCCGTTCCGGACCCAGATCCCGCGCGCGAGCCGAGACGCCCGCCGCAGGGCTCCGGCGGCCTCGCCCGGGTCGCTTTCCGCCAGGCGTTCGTACTGGTCGATCAGGCAGTCCAGATAGTGTGCCTGCCACCAGTAATGCCAGTGGCCCCGCAGGCCGACGGGGTGCGGGAAGGCAACCGCTGCGAGCCGCGTTCCCGGCAGCCCCAGGGAGCGTCCGCCGAAGATCGCCTCGACGCTGGCGGCGGCCAGGTGCGTTCTCGATGCGGGATCGGGCGGGGCAGCGGGTGCAGTGAGCATAAAACCACCCTAGCGAACGGCAACCGGGGCCTCGCTGAGCAGATTGCTCAGCCGGGCGACCGCCGGGTGCGCTATGCCGTACGTCACAGTACTCTGGCCTTGGCATCCGGAAGCCCCGGAGCGCCCGAGACATTCGCGAAAAGGACGGGCTCCATGGATATCGCAGGCTCAGTGGCACTGGTGACCGGGGGCGCGTCAGGTCTTGGGCGTGCGACGGCGGAGAAACTGCTGGGCGACGGCGCCTACGTGGTCCTGGTGGACCTGCCGCAGTCCGCGGGCGCCGACCTCGCGGAGCAGCTCGGCGCGAAGGCCCGTTTCGTCGGGGCCGATGTGACTGATGAAGCTCAGGTCCAGGCGGCGGTCCGTGCCGCGGGTGAGCTCGGGCCGCTGCGGGTACTGGTGAACTGTGCCGGGATCGCCACTCCGGGCAAGGTTCTCGGGCGCGACGGCGTCCTGCCACTCGCCGATTTCGTACGGGTACTCAACGTCAACCTGATCGGAACCTTCAACGTCCTCCGCCTCGCCGGCGAGGCCATGGCCGCGGTCGAACCCGTGCGGTCCGCCGGTGGTTCGGATGAGCGCGGCGTCATCATCAACACGGCTTCCGTAGCGGCATTCGACGGGCAGGTCGGCCAGCCCGCCTACGCGGCATCGAAGGGTGGTGTCGCCGCGATGACCCTGCCGATTGCACGGGAGCTTGCGAGGTACCTGATCCGGGTGGTGACCATTGCACCGGGCATCTTCGAAACGCCCATGATGGCGGGGCTGCCCCAGGAGGCGCAGGATTCCCTGGGCCGGCAGGTTCCTCATCCTTCACGCCTCGGCAAGCCGGCGGAGTACGCGGCGCTGGTTGCGCACATCGTCCAGAACCAGATGCTCAACGGCGAGACCATCCGCCTCGACGGCGCCATTCGCATGGCGCCGAAATGATGGACCAGCTTCCTTCAGCGGATTTCCTGGGCTTTGAATCGCTCCTCAGCAACGCCGAACGCGAAAAGCTGCAGGATGTCCGTGACTTCCTCGGCAAGGAGGTCACGCCGCGGGCCGTCGAATGGTGGAACCGGGCCGAGTTCCCGCACGACATGCTCCCGAAGCTCGCGGCGCTGAACCTCAGCACCCCGGTCCAGCAGGGCTACAGCCACCTCTTCAGCGGCATGGTGATCGCGGAGATGACGCGGGCAGACACCTCGCTTGCCACCTTCTTCATGGTCCATCACGATCTCTTCGTCGAGGCCCTCCACGAGTTCGGCTCCGAGGACCAGAAGGCCCGCCTCCTGCAGGACGCGATGGACCTGCGCATCACCGGCGCCTTCGCCCTCACCGAACCGCAGCACGGATCCGACGTCGCCGGTGGCATGGCCACCACCGCCACCCGGAGGGGTGATGAGTGGGTCATCAACGGGGCCAAGCGCTGGATCGGCAACGGCACCTTCTGCGACTACATGCTCCTATGGGCGCGGGACACCGAGACGCAGGGCATTCGCGGGTTCATCCTCGACGCCACCCTTCCCGGGGTGACACGCACGAGCATCGACAACAAGATCGCGCTGCGGACGGTCCAGAATGCCGACATCACGCTCGAGAACGTGCGGGTCCCCGAGGCCGACAGGTTCGCCGGGATCTCAAGTTTCTCCGACACCCGGCACCTGCTGCGGGGCTCCCGTATCCTCGTGGGCTGGCAAGCGGTGGGACAGCAGCTCGCAGCGTTCGACATCGCCCGCCGGTACGCGGTGGAACGCCACCAGTTCGGGCGTCCCATCGCGGGTTTCCAGTTGGTGCAGGACCAGCTCGTCACCATGATCGGCAACACCACGGCCAGCCTGGCCATGATGGTGCGCGTCGCCCAACTGCAGGAGGACCAGCGGTCGGGGACTGCCGAGGCGCCGCGTCCCGGGGCCGACATGCCGCAGGCCGCGCTCGCCAAGTCCTACACCACGGCACGCATGCGTGAGACGGTGGCGCTGGGTCGCAATATCCTCGGGGGCAACGGCATCGTGACCGACTACGGCATGGCGAAGGTCTTCGCGGACGCCGAGGCCGTCTACACCTACGAGGGCTCCTACGAAATCAACTCACTGATCGTAGGCCGCGCCATCACCGGAGTTTCAGCCATCGCCTGAGCCCGGTACCCCGGTCCGCTCTCCGCCCTGCCGGTCGAGCTGCTCCAGCAGCTGTCCGCGCAGTCCGAGGGGCTGATCGGAGGCGGGCCCGGTGGCTGGGTGCCGCCTACCGGTCCGCGTCGTCGGAGTCCTCGGTTGCCAGGAGGTCGAGGGGTTCCCGCGAGGCGTCCTGCTGGGCGCGGGTCCAGCGCCGGTAGTTGTGGTCCACGGAATGCCGGCGCGATCCTGCCGAGACCAGGACCAGGAAGACGGCGAAGATCGCAGCGAACGCCACCAAGGGAGCATTCGGTTCCCCCAGGAACCGCTCGATGGCTATCCACACCAGTCCCCAGCAGGCGGCGAATGCGACGGAGAGCCGGCCCCGGTCCGTCATGCACACCGTGATGGTCCCGAGGGCGACTGCCGCCAGGCCCACCAGTGCCCAGACCAGCGCGCCCCAGCCGAAGAGATCGCTCCGTGCGGCTGTGACAACCGACGCGATGTTGGCCGCTGCCGCGACGATGACCCATCCCAGGTACAGACCGAGAGGCACGTCCACGAGTGCGCCTTCCCACCGTGAGCGCGGCCGGGTGCGGTTCAGGATCCGCAGCGCATACAGGAGCACACCGAGGAGGAGCAGGATGACGCCCAGGCTGAGGGGGAGCATCGAGGCCTGCACGCTCAGGATCCACGCGAGGTTGAGCAGCATCGAGGACGCCACCACCCAGCCGAGCCGGCGCTGCCGCTTGCTCGTGCGCTGGGAGGGAAGCCACTGATAGAGCGTGTAGAGAATCAGCCCGGCGTAAATGGCGCTCCAGATGGCGAAAGCCCTGGCGGCGGGTGCCAGCAGGGTGGCATCCGGTGCCAGGACGCCTCCGGCGGCGTCGCTGATCGACGGACCGCCGAAAGCGCCGACGCCGGCCGCGGATCCGAAGATGCAGGCGAGGGCGGCCAGGGTCACCACGACCGAACGGAACACATCGCGGTTCCAGGAGCGGACGTTCGTCGTCGTGGCGGATGCACCCCGGCGGACGAGGCGTCGCGAGGTGCTCCCCGCGGTCCGGAGCATTCGCGAGGTCGCCGCAGCTTGGGCGGTTGCGGCACGGGCTGCCGCGGCCCGTGCTGCCACGGCCCGCGAGGTCGCCGTCGGGCTGATTGCCTCTTTTGCAGGGGTGACAACGGACATCTTGTGGCCCGCGTCGTCGCGCACGTTCCCGGCTGCGTCGTCTGCCATGCCCGCAGGGCTCCTCGATCCGGTGTCGGTGGGAGCCGTTGCACCGGGCCGCGCCGCCTTGAGTCGCTCCAGGACGCCGGGCCGGCCGGCGGAAGCCTCGCCGGTCTCATCGGAAGGAGTGGTTTCAGAAGTTGCAGGGGTTGCGCCCGCGGGCGGGGACGACGGCGCGTGCGGCGGCCTACGTCCCTGGTTCTGCGGGATGCTCATTGGTTCTTTTGACCTTCCGATGTTGTTTGACCGCGAGGACGGCAGCGGTCACCGCCCCCACCAGCGTACCGACCAGCATCCCGAGGAGGGCACTCATCCATAAAGGCAACCCCGTCGTCGCCCCGGTGACGTAGCCCAGACCCAGCAGCCAGCCGGCCCACAGCACGGCCCCGATGGCCGTGGCGACCAGAAAAGGCTTGAGGGAAACCTCAGCGATCCCTGCAGCCGCGACGCTCGCCGTCCGCCCGCCGGGAAGGAACCGGACGGCGACCAGGCCGGCGTAGGTGGGTGACTTGCCGGCTTTTTCTACGGCGCTCCGCAACCCGCGGTGTACCGAACGTCCCCAGCGGAAACGATCCAGCCAGTGGGTGAGGCGACGACGGAAGAGCAGGAACAGTGCAAGGTCCCCCAGCCAGCTTCCGGCCACCGCAACAAGAACAGCCCCCGGCAGGAACAGTTCGCCGTGGGAGGCCATGGTGCCCGCCGCGATCACCATGAGTTCCGAGGGCACGAGCGGGAACACTACGTCCACGAAGATGACGGCGAACATGATGAGGAGGTAGAGGAGTGTTGGAATGTCGGCACCGGGCAGTTCCACACTCCCAATGTACCGTCCGCCTACCGGCAGGGCCGAGACTTCAGGCGAAGCCGGACAGCTGCAGGGACGACTCGAAGAAGGACTCGGCACCGCTCAGGGGATCAGTGAAGGCAATACTCTTCGCGAGAAGCTGGAGGGGTTCGTCGTAGCTGTCCGGTTGCTGGGGTTGAAGTACCGGATAGAACGGATCATTCATAATTCCGAGGCCGAGGCCCGCCATGTGGAGCCGCAGCTGGTGCGTTTTCCCTGTATGGGGCTGCAGCCGGTAGCGTCCCACCACCCCCTGCGGGGTCTGGCGTTGCTCGAGCAGGCTGATGGTCGTTTCGGTGTTCACCTCGCCCTCCACTTCCTGGGCCAGCAGGTAGGTGCGGGACTTGATGATCCTGCTGCGTACGGTCAGCGGTTCGTTCCCGAGGTTCAACTCGGGCCGCACCGGGGCAACCGCCTCGTATTCCTTGGTGATCCGCCGGTTCTCGAAGAGCAGCTGGTAATTGCCCCGGGTTTCCGGGTTGACGGAGAACAGAAGGATGCCGGCCGTCATCCGGTCGAGCCGGTGCATGGGGATGAGGTCGGGAATTCCCAGCTGGACGCGCAGGCGCACGAGCGCGGACTCCGCAACGTACATGCCGCCCGGAGTGGTCGGCAGGAAATGCGGTTTGTCCACGACGAGGAGGTTCTCGTCCTGGTGGAGGATGGTGATCTCGACGGGAAGCCGCTGCTCGACGGGCAGTTCACGGTAGTACCAGACGAAGGTGTGGTCGGTCAGCGGCGTCTCCCGCGTCAGGACGGTCCCGCCGAGTCCAACCACCTCCCCGCGGTCGAAGCGCTCGCCGATCCCCTGTGGATTCACGTGGTCGAAACGGTCGAGGATGTACTCGAGGGCCGTGTCCCAGGGTCCCTCGTCCGGGAGGCGCAGGCGCGTGGCGTTGACCCCGTTTCGCACGGGCAGCGGGGATTTCATCACCCTGCAAGCCTACGGGCCTTCAGGCGTGAGCCGGCTGACAGTGGGGACAGTAGTAGAGGTCGCGGAGTTCGAGGTCGTTGTCCCCGAGCTGTTCAAGGGTCACGGGTGTGCCGCAGCGCAGACAGCCGCGGTGAGAGCGGCCGTAGACCCACAGGTTATTGCCCCTCAGCTGACCCGTGGTTGCCCTGGTGCTGCGGAGCTTGTTCGCTTCGAGCAGTTTCCTGGCAAGCTCCACCATCCGGGGCAGGTTGGGAACCAGGGACACGGGCGTCAGCGGATGGACACCGGCCAGGAAACACAGTTCGCAGCGGTACACGTTGCCGATGCCGGCGAGGTTCCGCTGGTCGAGCAGGGCGAGCCCGATGGGCCGGTCCGGTTGGGCGGACAGGCGGCGCAGCGCTTCCTCCGGATCCCAGTCGGGCCCCAGTAGGTCCGGGCCGAGATATCCGACGGCGTCCTCCTCCTCCGCGCGGGTGATCACGCGCAGGAAACCGAGTTCGAAGCCCACGACCACGGACTCGCTGGTCTCCAGGACGCAGCGCGCCTTGAAGGCCGGCCGCCGCCATTTCTCCCCGCGCGCATAGACGTGCCAGAGGCCCTCCATCTTGAGGTGGGAATGGATGTCCCACCCATCGTCACCGCCGCCGCGGATGAGGAGATGCTTTCCGCGTGCCACTGCCTCCTGGACGGTGTCGCCCGTGAAATCGACCGTGGCGAATCGAGGAACCCGGATGTCGCACCGCGTCAGTTCCCTGCCGGCAAGGGCCTTGTTGAGCTCGCGTGCCGCGCGCCAGACTGTGTCACCCTCAGGCACGGATCCTCAGCCCCCTCGGAGTCGTATAGAAACCGGCTTCAGCCAGGGCCCGGCCCACTTCGGTGTCAAGGATTTCCCCGCCGTTCACTTTCTCGAGCGCCATTTTTTCGGCAGCACCCCGCCGGATGATCGAGACGAGTGCCGCTGCTGCTGATTCGAGCGCTGCAGGGTCCTCGGTGAACGCCAGCAGGGTCTTCCCACCGCGTTCGACGTACAGCGAGAGAGCTCCGTCCACCAGGACCACGAGGGCGCCCGCCTTTCGCCCGGCACGGTGCCCGCCATCCGCGGAGGGCCAGGGAAGTGCGGCGCCGTAGGGGTTGGCCGGGTCGGTCGCGGCCAGCGCAACCGCCTGCAGCGGGGCACTGGGTGCTCCGAGGACGCCAGCCGGGGCGGCCGGCTGGTTGTCGGCACTGAAGGAACGCAGCCGGTCCACCGTCGCAGGAACAGCGAACTGTGCCGCGCCGAGGTGCTCGATGAAGTAGCCCCGGCGGCATCGCCCCATCTCTTCGAGGCGGGCGAGCACCTTGTACATCAGGCCGAAACCGCCCGGGATGCCCTCGCTGCCCACGGCGCCGCGCGTCACCACACCGTACCGGTCGAGCAGCAGTTCAGCCGTCGCATGGGCGTGCAGCGTCGTTTCCCCTTCAAGAGGCGGTAGTAGATTCCACCGGCCCGCAGCAAGCGGGGGCGTGGTGCGCTGGAAGCCGCCGCCGTCGGCCCCGGACTGGAGGCGCATCGAAGCGCCGGTGAGGGACTTTCCGGGAGCACGGCCGAGCCGCCCCGGACGGGATGACCGGGCACGCGGCGGGGCGGGCCGCTGCTTGTGGGCCGTTTTCCCGTTGGCCAGCAGCGCACGCACGGGCGTGAAGGTGTCATTGCTGATCCGGCCCGCCCACACCAGGTCCCAAAGGGCTGTCACCACCTCGGGTTCCGACGGCGCATCTTGGACGGGGAGGAGGTTCGCCAGCTGGCGCAGGAAGAAACCGCCGCCTCCCTCAAGGAGTTCGAGCAGCGAGGTGTGCAGTGCGGTGGGTTCGAAGGCCGGGTCGGGACGGAGCGTCAGCGGTGCGTTTTCTGCGAGATGCAGGGCGATCCAGCCGTCGTTGCCCGCGAGTGAACCGGCGCCCGACCACACTACTTCGCCCGTCGCGGTGAGTTCATCGAGCATTCCCGGCGAGTAGTTGGCCACTCGCTGCCCGAGCACGAGGGGTTCCCACGCCGAGGCGGGGATGGGCACCCCGGAGAGCTGGTCCACCACCGTGGCCACGCCGTCGAGCCCACGCAGTCCTGAGCCCACGTGCTGCCAGGCGGGCAGGAACCGGCCGTATGCCGCAGGGTCCACCGGCTCGACGTCCTGCCGGAGCGCGGCAAGCGAACGGCGCCGGAGCCGCCGCAGCACCTCGGTGTCGCACCATTCGCTCGGTGCTGCCGGATGAACGATGGTGGTCGTCCCCGGTTCGGGAGCGGGCACGGACTCGGCCGGGCGGAACTCGCCCTCCACCGCCCGTCCGTTCCCCGCCAGCCGTTGGAGTGCACCGGCGACGACGGCGACCCCCAGCCCCAGGCGGGACGCCGCTTCAGCGGCGGTGAAGGGACCGTGGGTGCGGGCGTAGCGCCCCACGAGGTCGCCCAGCGGATCGGCCACGGGCTCGATGAACGCGAGGGGTATGCCCATGGGCAGCGGCACGCCGAGGGCGTCGCGGAGACGTGCTGCGTCCTCGACCGCGGCAACCTGTTCCACCCCGGCGATGTTGACCACGAGGGCACGGTTCACCCGGACCAGTGCGGCGACATGGCTGCTCACCGTTTCGGGGGATGCGCGCGGGTTGCTGGGAACGGGAGCATCGGAGAAGGGATCACCGTCCTCTGCCACCACGCCCGGAGGGGCGGTGGCCGGTTCCTCGAGCCGTTCGGCAATCTCCCCGGGAGTCAGGGGTCCCAGCAGACGCAGCAGGTCGGCGACGCCCTCGAGTCCGCGTGCCAGCCGGTCCGGGCGCAGGCGCTGCAGTTCGCGCTCCGTCTCCGCGATGACGCCGGCGTCGAGCAGCTCGCGCAGCTCGGCGCGGCCCAGCAGCTCGTTGAGCAGCGTCGGGTCGAGCGAGAGCGCAGCGGCCCGGCGTTCGGCAAGCGGGGAGTCCCCCTCGTACAGGAAGGACGCCACGTACCCGAACAGCATCGAGCGGGCGAAGGGGGAGGGCTGCTGCGTGGTCACTTCCATCATCCGCAGCTCACGCCGCTCGAGGGCTGAGGCGAGCTCCTTCAGCGCCGGGAGGTCGTAGACGTCCTGCAGGCACTCGCGGACGGTCTCAAGGACGATCGGGAACGTCGGGTACTTCTTGGCGACGTCGAGCAGCTGTGCCGAGCGTTGACGCTGCTGCCACAGCGGTGTCCGCTTGCTCGGATTCTGCCGTGGCAGAAGCAGCGCCCGCGCGGCGCACTCCCGGAAGCGCGACGCGAACAGTGCCGACCCGCCAACCTCCGCCGTCACGATGCCGTCCAGTTCCTCGGCGTCGAAAAGGAACAGGTCGGCTCCCGGGGGTTCGTCCTCCATGAGCGGCACCCGCAGCACGATGCCGTCGTCGGACGCCATGGCGGAACCGTCCATGCCGTAGCGCTGCTGGAGGCGCGCACCCACCGCCAGCGCCCACGGCGCGTGGACCGGCATGCCGAAGGGACTGTGCAGGACGACGCGCCAGTCACCCAGCTCGTCGTGGAAACGCTCGACCACCAGGGTGCGGTCATTGGGCACCACCTCGGTGGCTTCCCGCTGCTCGGTGAGGTAGGTGATGAGGTTGCCGGAGGCCCAGTCGTCGAGCCCGATCCGGCTGCACCTCTCCCGGGCCTTCTCCGGAGTGGCCCCGGACATCTCACGGACGAAGGCGCCGAGCGCGCGACCCAGTTCCACCGGTCGGCCCAGCGAATCGCCCTTCCAGAAGGGAAGCTTGCCGGGTTGCCCGAAGGCGGGGGACACCAGCACGCGGTCGTGCGTGATCTCCTCGATGCGCCAGCTCGTCGCACCGAGCGCGAAGATGTCGCCCACCCGTGATTCGTACACCATCTCCTCGTCGAGCTCGCCCACCCGCCGGCCGCCCGCCTTCGGCCCCTCACTCGCGGAACCGACGAGGAACACCCCGAACAGGCCGCGGTCGGGGATGGTGCCTCCCGAGGTGACGGCGAGGCGCTGGGCACCGGGACGCCCGGTGATGCTGCCTTCCACCCGGTCCCAGATGATGCGGGGACGCAGTTCGGCGAACTCGTCGGAGGGGTAGCGGCCGGCCAGGAGGTCGAGTGTGGCGTCGAACGCGGAACGGGGAAGCGTCGCAAATGGCGCGGAACGCCGGACGACGTCGAACCACTCCTCGACGTCGATGGTTTCCAGGGCCGCAGCCGCAACGGTCTGCTGGGCGAGGATGTCGAGGGGATTGGTGGGGATGTAGAGCGGCTCGATGCGGCCGGCCAGCATGCGCTCCACGGTCACCGTGGTGTTCACCAGGTCCCCCCGGTGCTTGGGGAAAAGGACGCCCTGCGACACCTCGCCCACCTGGTGCCCGGCACGGCCCACGCGCTGCAGGCCGCTGGCCACCGAGTGCGGGGATTCCACCTGCACCACGAGGTCCACGGCACCCATGTCGATGCCGAGCTCGAGGGAACTGGTGGCCACGACGCACCGCAGCCGCCCCGACTTCAGGTCGTCCTCGATCAGGGCGCGCTGGTCCTTCGACACCGAACCGTGGTGGGCACGTGCCAGCAGCGCTTCGCCGCCCTTCGTCTGGCCGGCCTGCGCCATCACCTCCGCGGGAGGACGCGACGGTTTCGCCGCCGGTTGCTCCCCAGGCGATCCTTCCGCCGTCGGCGGACCCGCCCACACGGCATCGCGTTCCCGGCGCTCCTCGGAAATTTCATTGAGCCGTGCCGTCAGCCGTTCCGCGAGCCGCCGGGAGTTGGCAAACACGATCGTGGAGCGGTTGGCCTCGATGAGGTCGACGATCTTCTCTTCGACGTGCGGCCAGATGCTCGCCTGGGGTGCGGCGTCGCCGTCGTCGTCAGTGGAGGCAGCACCGCCGAGCTCCGTCATGTCCTCGACCGGCACCGTGACGGTCAGGTCCCACTGCTTCTTCGACGGCGGGGCGACGATCTCGACGGGGGCGTTGCCCGAGAGGAAGCGGGCGACCGTCTCCTGCGGCTCCACCGTTGCCGAGAGGCCGATGCGCTGCACCGGCCTGTCGAGGAGGGCGTCGAGCCGGGCCAGCGACACGGCAAGGTGGGCGCCACGTTTGGTTCCGGCCACCGCGTGCACCTCGTCGAGAATGACGGTGTCCACCTCCAGCAGGGTCTCCCGCGCCTTGGACGTCAGCATCAGGAAGAGCGATTCGGGGGTGGTGATCAGGATGTCAGGAGGCCGGGTGAGCATGGAGCGGCGTTCCGCCTGCGGGGTGTCGCCGGAGCGAACCCCCACGGTGATGGCAGGCGCGGGAAGGCCGAGCCGCTTGGCTGTCTGGGTGATGCCGATCAGGGGTGCGCGAAGGTTCCGTTCGACGTCGACGCCGAGGGCCTTCAGCGGGGAGATGTAGAGGACGCGGGTGGTCCGCTTCTGCTTTTTGCCGGCTTTGGAATCACCGGTCTTGGAATCACCGGCTCTTGGGCTGCCGGTCGATGCAGCGGTCGCGGGAACCGGGTCCTCCGTGGCCATCAGCCGGTCGAGCGCCCACAGGAATGCCGCCAGGGTTTTTCCGGAGCCGGTCGGAGCGACGACGAGGGCGTTGGACCCGGCGGAGATTGCGTTCCAGGCACCCTCCTGAGCCGGGGTGGGCGCAGCGAAGGCACCCGCGAACCACTTCCGGGTAGCGGGGGTGAATTTGTCCAGCACCTCAGTCACCCGACCATCATCCCCCGGCGCACCGACATTCCAGGATCATCGGGCTGTTCCCGGGAAGCCGCGCGATGGTCCTGGGGCGGGGAGGACCCGCGGATTACTGTGCGGGCTGCAGGGTACCCACGGTCATCAGGGTGATCGATGTCGCCGAGCATGATTCTCCGTGCTGCTCCAGCACGAGGTAATCAGTGGCGCCGGGCGGGTAGACACGGAGTCCTGCTACCGGCGTCGTTCCGCAGTCGGCGCCATGGTTCTGCCCGCTGCCCTGCTTGAGGGTTGCAGCGGCGGAGTCGCCCGGGGCGAGGGTGAGGACGGTCAGCGAGGAGTTGTCGCGGTCCGCCGGAAGACCGATCTGGTTGCCCTCGGCAGTCACGGCGGAAACCCCGGGGAAACCGGCGGTCGTGCAGGGCGCGGTGGACGCGTTGGTCAGCACGATCGCGCGGTGGACGCTTCCCATACCGCCTGCTCCGGCAGGAGTATCGATCCTGCCGGTCAGCATGGCGGCGGTGCAGGTGCCGACGGCTACCGTTTCGACAGGGGCGGGAGCGGCGTCCGACGACGGCGAAGGAGCTGCGGCTTCGGGTGGCCCCTGGGTCGGGGCGCTGGGTGGTTCCGTGGTGGCTTCAGCAGTCGGCTCAGTGCTGGGAGCGGCGCTTGCAACAGCTGAGTCCTCGTTCGACGGCGCGGCGGAAGGTGGGGCGTCCGTGCTGCTTCCACCGCTCGAGGACACGGTCGGCGCGGCCACTCCTGCAGGCTCGTCCCCGCCGCCGCCCAGCATTCCGCAACCAGTGAGAAGGACGACGGCGCCGAGTGCTGTTCCAGCCAGGACGCGGCGCGGGGTGACCACCAGATTGTTCATAGCATCACCTTAGGGTCGGCCGTACCCCCGTCCAGGCGGCAAGGTGCCCAGCTCGGCATTTGATGACGCAATTGTTACAAAAGTGACGGATGTGATTTTGCTATCCGTGGTGGTACGAGCGGCCGCCGGCTATTTCCTGCGCCCGATACACCTGTTCCGCCAGGATGAGCCGGACCAGCTGATGGGGGAAAACCAGTGGGGACAACGACCAGACGAAGTCCGCGCGGGTGTGCACGCCGGCGTCGACGCCGTACGCTCCACCGATGATCAGGGTGACGCCGCGCGAACGGTCCAGGGGATGCAGCAGCGTGCGGGAAAGGGCCGGGGAGTCGATCGCCTTGCCGCGCTCGTCGAGCAACACCACGAAGTCATTGCCTGAAAGCTTGGTCATCAGGCGCTCGGACTCTTCCTTCCGAGCCGGTTCGCCCTCCCGGGACGAGTGCGGAAGGAACTGCCACGTGAGGTCAAAGGGCTTCTTGAGGCGTTTCTCGTAGCGTGCAATCCCCTCAAGGACCCAGCTTTCATGTTTTCGGCCGACGGCCAGCACCCGGATCGCCATGCTCCACAGGCTACCCCGGCCGGAAGTCCCTCCCGATCCGTCGATCGCTCCGTGCGGCGCCACGGGACGCAGGGGAGAGACAGGGGAAGCCACGAGGTGAACGAAGCACGAACTTCAAGTAAAAAACGGCCGAACGTAGGCCAAAATCCTTCTGGCGTACTACTGTCATCATCAGTACGCTTACTAAATTCAGGGACCAATCGGAAATGGGGTGGGATCATGGTGGATTTCGATGAAACTTCCTCCGGGGACGTGCCGGACCGGGCGTCAGGCCGGGCGAGGACTGTAGGAGTAATCCTCGCAGGCGGAATCGGTGCGCGGATGGGGCTCGATATCCCCAAACAATTGGTTCCGATCGCGGGCAAGACGAGTCTCGAGCACACTGCGGGGATCTTCCAGGACTGCGGCTTCATCGACGAGGTGCTCGTGATGATGGATCCGGGATCCATCCCGCGAGCCCGGGAACTGCTGACGCAGGCGCACTACCCCAAGATCACCGGAATCCTCGCCGGCGGTCGGGACCGGAACGAGACCTCCTTCCTTGCCCTGCGGGAGATCGCCGACCCCACCGCGAAAGTCGTCTTCCACGACGCCGTTCGTCCGCTGATCGATGCCGGCATCATCAAGGCCTGCATCGATGCACTGGACACCTATGCCGCCGTCGACACCGCGATTCCTTCCGCTGACACCATCATCGAGGTGGACGAGCACGACGTCATTCGGGCCATTCCACCCCGGGCATCGCTGAGGCGGGGCCAGACTCCGCAGGCCTTCCGCTGGGAGACCCTGATGCGCGCCTACGTCCTCGCGCGCCAGGACCCCGCATTCGCGGCGACGGATGACTGCAGTGTGGTCCTCAAGTACCAGCCGGACGTCCCGATCATCGTCGTTCCCGGGCACGAGGCGAACATCAAGATCACCCACCCCATCGACATCCACCTCGCCGACAAGCTCTTCCAGCTCAAGCACCAGAGCACGGGGCCGGTTCCCCTGCCCACCTCGACCCTTCGCGGCGTCGCCGTCGTGGTGCTCGGTGGAAGCTCCGGCATAGGTGCCGAGCTCGCTCGACAGCTGGAGGAAGAGGGGGCCGACGTCGTCTGCCACAGCCGCGGGGGCAGTGGCACCTTCGTTGAGGACCGGGCCTCTGTGAAAGCTGCGCTCGCTTCCGCAGCGGCACGTTTCGGGAAGATCGACCACGTGGTGCTCACCGCCGGGGTGCTGACGGTGGGGGAGCTCGTGACGCTCACCGACGAGCAACTGCAGCACGACGTCGGGGTGAATCTGATGGCGGCATTCGTGGTGGCGCAGGAGGCGCATGCCTACCTCAGCGAATCACAGGGCTCCCTCCTGCTCTACTCGTCGAGTTCCTATACCCGGGGACGCGCCAAGTACACCGTCTACTCCGCCACCAAGGCCGCCCTGGTGAACCTGACGCAAGCGCTGGCCGATGAGTGGAGCGCCGACCGGATCCGGGTCAACTGCATCAGTCCAAGCCGCACCGCCACACCGATGCGCGAGAAGGCTTTCGGTGTGGAGGAAAAGAACACCCTGGTGCAGGCAGCCACCGTGGCGCGCTCGAGCCTCCAGGTGCTGGCCTCCGATTCCACGGGCCAGGTCTTCGATGTCCGCCTGCCGCAGACCGATCCCCTGCTGACGGAACTGGAACCTGTCCGTTGAGCGGGTCACTCACAGCGGATGCGCTGCGATTGACCATCTCGGATGTGACGGTTTCGGAGGGGGAACCCCTGTCACTCCTGCTCGGTGGTCGGCGCATCTGGACGTTCAGGGCACCGAGCGAAGCGGCCGAACAGCGCAGGTGGTCGGTGGAGTGGCCGCCCGCGCTCGCCGAACGCCTGACCGGGCAGGCCACCCTCGCCGTCGAACGCGATGGTGTGCCCCTGGTGGGTGAGCGGCTCGTAGCCTTCGATGACGGGACCAGCGAACTGCACCTGACCGAACCGGGGACGGGACTGCCCCAGGTGGTCAACAAGTGGGGCCGCGTGGCGCGGTCTTTCGAGGGGAGGGACGCCGGGCTGGTGGAGGATGTCCTCGACGAAGCGGAGCACCTGATCGCGCTGCTGCACAACGCCTTGAGTATCGACCTCTTCGTCACCGGCGGCACGCTGCTGGGGCCCGTACGCAACGGCAGGATCCTGGCGAACGACGACGACGCCGATCTCGCCTACCTCAGCGTCCACGACAACCCCTCCGACGTCGCGCTCGAAAGCTTCGAAGTGGAACGCACCCTGCGGGCACGCGGGTATGAGGTGGTGCGCCACTCCAGCGGGCACCTGCAGCTGATGTTCCCGGGCGGATCCATCACGGACCGCTTCTACCTCGATATCTTCAGCTACTTCGTCTGCTCGGGCTGGTTCTACGGTACTTTCCACGCGAGGGAACGTGCCGAACGGGTGAATATCCTTCCCCTGAAACGGTTTCCCGTGAACGGCCGCATGCTTCCCGGTCCGGCCGAGCCCGAACAACTGCTCGAGGCGATCTACGGTCCGAGCTGGGAGACGCCTGACCCCACGTTCACTTTCATCACCCCGCCGGCCGCGTTCCGCCGGTTCTACTGGTGGCTGAACCACTTCGACGTCGATCGGGAGAACTGGGAGGATCACCACCGGGCCGAGATCGCGGCAGGGCCGGCGGAATCGGAATCGGAGCTCGCCCGGAAAGCCCTCGAGGTCTTCGGGACGGGGTCGAGCATCCTTGATCTCGGATGCGGGCTGGGGGCTGATGCCCGCTTCCTCGCCGGATCGGCACGTTCCGTCCTCGCGGTCGACTACAGCCGACCGGCCATCCAGTACGCCGGCTCGCAGCGGAAGGCATCGACGGGGTTCCTCCGTTTCGAGGCCGTCAACCTGAACATGGCACGCTCTGCGCTCCACCTTCGGAAGCAGTGCGTCGCGCTCGACGGCACCGTGAACGTCTACGGCAATCGCCTGTTCGATGCCCTGAGTCCGCTCGGCTGGGACACTACCCTGATGCTGGTCAAACATCTCCTGCACAGCAGCGGCAGCCGCGGGATGTTCGAAGTGGCAACGGACGGCCCGGGCGAATCGGTCCGCTGGAACGGGTGCCAGCTGGTCGGCTGGGACCGCTTCCAGGAGCAGCTCCGGCGCTACGGGCTGGTCATCGAGGACGAGGAAACAGTTGTCTCGGACGAGCCGCAGGACGCGGCAGGGGCAGGATCGACGCGAAAGCGCGTCATTGTGCGGAAGGAGAAAAGGTGAGAAGAAGTCGGAACGGAACAGGGGAACCACACCAGGACCTTCCAGGTGAGATGGCCGAACTTCGGCAGGAACTGCAGGCCCTGAAGGCCGAAGTGGCCCGCCTCGATGCCGACCTCGACGAGTCCCGCAGGCTCAATCTGCGTGCGGCGGAGCTGCTGGACGTCGTCTACGAGGAATTGGGGGACCGTCATGTCCGGGCCTGACGGAAATCCGCCCATCGAGCTGATCGGCGGGTTCGAGAGCACGTTCCTCCCGGCCCATGACCGGGACATCTTCGAAACCACGGAGCACGACCTCCGGTGGCGGGAGGACCTCGAGCTGCTCAGCAGATCGGGCATCCAGCGCCTGCGGTATCCCGTCCGGTGGCACCGCATCGAGGAAACCGAAGGTACCTACGACTGGTCGACCACCGACGAGGTCCTGGGCTACCTCTCCGACAACGGCTTCCGCCCCATCGTGGACCTCGTCCACCACACGAGCTATCCCCGTTGGCTCTCGGACGGCTTCGCGGATGCGCGCTTCGGCGACGCCTACCTCCGCTACGCTGAGGCCTTCGCGCGGCGCTACCCGTGGATCGAGGAATACACGCTCTTCAACGAGCCGTTCTCCACCCTGTTCCTCAGCGGTCACGAGGCGATCTGGCCTCCCTACCACTCGGGGCTGAAGGGCTTCATCGACCTCATCGTGAACGTGCTGCCCGCGGTGGCCGAGGCGAGCCGCCTCTACCGGACCCTGCTGCCCGCCGCCCGCCACGTCTGGGTGGACACGTGCGAATTCCACACGGGGGCCGACCCCTCGGGCTGGTCCTACGCCGACATGGCCAACGAGCGCCGTTTCCTGGTGCTCGACGCCTTCCTGGGCAGGGACTACGACGACGCCGGTCAGCTGGCGAGGGATCTTGCAGCCGTGGGCGGCGAGCGGCTCAAGGGACTGACGCCCGGCTTCGTCGACGTCCTCGGCCTGGACTACTACGCCCACTGCCAGTGGAACTTCTCGATCGACGGAGGCTCCACGCCCACCCCTTCACCGCTGCCCCTGGCCGACCAGATCGGGCAGTACTGGGAGCGCTACGGACTTCCCTGCATGATCACCGAGACGAATGTCCGCGGACACACCTCGGACCGCGCCACCTGGTTCAAATACGTCCTCGAGCAGTGCGAGACGGCGCAGGAGCGGGGAATCCCCCTTGACGGCCTGTGCTGGTTCCCGGTCATCGACTCCACCGACTGGGATTCGCTGCTGTTCCGCTGTGACGGCCATATCGATCCCGTGGGAGTTTACTGGCTCGACGAGAACCTCGAGCGGCGGGGCTCGGTCATGGCGACGTCGTATGCGCTGGCCGCGGGCGGTGCCCGTGCCGCAGACCTGCCCGCTTACCGGTTGGAGGAACCGGTGAGCACCTGGCTCCAGGGGTATTCCCCGCAGATGTCGCACTGGGACTGGCTTGAGCCGCCCTCCACCGACATCGGATCAAGCCTTCCCCGAACAACCACTCGAATGGAATTGAGGATCGTCGATGCAAAGTGAACTCATCGTCCTGTCGCACCTACGGTGGGACTGGGTATGGCAACGGCCACAGCAGCTGGTCTCCCGGCTCGGCAAGGCGCCCGCCCGGAAGACCTGGTTCGTCGAAGAGCCGCTGACTCCCCTGGGCGGGACCACCGGCAACCGGCTCAACAGCACGGAGGTCGATGGCCTGACCCGCGTGTGGCTGGAGATCCCCGAGCAGGGCAGGCACGTCGGCTTCTTCGACGAGGTGATGCCCGACTACGTCGAGCAACTTCCACAGCTGATCGGTGAGCCCGAGGGCGAGCGCGTGGTGTGGATCTACACGCCGCTGGCACTCGAAGCGGCACTCGCCCTGAATCCCACCACGCTCGTCTATGACGTCATGGACGATCTTGCGGCTTTCAAGAACGCAGCCCCGGAGCTTCTGGTCCGTCAGCGGCAGGCGCTGAGGAAGGCCGACGTCGTTTTTGCAGGGGGGAAGTCGCTCCACCGGTCGGTCGTCAAACAGGGGAGGGAGGACGCCCACCTGATACCCAGCGGAGTATCGACCGAGCACTATGCTGCGGCCGCCCGCACCGCCGATCCGGACCGCAGCAAACCCACGGCGGGCTACGTGGGAGTGCTTGACGAGCGGCTCGACCTGGACCTCGTGGCCGACCTCGCCGCGGAGTTGCCCGACTGGGAAATCCGGATGATCGGCCCGATCTGCAAGATCGACGCCACGGATCTCCCGCAGGCGGCGAACATCACCTACCTGGGTCAGCAGGCGTATCAGGACCTTCCGCACCTGATGGCTGAATTCGATGTAGCGCTGATGCCGTTCGCCCTCAATGAGTCGACTAAATCGATCAGCCCCACGAAGACGCTCGAATACCTCGCCAGCGGTCTCCCCGTGGTGTCGACGCGGGTCCCCGACGTCGTCGCGGATTTCGAGGGAGTGGTCGACCTGCGGGACGACGCCGGCGGTTTCGCGGCGGCGTGCCGTCAGCTTCGGGGGCGGGCCGGCAAGCCTGCTTCCGCGGAGCTGAACCGCCTGATGAGAAGACATCACTGGGACCGCATTGCGGCGCTCATGGAAAAACTGGCGTTCACGCCGGAGGGTGCCCGATTGGAGTCCGCAGCTGCCGAGGCAACTGCCTAGCTGCCATGTCTCCTTCTGAACTGCGCGCGGATGCTCACATCTCCGCTGAGCATCCGCCGCACCAGCACCTCCTTCTGCACCTGAGTGACACCCACTTCGTGGGGCGGCCGGAGCCGCTCTACGGGGCGGTCGACAGCGAAGCCCGACTCAAGCAGCTGCTCGGTGACATCCAGGCCTCCGGTATCCGGCCCGATGCCCTGATTTTCACGGGAGACCTGACCGACAAGGGCGAGCCGGAGGCTTACCGGAAGCTCCGCGACGCCGTCGAGCCGGTGGCCCGCGAGCTCGGTGCGCCGCTCATCTGGCTGATGGGCAACCATGACCGACGTGAGAATCTTCGTGAGTGCCTCCTCGATGAAGCGCCCGAGGCAGCGCCGCTGTACCGCAGCTACCGGATCGGGGGCCTCCGGATTCTCACCCTCGACACTTCGGTGCCGGGCCACCATTACGGTGAACTGGACGAGGATCAACTGGTCTGGCTCACGGCGGAACTTGCGACGGCCGCACCGGAGGGGACCATCCTTGCAATGCACCACCCTCCCATTCCGATGATCCAGAACCTCGCGGTGCTGACCGAGCTGCGGAACCAGGACCGCCTGCGCGGCGTGATCGAAGGATCGGACGTGCGGCTCATCCTCGGCGGGCACCTGCACTTCTCGTCGTCATCGATGTTCGCCGGAATCCCGGTGTCCGTGGCGTCGGCAACCTGCTACACGCAGGATCTCCACGTGCCCGACGGCGGCGTCCGCGGGCGCGACGGGGGCCAGGGCCACAACCTCGTGCACGTGTACCCGGATAGCATCGTCAATTCGGTGGCGCCGCTCGGGTCGTTCCGAACTGTTGGGAGGCACCTGTCGGCCGAGGAGGTCGAGGAACGGGTCCGGGATGCCGGCCGATCGGGGGCCAAGACCTAGCAGCCCCATCGAGGAAGGTGCTGCCCCGGCGTGTTTTAATGAGCGCGTGAAAAGGACCACGAAACCCGCGGTCCTCGCTGCAGCACTCACCCTGATCTATTCCGGTATCGGCATATCGATACCGAGCTTCTGGGTGGACGAGGCAGCGACCATCAGTGCCGTCGACCGCAGTTTCGCCGATATGATGCGCATGACCCAGAGTATCGACGCAGTGCACGCGTTCTATTACGTCCTCATCAATGCGTGGACCGCCGTGTTCGGACTCTCGGAGACCGCGCTCCGCTTCCCGAGCCTGCTGGCGGTCTCAGCCGCCGCGGGGCTCCTTGTGGCGATCGGACGTCGTCTGGCTGGTACCACCTACGGCCTCGTCGCTGCCCTGCTGTTCGTAGTGCTGCCGCGTACCCAGTATGTGGCGACCGATGCCCGGTCCTACGCCCTTGCATTGCTGTTCGCGGTGCTCGCCACGTACTTCCTGGTGCGGATCCGCGAGCACCCCTCCGGCCGGCTCTGGGCGGGGTATGCCGCAGCGGCGATGGTGGCCACCTTGCTGTCCTTGTATGCCGGGCTGGTTTTCGTCGCCCATGTCCTGACAGTGCTCCTCGATCCGGTGCTACGGCGCCGCTGGAAAGCGGTGCTTGCCCTCAGTCCGGCCTGGCTGATTCCCACGACAACCCTCGCGATCATCGGTGCGAGCCAGCAGTTCCAGATCTCCTGGATCCGGCCGATCGACGGCAGCGTGTTCTTCGAGGTGGCCTTCTTCCAGTTCTTCACCGACGCGTACATGCTGCTCGACGGGAAACCGGTTCCCGAGCACACGCCGTTCGAGAGCGTATCCATGTACGGGCTTGCAGCGGTGATGTGGACCCTTGCGGCTGCCGGCGCCGTCCGATCCCGGCGGCATTTCCTCGTAAAGCTCGCGCTTCCCCTCCTTGTGCTGCCCCTGATTGCGGTGATCGGCGGCTCGCTTGTTTTCGGCTCGCCGTACTATTTGCCCCGCTACCTGTCATTCCTCCTTCCTACGCTTCCACTCCTCGCGGCTGCGCTGGTTCCGCGCCCGGCCGAGGGCCGGGGGCCGGGGACGACGTCGCGGCAACGTGCCGTCGTCCTGCTGGCCGTGGTGGTGCTGGCACTTCCGTCCTATGTAGGCCAGCGGACGGAGTTCGGCCGGAGCCCCCTCGACGATTTCAGGTTCGTTGCCCAGACACTGGGCGACGGCGCGCGGCCCGGTGATGCGGTGGCCCTGCTGGGCGACGCGGACCTGGCGCAAAGCGCGTACCCGGACTCATTCGCCGGCTTGGTGGACACGACAGTCGGCATCAGTGCAGCCGATTGGGGCAGGATCTACAACCAGCGGTTCGGCCTCGAGGCGTCGGAGGACAGAATCCTGCAGCACGATACGGTGTGGCTGGTCCATCCGGCGGAGGACGATGCCGACGAGGAGATCCTTGTCTCCTTCGGCTACGAAGCCGAGGCGCGGTTCGAGGGCACGGGCAGCGCCGTGGTGAAATTCGTTCGTAACGGGTAGCGGAAAGGCCCCTGCTTCCCTGTATCTAGGGCTAACAGAAGCACGGCCGCCGGTGTGGCCTGCGGGCCTTCACGGCGGCCGGGCTTCCTGTGTACCAGCGTTTGACCGGCCAGCGGTGTTCAGCCGGCTGGTTCTGCGGTGCGGCGACGGACGACGTAAGCGCCGCCGGTCAGAGCGATGAGGGCCAGCCCGCCACCGATGGCGAATGTACCGATGCCGGTTCCGGTTCCGGTTTCCTGGACGACGCCGGTGTCAGCGCCACCAACGGGCATCTCCACCTGTCCGGCCGCCAGGGTGCCGCACAGCGCCGGTGAGGTTGCTGCCAGGGGCAGTGCGGGGGCGAGGTCGGACTTGGCTGCCGCACCGGCCGGACTGAGGGTCGCCGGGTCGAGGCCATGGACGACGACGACGGCAGTGCCGGCGTCGAGGGCGGCCTTGGTCTCAGCATTCAGTTCGAACGTCCGGTCAATCGTGTAGGCGGCCCCCTTACCGGCGAGGTTGATGTCAGCGGCAGCTGCGGGGCTGGTGTCACCGCTGGTGGAGAGGGTGGTGAGGACTCCGCCGTAGAACGGAGCCCCTTCGGTGGTGGAGATGACCTGGTCGCCGTCCTTGTCAGCAGAGGGATCCGGACAGGTACCCTGCGCTCCGCCGTGGATGTGCTGGACGTGCGGGTAGGGCATATCCATGAATGTCGCGGGCATATCCGAAACGTTCAGCAGTACCTGAGCCTCATTGCCCGTGACGTGAACTTCTATGGTGGCCGAGCCGGAGCTGCCGTTGAGCTGGCCCAGGGTGGCCTGGTAGGACTGGTCAGCGGCCATGGCCGGCGATCCAGAAAGGGCAAGTGCGCCCATAGCGAGGGTGGGTACTGCCATAAAGCGGAGTGTCTTGTTCATTGGAGAATCCTCCTCATACACACGCGGTTGATGGTGACTCCAAGGAAGGGGACACCAGTACTTCCAAGCACGCCACCCCAAGAATGGATGGGGAGGGTCCTATACCACAGTTTATGAGCCCAAGGCAAAAGCACAACCCCGGAAGCTATCTATTCTTGGGCTATCTTCGGGGAACTTGCTGCCGTCATAGTGTCGATGGGTGCCTGACCCAAGCCCGATCGTTACTGCGGGTCCCCAGCAGTGGCTCGCTCAGGCTCCTCGACATACTCATTGCGCGCGCTGATCAGCAGACCCAGCGCCGCGCCTACCACACACATAATCGCGGTGATCGAGAATATTTCTCCGTACTGCAGGACGTATGCCCCGCGGATCCGCCCGGCCTCGGCCAACAACCGTTCCTCGAGTGTGCCGCCCGTGCTGGCGGGCAGCCTGGTCAGATGCTGGTTGAACCGGTAGAGGCCCCATGCGCTCAGCGCCGCGATGCCGAGCAGCATGCCGATCATGCGGGCGACCACGATCGCGGCCGATCCGATCCCGTGTTGGGCGGCGGGAACCACGCGAAGCGTGGCGGACGTCAGCGGACCGATTACCAGGCCGAGACCCAGGCCGGCAATCGCGAGGTCGGTGTCCAGTGTCGGCAGGGTGAATGGTCCGAGATCGTGTTGTGCCGTCAGCACATCGACGGACCATTTCGAGATCAGCAGATAGCCCACTGCGGCGAGGAGCAGGCCTGCGAACGCTACGATCCGGTCGCCGATACGTGTGGCCAGCCATCCGCCGAGTAGCGCCCCGATCGGGAGCGCGACGAGGAAGCGCAGCAGCAGGAGAGCGGCCTGGTTCTGGTCTTGACCCAGGACGCCCTGACCGAACAGCTCGACGTTGACCAGCGTCACCATGAGTGCTGCGCCGGCGGTCATCGACGCGCCAAGTGCCGCCAGGAACGGCCTGACGTGCACTCCTGCCGGTTCGAGCAGGCGGGTGCGGGCGAACCTCTCCCAGACGAAGAATGCGATGGTCGCCACGGCGGCCGCGATCAGCACCGGCATTCCCCAGCTGGGCAACACCAGCTTGCCGTCGGGCTTGGGGTTGTAGAGCCCGATCACGATCAGGCCCAGGGCGATGGCCAATAGCAGACCACCGACCACGTCAACCTTCTGGGGGTGATCGGTTTCCTGCCGGTCCGGCAGGCTGAAGTGGATCATCACCATCGCGATCACCGCAAGCGGCACGTTGACCCAGAAAACAGCCTGCCAATGCTGGAACAGCCCGACCAAAGCGATGCCGTACAGCGGGCCGAGCACGCTGCCCAGTTCCTGTACGGCGCCGACACCGCCCAGCACGGTTGCGCGGTTGCGTGCAACCCACAGTTCTGCGGCCAAGGCCATCGTCACCGGCAGCAGGGCGCCGCTGGCGGCACCCTGGAGAGTACGGCCGAGGACCAACATGGTGAGATCGGCCGACAGTGCCGTGACTACCGATCCGAGCGCGAAGCCGGCCAAACTGACCTGAATGAGCATCTTCCGTCCGAACCGGTCCGACGCCCGACCCAGGAGCGGCATCGCCACGATGTAGCCGAGCAGGTAGCCGGTGATGATGGGGGTGACCCGCTGGAGCTGATTCACTCCGATGCCGACGTCGCGCATGATGTCGGTCATGATCGTGACGACGACGTAGGTGTCGAGCGCGCCCAGCGCCACTGCGAGACTGGCCGCGCTGATCGCGATGCGGCGATTGGTCGGCACCCGCCCGGCTGCCGGGGGCCGGCCCTGAATCACCCTGCCGGATTCTCGACGGTGACCGGTTCGCCCCACTCGGACAGGATCATGGTGACACTGTTACCGGGGCTGGGCTCCAACCGGACCTGCATCAGCTCACGGTTGCCGTCCTCGGAGATCCACGCCGTGCCAGGGACAGGGTCCGTTGCCCCGATCTGCGGGGAGATGTTGTTGACCGCGTCCGCGGCGACGTTGCCGGTGATGCGTACAGTGTCCACGCCCTCGACGGTCTCCTGTCCGTCGATGTTGGGATCGGAGAAACTGGCGAGCACGTTGGCCAGCCCCACGTCAGGGTCCAGGATCGTCGCGACGTCATAGACGTTGGATGCCGGCCCGAAGTTGGTCAGGCTGCCTCCCGACGTGATGGCGGCCCACAGGTTGCCGTCGGAGACCACGAACTCAACCCCTTTGAGCTGCTGGTCAAGATATGTCATGTCGAGTGTGCCCTCGGCAGCGACCGCGGGAGTCTGTGTAAGATCGCCCTCGACGAACTCGACCGGCAGTCCCGCGATTTCGCCCTCGACCGAAAGCTCGAGATGCGTGCTGGTCTGGGCTCTGGTGGTCTCGCTCGACTCATTCAACAGGGCGGCGGGGTCGGGGGGATCCTCCGACGATGGGCCGGGACCGGGACTGGTGCACCCTGCAACGAGGGCGATGCCGGCGATGAGGAGCGCGAAGATCACCACAAAGCGGAACTGCAGGGCTGCACTGTACATGGCCGAATTGTACACGCCTGCATCAATCGTGCGTCTGGTTCGCTGTTGTCGTTTCCGAGCGGCTGGAATTCCAAGCCTGTGAGGGGAAGTTCTAACTCTGCCCGGTGAAGGACGTCCATTCCGGGAGGACCGTGGGGTACTCGATGGACTCGCGGGTGCAATCCTCTCTGGCCGTCACCGCGTTGGAGAACGCGGTGCGGGCACATCGTCCTCCAGGGACCGTCGTCCATTCAGACCGTCGTCTCGGAACCATTTCGAAGAAAGCGAAAGGCCCTGCTCCCCTCTGTTTACAGGGGAAGCAGGGCCTTCTCGGTGGCGGTGACGGTGGGATTTGAACCCACGTTGGCTTTTACACCAAACAACATTTCGAGTGTTGCACCTTCGGCCGCTCGGACACGTCACCAACGCCGCTACTTTACCGGGTTTCGTGCGTTCTGCCCAAAACGGCGGGCAACGGCCGAGGAATCAGAGCTCGACGACGTCGTTCCTGCCTGTGTCGGGCTTCGATCCGGTGACAAGCCCCTTGACCATCTTCACGGCGGAGACGACGCGGGGAGCTTCCATGGACCAGTATTCGGCGGTGTCGGCGTCGACCCTGATAAGGGCGACAGTGGGGTCGTCCCGGCCGTTCTCGAACCAGGCGGAAACGGAGGGGCCCCACAGTTCGTCGATCTTCGCCTGGTCCTTGGTCAGGGTCGCCGTGCCCGCGATGGAGAGGTAGCCCTTGCCGGAGCTCACCGACACGTTGACCTGCGGGTTCGCCCGGATCTCGTCGGCTTTGGGGGACGGGTCCTCCGTGAAGAACCAGAGGTCGCCGTCGAAGTCCTTACCGTGCAAGGCGAGGGGGCGGCTGACGAGCCGACCCTCACGGCTCACCGTCGTGAGGATCGCGATGTCCGCGTTGTCGAGAATCTTGTGTACTTCCTTCATGCCGTCCTGCTGGGTATCCACTACGTACTCCTTGGAAGTTCGGTTATCCGGAAATACTAAGCCTACGCACTATTGTCCGGCGTCGGAATTCGAGCGTTGCCCGACGAAGAAATCCCTCAACAGCGCGGCGGACTCCTCTCCGCGGACGCCGGGGAACACCTCGGTCCAGTGGTTGAGCCTCCGCTCGCGCAGGACGTCGAAGACCGAGCCCGACGCTCCTGCCTTGGCGTCCCAGGCGCCGAACACCACGCGCGGAATCCTCGCGAGCACCGAGGCCCCCGCGCACATTGCGCAGGGCTCGAGCGTGACGACGAGCGTGCACCCCTCGAGCCGCCAGCTTCCCAGGGCCGCCGCCGCTGCGCGGATCGCCACCACTTCCGCGTGCGCCGTCGGATCGTCCAGCTCCTCGCGCTGGTTCCAGCCGGTGCCCAGCACCGCGCCGGTCGGACCCACGACGACGGCGCCGATCGGGACATCGGCGCTGGCAACGGTTCTCCGGGCCGCCTGCAGGGCGTAGCCCATCCACTGCTCATGGCGGGCGCTGCCGCTGACGGCGGGATCGGTCAGGTCTGGGGGCATGTGCTCAATGGTACTTTTGAGCTATGCGAGTACTGGTAGTCGACCACCCCCTGGTAGCCCACAAACTCACGGTTCTCCGGGACAAGGACACCTCGTCGCCGGTGTTCCGCCTCCTCACCGAAGAGCTCGTCACGCTGCTGGCCTATGAGGCCACCCGCGACGTCCGGGTGGAGCCGGTGCGCATCGAAACTCCCGTCACGTCGACCGACGGAACCGGGCTGGTCAAGCCGACACCGCTCGTGGTGCCCATCCTGCGTGCCGGCCTCGGCATGCTCGAGGGGATGACACGCCTCGTCCCGACGGCGGAGGTCGGTTTCCTGGGAATGGCTCGCAACGAGGAGACGTTCGAGGCCATCACCTACGCCGAGCGCCTCCCCGACGACCTCACAGGACGCCAGGTGTTCGTTCTCGATCCGATGCTCGCCACCGGGGGAACCCTTCGCGAGGCGATCAAGTTCCTGTTCGCCCGGGGAGCCGCTGACATCACCTGCATCTGCCTCCTGGCAGCTCCCGAGGGACTCGCAGCGCTCCGGGAGGAGCTCGAGGGCAAGAACGTCACCATCGTCCTCGCCTCGATCGACGAGAAGCTGGATGAGAAGTCCTACATCGTTCCGGGCCTCGGTGACGCCGGCGACCGTCTGTACGGCGTGGTGGGCTAGCAAAACTTCGTCTGCTGTCGGTAGCCGAAACGCCGCGATTGCGGTATGAGTGTTGATCATAAAAGACGGAACGTTCCATCCCTGCGATTTCCTAAGAAAAACTGACGCGGGAAGGATCCCGTCGGATCGCCGTGGGGTGCTTTCGTCCAGCGGCACCTGCGCCTCCTGCACGCACCTTCCCCCTGCTTCGTGGACAACCGCCACCATTGTTACTTGCGGGTACTGGATTGTTACGTGCAATAATTTGGAGGGTGAACACCAACTCGACAGCATCTGCAGCCGCAGTTCCTTCCGTGGGCCTTCTGCCCGTTGCGGAAACTCGCTGTCTCCGAATGCGCGCGTAACGGCTCCATCCCAGCCTTTTCCGCACTCCAAGCCCAACGGCGGGCGCCACTGAAGCATCATCCCGACCGGGCACATCCAAGCATTCGCGCCGGAATGACGGCACACACTCTGAGGTTGTTTTCATGTCAGTTTCTTCGGGCTACGTCCATATCTCCCTCCGCACCGCCCAGAACCGGGCCGGTGGACGCCAGCAGCACAGCTCCGTACACCCCGGCTACGGCCAGGCGCAGACCTATCCGGCGCCGTCGTACCGCCCGCCGCTCGCTCAGGTGGCTGGTCCTGCACCTGGTCCTGCCGCAGCCACCGATACGGCCCCTGTTCCCGTTGTCGTGCCGAACGGAGTGCCGGGGCCGCAGGCCGTCTCCGGAGACACCACTGCCCGGGGCTTCGTCCTGTACGTGGCCATCGACGAGGGCACGGCGGCCGATCACGGCACCACGCTGTCCCGGCTCGCCTCGGATGCCCGTGCCTATGTTCGTTCACTCATCGGTGCTGTCGAGACCCACGCAGCAGTTGCACTCGCACCGGCCGATGCCGCAGGAAGCGACATCGACGTGGTCCGGGCGGCCCTCGGGGACCCCACGGTTGAACGCCGGGCACGCGAAACGCAGCACAGTGCCCCGCCTGCCGCGCCACGGCCCACCGGCGTGCTGATCGATCTTGCCCGCCGGGAGGTGCACCTCGACGGCGAGACGCTCAACCTCACGTTCAAGGAATTCGAACTCCTGAACTACCTTGTCGAGAACGCTGCAAGGACCGTCGGCCGCGAGGAGCTGCTGAGCGGACTGTGGCGTAACGCCGACGAGGTGCCCAACGAGCGGACCATCGATGTTCACATCCGGCGTCTCCGCTCGAAGCTGGGCCGGCTGGCCAACACGGTTCGCACCGTGCGCGGGCAGGGCTACCGTTTCTACGACCATCCTGAAGTTGTGGTGTGGGCGGCACCTGAGTACTCGATCTAGCCGAACGCCGGCGTGCGGGCCGTGACCGTTGGCCGTGGCCGCTAGACTTTCGCGCATGGCCTCCTCCCATCTGAAACGCCTCATGCTGCTGCGTCATGCAAAGGCGGAGTGGAGCGAGGGGGTTCCGGATCATGAGCGCTCTCTGAGCTCGCGTGGGCACCTCGATGCACCGTTGATCGGGAGGTGGATGGCCGACAACGCCCTTCCCGACCTGATCCTGTGCTCCTCGGCACTGCGCGCCCGTCAGACCTGCACCTGGGTCTGCAAGGAGCTCGGCGACAAGGCGCCCACGCCCAAGCTCGAGGACGGGTTGTATGCGGCACGTCCGGGGGAGATCCTCGCGCTGATCAACCAGGTGCCCCCCACTGTCACCAGCCTCTTGGTGATCGCGCACCTTCCGGGGGTCCAGGAGCTCGCGATGCGGCTGGCCTCGGTCGAATCGAACGAGGAGGCCGTGGTGGACCTCGCGACGGATTATCCGACGGCGGGACTCACCGTGCTGCAGCACCCGCATGAATGGGCGGAGCTCGACGGTCGCGACGCCGCCGTCACCGACTTCGTGGTCCGGCGGGCGTCCGCTTCCAGGCGGGGCTAGAGCCCGTACTTCTCGAGCAGCCGCAACCAGACCTCGCTGATCGTCGGGTAGGAGGGGACCGCGTGCCAGAGGCGGTCCAGCGGTACCTCACCCACGATGGCAATGGTCGCCGCATGGAGCAACTCCGCGACGTCGGGTCCTGCGAACGTCATGCCGACCAGTACCTTGCGGTCCTCGTCCACCACCATCTGCGCCCAGCCCTCGTACCCGTCGGAGTGGAGGGCCGACCCGCCGACCTCAATGGCGAGGGAGGTTTCCGAGGCGTTGACCCCGGCCTTGCGCGCCTGCTCCAGCGTGCGGCCCACCATCGCGATTTCAGGATCGGTGAAGACCACCTGGGGAACGGCATAGCTGTTGGCTGTGGAGGTGTACTTGGTCCAGTCCCCGGCGGCATCGCCCAGTTTCCCGGCAGCGCGCGCCACGATGGCGTCGCCGGTGGCCCGCGCCTCGTATTTGCCCTGATGCGTGAGCAGCACTTTGCCTGCTGCGTCCCCCACTGCATACAGCCAGCCGCCTGCGCCGGTCACCCGCCCCGTGTCGTCGGAATCCAGGGCCTTGGGGTCGAGCCCCAGATGCTCGAGGCCGAGCCCGGAGGTGTTGGGGTGCCGGCCGGTGGACACCAGGAGCTTTTCGGAGGTAACCGTCCGGCCGTCGTTCAGCGTCAGGGTGAAGTGCCCGGATTCGTTCTGGGAAACCGCGGCGGTCTCGGTGTTGGTGAGGAGTGTGATGCCCTCTTTCTCGAGTCCCTTGCTGACCAGTCGGGAAGCTTCCTCCGGGTAGCTCTCGAGGATCCCGCTGCGGGCCACGACGGTGACCTCGGCCCCCAGCCGCGAGAATGCCTGTGCCAGTTCCACTCCGGCAACCCCGCCGCCCAGCACGGTGAGGCTCGCCGGCACCTCCTTGGCCGACGTCGCCTCGCGGGTGCCCCAGAAGGGCAGGTCTGCCAGCCCGTCGATAGCGGGTTCGATGGGTGTTGAGCCGGAGGCGAGCACGACGGCGTGGCGCGCTCGCACGGTGGTGGCGTCGCCGTCGGAGGTTATCTCCACCTCGCGCTCACCGGTGATCCGAGCCCGGCCGCGCATCAGCGTGATGCCGGCGTTCTCTGCCCAGTCCGCCTGGGAGGAATCGTCCCAGTTGGACGTGAACTCGGTACGGCGGTCCAGGACCTGCTGTGCATCGAGGGACCCCGTCGCAGCCTCGCGCGCGCCGGGAAGCGAGCGCGCCGCCGCGAGTGCGGCCGGAGGTCGGAGGAGCGCCTTCGACGGCATGCAGGCCCAGTAGGAACACTCACCTCCTACGAGGTCGGACTCGATCAGCACCGCGGAAAGCCCGGCCTGCACCACCCGCCCCGCCGCATTCTCGCCGACGGCGCCGGCTCCGATCACAATGACGTCAGTAATTCCGGGATTGCTCATGAGCCGAGCCTTCCATCCGCTCCCTGCGGAGGCAAGCTTCATACCGTAGCCTGATGGAGCCGCTGCCTGCCGGTGCTGGTCTCACATCCGGAGGAAAGAATGAAACGAGTGCGCCCACGCCGACTGCACCGGATCGGCGCCCTGGCCGTCGTGGCCCTGCTGGGAAGCGGGCTCATCGTCTCCTGCTCGGAGCAGTTCTCCTCCTCGGAGACCGGTTCCGAGGAGTCCGCCAAGACCCCGGCCCGCATCAACGGGTACCGGAGCGTCGGCTACTTCCCCCAGTGGGGCGTCTATGGGCGTTCCTTTCCCATGAAGGCCCTCCAGGACTCAGGCGCCGCTGGAAATCTCAGCCACATCAACTACGCCTTCGGCAACATCCACCACGAGACGCTCACCTGCTTCGAGGCGAATCAGGCGCAGGAAAGCGGGCCGGACGGGTCCGACGGCGCCTCCGACGCCTGGGCCGACTACGGCATGGCCTACGACGCCGCCGGGTCGATCGCCGGGATCGGGGACACCGCCGAGCAGCCGCTGGCCGGATCGTTCAACCAGCTCCGGCAGCTCAAGGCGGCCAACCCCGGGCTGCGCGCGGTGATCTCCCTCGGCGGGTGGACCTGGTCCAAGAACTTCTCGCGTGCCGCGGCCACCGACGAATCGCGCAAGGCGCTCGTCGCCTCCTGCATCGACCTGTACATCAAGGGGAACCTTCCGGTGATCGAGGGCAGGGGAGGGAGCGGGGCTGCGGACGGCATCTTCGACGGCATCGACATCGACTGGGAGTGGCCGGGCAGCAACAACGGGCTCGAGGGGAACGGGGTGGACCGCGGCAACGACGCCGAGAACCTCCGGCTGCTGGTGAAGGAATTCCGCAAGCAGCTCGACGCCCATGGTGAGAAAACAGGGCGCTCCTACTCCCTCAGCGCTTTCCTCCCCGCGAACCCGGCGGATATCGAGGCCGGTGGTTGGAACGACCCCGAATTGTTCGACTACCTCGACTTCGGGAACATCCAGGGCTACGACCTGTGGGGAACGTGGGAGCCAGGGATGACCGGTCACCAGGGAAACCTTTTCGACGACCCGAACGATCCACGCCCCGACGGCGAGCGTTTCTCAGCGGACCAGGCAGTGAGCGCATACCTCGATGCAGGAATCGACCCGGCCCAGCTCGGGCTCGGCCTCGCCGCGTTCGGCAGGGGCTGGGCGGGCGTCGACACCGAGGAGCCCTGGGGTACCGCCACCGGCCCTGCGCCGGCGAGCGAGGAGCCGGGCCTTGAGGACTACGACAGGCTACGCGGGGTCGGCGAGGAGTTCACTGACACGACGCTCGGGGCGGCCTGGCGGTTCGACGGCGACAAGTGGTGGAGCTACGACAACCCCGAAACCCTGCGCATCAAGAGCGGCTACATCCAGGACAAGGGGCTCGGCGGTGCTATGTGGTGGGACCTCGCCGGCAACCGCGACGGTTCCCTGATGGCTGTGCTGTCCGACCAGCTGCGCGAAGCATCCCGCGGGCCGGCCCTCGACCGGGTCCTGCCCGAAACCGTTGTCCAGCCGTCGAGTGCGGAAGCGGCGTCGCCGGGTGTGCCCGCGCAGGCTCCCGCGACGGCACCGTCGCCGTCGCTGTCCGCCCAGGAAGCTGCCGCCGCCGAGCCCGTGGAATGGAACGAGGGCGAGGTGTACACCGAGGGCCGGCGCGTGATCTTCGGGGGCGAGGTGTACCGGACGCAATGGTGGACCCGCGGCGATGTTCCCGGCGCCGAGGAATGGGGCCCGTGGAGGCCCGCGGGCGACTGACCGCGGCGAGCAGGAACTGAGAAGCGCAGAAAATGCGAAAGGCCCCGGTCGAGAACCGGGGCCTTTCGCATTGCTTCAATGAACCTGGTGCGCGCGAAGGGATTCGAACCCCCAACCTTCTGATCCGTAGTCAGATGCTCTATCCGTTGAGCTACGCACGCAAGCGGTGGGCAATAAACCGTTCCACCAGCCAGCCGTTTGGCCGTAGTCAACTTTACAGCCAAATATCAGGAGTGCCTAATCAGCCGGATCACCGTCGAAAGACTATACCGGTCTATGTGACCTTTATCACAGCGAAGCCGGTTTGGGCTCCGCTCCGGCTTGATTCGCCGCGGATAATTGCCTTCGGAAGGAGTTTCCGCTTTCCATTGCGCCGACCATCGAAATAACGCCCGCTTAGCATCAATACACACCAGCCACCCAACGAAGGGGAAGAGTAATGGGCGATCCCGTGCGCCAGCAGGTTGAAGAAAGTCAGACTACCGCCGACCGGAGCGAGGCGAATGCTTCCGGATCTGCTGCGGGTAGCCATGCCGCGCCGACCACCCACTCAGCGCTGCTTGCCTGGGTTCGTGAAGTCGCCGAAATGACGCAACCCGCCAGCGTGTACTGGGTGAATGGCTCCAAGGAGGAAAACAACCGGCTCACCGACGAGCTCGTTGACGGAGGCACCCTCGTCCGCTTGAATCCCGAGACCTTTCCGCATTCTTTTGCGGCGTTCTCCGACCCCGCTGACGTCGCGCGCGTGGAGGAGCAGACGTTCATCTGTTCCAAGGACGAGCGCGAGGCCGGGTTCACGAACAACTGGATGGATCCCGTGCAGATGAAGGAGAAGCTGCGCGGGCTCTTCTCGGGCTGCATGCGCGGCCGCACCATGTACGTGATCCCCTTCGTCATGGGACACCTCGATGCCGAGGACCCGAAGTTCGGCGTCGAAATCACCGACAGTGCCTACGTGGTGGCCTCCATGCGCATCATGGCCACCATCGGCACCGAGGTCCTGGACCGGATCACCGAGCTCGACGCGGAATTCGTGCCGGCCCTCCACTCCCTCGGAGCCCCGCTGGCGGAGGGCGAGGAGGACGTGCCCTGGCCCTGCAACGAGGAGAAGTGGATCGTGCACTTCCCCGAAGAGCGTTCCATCTGGTCCTTCGGCTCGGGGTACGGCGGCAACGCCCTGCTCGGGAAGAAGTGCTACGCGCTGCGCATCGCCTCCGTGATGGCACGCGATGAGGGCTGGCTGGCTGAGCACATGCTGATCCTCAAGCTCACCTCACCGCAGGAGAAGACCTACTACCTGTCGGCTGCCTTCCCGTCGGCCTGCGGCAAGACCAACCTCGCGTTGCTCGATCCCACGATCGACGGATGGAAGGTCGAAACGCTGGGTGACGACATCACCTGGATGCGCTTCGGCAAGGAAGGCGAGCTGCGCGCGGTGAATCCGGAGGCGGGTCTCTTCGGCGTCGCTCCGGGCACCGGCTGGCACACGAACCCGAACGCGATGCGCGCCATCGCCAAGGGCAACTCCATCTTCACCAACGTGGCACTGACCGACGACGGCGGTGTGTGGTGGGAGGGCATGACGAAGGAAGTGCCGGAGCACCTGACCGACTGGCAGGGAAACGACTGGACACCGGAGTCAGGACGCACGGCAGCTCATCCGAATGCCCGCTTCTGCACCCCGATCGACCAGATCGACATGCTGGCGGAGGAATTCAACCGGCCCGAGGGCGTTGAGCTGTCAGCCATCCTCTTCGGTGGGCGGCGGAAGACCACGGTCCCGCTGGTGACGCAGTCCCGGAGCTGGGCCAACGGAATCTTCATGGGTTCCACCCTGTCCTCGGAGACGACGGCCGCAGCAGCGGGCGAGGTGGGCCGGGTGCGGCGGGATCCGATGGCGATGCTTCCCTTCATCGGATACGACGCCGGCGACTACCTGCGGCACTGGATCGACCTGAGCGCGAAGGCCGACCAGGAGCGCCTGCCCAAGATCTTCCTGGTCAACTGGTTCCGGCGGACGGCCGACGGCGGATTCGCCTGGCCCGGGTTCGGTGACAACTCCCGCGTCCTCAAGTGGGTCATCGAGCGCCTGGAGGGAACCGCAGACGCCGTCGAGACGCCCATCGGCTTCGTTCCGACCGGCGATGCCCTCGACCTGACGGGACTCGATATGACCCCGGCCGAAGTAGAGGCCGCCGTGCACGTGGACTCCGCGGAGTGGGCAGCCGAACTGGAGGGTATCGAGGAGTGGTACAGCCGCTTCGGGGACTCGTTGCCGGAGCAACTGACGGATCAGCTCAACGAGCTGAAGGAACGGTTCAGCGCGGTCTGACGGTTCCGGCAGAAGAACGGCCTCGCTACTTCCTGACCTGGAAGCAGCGAGGCCGTTCTACTTTCGAGGGCCACGGTCTCCGCCGGACCTATTGCCGGACCGGACTTATGGCCGGATTGGAATTACTGCCGGACCAGGGCGAGCACCCGGTCCACGACCTGGCGGAGCGTTGCCGGGTCCACCGCCTCGGCGTTCAGCCTCAGGTAGGGCTCCGTGTTGGAGGCGCGCAGGTTGAACCACCACTTCCCGTGGTCCGGTGTGAACGTGACGCCGTCGAGTTCGTCGACCACCACGCCGTCGGTTTCGAACTCTGCCCGGGCACGCCCGATCGCGGCAGGGAGATCCTCGACCTTCGAGTTGACCTCCCCCGAGGAGAAGTACGGTTCGTACTCGCGGCCGAGTTCGGACAGCGGGCCGTCCTGTGCGCCGAGCTCGGCGAGGACGTGCATGGCGGCGAGCATTCCGGTGTCGGCGTTCCAGAAGTCACGGAAGTAGTAGTGGGCGGAGTGCTCACCTCCGAAGACGGCTCCCTCTTCCGCCATCACTGCCTTGATGAAGGAGTGCCCCACGCGGGTGCGCACCGGTCGTCCTCCCTCGCGTGCAACGAGTTCGGGCACGGCGCGGGACGTGATGAGGTTGTGGATGATCACGGGGGTTTCCTCGCCGCCTGCCTGGGCACGGGTGATTTCCCGGCGGGCGATCATGGCGGTGACGGCACTGGGGGAGACCGGTGCCCCCTTTTCATCGATGATGAAGCAGCGGTCGGCGTCGCCGTCGAACGCGATGCCGATGTCGGCGCCGTGCCGCACGACGGCCGCCTGCAGATCGAGGAGGTTCTCCGGTTCGAGTGGGTTGGCCGGGTGGTTGGGGAACGTGCCGTCCAGCTCGAAATACAGCGGGACGATCTCCAGCGGCAACGCCGGCAGGAGGCGGTCGCCGAGGACCGCGGGCGTGGTCAGGCCGGCCATTCCGTTGCCGGCGTCGACCACCACCTTGAGCGGGCGCAGGGAGGAGAGGTCCACCTGCGAGCGCAGGAAGCGGGAGTACCCCGGCAGGACGTCGCGCACGCTGATGGAGCCGGGTTCGGCGACCTCGGGAATGGTCCCCTCGTCGAGGTATCGCTCGGCGAGGCTCTGGATCTCCTTGAGCCCGGTCTCGGAGGACAGGGGGACGGCGCCGGGACGGGTCATTTTCATGCCGTTGTACTGGGCCGGGTTGTGGCTCGCGGTGAAAGTGACGCCGGCGGCGTCGAGCGTCCCGCTGGCGTAGTAGAGCTCATCGGTCGAGATGAGATCGAGCAGCACCACATCGGCTCCGCGCCGGGTGGCACCTTTCGCGAAGGCGCTGGAGAATTCCGGCGACGACGGACGCATGTCCCCGCCGACCAGGATCGACTCGCCCGCCAGATCGAGGGAATCGACGAAGGCCGCACCCACTGCAGTCACGGTTTCCACCGTGATGGTTTCGCCGACGATACCCCGTACGTCATAGGCCTTGAATGAAGCAGAAAGATCGAAGGTTTTGTTCACGGTTTGAAGTCTAACTGTTGGAGGATCGCTCCCCCATGGGCCATTCGGCCGGCGTGTGCCGTCCGTCGGGTTGCCCACATACCCCTGCCCCGCCGCCTGGAATGGCAGTAGCGGCTGGAATACTTGGCAACATGCCACAGACAGCACTTCTTCGGGACCAGGCCACCAGCATGCTGCAATCGCTGGTCGGCAACGCGGACGCAGGTTTTCACGAAGGCCAGTTCGAAGCGATCGAGGCGCTCGTCGAAGGAGGCCGGCGGGCACTGGTCGTCCAGCGCACAGGGTGGGGCAAGTCCGCCGTCTACTTCGTGGCGAGCCTGCTGCTGAGGAACCGCGGCGCGGGCCCCACCCTGATCGTGTCCCCCCTGCTGGCGCTCATGCGTGACCAGGTAGCCGCCGCAGTCCGTGCCGGGGTGCACGCGGAGGCCATCAATTCCGCCAACCAGACCGACTGGGACGACATCACCGCGAAGCTCGACGCCAATGAGGTGGACGTTCTCCTGGTGTCGCCGGAGCGGCTGAACAACCCGGCATTCCGGGAACGCCACCTGCCCGAGCTGATGCGCCGCACCGGGCTGCTGGTGATCGATGAGGCACACTGCATCTCCGATTGGGGCCACGACTTCCGCCCTGACTACCGCAGGCTGCGCGAGCTCATTGCGGCGCTCCCCGAGGGCGTGCCGGTGCTTGCCACCACGGCCACTGCCAACTCCCGGGTGGTGAAGGACGTCGAGGAGCAGTTGGGCACCGGCGGCACCGATGTCTTCACGCTGCGGGGGAAGCTTGCGCGGGAATCACTGCGGCTGGGCGTCCTGCGCCTGCCGAGCCCGCGATCGCGGCTTGCCTGGCTTCTGACCCACCTGGATTCCCTTCCGGGGAGCGGAATCATCTACGCCCTCACCGTGTCCGCGGCCGAGGACACCGCACGGCTCCTCCGCGAGAACGGCCACGCGGTACGGGCATACACCGGGCGGACTGACTCTGTGGACCGGGAGGCGGCCGAGTCGGCGCTGAAGCAGAACGAGGTCAAGGCCCTGATCGCCACGAGTGCGCTGGGAATGGGATTCGACAAGCCCGACCTCGGTTTCGTGGTTCACCTCGGTGCACCCTCCTCACCCGTGGCGTACTACCAGCAGGTGGGCCGGGCCGGTCGCGGTACGCCCAATGCCGATGTGCTGCTGCTGCCCGGTGCCGAGGACCAGGACATCTGGGAATACTTCGCCACCTCCTCGATGCCCTCCGAGGATTCTGCACAGCAGGTCCTCGGGGCGCTGGAGCCCGGGATCGTTCTCTCGACACCTGCCCTGGAGGCGCGGGTCAACCTCAAGAGGTCGCCTTTGGAGCTGCTGCTCAAGGTGCTCGACGTCGACGGCGCCGTGCGGAAGGTATCGGGAGGCTGGGAGGCCACCGGCCGCGCGTGGGTCTACGACGCCGAAAGGTACCGACGGATCAGTGAGGCGCGGATCGCCGAGCAGCGCGCGATGCTCGACTACGAAAACACTTCGGCATGCCGGATGGAATTCCTCGCGCGCTCCCTCGATGACCCGACGGCGTCACCCTGCGGCCGCTGCGACAACTGCGCCGGGCCTTGGTACTCCGACGATATCGGGCACGACGCATCCGACAATGCGGGTCAGGCGCTGAGCCGGGTGGGCGTGGAGCTCGAGCCACGCGGGCAGTGGCCCAGCGGCATGGACAAACTGGGAGTGCAGGTCAAGGGCAAGCTCAAGCCCGGTGAGTTGGTGGGGACCGGGCGGGCGCTTGCCCGCATGACCGACCTCGGGTGGGGGAACCGGCTGCGGGAGCTTCTGGCCGACGCGAGCCCTGATGCCCCGTTGGACCCGGCCGTGATCGACGCCTGCATCCGGGTCCTGTCCCAGTGGAACTGGGATGCCCGGCCCGTTGCGGTGGTCGCGATGCCCTCACGGCGGCGCCCCCAACTCATCGGGTCCCTCGCGCAGGCGCTCGCCGGTGTGGGGAAGATACCTTTTCTCGGTGTACTGGGTACTCCGGAGGGCTGGCCCGCCGGGCAGCCGGGCGGCAACAGCGCCTTCCGGCTCGCCTCGGTGTGGGACCGGTTCAGTGTTCCGGCCGAAGGCCAGGCCTGGTTCGCAGCCAACCAGGGACCGGTGTTGCTGGTCGACGATCTCGCGGACAGCCGCTGGACCATCACCGTGGCAGGGCGCGCGTTGAGGATGGCGGGCGCGGAGTCGGTGCTGCCGTTCGCCCTTGCCCTGCGGGCCTGACGTACGTGCCTGACCCGCGGGCCTGACCCGCGAGACGATACCCATGCAAAAGGGCCCCCTATTCCTAGGGGGCCCTGACGCGGAGACGGGGAGATTTGAACTCCCGGTGGACTTTTGGCCCACACTTCATTAGCAGTGAAGCCCATTCGGCCGCTCTGGCACGTCTCCAATTGCTATCGCTAGCTCCCCAAGGTTACCCAGAAGGGGCACACAAGAGCAAAACCGTCGGATCGGTCCTGGCTAGGCGTGGCGCGTCAACGCCTCCCACAGGAACTCGTAGGTCATCACGTGCATCCTCGCGGCCTGCCGGTTGTCGGAGGCACCGGCATGGCCGCCCTCCAGCGCTTCGTGGAACCACACGTTCCCCACCCCCATGTCCTTCATCCGGGCGGCCAGCTTGCGGGCCTGGACGGGTCCCACGCGGTCATCGCTCGTCGCCGTCCAGATCAGCGTCTCGGGATAAGCGGTGCCGGGGCGTACCAGGTGGTACGGCGAGAAGGTCCGCACGTACTCCCATTCCTCCGGCTTGTCCGGGTCGCCGTATTCGGCGATCCACGAGAAACCGGCCGACAGTTTGGTGTACCGGCGCATGTCCAGCAGCGGAACACCGCAGGATATGGCTCCAAAGAGATCGGGGTAGGTGGCGAGCATGTTGCCCACCAGCAGGCCGCCATTGCTGCGCCCGGTACAACCCAGCAGTGCAGGCGTGCAGACGTTGCGCCGTACCAGGTCCCTGGCGATCGCCGCGAAGTCCTCATACGCCCGGTGCCGATTGGAGTGCAGGGCCGCCCGGTGCCACTGCGGCCCGTACTCGCCGCCACCGCGGATGTTCGCGAGGACGTAGACTCCCCGGCGTCCGTCGTCCGTTCTCCGCTCCAGCCAGCCCCGACCCACCACGCCGCTGTAGGCAGGGGTCATCGAATGCTCAAAGCCTCCATACCCGGACAGCAGGGTGGGGTTGCCGCCGTCGAGCACCATATCCTTCGCTGCCACCTGGAAGTAGGGCACCCGGGTACCGTCCTCGGACACCGCGAAATGCTGCTCGACCTCGAATGCGCCCTCGTCGAAGAACGACGGCGTCGCCTTGACCTGCCGGTGACTGCCGCCGATCTCCCCCCGGTACAGCGCCGAGGGCGTGAGGAAACCCGTGGCCACGAGCCAGTAGTCGTTGCCCGATTCCGGGTCCTCGTCATCCACGGCGAACGCGTCCACGGCGTGGAGGGGAGGGCACGCATCGAGGAGGCTCGCAGTCCAGCTCCTGGCCGGGTCGAGGATGCGAATTTCGGATGATACATCCCGCAGCAGGTTGAGGAGCAGGTAGTCGCGAGTCCAGCTCCACGACTGCAGCGAGGTGGCGGCATCCGGCGTGAAGACGCAGGTGAACGAGCGGTCGCCGGCAAGGAAATCGTCCAGCCCGATGACCAGCAGCGAGCCGGCAGCGTAGTTCTCGCCCCCACAGGCCCAGTCGGTCCGGGGACGGCAGATGAGCCACTGCCGGTGGAGGGAGACGTTCACGTCCTCGGGCACATCCAGGTGCACCCATTCGCCGTCGATCCTCACGTGCGTGCGGCTCGAATAGAAGTCGATGGTGTCCACTGCGACGTCGCGCTCGAAACCCGGCGTCTGGTCGCGGATCACCAGGGCCATCATGTGGTGTCCCGGAATCTCGAAATACAGTTCGGAGTCCTCCAGCGCCTGGCCACGCTGAAGCCGGCGGACGGTGCGGGGATAGGAGCTGGAGGTCAGGGTGCCGGGGCCGAAGTCCGTTGCCACATTCAGGGTGTCCGGCCCCGCCCAGCTGATCCGGCTCTTGGCTGTCGGAATGTCGAAACCACCGTCCACGAAGGAGCGGTCCTCGATGTCATATTCCCGGTAGCGGGTGGCGTCCCCGCCGTCCGGGGACAGCGCCACGAGCACGCGGCGGTAATCCTCACCGGATGGCGGCCGGAGGAATAGCGCTCCGCCCCAGACCCACTCCTCGCCCTCGCCTGCACTGAGCGCGTCGACGTCGACCAGCACCTCCCAGTCCGGCGCGGCGGTGGTGTAGTTTTCCCACGTGGTGCGGCGCCACAGCCCCTTGGGGTGCCCCGCATCCCGCCAGAAGTTGTAGTAGTACGCTCCCCGTTTGGTGGCCATGGGGATCCGGTCGGTGGAATCGAGAACCTCGAGGACCTTTGCTTCCATGTCCAGAAAGCCCGGGGTGATGAGCTTCTCCTCGGTCAGTGCATTCTGCGCCCGGACCCACTCCAGCGGCCGGTCGCCGTAAATGTCTTCAAGCCAGAGGAACTCATCAGTGGATGCGGGTGGGCGCTGTTCTGTGGAATGCGTCATCCAGCAATCCTAGACAGAATCGGAATCATCCCGGCACGGCAGTCCGGTGGCGGCTCATCGGGTAATACGCATTGGATAGGGTGGAGCCATGATCAACCGGGGGAGAGCAGAGGTGGCCGTGATCGGCGGCGGCCCCCGCGGAACGTCGGTGGTCGAACGCCTGATCGCCCACGTGGGCCAGGCCGACGCCGCCGGAATGCAGCTCGTTCTCCACGTCATCGACCCCTTTGAACCCGGGCCCGGCCATGTCTGGCGCACCGACCAGTCGAGGCTCTTCCTCATGAACACGCCGTCACGGTTCCCCACCGTGGTACCCGTGGGGAACGCGGCTCAGGCGCTGCCGGCTTCCTCCGTGCACCTCAGTTTCGACCAGTGGCGCGAGATCGCGGCCTCCGGTGCCCTTTCCGAGCTTCCTGCCGACGACGCTGCGGAGGCGCGAAGCCTTGGCGCGGAGGACTTCCCGAGCCGGAGGTTGTACGGCCGGTACCTCGCCTGGGTGTTCCAGCAGCTGGTGGAGTACGCAGGCGAGGCCGTCGTCGTCGTTCATCATGCGGCGGAGGTGCTGGGCGCTCGCCGGCAGGGCGAGGAATGGGTGCTCCAGCTCGACGACGGCGCCTGCCTGGCGGTCGACGCCGTGGTCCTCGCGGCAGGGCATCTGCCCGCGAAGCTGACGCCCGAGCAGGAAAAGCTGCAGGACGCCGCCGCACGTTACGGCCTGCAGTACTGGCCGCCGGCAGTGCCCGCCGACGTCGACTGGAAACGACTGCCCGCCGGCAAGCCCGTGCTGGTCAGGGGCCTGGGGCTGAACTTCTTCGACGCCATGATCCAGCTGACGGAGGGCCGCGGCGGCCGGTTCACCGAGGACAGCGACGGCCGGCTGGTCTATGCGGCGTCGGGCAGGGAACCCCGGATCATCGCCGCGTCGCGCCGGGGGGCGCCCTATCGGGCACGGGCAGCAGCACGCGGCCCCGGCCTTTCCATGGAGCATGGAGAGCACTCCTCTTCCTTGGCGCCCTACTGCACCCCGGAGTCGCTGGCGGCGTTCGCCCTGTCGGGCATCCAGCCCGGCTTCGACCACGACTTCTGGCCGCTGCTGCACCGCGACGTGCTGTGGGCGTACTACGGCTCCCTGGCGCGGGTGAATCCCCAGGCGCTGCTCAGGCCTCCGGCGGAGGTCCTTGCCGCGGTGCGCCGGGCCCTCGATCGCCCGGGGACGGAGTGGCACCATGCGCTGGGCGAGGTGCTGGATCAGGCGGTGCCTGCCGCACTCCAGCTCGACGTCGAAGCACTGGGACACCCCTTCGCCGGGCGACACTTCGAGGGCGGCGGATCCTTCGACGACGCCGTCCTAAAGTATCTCGATGCCGACGCCGCAGGTTCCGCTCCTGGCGTCGATGATCCACTGAAAGCGGCCATTCGAGCACTGACCGCCGGCCGGTCGATGATCAAACAGGCTGCCGCCGACGGCGGGCTGACCGACGCCGCCTGGACGGCTGAGCTGCGTGGTTGGTTCGAACCGTTGGTCGAGGGACTTGTGAGCGGGCCCCCGTTGCAGCGGATCCTTCAGCTGGCGGCGCTCGTACGGGCCGGACTCGTGCATTTCGTGGGACCGAACCCGAAGTTCGGCGTCGATACCGAGGAAGGCTTGTTCCGGGCCGTATCACCGTGGGTGGGTACCGAATTCACCGCCCGCTACCTGGTGGAGGCGATGATGCCGGCGAACCGGGTGTCCACGAGCGTTTCAGTGCTTCTGCGCCAGTTGATCGCTGACAAGGTGGTGAGGCCGCATCTCTTTCTGGCTGAGGACGGCGTGCCGGTGGCGTCGGGCGGCCTCGACGTGACAGCGCCCCCCTACCGTGCGCTCAACGGCGCCGGCGGGGTCCAGGAGGACTTTTTCGTGATCGGGCTGCAGCTCGCCTCGGTGCAGTGGGGGACAGCCATTGCGGCCGAGGCCGGCGCTTCCCTCGAGGCCGGCGCCCGGACCCTGCGCGACGCCGACGACATCGCGAGGGCCATTGTCACCAGTCTTACCGCGTCCGCAGCACGGGAAGTGCCCCAGCACCAGAGCTGAGCCGGTCCCGGCGGGAAGCAAGGGAACGTCGGAGGGCTGTTAAAGGGCAGGACCCCCACGAACTACCGCGGGGGTCCTGCCGATTCTCGGTCGGGCGTCAGTTAGCCCTTTGCCTTTCCGGGAGGCGTGCACTTCTTGCCCTGCTTCTCGGGCTTAACCATTTCGGACGCGTCCGTGCCCTTGTCGGGCTCGGCTCCCTTGCCGGGCTTGTCCTTGCCACAGATCGGCAGTGCCGGTTCCACCGGCACCTCGGGGATCACCGCTTCAACCGTCACAGGCAGGGTGACGGTGGTCTGTGATCCACCTGCCACCAGGACGATGCTGCCCGCACCGCTCGCGCCAGCCGGAACCGTAACGGTCACCGACGCGGCACCGCCGCTGACCGGGAACGATCCGAGATCGGTCGACGAGCCGTCAGCCGCAACGTACTTCGCCGTGAGCGAGGTGTTGACCGGGCTCCCCAGGGAAGTGATATCCAGCTTCGAGACGTTGAAGGACACTGCATCCCCGGCCCGGACTGCGGACGGGGCGCCCTGGACAACCACTCCGCGCCGATCGAACGACGGCGAGAGCGGGCTGTTGGCCTTGATGTAGTCGATCCAGGCATCCCGGTCCACGAGGCCCGATTCACGGGTGTCGGTACCTTGACGGAAAACCGTGAAGTTATCGCCACCCTGCGCCAGGAAGCTGAAGGTGCCCATCCGGTAGGCGCGTGCAGGGTCGAGGGGCGAACCATCGACGGTCACCGACGTGATGCGGGACCCACGCTCAAGAGCGGGATCGTAGGTGTAGCTGACGTTGTCGGACAGGCCGAGCGCCAGGAAGCTGCGCGAGTTGCCGTCCGGCTGCCACTGCTGCTCCAGGACCTCCTTGAACTGCGCACCGGTCAGGGTGGTGGTCCAGAGGTCGTTCACGAAGGGCAGGACGGCGTTGGCCTCGGCGAAGGTCACCACACCGTCCGGGGAATGGTAGAGCTCGTTGCGGAGCCCACCCGGATTGACCACGCCGATTTCGGCTGCGCCGCGTTCCGCCGAACCGAGGCTCGAGCGGAGGGAATCGGCTACAAGGTTTCCGAGGGTCGATTCCGACCCGCGGTCGTCGCGGCCGGTTCCCGTGAACGCCGTCGTGATGTCAGCGGTGACCGAACCGACCGGCTGGTTGCCGATGACTGCGGCCTGGGCGAGTGCGCTGTCCACAATGCGCTTGACCTCGGCGACGCGGGGGAAGGTGGAAGTGAGCGACGCGTCGGTGTCGGTGGTCCGTGCAACGTTCTGCGCGGTGTACGCCTGGACGTCCCCTGTGGCGTCGTCGACGGTCAGGGTGATCTGACCGACGAACTCGCCGTAGGAGCCCGTCTGCAGGATGGGGCGGGTCTTGCCCTCGACACCCGGAACCGGGCCGTCCCACGCGTACTGCTTGTGGGTGTGGCCGGTGAAGATGGCATCGACCAGGGGCGAGGTCTCCGTCGCAATCCTGGCAAAGGATCCGCCTGCCGCGATCTCCTGCTCGATGGTGGCTCCTTCGACCACGCCGTCTCCGGCGCCGTCGTGGTACTCGGCGACAATCACATCGGCGAGGTCCTGTGCCTCGATCTCCTTGGCGACGCGGTTCACCGCCTCCACGGGATCGCCGAAGTCGATACCGGCGATACCGCCCGGACTCACGAGCGACGCCGTGGTTTCCGTCACGACACCGATCACTGCGACGTCGATTCCGCTGACGTCGATGATGGAGTATTCCTCGAGCGCCGGATCGACCGTTCCCTTGGCATAGACGTTGGCGCCGAGGTACGGGAAGTCCGCGAGGTCGGCCACTCGGCCCGACAGGTCCTCCGTGCCCGCATCGAACTCGTGGTTCCCCACAGCCGAAGCGCGCAGCTCAAGGGCATTCAGGATCTCGAGGGTCGGCTTGTCCTGCTGCAGCGAGGAGGGGAAGAGGGAGGCACCGATGTTGTCACCGGCTGACAGGAAGGCTGAGTCACCCTCGGCGAAGCCCGCTTTCAGTTTCTCGACAGTGCCGGCGAACCTCACCGTGTTGGCGTCGATACGGCCATGGAAATCGTTGATGTTGAGGAGGTTCAGTTCACTCGTGCTGTCAGCAGGTGCAGCGTCCACTCCCACGATCACCGGATCGTGGTCGCTTGCGCGGTACGGGTCAGCCGCGTAGTAGTCGGTGATGTTGGTGTTGTACCGGCTGTATTCGAGGGCCACCGACTCTCCCGAGTTGATGTTCCAGGTGTCCACCCCTGCAACAGTCGCATCGGCAGCGGGTGAGGCGAGCACGTGGTCGAGTGAGCCGCTGAGGCCGGAGAAGACGTAGGAGTGCTTGTCCGTCTTTGCGCCCTGGTTGAGGTAGCCGGCTCCGTAGAGAACCTGCATCGGATCCTCGGCCGAGTAGGAGTTGAAGTCGCCGGTGAGGAACACCTTGTCCGTTCCCGCCTCGGTCTTCATCCGGTCGGCGAAAGCGACCAGCGCCGTCGCCTGTTGGACACGGGCAGCGTTCCAGCCGCCCTGGCCATCGCCGTTGTCGGCGTTGGGGCCGGAACTGGCGGGTGATCCCTTCGACTTGAAGTGGTTGACGATCGTGAGGAACGTGGTGTCCGCGCCGCCGCCGACCGGCCGGAAGGCCTGTGCAAGGGGCTTGCGGGCATTCGAGAACGCGACGTCGTCGTCGAGGATGACCGATTCGTCGACCGGCTCCGCGACGGCCTTCTTGTAGATGAGGGCCGTGCGGATCACGTCCTCATTCTCCAGTGCGGGAACCGCTGCAGGTGAACGGACGTAGTCCCAGACGCCGGGCGCGCGTTCGTTCAGCGCAGCGGTGAGGGTGGCGAGGGCGCTGTCGCGGTCCTTGCCGAACTTGGCCGAGTTCTCGATCTCCATGAGGGTGACGACGTCGGCGTCGAGCTCGCTGATCGCGGCGACGATCTTCGCTTCCTGGCGCTCGAAACTCGCCGTCGTGGCTGCGCCCCGGGCGTCACAGCCGCCACGGACGGTCAGCGGGTTGCCCTGGCGGTCGTTGAAGTACGTGCATCCAGTCAGCTGGTCGCCCGTTGTCGAGAAGTAGTTGAGCACGTTGAACGAGGCGATCTTCAGGTCGCCCCCGACATTCTCGGGAGCAGCGGGCCTGCTGCCCGAGAACGTGACAGGCTGGACGGCTGCCGCGTTGGAGGCGTTCAGTTCGGTCACCGGCTGGAACTTCCAGGCGCTGTTCCGGTAATCGAGAATCACCGGCGCCGTGAATCCTGCGGTGTATCCCGCGCGCACCGGCTGGGTCTGCGTCAGATACGGCAGTACCTGGTCCTGGTTCGCGGAGGAGAGGAAGTTGGTGGAGGCGCCGTCGTCGAGCTTGATGCCCCGGGCGGCGTTGTCAGCCACCACGGCGGCGTTCTCCGCAGTGCCCGGACGCGCAACCTCGGTAGGTTGCAGCAACGGCGCGGATCCGGACGCAAGACCGATCTCGCCGTACTGGTTCAGGCTGTAGTTGTCCGCAACCGTGAAAGCATCGGTCGGCTGGAGGAGCATGCCCTCAACTGCTTCGCGGGCTACCTCGCCGGCCGGCAGCGCGATACCCGACGCCTTGACCTCTTCGGCCGCTTCGGCAATCTTCGTGGCGCCGCCTGCAGCGACGGTCAGCTGGGTCATCCCGAAGGTCTCACCCACCGTGCCGGTGACCTCGACGTAGTCGCCGATGGCGACGGTACCGACCGTGGGAGGTGAATAGACGAAAATCGCATCGGAGGCGCTCTGGTCCGCGCTGGCACCTGTTCCGGGGGTCTGGAGGAAGTACCCGTCGAACCCGCCGGTGGGATACGCCGCCGTGACCTTGCCGCGCGTCGTGGCCACCTGGCCGGCCAGCGGAGAGGTTGCACTTCTTCCCTGGATGTCGCGGATCGGCACCACGGCTCCCGGGACGGGCGGTGCTTCGGGCTCGGGCGGAGGAGGCAGCTCACCCGCAGTGCCCGAGGCATTCGTCGGCGTGACAGTGGCTGAAAGCGAGAAGTCCGCCGCGTTGTTGTCAGTGTCGACGAAGCCTGTGCGGTTCATGGACTTCGGGTTCGTCGTACCGCCCGGCCCGGCGGCCTTCGCGGTTTCGAAGCTCGTGGAGTCATAGCCGAGGAGGTCGACGACACCAGGGTGACTCAGGGTTGAACCCACAGGCAGCGTTCCGACGCTGGTGCTCTGGTCCGAAAGGACCAGCACTCCGCCGCCGGCGGCCCAGGAGGTTCCCATGGAAGCGTCCGGTGTCGGCAGGGGCTGGGCCGTGGACGTGGCGACGTTCGAGTTGCCCTGGATCAGGTAGTAGCCCTTGGCGGCGATGGACCCGGTGAGTCTGACCGGTGCCGGCTCGCCTGTTCCTCCCGCCGAGCGGTACTGCAGCGACCACCCCTCCAGGCTCACTGCGGCTTCCGTGGGGTTGTACAGCTCCACGAACTTGTTCTTGAAGGGAGCGCCGGCGCTTCCTCCGTTGACATAGGCCTCGTTGATGATGACGCCGGAGGCGGCAACTGCCGTCGTCCCGGGTAGTTCCCCTGCAATTGCCGGGAGTGCTGTTGCCGGTGCGGCCAACAGGCCCACCGACAGCGCCGCACAAAGCGCGCCCTTCACTGACGAATTGATCATCCGCTGTATTTCTCCTTGGACCTGGCTCATTCCAGCCGCGAGTGGTGCTTGATGAGTTACGGGACATCCGGTGTTCCGGACCTGGAGCACACCGTATGTGACGTATGTGACATTTGTTCCCCGGGCAGAAGCAAACCAGAGAAGAATGAACAGCGGGTTACCGACACGGCAGTAATGTGAAATCCGGGTTGATTCCGGATTGAGCGGGAATTGGCCGGCCCCTGGGGTGTGGTGTCAGGCGGGCATCGGCCGGGTATCCGTCCCACGAGACGGGACGAGACGAGAAAGGCCGGTCGGAGCAATCCCTCGATTGCCTCAACCGGCCCTGAACCGCAGATTCTGCGCTCTCGCGGAAGGTAAGAGATTCGAACTCTTGGTACGGGGTTACCGCACACTGGTTTTCAAGACCAGCTCCATCGGCCGCTCGGACAACCTTCCCGGAGATAGTGTTTCATGGGTGAACGTGTTGGGCCAAAATCTCGAACCGTAAAGGAATTCCTCATGTTGGCGGTTGTTCTCAGCTCATCCGGCGGACCCGAGGTCCTTCGTCCCACCGACGTACCCGTGCCCGTCCTGAAGGAGGGGGAGGTGCTGATCGACGTCGTCGCTGCCGGGTTGAACCGGGCGGATGTGCAGCAGCGGCTCGGTGTCTACCCGCCGCCTCCCGGGGCCTCCGAATACCCCGGACTCGAGGTTTCCGGCCGTATCGCCGATTCGAACGGGTCCCGCTTCGCCACGGGAACTGCCGTGGTGGCACTTCTGGCGGGGGGAGGCTATGCCGAGCAGGTCGCGGTTCCGGCAGGCCAGGTTCTCGAGGCGCCGACGGGAGTGGATCTCCTGGAAGCGGCGGCCCTGCCCGAGACCGCTGCCACCGTGTACTCCAACCTCTTCCTGTCCGCCGACCTCGAAGCAGGTGAAACGGTCCTCATCCATGGCGCTTCCGGGGGTATCGGGACCATGGCGATCCAGCTCGCGCTCGCCTTCGGCGCCGTCCCGCTGGTCACGGCAGGCTCAGACGAGAAACTGCGGTTCGCGGAATCCCTCGGAGCACGCACCCTGATCAACTACCGCGAGCAGGATTTCGTCGAGGAGGTGAGGCGGGCCACCGACGGCGCAGGTGTCGACGTGATCCTCGACGTCGTCGGAGCGAAATACCTTGGACGGAATGTCGACGCCCTGGCCGTGAACGGGCGCCTCGTCGTCATCGGACTGCAGGGCGGGGCGAAGGCCGAGCTGAACCTCGGGGCCCTCATGGCCAAGCGTGCAAGCGTTACCGGCACGACGCTGCGGTCACGTCCGTCCGCGGAAAAGGCCGCCATCATGGCGGCGGTGGGCCGTGAGGTGTGGCCTCTCGTTGCCACGGGGCGGGTGCGGACCGCGGTCAACCGCACCTTTCCGCTTCGCGAGGCCTCGGCGGCGCACGCCTATTTCGATTCGGGCGAGCATACGGGCAAGATCCTCCTGACAATGGACCGTGCCTGACAGCGCATCCGGACTTCCGGTCGTCGAGCCGCTGTGGAAGTGTTGAAGGATCAGCAACAGCGCCAATCCAGGAGGCACACCATGACGGCTAACCACGACGGCGAGAAGGACACAGGCCTGACCCAGGCTGCGGAAAGTTTCACCGACAACCTTGCCGACCAGATCCCCGACGGCGTCGACAGCGGGCCGCAGGACACCGCCAACGAGGGCGAGGATCCCCGCACCTCCACGCATGCGAGCCTGAGCGAGGGATCGAACGCGAACGACGACGATCACTAGTGCCTGCCGGCGCCGCCTGGCGCACAGGTCCTACCGCTGGGCGATTTCGCTTCGACCGCTCACCCGTCGTGTGACGCAGGCCTCTTAAGGTTGCTACCTTCGTGTGGTTAACCCACTCGTTTCCGAGGAGCATCATGAGTCATTCCAACGGGTCACACCAGCACGCGGACGTGCTGGTCTCCGACCCGGATTTGCCGCCCACCGCCGTCGACCCGCAGGTGGCCGAAGAAGAAGAGCGTCGCTGGACGCCCACGAAGATCGCGATCTGGGTAGGGATCGCACTCCTTGGCGGCTTTTCCTGGACCATGCTGGCCCTGGTGCGCGGCGAAACCGTCAACGCCATCTGGTTCGTCTTCGCCGCCGTCTGCACCTACCTCATCGCCTACCGTTTCTACGCGAAGCTGATCGAGCGCAAGCTCCTGAAGCCGAATGACCGCCGCGCCACCCCGGCCGAGTACAAGGCGGACGGCAAGGACTACGCAGCGACCGACCGCCGGGTCCTGTACGGTCACCACTTCGCAGCCATCGCCGGTGCCGGCCCACTCGTCGGACCCGTGCTGGCTGCGCAGATGGGCTACCTTCCCGGCACCCTCTGGATCATCATCGGCGTCATCCTCGCCGGTGCCGTGCAGGACTATCTGGTGATGTTCTTCTCGATGCGGCGCGGAGGCCGCTCCCTCGGCCAGATGGCCCGCGAGGAACTGGGCGTGATCGGCGGCACCGCGGCGCTGATCGCCACCCTCGCCATCATGATCATCATCGTCGCGATCCTCGCGCTCGTGGTCGTCAACGCACTGGGCGAGAGCCCGTGGGGCGTGTTCTCCGTCTCCATGACCATCCCCATCGCCCTGTTCATGGGCGTCTACCTGCGCTACCTGCGCCCGGGCAAGGTCACCGAAGTCTCGCTCATCGGGTTCGCCCTGCTGATGCTCGCCATCATCGGCGGTGGCTGGATCTCCGAAACCACGTGGGGCGTCGAGATCTTCACCCTCGACCGGATCACCATTGCCTGGGGCATCATCATCTACGGCTTCATCGCCGCAGTGCTCCCGGTCTGGCTGCTCCTCGCACCGCGCGACTACCTCTCGACCTTCATGAAGATCGGCACCATCGTCATGCTGGCTGTGGCTATCGTGATCACCCGGCCGGAGATCTCGACGCCGGCGGTGACCGAATACGCGAGCACCGGCGCCGGCCCGGTGGTACCGGGGTCGCTCTTCCCCTTCCTCTTCGTCACCATCGCCTGCGGTGCGCTCTCGGGCTTCCACGCGCTGATCGCGTCCGGGACAACGCCGAAGATGATCGAGAAGGAACGCCAGACCCGGTTCATCGGCTACGGCGGCATGCTCATGGAATCGTTCGTTGCGATCATGGCCCTTGTCGCGGCACTCTCGATCGACCGCGGCATCTACTTCGCCATGAACTCCTCGGCTGCGGCCACGGGCGGAACCATCGAGGGCGCCGTCGCCTTCGTCAACGGCCTTGGCCTGACGGGTGTGAACCTCACTTCGGAAGCGTTGAGCCAGCTCGCCGCCAACGTGGGTGAGGAATCGGTGGTGTCACGCACCGGCGGAGCACCAACCCTCGCCGTGGGTATCGCCCAGATCATGCAGGGGTTGATCGGTGGATCGGGAATGATGGCGTTCTGGTACCACTTCGCAATCATGTTCGAGGCGCTGTTCATCCTCACCGCGGTCGACGCCGGAACCCGCGTTGCGCGCTTCATGCTGCAGGACAGCATCGGCAACTTCGTTCCCCGTTTCCGCGACACCTCCTGGCGGACCGGAGCCTGGATCTGTACGGCGGTCATGGTGGCGGGCTGGGGTGCCATCCTGATCATGGGTGTCACCGATCCGCTCGGCGGGATCAACACCCTGTTCCCGCTGTTCGGTATCGCGAACCAGCTCCTTGCGGCTATTGCGCTCGCGGTCTGCATGGCCATCTGTGCCAAGCGGGGCGTGTTCAAGTACCTGTGGATACCGGCGTTGCCCCTCGCGTTCGCCTCCGTGGTGACCATCTCGGCGTCGTTCCTGAAGATCTTCTCTCCCGTTCCCAACATCGGCTACTGGGCCCAGCACAACGCCTTCAAGGGTGCGCTGGCAGCCGGGGAGGAAAGCTTCGGTACGGCACAGAGTGTGGCGGCAATGGAAGCAGTGGTCCGCAATACCTTCATCCAGGGCACGCTGTCGATCATCTTCGTGGTGCTGTCCATCATCGTGATCACCACCGCCATCATCGCCACCATCAAGGCGGTGCGTGCCGGCGGTGGAACCGACACCGAGGATCCACCGGTCGCCGCGCGGTCCTATGCCCCTGCGGGGTTCTTCGCCACGCCTGCCGAGAAGGAGCTCGAAGCGCAGTGGGCTGCGCTCGATTCCGACAAGCGTCCGGTACGGACCGGTCACTGATGAGCATCAACCTTGCCCTGGGAAGGGCACGGAAGGCTGCCCGCGGTGCCGCGTGGCTGTTCAAGGGCGTAATGGGTGAGAACGCCTATCAGACGTACCTCGACCATCATGCGAAGACGCACGTAGCGGAGCCCCCGATGACGGAGCGGGAGTTCTGGCGGGACAAGACGGACCGCCAGGATGCGAACCCCGAAGGGCGCTGCTGCTAGCAGTCTTTCGAGACGATGCCCGGTCGGGCTGCCTTTTCCAGGGCAGCCGGGCCGGGCATCGTCGTCGGACCGGCGTCGTCGTAACCGGTATGGGTTCCCCGATCGTGAGAATATAGGCCCATGACTGAACAGCAGCCCCACGACGACGGCAAGGCCGCGCCCCTCGCCGAGCTTGTCGACAAGCCTGCCAAGGTCATGCGGATCGGCACCATGCTGAAGCAGTTGCTCGAGGAGGTCCGATCGTCGCCGCTGGACGACGCTGGGCGCGCCCGCCTTGCCTCCATCCACGAACGCTCGATGAAGGAGCTCGAGGACGGACTCGCCCCCGAACTCGTCGAGGAACTGCACCGCATCCACCTTCCCTTCAATGACGACTCCGCCCCCACCGACGCCGAGTTGAGGGTGGCGCAGGCGCAGTTGGTCGGTTGGCTCGAAGGGCTCTTCCACGGCATCCAGACCGCCCTCGCCGCCCAGCACATGGCGAACCAGCAGCTCGCCGCACGCTTGCAGCTGCGCCAGCTGCCGCCGGGTACCCAGATCGCGCCTGGCGTGGTGATCGGGGAGGACGGCGAACCCAAGCGCGTCCAGGGTGTGCCGAACGTGTCCCTCACGCCCGAGGATCCGCACGGCCCCGGCCAGTACCTCTAGCAACCGGTGGCTTTCTTCGCTGCGGCCCGGCAGGGGCGCAAGGACGACGTCGAGCTGGGCAGTGGCGTCTGGAGGCGGGCGCATGACCGCTTCCGCCGCGGGCTGGACCGCTACCACCAGATTCTCGAGGGCACCGAGGACGACGACGTCTACAGCGAACTCGTCGAGATCGCCAATGAGCTGGGGGAGATGCTTCCGAGGGTCCGGAGCGTCTGCGTGGAGGCACAGCGGCGTTCGCCCAGCAGCGGACTCGACATCCCCGGGGCAATGGTGCAGGTCCACCGGGCGCTTTCGAAGGCAGGCAATACGCTGGCGACGACGGCGGAAGCCGCCGCTATGACCCGGCTCGACGGCGAACGCTGGGGAGTGGCTTCCGCCGGGCTCGGGAACGTTCGCCGGCGGGCCGAGCTGGTGGCGGAGGACGTGGCGGAAGCGGAGCGCCAGCTCCAGGGTTGAGACGCGCAACAGGAAGGCTTCCGCTGTATCGCGAAATAATTCCGGCACCGTGCCGGTTGCCGCCTATATGACTACTTCACCAAATGTTCTGACCGCATCCCCGAATCTCACGTTCAACGACGGCCACACCATTCCCCAGCTCGGGTACGGCGTGTGGCAGGTCGAGGACAAGGTCGCCGAGGAAGTCGTCGGCGCGGCGTTCACGGTGGGTTACCGCCACATCGACACCGCCAAGATCTACGGCAACGAGGCAGGGGTGGGCCGCGCCATCGCGTCGTCCGGCCTGGCACGGGATGACATGTTCATCACCACCAAGGTGTGGAACGCCGACCAGGGGTATGAAAGCACCCTGAAGGCCTTCGAGGAGTCGATGGAGCGCCTCGGCCTGGAAACCTTGGACCTGTACCTGATCCACTGGCTGCAGCCGAAGCAGGGCAAGTACGTGGACACCTGGAAGGCCCTGGTCGAGCTCCAGAAGCAGGGCCGGGTCAAGAGCATCGGCGTCTCCAACTTCACCGTCGAGGCTCTTCAGGAGATCATCGACGCCACGGGCGTCGTACCCGTCATCAACCAGGTGGAGACCCACCCCTACCTGAACCAGGCCGAGCTCCGGGCGTTCGAGGAGAGCAAGGGCATCCTCCACGAGGCGTGGTCACCCCTCGGCTCCGGCAAGGGTCTGCTCGATGACCCGACACTGCAGGAGATCGCCGCCAAGCGGAACGCCACCCCTGCACAGGTGGTCCTCGCCTGGCACCTCGCACTCGGCAGCGTGGTCATCCCCAAGTCGGTGACCGAGTCCCGCATTCGTGAGAACTTCGAGTCCCTGAAGGTCACGCTCGAGGACGGTGACATCGAGGCGATCAATGCACTCGACAAGGGCGCTGAAGGTCGTATCGGTGCCGATCCGGCGACGGCGGACTTCGCCTGAGCAACAGGTTCCCTGAACGACAGCTCCGCTGATTAAGCACCTGTGGCGGCCATCCGAGTCGGATGGCCGCCACAGGTGCTTAATCAGCGGGATCGTGCCCTTCCGGTGGGCTTCGTCGTACGGACGACTGAGTTATCAGTTGATGACAATTCTTCCCGTCGGGTACCAGGTGATGGATCCGCCCTGGAAGTTCTGGCGCATGGTTCCGCTGCCGATCGAATACTCGTCAGTCATCGGATAGCCGAGATGACCGTTCTCGGAGCCGGTTGCTACCCAGGCATTCTTGATTCCACCGAAGGTGATCTGCGAACCCGTAGCCGGTGACCAGAAGATAGCTCCGTTTTGGTACACCTGATAAGCGCCACCGTTCCGAATGCCGATCTCATCGGTGATGGGGTAGCCAAGGTGGCCGTTCTCGGAGCCGGCCCGTGCCCAGGCGTTGCGGATGGCGCCGACTGAAATTTGTGCGCCTGTCGCAGGTGACCAGACGATGGTTCCGCCTTGGTAATCCTGCTTCACGCCTCCATTTCTGAGGCCACCGATCTCATCCGTGGTGGGGTACCCGAAGCGGCCGTTGTCAGCGCCGTAGGCCTTCCACAGCGCCCGGATTCCACCGAAGGAGATGCGGGCCCCGGTCGTCGGCGACCAGACGATGGCACCCCTCTCGAAGGTCTGGTACTTCCCACCGTTGCTGGAAACAGTCTCACCACTGACCGGTCTGCCGAGGAGACCTGCGACACCGGGCTGTGCGTACTTCTTGCCGATTTCGCTCTGAACCGGCACCGGTGTCGGGACCGGTGTGCTGGGCGTGGGCGTTGGCGCGGGGGTAGTCGGAACCGGTATCGGAGTGCTGCCCCCAAAACCGTTGTCCTGGCAGATCACAGCTCCACTGCCGACGACCGAGCACGATTCCTGGGGGTTCGTGGACGTACCGGCAAGAGGTGTTTCGTACCGGAAGAAGTTGACGACCCCGTACATGGCGTAACGATCTCGATTCACTGAAGGAACTCCATCAGTGAAGGAGATACCGATGCCGATGGTGTTCATGCGTGGATCGCTCATGATCGCGTTGTGCCCCGGGGAATTGATCCACTGCTGCACGATTCCAGTGGCGCTGCGGTCCCACCGGGCGGCAATGATCTCCCCGGCTTTGTTCCAGCCTGTGAGCCGCGCATCCCGAGAGTATCCGGGGTTGTGATAAAAGGTGTCGGTGGCCGCGAGGTGATCCGCCCAGCCCTGCGCTACGGAGGAGATGGTTCCGTTGTACTTCACAGCAGCAAGTCCCTTTGATGCCCGGAATTTTTTGATCTCCGCGAAGACTCCGATGATCTGCTGGTCATTCCTGTCGGCAACGACATTGCTGACGTCCTGGTTGATGATCACCGGAGCCGCATTTGCCGCCGTCGGGAAGAATCCGCTGAGGATAATTGCCGACGACAAAGCAATTGTTCCAGCCGTTCGAGTTGCGCGCATGGATATTACCCTTGGAGACCTTGTGATCCGCATTGGAACTTGAAATGCTGATGAATTGGGCAGTATGTGGCTGCCCAAGGAAAGCTATATCACGGCAATTCATCAACAATGTTCTGTCTCACGCGCGAGTCGTCGGCTCGCACCGCCAAGAGGAACCCAGGTCCCTGTGCGGTCCGAAGGTCTGTTCAGGTGAGGCCTCCCTCCAGGGGATCGCAGGCAGGCCTCACCAAGTGCGCCGGTTCTGAACCCAGGTGCGCTACCGGGCGAGGAATTCCAGCAGGTGCCTGTTCCATTCCTCCTTGTGGGTGACGGTCAACCCGTGCGGCGCGTCCTTGAGGACTACGGTCCGGCTGTGGGCCACGGCCTCGGCCGTGCGTTGGCCACTGACCTCGAAGGGAACGATCGTGTCGGAATCACCATGGATCACGAGTGTCGGCACAGCGATCTTCGCCAGGTCCTGACGGAAGTCGGTGGTCGCGAACGCCGTCGTTGCATCGAGCGTCCCTTTGGGGGAGGCTGCTTCGGCAATGTCCAGGTTGTACGCGAGCTGCTCGTCGCTGACCTTCGGCTTGTTCAGGAGAGATGGTTTCCCGGCTGTGAAGAACATGGTCAGGAATTCTTTGAGGAAGGCCGGACGGTCACCCGTCAGCCCGTTGCCGAACCAGTCCGCGAGGTTCTGGTCCACACCGCCCTCGGGGTTGTCCTCGGACTTCCACAGGTAGGGTGTGACCGCGCTGGCAAAGACGAGCTTTGCGATTCGTTCGTCGCCATAGGTGCCGATGTACCGGGCCAGTTCTCCGCCGCCCATGGAGAAACCGACAAGGGTGACTTCCCGCAGGTCGAGTTTCTCAAGGAGTGCACTGAGGTCGGCGGCGAAGGTGTCGTAGTCGTAGCCGGACCAGGGTTGCGAGGACTTTCCGAATCCCCGGCGGTCGTAGGTGATGACCCGGTATCCGGCTTCGACGAGGGCGGGAACCTGGCCTTCCCAGGCACGGCCGCTGAGCGGCCAGCCATGAATCAGGACCACGGGCTTGCCGGCCCCGAAATCTTCGTAGTACAGCTCGACGGCTTGACCGTTGGGGGAGGTATCGGCACTGATGAAAGGCATGGTGCTCCTTCGGATGAACGAGGGGGACCGGAGGGGCCCGCCCTTTCGGCGAATGCATACCTCTGTTATTCGAAGTCAGGGGGCGGACAGATGGTTTTCCTGCAGTGGAAGCCGCGGACACTGATCGTCGAAAGGTTCATCCCAGGACCTGGTCGACGTAACATCACTTCCAGGCTTCCTCGGGTTCCGCGCTGCGTATGACGGGGTGGCCGGACTCGCGGAAGTGACGGGCAGCATGGAGGCTGGTGGAGGAGTCACAGCAGCCGATATTCCCGCAGTCCAAGCACATCCGCAGGTGCACGGGGAACGTCCCCTCTGCGAGGCAGTCCAGGCATTGGGGATCCGCAGGCACCGAAGGATCAGGTGCATCCCGCAGGTCATCGCACCCCCGTGAACCGACCGGCGGGGCGGTCGGAGAGGTATCGACCGGCAGCCGAGCGGCTCAAGGCGCTGTTGGGTGGCGGCGCCGTCGCCGCCGGTCCCGCTGCCGGTGGGAGCGCCGTCGTCGACTCCGATGGAAGGTAGCAGCGCCTAACAACAATCAGGGCGGTCTGGCGAGTGCCTGCCGCTGCTTCTTCTTTTCATTGCGTCGGCTTTCGGACGCGCCATAGCCTGACACCACCTGTTCATTTCGACCATGGAGGTGCCACATGGCTACGGGAGAAACCGGGTTCGACGACGTCTCGTTCGACCTCATCTCGCTGCAGTACCACTCGCTGAAAGCGGGCCACGACTACGGGCAGTACGTACGTGATGCCCGTAACGCCGGCCGCGACGACATCGCTGACTTCTTCGAGCAGGTCATGGCGCAGGACTCCGAGCGGGCCGCCAAGTGCCACGCCTTCCTCGGGGAGCTGACGGGGTCGGCGGAATCCGGGCCGGCGCTGGTCTGACCGGGGCATCGTCCCACCCTCGACCCCCCTGATTAAGCACGTATGGCGGCCATTCGCGCCCCGAAGCCGCCATAACCGCTTAATCAGCGGGGGGTGTGGGGGGATCCGGGACCGGCAACCCTACGCACAGGAAAACCCCCGGCCGCATGTGGTCCGGGGGTTTCGCGTGAGCCTCCTGCCAGAGTCGAACTGGCGACCTTCTCATTACGAGTGAGACGCTCTACCGACTGAGCTAAGGAGGCATGCTTCATGATTCGGAAGTTTCCGGGAGGTCAATCCACAAGCAATAACTGTATAAGAGCGTAAGCCCGCTGGTCAAAGCGGCACTCAGCAGCGCACACCGTCCTCCGGCACCGTTCCGTTCGCGAAGTAGGAATCGACGACGTCGCCGATGCAGTCATTCGAGCGCCCGTAGGCCGTGTGGCCCTCGCCTTCCCACGTGACATGCACTGCCGATTCCAACTGGTCGGCAAGGGCAAGCGACCACTCATAGGGGGTTGCCGGATCCCCGGTTGTGCCGATCACGAGCATCGGCCCGGCTCCGGCAGCACTGACGGGTGCGGGTTCGAGCACGGGGCCGTAGGCCCAGGGCGCGCACGTCACTCCTCCGTAGGCGAGGAGCGCCCCGAAGGTGGGGGACGCTGCGACGAGCTCCTCCCTGTCCTCAGCCATCTGCGCCGGATCCGATGTCATCGGGTAATCGAGGCAGTTCACGGCCAGAAAAGCCTCGGTTGCATTGGTGGCGTAGGTTCCGTCCGGGCTGCGCTCCGCGGAGAGGTCCGCCAGGTACAGCATGTCGCTGACGTCGCCGTTCAGCGCGCTGTCGACGGCGGTGGTCAGGGTGGGCCAGTTGGCGTCGTCGTAGAGCGGAAGGATGAAGCCCTGCACGAAGGTGCCCACGGTGACCAGGCGCCCGTCCTCAGCACGTTGCGGCTCCTCCTCGATCGAGGCGACGAGGGCCTGCACCGCGGCGACGCCCTCGTCGACGGTTCCCGGCAACGGACATTCGTCGCCCGACTGGCAGTCGGCGATGTACGCGCGGAGTGCCTCTTCGAAAGCCGCAGCCTGCCCCAGCGTGACCTCCTGGCTGGAGAGCGACGGGTCGATGGCGCCGTCGAGCACCATGCGCCCCACCCTGTCAGGAAAGAGCCCGGCGTAGGTTGCGCCCAGCTGGGTTCCGTAGGAGAACCCGAGGAAGTTCAGCCGAGGGTCATTCACAACGGCCCGCAGGATGTCCATGTCCCGGGCGGCGCTCTCGGTATCGACGTAGCCCAGTAGTTCCCCGGTGCGTTCTGCGCACAGGTCGGCGAAGATCCGGGCTTCCTCGGTCAGGAGGGCCAGTGCTTCCTCGTCGGAAGCGCCGGCGGGGATGAACTGCTCGCGCGCCACATCCTTCTCGGCGTCGGTGCGGCACTCCACTGCGCTGGAGCGGTTGACGCCGCGGGGATCGAAGCCGACGACGTCGTAGGTTTCCCGCAGCGTGTCACTCGTGACGAACTCCACCGCGTTCTTCACGATGTTGTAGCCCGATCCGCCGGGCCCGCCCGGGTTCACGAGGATGGTGCCCTGGGCCTCGCCGTCGGCGTCGGACCGGATCGCGGCGATCTCGATGGTGTCCCGCCCCGGGTCGTCGTAATCCAGGGGGACCTCCACAGTGGCGCACGCGAACTCCTCCTCGCATGGCTCCCACACCACCTGCTGGCCGTAGAACGGGTCCAGCTCTCCAGGTACCTCGCCCACCACAGTGGGGTCGGCGCTGGCGGCTCCCGTCTCGGGCGGGTCGCCGTCCTGGCCGGGGAACAGCGAGCATCCCGACAGGGCGAGCGCAAGCACGGAACCGGCAGCGAGCGCACCCCACCGGCGACGGCGGGGCGGGGCGGGACTGCCGTCCGGTGCGGATTTCATCGCGCTAGGTCCTTTCGGGACAGAAGGCTCACAGCCATGGCTTCGATGGCGAGGAGCGGAGACACGTTGGTGGTCACGAGCCGCGTCCGCACCTCGTTGATGGCCTCGATATGGAGGAGCGTGTCCTCGGCGCTGCCGTTGCCGGCGAACGCCTCGAGGTCGGGACGGAGCGGCTCGTTGACGAGCTCCCGCGGGCTGGACAGCTGGAGCATGAGGACGTCCCGGTAGAACGAGATGAGGTCCGTCAGCGCCCGGTCGAAGTAGTCGTTCTTCGACCGCTTCGCCCGCCGCGTCTGGTCCTCCTCCAGGCGCTTGACCTGGGCCCGCATCGACGGCGGGAGCGTGCCCGTCTCGGGAGCGCCGAGGGCCGTCAGCAGCGCCGCGCGCTCCTGCGCATCCCGTTGCTCGAAGGAGCTCTGCGCTTCCGCTTCGGCCAGCTTCACGAGGTCGGCGGCCGCCTTCATGGCCCCGGATACCGAGTGCAGCGTGAGCGGGAGCCGGACGATCTGGTTGCGGCGCTCGCGGGCGCCGTCGTCGGTGGCCAGTCTCCGGGCCACGCCGATGTGGCTCTGCGCGGCACGCGCCGCAGCTTCCGCCGTCGCCGGGTCGATGCCGTCGCGGGCCACCAGCAGCTCGGCGACATCGCGGACCGGTGGGAGCCGCAGGCTCACCGAGCGGCAGCGGGAGCGGATGGTGACCAGCACGTCTCCCGGACTCGGCGCGCACAGCAGCCATATCGTGCGGGGCGGGGGCTCCTCGATGGCCTTGAGGAGCACGTTGGTGCTGCGCTCCTGCATGCGGTCGGCGTCCTCGACCACGATCACCCGCCAGCGCCCGGTGGAGGGTTTGTCCTGCGCCTTGCGGACCAGCTCGCGGGCTTCGTCGATGGTGATCGTCACCTTTTCGGTGGTGACGTTGGTGAGGTCGGCGTGCGATCCTGCCAGGACCGTCCGGCAGGCCTTGCAGGTCCCGCAACCGCGTTCCTCGAGCGCTTCGCGATCGCAGAGCAGGGCGGCCGCGAAGGCCCTCGCCGCATTGGAGCGCCCTGAGCCGGGTGGGCCGGTGAAGAGCCACGCGTGGGTGGGGGTGCCGGACTGCGACGCACGCTTGAGCTGCTCGACGACGGACTCCTGACCCCGGAGGTCCGACCAGACGCTCACGCGAGCCGCTCCAGGACGGCGTCGAGGATCTTCCGGCCGAGTTGGTCCCTGACGCCGCCGGCGGGCAGCACCAGATAACGGTCCGGGCTTTTTCCTGCGAGCTCGAGGAACTGCGCCCGGATGCGCTCGTGGAAGGGATCAGGTTCGGATTCCAGGCGGTCCTCGGGGGTGTCCTGCGCCGTGCGTCGGCTGCGTCCCTCAGCCGGCTCCACGTCGAGCAGGACCGTCAGGTCGGGGTGCAGCCCATCCACGGCCCATCGGTTCACGTCGAGGACGGCCTGTGCCCCGAGCTCGCGCCCCGCACCCTGGTAGGCGACCGAGGAATCAACATAGCGGTCACAGACGACGACGTCGCCGCGCGCCAGTGCGGGCAGGATCACCTGCGCCACGTGGGCGGCCCGTGAGGCCGCGAAGAGGAGGGCCTCGGTGCGCGCGTCGATCTCACCCTGGCCGTGTTCGAGGACGAGGCTGCGGAGCTTTTCGCCCACCGGTGTCCCACCCGGCTCGCGGGTACGCAGTACCGGAATGCCCGCGGCCCCCAGTGCTTCGCACAGGAGGGAGGCCTGGGTGGATTTTCCGGCGCCGTCGCCGCCCTCGAAGGCGACGAAGAGCCCGGGCAGGCCGGAGGGTTTCTCGGAAGTCACCCTTCAAGCCTACCGAGTGCTGCGGACAGTACCCGCCTGACGGATGCGCGAAGCCCGCTTCCTTCGGTGAGCGTCGTAATTCCCGGACACGAGCCCCGCCAACTACCCTGATCCAATGAGCCATTCCGCTGAGGACATGCCCCTGGCCCCGGACACCCTCGTGGTTGCCGCGGGCCGCCCCCTCCGGGAACACGATGCACCAGTGAACCCGCCGATCGTCCTCTCCTCCACCTTCCTCGGCACCCGCGTCCCGGAACCGGGCGACCGCGTGTACGGGCGCATGTCGAACCCCGCCTGGGACCCCTTCGAGGAGGCGCTCGGCCGGCTCGAAGGAGCCGATCACCCCGCGCTGGTCTTCAGTTCCGGCCTCGGGGCAGCCGCCGCAGCCCTGTCCCTGGTCCCGACGGGCGGCGTCGTCATCATGCCGAAGCATGCCTATGCCGGTTCCCTGAGCCTTGCGCAGGCGGAAGCGCAGCTCGGACGCTTCGCCCTGCGGACCGTGGACATCGCCGACACCGCAGCCGTCCTCGCCGAGATCGAGGACCTCAAGGGCGAGCAGCTGATGCTGTGGCTCGAAAGTCCGACGAACCCGATGCTCGAAGTCGCCGAAATGGCAGTTCTTACCAGGGCCGCCCACGCCGCCGGCGCACTCATCGTCGCCGACAACACCTTCAATACGCCGATCATCAGCCGACCGCTCGAGGACGGCGTGGACGTGGTGCTGCATTCGGTCACCAAGTGGCTCGCGGGACACTCCGACGTCGTCCTCGGTGCGCTCGTCACCTCCGATGCCGCCCTCCGCGCCACGCTGCTGGCCCACCGGACCCTCCGCGGCGCCATCGCCGGTCCGTTCGAGGTGTGGCTCGCGCTTCGCGGCCTGCGGACCCTCGCCCTTCGCATGGAACGCAGCCAGTCCAACGCCGCGATCCTCGCCGAGCGGCTCGCAGGGCACCCCGCCGTCGCCCGCGTCCGTTACCCAGGGCTTCCGCAGGATCCCGGGCACCAGCGTGCCAGGGAACAGCTGAACGGCTTCGGGGGCATCGTCAGCATCGAGCTGACCGGCGGCCTTGCCGCCGCCGACGCCCTGGTCGACGCGGTGCGCCTCTGGCTCCCGGCAACCTCCCTGGGTGGGGTCGAGTCGCTCATCGAACGACGACGCCGCCAGCCGGCTGAGCCGGTCACCGTTCCCGCGGACCTGGTGCGGCTGTCGGTGGGCATCGAGAACGTCGAGGACCTCTGGCGGGACCTCGATGGTGCCCTCACGTCAGCCGGACAGCTAAGCTGATTCCGTGCTGATCGTCTATTCCATCCAGAGTTACCTCTACCTCGCGCTGGGCTTCGTCGCCCTGGCGATCGAGGTCTGGGCCTTCACCGACTGTGCCCGCCGCAAATCGGCGTCGTTCGAAGCCGCCTCCAAGCGCACGAAGGGCTTCTGGCTGGCACTGACCGGCGGCGCGCTCCTGGTGGGTCTTCTATCGGCGCTCGGCGGCCTGGGTGGGGGCGGCGGCTTCAACCTGTTCCAGCTGGTCGCCGTCGTCGCGGCAAGCGTGTACCTCGCGGACGTCAAGCCCGCCGTCAGCGAGACGGCCGGCCGCGGGGGCAACTACGGCCCGTACGGGCCGTGGTAACAGCGCGCCGATAAAGGCGAGGCGGTGGGGCGCCCTGTAAGAAGCTCCCTGTAGAAAGCCCCCGCGAGAACGAGCTAGGCGGAATCGCCGGGCCGCACCGCGTTCCAGCCCACCGTGATCTCGCCGAGCCTCCAGCGCGACGGCGAATCGAGCAGCGGCCACCCGGCGTCCTTCAGGGCGGCGCACATCGCATTCCAACGCTGCCGGTTCCCGAACGGGGACAGGGGCGCGGCGTCGAGCCAGGCCTTGTCCATCGCCGCCAGGAATCCATGCACCCTCTCGCCCGGAATATTACGGTGGATCAGGGCCTTGGGAAGGCGTTCCGCCACGTCGGACGGCAGCGCGAAGGCGCCGAAGCGCATCGAGATGCTGAAGGACACCGGCCCGGACGGATCCAGCGCGACCCACGTCGCCCGCCGCCCGATCTCGTCGCACGTACCGTCGATGAAGAGTCCCTCCGGCGCGAGCGCACCCTGCACCTGTTCCCAATGAGCTTCGTACTCGTCCTCACCGTATTGCCGCAGCACATTGAAGGCCCGCACGAAGACGGGCCGCCGGCCGGCCAGCGGCAGCTCGAATCCACCCTGCCGGAAGCTCAAACGGTCCCGTGAGAGCGGAAGGGCGGCCTGCACCCGCAGGGGGTCGATCTCGATGCCGATGAGCTCGATGTCCTCCCGCACGCGGGACAGCCGTTCGAAGAGCTCGACGGCGGTGACAGGCGCCGCTCCGTAGCCCAGGTCCACCACGAGGGGATCGTGTGCGGCCCGGAGACGCACGGCCTGCGGACCGGCGAGCCAGCGGTCCACACGCCGCAGCCGGTTGGGGTTGGTGGTTCCACGCGTAATACTGCCCACCGACTGGGGACTGCGTCTGACCTGCGGCACCGTCCAAGGTTACTGGTAACAGTGCGTTCACAGATGCCTGGGAAGCATCGATGCGGCAGACTGGGAACCATGACTTCCTACAAATTGATTCTGCTGCGCCACGGGCAAAGTGAGTGGAACGAAAAGAACCTTTTCACCGGCTGGGTGGACGTGGCCCTGACGGCCAAGGGAAGGGAGGAAGCCACCCGCGGCGGGCACCTGCTGGTGGAGGCCGGGATCCTCCCCGACGTCGTCTACACCTCGCGCCAGAAGCGGGCCACCATCACGGCCAACCTGGCCCTCGAGGCTGCGGACCGCACCTGGATCGACGTCAAGCGCAGTTGGCGCCTGAATGAGCGCCACTACGGAGCGCTGCAGGGCAAGGACAAGGCGCAGACGCTGGCCGAGTTCGGCGAGGAACAGTTCATGGAATGGCGCAGGTCCTACGACACCCCGCCGCCGCCCCTCGATGACTCGAGCGAATACTCCCAGGCGAATGATTCCCGCTACGCCGACCTCGGCGAGGCCCTGCCCCGCACCGAGTGCCTCAAGGACGTCCTCGAGCGTTTCCTGCCGTACTGGGAATCGGACATCACCGAGGACCTCAGGGCCGGCAGGACGGTGATGATCGCGGCACACGGCAACTCGCTGCGCGCCCTCGTGAAGCACCTCGACGGCATCAGCGACGCCGATATCGCCGCACTGAACATCCCCACCGGCATCCCACTGGTGTACGAACTGGATGAGAACCTGGTGCCGGTCAAGGCCGGCGGCACCTACCTCGACGTCGAGGCCGCCGCAGCATCGATCAAAGCAGTCGCGAACCAGGGCAAGCACTAGCAGTAGACGGCCACCAGCAGAGAACGGCAAATCACATACGACGACGGCGGCCCCGGAAGGCCGCCGTCGTCGTCGTAGGTGAAGAAGCCGCTAGGTCAGCGGAGCACTCGGGTGCCACTCGCCGGTCACGAGGTAGGTGACCTTGCGGGATACCGACACGCCATGGTCGGCGAAACGTTCGAAGTACCGGCTCGCGAGGGTGATATCGACCGCGGTGGGGGCGGACTCGTTCCAGTCCTCCGAGGCGATGGCCCGGAAGACGCTCGCGTGCAGCTCATTGACGCGGGCGTTCGCGGCGTTGATCTCGCTGTTCAGTTCGAGGTTGCGGGTCTCGAGGAGTTCGGTGACCTTCGTCGCGATCTGGAAGTCGAGGTCGGCGAGTTCGTCGAAGATGGGGCGGATGCGCTCCGGGACCACGTTGGCGGGGAAACGCAGTCTGGCCAGCTGGGCGATGTGTCGTGCGAGGTCCCCCATGCGCTCGAGGGAAGCGCTCATCCGCAGCGCCCCGACGATCATCCGCAGGTCACTCGCCACCGGGCCCTGCAGGGCCAGGACGTCGATCGCGCGTTCATCGAGGGCGTTCTGCAGGAAATCGATGCGGGCGTCCGCAGCGATCACTTCCTGCGCCAGCTCGGTGTCGGCACCCCTGAAAGCACTGTCGGCCCTCTGGATCGCCTCCGATACGAGCTTCGAGATCTCGATCAGTTCCTCGCCGATCTGGTGGAGTTCGGCCTGGAAAACCTTACGCACGTGGGCGTCCTTTCCGTTGAAGTGATAGTTCAACTGCGTGCACAGTTCCGTCCACGACAATCTCAGGCGAGCATGAACTATTGCACAGCTTCTAGTGAACGTTAGTTGAACCCCTTGCCTATTGCCACCGGATCAGGTCCGGGCGGGAACGCCAGCGCATAAGCTGGGAACGTGGATTTCGTATTCCTTAGCCTGACCGCCGGGCTCGTCGGCCTAGCGCTCGGTGTCTTCGGCATGCTGGCGTACCGCACGAGTGAAACCCAGCGGAGCCAGCTCCTCTATGAGGACGAGCCGGTGCTGCCCGACGGCGCCGCTGAGGTTCTCTCGATCATCGGCCGGGCCTACGTGATCGTGGACGCAATCGATGGCGTGGTCCGTGCCAGCCCGGCGGCCTACGCGTTCGGCCTGGTGCGCGGGCATACCGTGGTCCACGCGGAACTCCTCGCCCTGACCTCGCGCGTGAGGCGCGACGGCGTGATCGAGCAGGAGCAGCTGGAACTGCCGCGCGGCCCCCTCGGCCAGGGCAGCATCGTGATCCAGGTGCGGGTGGCGGCCCTCGGAACCGAATACATCCTGATCCTCGCCGACGACCGCACCGAGATCACGCGTACCGAGGAGATCCGGAACGATTTCGTCGCCAATGTGTCCCACGAGCTGAAGACACCAGTGGGTGCCATCTCGCTGCTCGCTGAAACCATCCACGAAGCTGCGGAGGACGAGGTGGCGGTGCGGCGGTTCGCCCAGCGCATGCACAAGGAGTCCGCGCGGCTCTCGGCCCTCGTTCAGGACATCATCGAGCTGTCCCGCCTGCAGGGGGCCGACGTGGTGCGCCGGGGCAAGCCCGTCAACATCAATACGGTGATCGCGGAGGCCGTGGACCGCAACAAACTGCCCGCGGAGAGCAAGCGGATCGACATCGTGGTCGGCGGGTCGGTGGCGCTGCCGGTGTTCGGGGACCCGGACCTGTTGATGACGGCGTTCCGCAACCTCATCGACAACGCCATCCGCTATTCGCCGGAGGGCACCAGGGTAGGAGTGGGGCTGCGTTCCCGCGACGGCCTGGTGCAGGTCTCCGTCACCGACCAGGGCACGGGGATCACTCCCGAGGAGCAGGAGCGGATTTTCGAGCGGTTCTACCGCATCGACGCCGCCCGCTCCCGGCAGACGGGCGGGACCGGCCTCGGCCTCAGCATCGTCAAGCACGTCGTCTCCAACCACGGCGGCGAGGTGACGGTGTGGTCGCAGGCGGGACAGGGCAGCACCTTCACCGTGCGGCTGCCCGAGATGGAAGCCGGCGACGACGACACCGCTCCGCCACCGGTCCGCCCGGCGGCGACAGTACCCAAACCAACCAAAAAGGGCGGAAGCAGCGCCCAGGAACAGGGAGTCCGCGCTTGACCCGCATTCTGATTGTCGAAGACGAGGAATCCTTCAGCGACCCGCTGTCCTACCTGCTCGGCAAGGAGGGTTTCGAGGTTGCTGTGGTGGACAATGGGATCGACGCCGTCGCCGAGTTCGACCGCGCAGGAGCGGACCTCGTCCTGCTCGACCTGCAGCTTCCGGGGCTGTCCGGAACCGAGGTCTGCAGGCAGCTGAGGCAGCGCTCCAGCGTCCCCGTCATCATGCTGACCGCCAAGGACTCCGAGATCGACAAGGTGGTGGGCCTCGAACTGGGCGCCGACGACTACGTGACGAAGCCCTACTCCTCGCGGGAGCTCGTAGCCCGCGTCCGCGCAGTGCTGCGGCGGCAGGGGGAACCCGAGGAACTCGTCCCGAACACCGTCGAGGCCGGGCCGGTGCGGATGGACATCGAGCGCCATGTGGTCAGCGTCGGCGGCGTGCAGATCGCCCTGCCGCTCAAGGAGTTCGAACTGCTGGAGATGCTTCTGCGGAACTCGGGGCGGGTCCTGACACGGGGCCAACTGATCGACCGCGTGTGGGGTTCGGACTATGTGGGGGACACCAAGACGCTCGACGTGCACGTCAAACGGCTACGGACGAAAATTGAACCGGATCCGTCGAACCCGCGCTACCTGGTGACGGTGCGCGGGCTCGGTTACAAGTACGAGACCTGAGGGATCAGGTCCCCTCTGACTCTTCTTCTTCCTCGGTGACCGCAGGTTCCGGAGGTTCAGGGGTGAACCCGCCGGGAACGTATTCGCGGTATTCCTCGAGGGTTCCGTCAAGGACCGGAACGTTGAACTCCGCCGTCTCGGACTCGACGGTGAAGGTCAGGTCCAGCAGGGAGCCGGGGATTTCGGCAATGCCCGCGAGGGTGCCGTCGTCGTCCACCTCGTCCTCGAAGACCCACTTCTCGTCGGCCTCGATGGTGATCTCCGCGGTTTCGTTCTCCGCCTCGATGGTGAGCTGCACAGGAGAGTCGCTGGTGTTGATAGCCGTGCCGAGGAGCCTGCCGGGCTCGCCGTCCTCCGACGAGATGACGAGGATGTTGCGCAACTCGATGGGGCCGACGTCCTTCACGATGCCGTCCGACGCTGCGTACTGGATGGTGGTGGCCTGGAGATTGTTGGCGGTGCAGCCTGTGACCCCCAGTACGGCCAGTACGGCGCCGGCAGCAGCAGCCTGCTGCACTCGGTTCTTCGGTGCACTCTTCACAGCACAAACTCCTGGGGTTCTTCTGTCGGGACAGGTTGACGAATCCGGTGAGGACCTCTGGGAACAGACTATCGGCAAAGCCCACGATCGCGTGGGTCGATTCGTTCGCCCGGAAACCCCTGAATCAGGTGATACCGCTTTCGTCAAGAGGAGAATCGTAGCTAAATCGGCTGGTTTGCCCTTGCTGACCTGCGAAAACGCGGGTTCGGCGTGTCGCTGCCGTGATAAACTGATCTGCGGGAAAGGGGAAAGTCCACATGGTTTTTGAGGTCGGCGAAACAGTTGTTTATCCTCACCACGGCGCAGCGAAAATCGAAGAGATCAAGATGCGCGTCATCAAGGGCGAAGAGAAGATGTATCTCAAGCTCAAGGTGGCACAGGGTGACCTGACAATAGAAGTACCAGCAGAAAACGTTGACCTCGTTGGGGTTCGGGACGTAGTGGGCAAGGAAGGCCTCGAGCATGTGTTCGATGTCCTCCGGGCCGAATTCACTGAAGAGCCCACCAACTGGTCGCGCCGTTACAAGGCCAACCTGGAGAAGCTTGCGTCAGGTGACGTCATCAAGGTGGCCGAGGTCGTACGTGACCTCTGGCGCCGCGACCACGACCGCGGCTTGTCCGCCGGGGAGAAGCGGATGCTCGCGAAAGCGCGGCAGATCCTGATTTCCGAACTTGCACTGGCCGAGAAGACCGACGAAGAGAAGGCTGCAGTAGTTCTCGACGAAGTTCTGGCTTCCTGAACGTTCTCGAGGGGCCCCGAAAGGGGTCCCTCTTTTTCGTTTAACCTGCCGTAGGGTGAAGCCGTGCCACGTCATCAGCCCGAGAAAACCCCCGCCGACACTGCTTCTTCAGGAATGCCTGGAAGCGGAACCCGGAACGGAGTCATCCTCGTGGCTGCCGGCTCGGGGCAGCGGCTGGGTTTCGGCATCCCGAAGGCCCGCGTGCTCTGCGGGGGAGTGACCCTTCTTGAACACGCCCTGGCGAACGTCCTCGCCTCGGGTGTGGCGCACGAGATCGTGGTGGTCATCCCCGGAGACGACATCGCCCTCGCGGCGGTGGCGCAGGCTGCGTCCGGGGCGGTCCGCGTGACGACGGTGCCCGGCGGGCCGAGCCGGGCGGCATCGGTCCGAGCCGGGCTCACCGGACTCAGCGACGCGGTGAGCCGGGTGCTGGTGCACGACGCCGCGCGGGCGCTCACCCCGGACTACGTGTTCCAGCGGGTCGAATCCCGCCTGTCCGAGGGCGCCACCGCCGTCATTCCCGTGCTTCCCGTGGTCGACACCGTGAAGATCGTGCGCAACGGGCAGGTGGCGGGGACACCGGACCGCGCCGAACTCCGGATCGTCCAGACGCCCCAGGGCTTTGACGCGGGAGTCCTACGCAGCGCCCATGACCGGGCGGATGCGGCAGATCCGGCCATTACCGATGACGCCATGCTCGTTGAGCTCCAGGGCGTTCCCGTGGTGGTGGTGGACGGCGATCCACTGGCCTTCAAGGTCACCACGCCTCTCGATCTGGCACTCGCCGAGACTCTGGTCGCGGGAAAGACTCCCTCCCTCCTCCCGGAAAGGCCGAACCATGTACCTGAGCGACCATGAGCACCTTCCCCGCACCGGCATCGGCGTCGACGTCCACGCCTACGCACCTGACGGCGACCCGGCGCCGCTGTGGCTCGCCGGCCTGCTGTGGGACGGGGAGCGGGGACTCTCCGGGCACTCCGACGGCGACGCCGCTGCACACGCCGCAGCGGACGCACTGTTCTCCGCGGCGGGAGTGGGAGATCTCGGAACGCACTTCGGCACCGACCGTCCAGAGTACGCCGGCGCCTCGGGCGCCCTCCTCCTGAAGCGGGCGGCCGCGATCGTGCGCGAGGCGGGGTTCGACATCGGGAACATCGCAGTCCAGATCATCGGAAACCGTCCCAAATTCGCGCCCCGCCGCGCCGAGGCCGAGGCGACCCTGTCCGACGCCGCGCAGGCTCCCGTCAGCATCTCCGCGACCACGACCGACGGCCTCGGCCTCACCGGCCGCGGGGAGGGCGTCGCGGCGGTGGCGACCGCCGTCGTCGTCCGGTCCAGGCCGCGCCCGGGCAGCTAACCGGAGACCCGTGGCGACCGCCGCCGGGTAATCTGGAGCGGTGAGCCTGCGATTCTATGACACCGCCCAAGCCGAGGTGCGCGACTTCGCACCCCTGATCCCGGGCAAGGCCAGCCTCTATTACTGCGGCGCCACGGTGCAGGGCATGCCGCACGTCGGGCACATCCGTTCGGCGATCGCCTTCGACCAGCTCACGCGCTGGCTCGAAGCGAGGGGGCACCGCGTGACGGTCGTCCGGAACGTGACCGACATCGACGACAAGATCCTGGCCAAATCCCTCGCCTCGTTCGGGGCAGGCGCTGCCGACGCGGACCCGGCGACGGTGCCCGATGAGCCGTGGTGGGCCCTCGCCTACCGGTACGAGCTCGAGTTCACCAAGGCCTACGATGCCCTCGGGGTGCGCCGGCCCACCTACGAGCCACGCGCCACAGGGCACATCCCGGAGATGCACGCCCTGATCGGGCAGCTGATCGAGCGCGGGCACGCCTACCCGGCCCTCGATGATTCCGGCGACGTCTACTTCGACGTCCGGTCCTGGCCTGCCTACGGATCCCTCACGCGCCAGAACATCGACGACATGCAGGGCGCGCCCGACGCCGGTCCACGCGGCAAGCGGGATCCGCGGGACTTCGCGCTGTGGAAGGGCTCGAAGGACACTGACCCGCCCTCGGCATCCTGGCCCAGCCCATGGGGAACCGGCCGGCCGGGCTGGCACCTCGAATGCTCGGCGATGGTGATTAAGTACCTCGGACCCGAATTCGACATCCACGGCGGCGGGCTGGACCTGCGCTTCCCGCACCACGAGAACGAGATGGCCCAATCGCAGGCCGCGGGCCATCCTTTCGCCCGGTTCTGGATGCACAACGGCATGGTGACCTACCAGGGCGAGAAGATGTCGAAATCCGTCGGCAACACAGTGAGCCCCGCGGAGATGCTCGCCGTCGCGGGCCCACGCGTGGTGCGCTACTACCTCGGACAGGCCCACTACCGCTCGGTGCTCGATTACAGCCCCACCTCCCTCGAGGAGGCCGCGGCAGCCGTGGGGCGCATCGACGGCTTTCTTGCGAAGGCATCCGCGAGGGTGGGGGAGGCCGAGGGAGCAACCGACCCGGCGGCCCACCTGCCCGAGGAGTTCGGCAGGGCCATGGATGACGACCTCAACGTCCCGCAGGCGCTCGCCGTGCTCCACGGAACCGTCCGCGCGGGCAATACCGCGCTGGCGGACGGGAACGACGCCGACGCCGGCGCTGCCCTGGCCGCTGTCCTTGCCATGACGAGGGTTCTCGGGCTCGATGACGCACAGCAGGCTACCGGCTCCGGGAAGTCGGCCGCCGGCATCGCGCTCGACTCCCTGGTCCGTTCCCAGCTCACGCAGCGGGATGAGGCGCGTGCCGCAAGGGACTGGTCCCGGGCCGACGCCATCCGGGATGCCCTGGCCGCAGCCGGGGTCACCGTGGAGGACTCGGCTGCCGGAGCGACGTGGCGGTTGGAAGCGCCCTGACCGGGTGCGGAGCGGCGCGTATCCGGCGCCGTCGCGCTTCCGCGTAAACTGGGGAAGATTCTTCTTCTATTTAAAGGTGTTTTTCCATGGCCAGTCACGGACGTCCAGGCGCAGTGCGCAAGTTGAAAAAGGGGCCCACCATCGGCACCGGCGGCCATGGACGCAAGTCGCTCGAAGGTAAGGGCCCGACGCCGAAGGCGGAGGACCGCCCCTATCACCAGGCGTACAAGAACAAGGAGCTGGCCGACCGGTCAGCGGCGAAGCGCGGTGGGAAGAGCGCCGGCACCGGGCGGACCAAGGGCAAGGCGGCCGAGGAGATCGTCACCGGCCGCAACTCGGTGGTCGAGGCCCTGCGCGCAGGCATTCCCGCCAAGACCCTCCACGTGGCGATCCGCATCGAGATGGACGACCGCGTACGGGAGTCGCTCAAAATGGCGACCGAGCGGGGCATCCCGGTGATGGAAACGGGGAAGCCGGAACTCGACCGGATGACCGATGGTGCCGTGCACCAGGGCCTCATGCTCCAGATTCCACCCTACGAGTACGCCGACGCCCTCGACCTCGCCGACGACACCCTGGACAAGTTCAAGCGTGGCCACATCTCCAACGCGCCGCTCTTCATCGCCCTCGACGGCATCACCGACCCGAGGAACCTCGGTGCGATCATCCGCTCCGCCTCCGCGTTCAGCGCGCACGGCGTCATCGTTCCCGAGCGCCGGTCGGTGGGCGTGACGGCGTCCGCCTGGAAAACGAGCGCCGGGGCAGCCGTCCGCGTACCGGTAGCACGCGTCGGCAACCTGAACTCCGCCCTGAAGACCTTCAAGCAGAAGGGTATCTTCGTTCTCGGTCTCGACGGCGACGGCGACGTCTCACTTCCGGACCTGACCCTGTCCAGCGACCCGATCTGCATCGTCGTGGGGTCGGAGGGCAAGGGGCTCTCCCGCCTGGTGCGGGAGAACTGCGACCAGATCGTCTCCATTCCGATCGACTCCGCCATGGAGTCCCTCAATGCGTCGATGGCGGTGGGAATCACGCTGTACGAGGTGTCCCGCCAGCGCTCTTCCTGAGCACCGGAACGGTGCAACCCATCAGCGCGCAGGGACAGGCAGCCCATTCCTCGAGTGAGTTCCCCCTCGGCCTTCACCGGTTGAGGGGTCGATGGGCTGATGACGCCCACGCGAACGCCGCAGTGTGGGCGCCCTCCATACCGTCGATCGACGTCCACTACCAGAGCCCCACCGGCGGCTGGACGTCCGAGACCCTTCCGGGCCTCGACGGCGGGGTGCACCACGGGGTGATCGGACCCATTGCGCAGGGTGCCTCCTACGCGTTCTGGCCCACCGGTGAGGCCCTTCCCGGGGCTCCGGGGACGTCGCAGCTCCTGCTCGATCCCTATGGGCGCGCGATCGAAGTCGACGACGCCGCATCGAGCCCGGCGTATTTCTCGGTGTTCGTGGAGCACTCCTTCGACTGGGGTACCTCCGAGCGTCCGCGCACGCCCTGGCGGGACACCGTGGTGTACGAGGCCCATGTCAAGGGACTGACGCAGCTGCACCCAGGGGTGCCCGAGAACCTGCGGGGAACCTATGCGGGCCTCGCCCATCCCGCCATGGTCGGGTACCTGAAGGAACTCGGCATCACGGCGGTGGAACTGCTGCCGGTCCACTTCCACATCGACGAGCCCCACCTCGAACCGCTCGGCCTGACCAACTACTGGGGCTACAACACGCTGGGCTTCTTCGCAGCCCACTCCGGCTATGCCACGAAGCAGGCCCGGGCCGCCGGCCCGGAAGCCGTCATCGCGGAGTTCAAGGGCATGGTGAAGCAGCTCCACGAGGCGGGCCTCGAAGTGATCCTGGACGTCGTGTACAACCACACCGCCGAAGGCCCGCAGGGCCGCCCCGCGCTGTGCTGGCGGGGACTGGGGGACCGGGACTACTACCGGCACGACGACGCCGGCCGGTACGTCGACACCACGGGCTGCGGCAACTCCCTCGACTTCTCGAAGACCAAGGTGGTCGAATTCGCCCTCGACTCGCTCCGCTACTGGGCGGAGGAGTTCCAGATCGACGGCTTCCGGTTCGACCTCGCCGTCACCCTGTGCCGCGACGAATCGAACACCTTCACCCCGCGCCACCCCTTCCTCGTGGCGGCGGGGGCCTCACGGGCACTGCGCGGCGTCAAACTCATCGCCGAGCCCTGGGATATCGGCATGGGAGGCTGGCAGACCGGGAACTTCCCGCACGGCTGGGCGGACTGGAACGACGGCTTCCGCGACACCGTCAAGGACTTCTGGTTGCGGGACCATGCGGCGCTCCGCGCTGGAGGGCGGGGGTCCTCGCCCGGGCAATTGGCGGGACGCCTCGCCGGCTCTACCGATACCTTTGCGCGCTCCGGCCGGAGTCCCCTGGCCTCCCTCAACTTCGTGACGGCACACGACGGCTTCACGCTGGCGGACCTCACCATGTACGACCGCAAACACAACGAGGACAACGGCGAAGGCAACCGTGACGGGCACAGCGATAACCGCAGCTACAACCACGGAGCGGAAGGGCGGTCGGAGGACGAGGGCATCATCGCCGCGCGCGAGCAGACCGCCCGCAACCTGATGGCCTCACTGCTGGTCTCGCTGGGCGTCCCGATGATCACCGCGGGGGACGAGTTCGGCCGGACCCAGCGGGGCAACAACAACGCCTACTGCCAGGACAACGAGCTTGCGTGGGTGCACTGGCCGCAGGACGCGGCAGCAAGACGGATGCTCGAGGCCACCCGGACGCTGCTGACGATCCGGCGCGACTTCCTCGCCGGGCTCCCGGCAAGCTTTCCGGCCCGCCGCGACAGCTCCACGCTCCTGTGGTTCAGCGCTGCCGGACTGCCCATGACCCCGGGGGAGTGGGACAACCCGGCCACCCGCACCGTGCAGTTCCTGCTGGGGTCACACGGCGGAACGGTGAACGGGCTGGTGGTGATGAACGGATCCCTCGAGGACCAGAGGATCCATCTTCCGGCCGCCTGGATCCTCCAGAACCAGGGGATCGACGACGCCCAGCCCCGGTGGTTCGAGCGCACCTTCGACTCCGCCGATCCGGCGATGAAACGCAACGGAGCCCGCCTGCTCTCGGGCGAGGCGGACTCCGTTGCAGCCAACTCGGTCAGCATCTACCGCTGCTGACCGGGTGGGCCGGGCGGCCGGATTGCTCCGGAGGCCCGGTCAGGCGTTGACGACGAGGCCGAGTTCCGCCTTCGACACCAGGGTCGAGTGCCTGGGCAGCACCCGTACGGTGTAGCCGAAGGAGCCGGAGTGATCGATCGTGATTCCGCCCGTGAACAGGTAGCGGCCGCTTCCAAGGTTCTCGGCGACGCCCAGATCCTCCAGCGCCACGCTGTCGAGTTCGTCGTTGTCCGACGCCCGCCCGAACGCAACCTCGACGGCGACGTCGTCGGGGTCCAGGTTGCCGAGCGCCACGTAGGCGTTGACGGTCAGGGAGTCACCGATCTGGGGATCTTCCGTTACGCCCACCGAATCGACGTGCTCCACCTGCACTGCCGACCAGCCGCCCTGGATCCTTGAACGCCAGGCGGCAGTGCGCTTCGCCAGGGCGTAGGAGTCGGCGACGGCGTCGCGTCCGGCCCGCCACGCCGGCTGGTACAGCTGCCCCACGTAGTCCTGCAGCATGCGCTCGGCCGAAACAGCGGGCCCGAGGGTGGCCATGGTGTGCTTGATCATGGCGATCCACTGGTGGGGGATGCGGTCGGGTGACGGCTCCGAAGGCCCTGCGGCGCCGGCTCCCATGGCGGGGACCGATCCGTAGAACCTGGGGCCGACCTGCGTTTCGAGCAGGTCGTAGAGGGCTGCGGCCTCGATGTCGTCGCGCTCGTCCGCCGACGCGCCGTTGTCGGCAGTGGGGATGGCCCACCCGTTGTCGCCGTCGTACATCTCGTCCCACCAGCCATCGAGCACCGAAAGGTTGAGGCCGCCGTTGATGGCCGACTTCATGCCCGAGGTTCCGCAGGCCTCAAGGGGACGCAGCGGGTTGTTGAGCCACACGTCGCAGCCCGGGAAGAGCGTACGGGCCATCGCGATGTCGTAGTTCGGCAGGAACACGATGCGGTGGCGCACGGCCGGGTCGTCGGTGAAACGGACCAGGTCCTGGATCATCCGCTTGCCCTGCTCGTCCGCGGGGTGCGACTTCCCGGCGATCACCAGCTGGATCGGGTGCTCGGCATGGAGCAGCAGTGCCTTCAGGCGCGCGGGGTCCCGGAGCATGAGCGTCAGGCGCTTGTAGGTGGGCACGCGGCGGGCGAAACCGATGGTCAGGACATCCGGGTCGAGCACGGAATCGGTCCACGCGAGCTCGGCGTCGGCTGCGCCACGCGTTTTCCAGGAGGCGCGCAGGCGACGCCGGACGTCGGCCACGAGGTTCGAGCGGAGGCTACGGCGCAGCGCCCAGATCTCGGGGTCGGCGACGTCGTACACGCGGGACCATTTCGGGTCGAGGATCGACTCGGCACCGAAGTTCTTCCGCGCGAAGTCGACGATCTGCGGGTCGACCCAGGAGGGAACATGAACACCGTTGGTCACCGAGGTGATCGGCACCTCGCGTGTGTCGAATCCCGGCCAGAGTCCCGAGAACATGCCGCGGGACACCTCGCCGTGCAGCTTCGCCACGCCGTTGGCACGCTGGGCCAGGCGGAGGCCCATCACCGCCATGTTGAACTTGGCCGGATCCCCGTCGGCGTAGTTCTCTGCACCGAGTGCGAGAACCTTGTCCGTGGGGACCGAGTGGGCGAGGCCGGCATTGAAGAAGTGCTCGATCTGGGTGCAGTCGAAGCGGTCGATTCCCGCGGGGACCGGGGTGTGCGTGGTGAAGACGGTGGAAGCCCTTCCCGCCGTCAGGGCTTCCTCCCAGCTCATGGGGGATTCGCTGGAGGGATCCATCAGTTCACGGATCCGTTCGATGCCCAGGAAACCGGCGTGTCCCTCGTTGGTGTGGAACACCTCGGGGGCGGGCGTTCCGGTGAGCCGCTCGAAGATCCGGAGCGCCTTGACGCCGCCCATGCCGAGCAGCAGCTCCTGCTGCAGGCGCTGGTCTCCGCCCCCGCCGTACAGGCGGTCGGTGACGTTGCGTGCGGCTTCGTCGTTGCCTGCCACGTTCGAGTCGAGCAGGAGCAGTGGTACGCGGCCGACGTCGGCGCGCCAGATGTGGGCGGACAGCTGCCGGCCGTTGGGGAGCGGAAGGACGACCTTCGCTGCGCTGCCGTCCTCCTCGCGGAGCAGGGTCAGCGGCAGGCCGTCGGGATCGAGGACCGGATAGGTCTCCTGCTGCCAGGCGTCACGGGACAGTGACTGCTTGAAGTAGCCCGCCTGGTACAGCAGGCCGACGCCGATGAGCGGCACTCCGAGGTCGGAGGCCGATTTCAGGTGGTCGCCGGCAAGGATGCCGAGGCCGCCGGAGTACTGCGGCAGTACGGCGCTGATGCCGTACTCGGGGGAGAAGTAGGCGATCGAGCGGGGTGCATCGTCACCGAGTGACTGGTACCAGCGGGGCTCGCTGAGGTAGTTGTCGAGATCAGCACCCAGGTCCTGGATCCGCTGGACGAGCTGCTTGTCGGCCGCCAGCTGGCGCAGCTGTTCACGCGTCACCGAGCCGAGGAACGACACCGGATCATGGCCGCTGGCTGCCCATGCGGCGGGGTCGATGTCCTCGAAGAGGCGCGAGGTCGGCAGGTGCCACGACCATCGCAGGTTGCCGGCGAGCTTGCCCAGGGGGGCGATGCTCTCGGGGAGGACGGTACGGACTGTAAATCTGCGGATTGCCTTCACGGGATTTACGCTAGCGCAGTTGTTCCAGTTGTTGGGTAAGGCCAACGCAACCGCTTACGTAAATCGCCCAGTTAATCCCTATGTTACGGGAAGCCCCCTTAGCAATTCCGCTGAATACTCGCTAACGTCAGGTGCGTGACGATTTCGAGTGAGCAGCCCCGCAATGTCCCCTACCCCGAGGGGCTGCGCTTCGGCCGCATCCCTATCACCGCCGTAGCCCCCGTGATCGAGGACGGCAGGTTCCCCTCGAAGGCGATCCCGGATTCCGACATCACTGTAGGTGCGACGGTGTTCCGCGAGGGCCATGACCAGCTCGGTGTCTCTGCCGTCCTGTACGACCCGCGCGGCAAGGAAGTCCAGCGCATCCGGCTCACCGCCGTCGGCGCCGGGCTGGACCGGTGGGAAGGCCGGCTCCGCCCGGCAGCGCGCGGACTCCACACCTTCACCATCGAGGGCTGGTCGGATCTCTACGGGACGTGGGAGCACGACGCGTCGATCAAGATCGCCGCAGGAGTGGACGTCGACCTCATGCTCGCCGAGGGCGTCGCCCTCTTCACGAGGGCAGCTGAGGAGCGGACGGCGAAGGACGCAGCACTCTTCCGCCGCACGGCGGCGGCGCTCGCCGACACTTCGCGCAGCGTCGAGGACCGGCTGGCTGCCGGTGCCACGCTTCAGGTGCTGGAGGCCATCCGACGGAAGCCCGTACGCTCCATGGTCACTGCATCGCCTGCCTACCCCATCCTGGTGGAGCGCGAGCTCGCCGGGCGCGGAGCCTGGTACGAGTTCTTTCCACGTTCGGAAGGCGCCGTCTACAACCCCGAAGCCGGGGAATGGACCTCGGGCAACTTTCGGACTGCGGCGAAGCGCCTGGACGCAGTCGCCGCCATGGGGTTCGACGTCGTCTATCTGCCCCCGATCCACCCGATCGGACGTACCCACCGCAAGGGTCCGAACAACACACTGACCGCGGGTCCCGGGGATCCAGGATCTCCCTGGGCCATCGGATCCGAGGCCGGCGGCCACGATGCCATCCACCCCGACCTCGGGACCTTCGAGGACTTCGACGCTTTCGTCGCACGGGCCGCCGAGCTGAACCTCGAGGTGGCGCTCGACTTCGCGCTCCAGGCAGCTCCGGACCATCCATGGGTCACCTCGCATCCCGAGTGGTTCACCACCCGGGTGGACGGCTCGATCGCCTACGCTGAGAATCCTCCCAAGAAGTACCAGGACATCTATCCCATCAACTTCGACAACGACCCGAAGGGCATCTCGAAGGAGATCCTACGTATCGTGCTGATGTGGATCGAGCACGGCGTGAAGGTCTTCCGCGTGGACAACCCGCACACCAAGCCGGTGCAGTTCTGGGAATGGCTGATCGCCAAGGTCAACAAGAAGCACCCCGACGTCATCTTCCTCGCCGAGGCGTTCACGCGTCCTCCGATGATGCATGCGTTGGGCCGCGCCGGCTTCCAGCAGTCCTATACCTACTTCACCTGGCGCAATACGAAGACGGAGATCGAGGAGTACTTCACCGAGATCAGCCATGTCTCACCCGCCTACTTCCGGCCGAACTTCTTCGTCAACACGCCGGACATCCTCACCGAATTCCTCCAGTACGGCGGACCTGCCGCCTTCAAGATCCGGGCAGTGCTTGCCTCGATGGCCAGCCCGATGTGGGGCGTGTACTCGGGCTACGAGCTGTTCGAGCACGTGGCGCGGCCCGGTGCCGAAGAGTACATCGACAACGAGAAGTTCCAGTACCGGCCCCGCGACTACGCGGCGGCCGAGGCGGAAGGCCGGTCGCTGGCTCCGTACATCAGCCGCCTCAACGCCATCCGGCGCTCGCATCCCGCTCTCGGTGACCTCGAGAACCTGATCCTCCACCCGAGCAGCGATTCCGCGACCGTCGCGTTCTCGAAGCACAAGGAAACCGCCGAGGGCAAGGACACCATCATCGTCGTCGTGAACCTTGATCCCCACAGCACGAGGGAAAGTACCGTCTTCCTCAATCTGGGCGCGCTTTCGATCGATGCTGCGGACCGCAACGAGGACGGCACGTTCTGGGTGGACGACCTCGTGAGCGGCCAGAGCTTCGCCTGGGGCGAGAATAATTACGTTCGGCTGGATGCCCATGTGGAACCAGCTCACATCCTTTCTGTCAGGAGGCAGCGCTAGTGCCCAATCCCTTCCAGCTGAACGCACCCGGGCTTGCCCACGACCCGCACTGGTACCGGAAGGCCGTTTTCTATGAAGTGCTGGTCCGCGGGTTCGCGGACGCCAATGGTGACGGTTCCGGAGACTTCTCGGGCCTCATCGAACGGATGGACTACCTGCAGTGGCTCGGTGTGGACTGCCTGTGGCTGCCGCCGTTCTTCAAGTCACCGCTGCGTGACGGCGGCTACGACATCGCGGACTACTACGACGTCCTCGACGAATTCGGGTCGCTGAGCGACTTCAAGCGGCTCGTCGCCGAGGCCCACGCACGCGGTGTCCGGGTCATCATCGACCTCCCGGTGAACCACACCTCCGACCAGCACCACTGGTTCCAGGAATCCCGGAGCGACCCCGAAGGTCCGTACGGTGATTTCTATGTGTGGAGCGACACCGATGAGAAGTATGAGGACGCCCGGATCATCTTCGTCGACACCGAGGAGTCCAACTGGACCTTCGACCCGGTGCGGCGGCAATTCTTCTGGCACCGCTTCTTCGGCCACCAACCGGACCTCAACTTCGAGAACCCCAAGGTCCAGGAGGCAATCTTCGACGTCGTGAAGTTCTGGCTGGACCAGGGTATCGACGGGTTCCGCGCCGACGCGATTCCCTACCTCTTCGAGGAGGAGGGAACGAACTGCGAGAATCTGCCGAAGACGCACGAGTTCCTCAAGCGGCTGCGTGCCATGGTGGACGAGAACTATCCCGGCCGTGTCATCATCGCCGAGGCCAACCAGATGCCCGAGGAGGTTGTCGAGTACTTCGGTGACGAGGAGGGCCCCGAATGCCACATGTCATTCCACTTCCCCATCATGCCCCGCCTGTTCTACGCGTTGCGTGACCAGAAGGCCGGTCCGATCATCCAGACGATGAAGGACACTCCAGCCATCCCGGCAGGAGCCCAGTGGGGGACGTTCCTTCGGAACCACGACGAGCTGACCCTCGAGATGGTGACCAACGAGGAACGCGAAGCGATGCTCGGCTGGTACGCACCGGATTCGAGGATGCGTGCCAACGTGGGTATCCGGCGCCGGCTCTCGCCGCTGCTCGACAACTCCCGCGCCGAGGTCGAGCTCATCCACGCGTTGCTGTTGTCCCTGCCCGGAAGTCCCTTCCTGTACTACGGCGACGAGATCGGCATGGGGGACAACATCTGGCTCGAGGACCGTGATGCCTCGAGGACACCGATGCAGTGGAACCCCGACCGCAACGCCGGGTTCTCCACGGCCGATCCGGGCAAGCTGTACCTGCCCGTGGTGCAGTCGCTGGTCTACAACTACAGCCACGTCAACGTGGAGGCCCAGCTCGCGACCTCGAGTTCGCTCCTGCACTGGGTCCGCCAGATGCTCGCCGTGCGGCGTGCCCACCCCGCATTCGGCCTGGGCGAGTATCGCAACGTCCCCACCGAGTCGGACGCAGTGCTTGCGTTCCTGCGCGAAGTCAAGGACGGGAATGCCGAGCACGAGCAGCCTGAAGTAGTGCTATGCATCTTCAACCTCTCCCAGCACCCGGTAGCCGCCAGGATGCACCTGCCCGAGTTCGCGGGCCGCGGGCTCCGGGACCTCTTCGGCGGGGCGATCTTCCCGGCGTTCGGCCCCGAGGGGGACCTCACCCTGACACTGGGCAGCCATGACTTCTTCTGGCTCCGGCTGCGGTCGGCTTCTTCCAATAGCTCATCTCCCCACACCGAAGCACTTCCCGTCATCCCGATCTCGGAGGCCATCAGATAATGGCGACCCATACACCTTTCATTCCTGAAATCCTCAATGAATGGCTGCCCTCGCAGCGCTGGTTCCCGGCCCGCGGACGGGACGTCGCCCTGACCGTCGTCGGCGGCACCGTGCTGGACGGCCCGAACGGTGAGGCCGGACTGGAGGTCCACTTCCTCGCCGTGGAATCCGGGCACCGCACCGACGTCGTCAGTGTTCCCCTGAGCTATCGCGAAGAGCCGCTGGAAGCTGCTGCGGCGGGCCTCATCGGTCAGGTGGACCATCCGCAACTGGGCACGCGCTGGGTGTATGACGCCACCCATGATCCGGATTTCGTCACCGCCTGGGTGAACTTCATCCGTTCGAAGAAGGCCACTCCCGACGGTCGACTCGTCCCGACGGCGCTGAAGGGCATGCCTCCGCGCAGCCGGGCGAAAGCACCGAAGGTCAAGGTCCTCCAGGGCGAACAGTCGAACACTTCGGTTGTGGTCGGCACGGGGAAGAACTCGCTGATCGTGAAGTTCTTCCGGGTTCTCGCAACCGGGGAAAGCCCCGATGTGCAGGTCAGCGCGCAGCTGACGGCGGCCGGGTCCACCGACGTCCCGCCGACCTACGGTTGGGTTACCGGTACATGGCAGCAGCCCCACGCCGAGCCGGGCCAGCACGTCATGGGTCACGTCAGTGTCCTCAGGGACTACGTCGAGAGCAGTATCGACGCCTGGCGCATCGCCGCCCTTGCAGCATCCTCGGGCACCGACTTCACGGAGGAGTCCTACGAGCTCGGGCGGGCCATTGCCCGTATTCACGTGCAGCTCAGCGGGGCCTTCGGAAGCGGTTCCGCGTCCGAGGCCGAGGAGACGGAATTCAAGGATGCGCTTGCGGGCCGCATCGAGTGGGCGTGGCGGGAGGCACGCGACGCCGTCGGGTCCCTCGACGCCGAAGTGGATCAGGTGCTCAGGGACGTGGCCGCCCTGACCGACCTTCCGGCGCTGCAGCGCATCCACGCCGACCTTCACCTGGGACAGGTACTCCGGGCTCCTGACGAATCCTGGCTCGTCATCGACTTCGAGGGTGAGCCGTTGCGCCCCACCGCCGAGCGGAGCCTCCCCGATGTGCCGCTGCGTGACGTCGTCGGGATGGTGCGTTCGCTCGAGTACGCAGCTGCCTCCCGCGGCCCCGCGGCCGAAGGAACGGATGCCGCCCGGGAGACGGAGCAGTGGGCGGCATCCGCCCGCAGTGCGTTCCTGGCCGGGTACGCCGAGGAAAGCGGCGCCGATATCGATCCCGAGGCGCCGTTGTTCAAGGCGCTCTGGCTGGACAAGGCCCTGTACGAGGTGGTGTACGAACTGCGTAACCGCCCCGATTGGGTCGAGTGGCCGGTGCGTGACGTGCGCCGCGGGCTCGGTGCCGGAGCTGAAGGAACGGCACCGGTCGGTGCTGAAGCACCGGCGGAACCCACCGCCGGCAGTTCGACGGGTAGCGTCCCTGATTCGGGCCCGACGGCGGACGCCGGGCCTGAGGCAACCGGTGCCGCCGGAACATCGCAGGGGACTCCAGCCACCCCGGCGGGAACCTCGGGTGGCCCGGTCCCGGTCGCCGAGAACATTCTGCAGCGTGTCTCCGAGGGCTCGTACCATCAGCCGCATGCGGTTCTTGGAGCGCACGTGGATGCAAGCGGCCTGGTCACGATCCGCACGCTGCGACCCCTCGCTTTGTCGGTCACCGTGGTGACGGGCGATGCACGGGTGGAGCTCGCACATGAGCACAACGGCATCTGGGTAGGAACCCTTGCCGCTGAAGTACAGGGACACACACCCGATTACCGGCTCGAGGTCACTTATGGCGGGGAGCCGCAGGTGATGGACGATCCCTACCGGTTCCTGCCGACTCTTGGTGAGGTCGATCTGCACCTCATCGGCGAGGGCCGCCACGAAACGCTGTGGACCGCGCTTGGTGCGCACGTCCGCCACTACTCGTCGGTGTTGGGCGACATTCATGGAGTGTCCTTCGCCGTCTGGGCACCGAGCGCTCAGGCGATCCGGGTCAAGGCCGACTTCAACGGCTGGGATGGCACCGTCAACGCGATGCGCGCCCTCGGCAGCTCAGGCATCTGGGAGCTCTTCGTGCCCGGCGCCGGCGCAGGGTCGTGCTACAAGTTCGAGATCCTCGGTAGCGACGGCCAATGGCGTGAGAAGGCCGATCCGATGGCGCGGGGCACCGAGGTACCTCCCCTGACAGGTTCCCGTGTCGTGGAATCGCGTTACCAGTTCGAGGATTCCGCCTGGATGGAAACCCGTGCGGCGACGGACCCGCACAACGGACCCATGAGCGTCTATGAGGTTCACCTCGGATCATGGCGCGTGGGTCTCGGGTACCGGGAGCTTGCTGAGCAGCTCGTCGAGTACGTCTCGTGGCAGGGATTCACGCATATCGAGCTCATGCCCGTGGCGGAGCACCCGTTCGGGGGGTCCTGGGGCTACCAGGTCACTTCCTATTTCGCACCGACGTCGCGCTTCGGCAGTCCGGATGACTTCAAGTATCTGGTCGACAAGCTGCACCAGGCCGGCATCGGCGTCATCATGGACTGGGTACCCGCTCACTTCCCGAAGGATGAGTGGGCACTCGCCAAGTTCGACGGCGGCACACTCTACGAGCACGGCGACCCGTTCCTCGGCGAGCATCAGGACTGGGGAACGCTGATCTTCGACTTCGGCCGTCGTGAGGTGCGCAACTTCCTCGTGGCGAATGCCCTGTACTGGCTCGAGGAGTTCCACATCGACGGACTGCGGGTGGATGCCGTCGCGTCGATGCTGTATCTCGACTACTCGCGCGAGGAAGGCCAGTGGAGGCCCAACAAGTTCGGCGGGCGCGAGAACCTGGAAGCGATCTCCTTCCTGCAGGAAGTGAACGCCACGGCCTACAAGCGGGCGCCCGGCATCGTGATGATCGCCGAGGAGTCCACGGCGTTCGACGGCGTCACCCGGCCCACGAGCTCCGGCGGGCTCGGCTTCGGTATCAAGTGGAACATGGGCTGGATGCACGACTCGCTCGAGTACATCGCCGAGGAGCCGATCAACCGTGTGCACCACCATGGCAAGGCGACCTTCTCGATGGTGTACGCCTACACCGAGAATTTCCTCCTTCCCATCAGCCACGACGAGGTCGTGCACGGCAAGGGATCACTGTTGCGCAAGATGCCCGGCGACCGCTGGCAGCAGCTGGCCAACGTCCGCGCCTACCTTGCTTTCCAGTGGGCGCACCCGGGCAAGCAGCTCATCTTCATGGGCTCCGAATTCGCGCAGGAATCCGAATGGGCCGAGCAGCACGGGCTCGACTGGTGGCTCTGCGACACCCCGCCGCACAAGGGCGTCCAGGAGCTGGTGCGATCGCTCAACAGCGTCTACCGGGAAACGCCTGCCCTGTACGCGCGGGACAACGAGCCCGCCGGCTTCCAGTGGATCGATGAGAACGACGGCGAGCACAACACGCTTTCCTTCATCCGGTGGGATCACCAGGGGAACCCGCTGGTGTGCATCGCGAACTTCGCCGGCGGACCGCACGAAGGATTCCGGGTCGGCCTGCCCTGGGCAGGGGAATGGACCGAAGCCCTCAACACGGATTCCGAGCAGTACGGCGGATCCGGGGTGGGTAACCAGGGTGTCGTGACCGCAGTGGAAGGAGCCCACAACGGGCAGCCCGCCTACGGCGACGTTCGGGTTCCCCCGCTCGGCGTGCTCTACCTGGTACCCCGGACCAACTGATTCCAGGCTTCGATCTCCGGCCGCCGGTCTCCCTCTCAGGAGGGGCCGGCGGCCGTTTTACATCCAGGCTCGAGCGGTGCTAGAGTTGACTTCCGCGCTGATCGAGTCTTCGATCGGGTGACAATCACAAAAATCATGTTCCACCATTCGCTATGTCGAGTGGGAACGGTGAGAATCAGCCGATTTGCAGAGTCTGATCGGGGCGGGTAGGATTGAAAAGTTGCTTCGGAGCGAGGACATGACGGTTTTGGTTGTGTTTGGTGTCGATAGTGTCTGTTGTTTGAGAACTCAATAGTGTGCCAAGTTTGTTGATACCGATTGTTTTTTGATTGGTTGAATTGGCTGGTTGTCGCGCATTTTGTGT